>NZ_KV808730.1:0-191611 GCF_001812395.1 Actinomyces sp. HMSC075B09
GAATGAGGACACGACCATCACGGCCGTGTGGAAGGACAAGACCGTTCCTACCACTACCGAAACAACCGGTGATGAGACGGAGTCGACTCCTACCACTATCGAAACAACCGGTGATCAGACGGAGCCTACTCCGCAGCCGGAACCAACGGATCCGACTGAGCCAGAAACTACTGAGCCGACGGAATCTGAGACAACAGAGTCATCCGAGACGATACCCTCAGTAGAAACGGAACAGACAACGCCAACCGGATCTACACCCACACAGTCCGGTGCAAAGCAAAGGCTAGCAAAAACGGGGCTCAACGCAGCTTATCCGCTGTATGCCGCGCTGTTCCTGCTAGCAACTGGTGGATTACTAGTGGCCATCCGGAGCAGGAAAAACCGCTTCTAAACCACGCACAACCAAATAGTTAAGAGCCGCTCAAATGCACCTGCAAATGAGCGGCTCTTAACTTTACAAAGCACACGAATAAGAATCCTGTCCTTGTGGGCTACTTCTAAAACTTATGTATCCTATGCATTCGCTTCAAAAGCAACTTCAACCTCGTAGTCAGTCATGTCAGATCCGAGCAGAATCGCATTCACATTTGTGTGAACAAGTCCGGCTCTTGCGCGTCCAGCCCTCGGGCGCGGGCCACGCGGTACTCCAACTGCAGAAGCATGCGTTTACGCTCCACACCACCCGCGTAACCCGACAGCGTGCCATCCGATGCGATTACTCGGTGACACGGCACAACAATCGACAACGGATTATGTCCCACAGCCGTGCCCACCGCCCGATACGAGCGCGGCCTCCCCACGGCCTGCGCAACTTCCTTATAAGTTGAAACAGCGCTGTATGGGATCCTTTGTAAGCACCGCCAAACCTCCGTGTAAAAACCCGAATCCGGTAACCGGAGCGGGACAGAGAACTCCAGCCGCTCCCCTGCCAAAAACTCGTGTATCTGATCCGCAGCCGCGCTCAGCACACTATCTGCCGGTGACACCCACACACCCAAATCCTGTACGCCGGGCGCCGGATGATGATCAGGAAAATACACACCCACCAAAAAATCACCCTGCGCAACCAGGCTCAGCTCACCAACGGGAGTTACCGTCAAAGTGTGCCGCAAAACCACTTCCAGTTCCCCTCCCGCCTCAAAATGAAAGTTATCAGCCTGCATTAAACGGATAATCGACGCAAGCAAACACGTCGGCCGTCATCTGGTTTCTTAAACATACAATTGTGTATTCGACGCCTACAAAACCTATTGGAATCATTAACGAAACTAAAAGTTTCCAAAGGAGCGCCGATGACTCGCCTAATCACGCAAACCCACACCAACAAGGCCGAATACACAATCGACCAAAACGAAACGATCCTCACCGCGCTGCGTGAACGCGCAAGCCGCCGACCAAACGAAGTTGTCATGGAACGCCGTCGCGAAGTAGGCGGATGGTACGAGGTATCGGCAAAACGCTTCGTCACAGAAATTGACGACATCGCACGCGGCCTGCTGGGCTTAGGGCTAAAACAGGGCGATGCGCTAGCAATCATGTCATCGACGAGGCCGGAATGGACTCTCATCGACCTGGCGGCCCTCTCCATTGGCGTGATCGTGGTGCCCATCTACGAGTCCGACTCGGTAAACCAAATCGAATGGATCTGCAAAGACTCTAACGTGCGCATCGCTATCTGTGATACCCACGCGCGCGCCCAACTAATCGAACACGCAAACACGCCAACCGTTGGACGAATCATGACCTTCGAATCCGGCGCTATCCGCACCATCCTGGAGGCAGCCACCTCCATTGGCGAGGACACGCTACGCGCAGTGCAGGCAGAAGTTGACGTAGATTCCATTGCAACGGTCATCTACACCTCCGGCACCACGGGCGTTCCCAAGGGCGTAATCCTCACCCATCGAAACTTTGTAGGCACCACCAAAGCCATCGCGCAAGTGGTTCCAAACATTCTTTACTCCACTCAGACGCGCTTCCTGCTATTCCTTCCCCTTGCCCATGTTTTGGCTCGCTTTGTTCAGCTTGCAGTACTTTCTGGGCGAGGCGTGTTCAGCCACTCCCCCAACACTAAGAACCTGCTTGCCGATATCGAAAGCTTCCAGCCTTCACTGCTGCTTCTCGTGCCGCGGGTACTTGAGAAGATCTACAACGCCGCCGAAGCTAAGGCCGGCAAGGGAACCAAGCGCAAACTGTTCCGCTGGGCAGCCCAGGCTGCAATCGACTACTCCAAAGCAATGGAAACCACGTTTGGCCCAACCGTTGCGCAACGTCGCAAACGAACGTGGGCTGACCGGATTGTGCTCAGCAAAATTCGCCGCCTACTCGGCCCCAACATGAAGTACATTGTCTCCGGTGGAGCGCCCCTGTCCCCCACACTCGGACACTTCTTCCGCGGCATGGGCCTTACAGTCTACGAAGGTTGGGGACTATCCGAAAGCACCGGCCCGATCAGCCTGTCCGACCCTCGCAACCCGATCATGGGATCCGTCGGCCAAGTTCTGCCCGGCAACACCATCACGCTCAACGACGAAGGCGAGATCCTCGTCAAAGGTGTCTCCATCACCCCCGGTTACATGAACAACCCAGAAGCCAGCGCCGAAGCATTCGACGAGGACGGCTGGTTCCACACCGGCGACATCGGCCACATGGATAGGCGTGGGAACCTCTACATTACCGGTCGGAAGAAAGACATTATCGTCACTGCAGGCGGCAAGAACGTAGCGCCCGCGGGCCTCGAGGAATCATTGGTTACCCACCCGCTCGTCTCCCATGTGATCGTGGTTGGCGATCAAAAGCCCTTCATTGGTGCACTTATCACCCTTGACCGCGAAATGCTTCCCACCTGGCTGGTCAACCACGGTCTTGAAAACATGGATGTCACGCAGGCGGCCCAGCATCCGCGCGTCATCGCATCACTAGACAAAGCAATCGCTCGAGCTAACAAGTCGGTTTCCAAAGCCGAATCGATCCGCAAGTTCCGCATCATCAACGCGGAGTTCACCGTTGACAATGGCTACCTCACGCCCTCTATGAAACTGAAGCGAGCCGAGGTCGCGCGAGATTTTGCCCATGAGATCGAAGCTCTCTACGCCAAGTCGAGCCGGGCCTCAGATGATCCCCTAGGCTTGAAATATGAGCAGAAAAACCGTACTTGTAACCGGCGGTAGCCGCGGGATTGGGCGCGCCATTTGCGAAGGCCTCTCCAAGGATTGGCACGTTCTTGTGGGCGGACGCTCGGACGCAACCGGGAGCGTAGCTTCCGCCCTCGAATCCGCACAACCCTGGGCGGTTGACATTACCGACGAGGAGGCCGTGCGCGAAGCATGCGCCAAGATCGACAAGCTCGATGCACTAGTGTTGAGTGCCGGCATCTCCATGGGTAAAACTATTGCCGAAGCCACGCGCGAAGACTGGGAGACGATCCTAAACGTGAACGTTATAGCCCAGGCGAGTCTAGTGAAGTACCTGCTACCGGCACTGCGCAATGCGCGCGGCCAGGTGGTTGCCATCAACTCTGGCTCCGGCTTCAATTCAAAGGCGGGTGGTGGCCTGTACTCCGCGTCCAAATTCGCGCTTCGAGCCATGACGGACGCGCTCCGCGAAGAAGAGCGGGCCGCGGTTCGCGTCAGTTCTGTGCATCCGGGCCGGGTAGATACCGACATGCAGGTGGAAATTCAAGAGCAGGCCGGCCGTGACTACAATCCGAGCGATCACGTGCGCCCCGAGTCGATTGCAAAAGCCGTGCGACTCGCCCTCGAAACAACTGAGGACGCCACAGTTGAAGTCATCTCTGTGCGACCGGTTCACCAAATCTAAACGTCGCGGATTGCAAGCCACGCTTAGACGAAGCGGTATCAGATTAGAGGGCGCGATATTTGGAGAGGAACAACGCTATTTAGCGAGGATCTTCGCCAAATATTGGCCGGTGAAAGAGCCCTTTACCTCAGAGACCTGCTCCGGGGTTCCCTGCGCTATCACCTTGCCGCCACCAGAGCCTCCCTCAGGCCCCATATCGATAACCCAATCAGCAGACTTAATCACGTCCAGATTGTGCTCAATGACAATCACCGTATTGCCTTTATCAACCAGGCCCTGCAATACGAGGAGCAACTTGCGGATGTCCTCACTGTGAAGACCCGTGGTGGGCTCATCCAAAACGTACACCGTGCGGCCACGCGAACGCTTCTGCAGCTCCGCAGCCAACTTAACGCGCTGCGCTTCCCCACCCGAGAGTGTGGTTGCGGACTGGCCCAGGCGCACATACCCCAGACCTACCTCAACTAGCGTGTTCAAATGCCGCGCTATCCGCGGGATGTGCTCAAAAAACTTCGCACCCTCTGAAATGGGCATGTCCAAAATGTCTGAAACAGTCTTGCCCTTGTACTCGATTTCCAAGGTCTCGCGGTTATAGCGTTTACCGCCACAGACTTCGCAGGGCACGTACACGTCGGGAAGGAAGTTCATCTCAATCTTGATGGTGCCATCGCCCTTACAGGACTCACAGCGCCCTCCCTTAACGTTAAATGAGAATCGGCCCGGCTTGTAGCCGCGCACCTTCGACTCCTGTGTCTCAGCAAATAGCGTCCGCACGTGATCCCACACACCCGTGTACGTGGCCGGGTTTGAACGCGGCGTTCGCCCAATTGGCGATTGATCTACGTGCACGACCTTGTCGAGCTCCTCCACACCCGAAATAGTGCGGTGACGGCCCGGCACAATCTGCGCGCGGTTCAGTTTCGAGGCTAGGGAACGGTACAAAATCGTATTGACCAAAGTGGACTTACCCGAGCCCGAAACACCCGTTACCGCCACAAAAAGCCCGAGAGGAAAATCAACCGTCAGGTTTTGGAGGTTGTTCTCCACCGCTCCTCGCACCGTCAACATGCGTTGCGGATCAACAGCGCGTCGTTCTTTCGGCGTAGCGATCGACTTACGCCCCGAGAGATAGTCTCCCGTAATTGACTTCTTGTTCGCCTTCAGTTCCTTCAAAGTGCCAGAGTGAACGATCTGGCCACCGTACTCGCCGGCGCCTGGCCCGATATCAACAATCCAATCAGCGGCCTCCATTGTTTCTTCATCATGCTCGACAACAATCAGAGTATTTCCGAGGTCGCGCAGGCGAATCAACGTGTCAATAAGGCGCCTATTGTCGCGCTGGTGCAAGCCAATGGAGGGCTCATCAAGCACGTACAGTACGCCTACCAGGCCCGAGCCGATCTGCGTGGCCAGCCTGATGCGCTGCGCTTCACCTCCCGAAAGTGTGCCCGCGGAGCGTGAGAGCGTCAAATAGTTCAACCCAACATCCACCAAGAAGTTTAGGCGCACCAAAATCTCGGTCAGCACCGGGGCTGCAATCTGCTTAGCCCTGCCCTGTAGGTGTACATTCTTCAAGAAGTCGCGAGCTTCCAAGATCGACAGATTTGAAAGCGCAGCGATCGACAGATCACCAATCGTGACGGCCAGAACCTCAGGCTTAAGACGTGCCCCTTCACAAACCGGGCAGGGCACCTCCCTCATAAATGAATCCAGGCGCTCCAGCTGGTTCTCTGACTCCGTTTCTGAACGCTTGCGCTCAATGTAGTTAACTGCGCCTTCAAACCCAGTGGTGTAAGAACGTTGTCTTCCCCACCGGTTCTTGTACCGAACGTGCACCTCGTAGTCATTGCCGTACAGAACCGCCTTTTGGATCTTCTTTGGCAAATCCTTCCACGGCGTAGTCATCGAAAAATCGAGCTGCTTAGCCAATGCTTTCAGCAGGTTCGCGTGGTACTTGTTGTTAGCCGTCCAGACGGCAATCGCGCCATCTTTTAGCGAAACGTCCTCATCTGGCACCAGCAGATCCGGATCCACTTCCAGCTTCGAACCAATACCAGAGCACTCCGGGCACGCACCGTAAGGAGCGTTAAATGAGAAGGTGCGTGGCTCAATCTCCTCGAGCATCAACGGGTGACCATTCGGGCACGCCCGGGCCTCTGAATAACGGCGCGAGCGGTGCGGGTCGTCATCGTTCAAATCGATTCGCTCGATCACCACGATGCCGTTTGCCAGCTCCAGGGCGGTCTCAACCGAATCCGTGAGGCGCTGGCGGAGCCCATCTTTAATCACCAGACGGTCCACTACAACGTCGATGGTGTGCTTTAGATTCTTATCCAGCTGGATATCTTGATCGAGGCGAAGCTGCTCACCATCTACGCGAACTCGCGCAAAGCCTTTTTGGCGCATCTCATCAAACAGATCCTGATATTCGCCCTTCCGTCCTCTAACCAGCGGAGCGAGGACCAGAAACCGCGTGCGCTCGGGAAGCTCCAATACCGAGTCCACGATCTGCTGCGGAGTTTGGGCTGTAATCTCAGCCATACACTGTGGGCAATGTTGCACACCCGCTCGGGCGTACAACAGACGCAAATAGTCGTGAATCTCCGTGATCGTACCAACCGTTGAACGCGGGTTGCGCGACGTTGACTTCTGGTCAATGGAAACCGCGGGAGACAGGCCCTCAATGAAATCTACGTCCGGCTTATCCATCTGGCCCAGAAACTGGCGCGCGTACGAAGACAGCGACTCCACGTAGCGGCGCTGTCCCTCCGCGAAAATCGTGTCGAAAGCCAGCGATGACTTACCCGAACCTGACAAGCCCGTAAAAACGATCATCGAACCCCTGGGCAGATCCAGGTCAACACTTTTCAAATTATGCTGGCGCGCACCGCGGACAATTAGCGAATCATTCACACCTCTACCCTAAATACCCCAGACTAAAAGCGCACATTTGTTCGATTACAGCAAAACTAACCGGCTGCTTACACCTCCGGCGGGCGCGCTCCCGCTTCCATCATTCAAAAATGTGACATTTGCGGCTTGTCCAGCTGAAAAAGTCTCGACACCGAGAGATAATGTAGCCATGCACACATACGCCGTAATTTATGAATATGAGCCGCAACTCCTCGCTCTGATCGACAACTGGCGCGCTGCGCACCGCGAATACCTTCGCAAGTTGCACAGGCAGGGCAAGCTATTCACCTCTGGCCACCTACGCGAGGCCAGCCACGCAGGCGCACTTCTAATCATGCGTACTGAAACCGCCCAAGAGGCCCGCGACCTTCTCGAAAAAGACCCGTTCTTTGAGCACGGCCTCGTAACTAACATCATCGTTCGAGAGTGGAAGCCAACCATTGGTGATCTGGCTGAACGCTTCTCTAACGTCTCAGACTTCCCCATCTCAAATCCGTAGAGACAAACGCGAAGTGCGGGGTTGGTTGTCACCACACCCCGCACTTCTTATTATCCTAAGGCCTTGTAGCCGCGCGTTAGGCGTACTTATTCAAATGCGCGAGGACGGCTTGCAATACCTGCTCGGGCTGTTCTACAGCCGCCAGATGAGCCGCGCCCTCAACGCACGCCAAGTTCACCTGCTCGTTGCCACCCTCACGAGGTGAAGCAACCAGCTCCAGCGCCGCATCCTCCGGCAACGTAGCGTCAAACTCTGCGCGCACAACCGTAATCGGCTGTTCCAACCCACCAAGGCCAGAGCGATTATCCATATTCGCAATTACCTCACAGCACTGGGCGTACCCCTCATCGGCGCAATCCAAGAAGGTCTTCCGGGTTCGCTGCACGCCCGGCCCATTCTCCTCGTAGAACGAGGATGTGAACCAGCGTTGGAGCGTGGCCTCCACCAGAGCCTTCGTCCCCTGCTCGCGAACCACGCCAGCACGCTCTGTCCAAGCGCTAGAAGGCAGCAGGACCGGGCCAGAGCACATCATGACCACGCTCTGGATCCGCCGGGTATGATTAATCGCCATCCAAAGCGACATCATTCCGCCTAGCGAAAGCCCCGCAATGTGGAAGCGATCCACGTGGAGCTCGTCTGCAACCTCCAGGATCCAATCCCCCAGTATTGCGGGAGTTAACTCCCCCTGAATCTGCGGTACTTGCGAGCGGCCATGGCCGGGGAAATCGAAGCGAACCACACGGTACTCGCCGAGTCCGGGCACAACCTCATTCCACATATTGCGGTCTGATCCCAGTGAAGATCCGAGGAAAATGACCGGCGCGTCGGCCGGTCCAGAAACGTCATAGCTAAGTGTCGTCATATTCCCACGATACTGCGAATGTGCTCCAATGGCGTACCATCATTGCGTGAAGGTCTTACTGCGCTACCTTGATCCGTTTATCGTCAGTATCCTTGCCATCTTAGTTATCGGCATCCTCGTTCCGATTCCCGCGCAATGGATTGATGTCCTCACCATTATGGGCACCGTAGCCGTCATGATCCTATTCCTCGTCTACGGCATGCGGCTTCGCACCAGTGAGATCATTGAAGGCCTAAAGAACCTGAAACTACAAGCCAGTGTGCTTGCCTCCACCTTCCTTGTCTTCCCGATTCTAGGAGCTTTAACCGAACCCCTATTTCGGCCCTGGCTTGGCGCCACCTTTGCCCTTGGCCTGCTGTATCTAACGCTCCTGCCTTCAACGGTGCAAAGCTCAATCTCGTTTACCTCCATCGCCGGAGGCAACGTAGCCGGTGCCGTCTGTGCCGCCACCATCTCAAACATCCTCGGCATGGCACTCACTCCCATCCTCGTCATGATCATCATGGGCGCATCCACCGGGGTGGGCTGGGGATCAATCGCAGATGTCCTCGTCAAACTACTCATCCCATTCATCATCGGGCAGCTACTTCAACCCAAACTCGGCAGCGTTGTACGAGCCAACAAGTGGCTGACAAAAACCGTTGACCGTGGCACCATCCTCATCGTCGTTGCTTCCTCCGTTGCCGGCGCTACAGCTCGGGGCCTGTGGAGCACGCTCACCTGGAGCGATGCCATTGGCCTCGTCATCGCATCTGGCATTTTGCTTGCAATCATGATGACGGCCTCATGGAAGGCTGGTCACCTGCTCAAGATGAACCGCGGCGATAACATCGCCCTACTCATGTGCGGATCGAAAAAATCCCTGGCAACCGGCCTGCCCATGGCTGCGATCATCTTCCCACCCCACATTGTGGCGGCCGTGACCGTTCCCGTCATCGTCTTCCACCAGCTACAGCTCATGGCCGCCGCAGTCATCGCGAAGCGCCTGGCTGCAAGCACCGAGCAGACGGACGAGAACACCTGGTAACTAGCGGATACCGCTCGCTTACTACTCGTATATGTCGCCGACAATGCGCGTAAGATCACCGAACTTGCGTGAGTAGTTCCGGAATACCAACTCAATCAGGAATGAGCACACCGCCGCTAACACCAGGACACCCAGCCACTGGGTTGGCGTGGGCCATGTGAGGGCAAAGAACGTACGCACAGGTTCAATAAGTACTATTGCCACACCAGCGCTAAGCATTGCGAACAGGATAACCGCTCTGTACGCAACGATGGGACGGGACATCACAGACAGCAAGTAGAGTGCTGCCATGAGCACGGCCAACGTGGCCACAGTAGACCCAACCTCTAGTGACTGTGCTGCGTAGAACCTCTGCGCTACCAGCGCTGTAACTGCCAGAACTATCCCCGAGGGTATCGCGATATGAAGTGTGCGCTCGAGGAAGCCAGGCCGATACCTGCGGTAATTCGGCGTTAATGACAAGAAGAACGCAGGAATGCCTATTGTTAAACTCGAAATGATCGTCAAGTGACGAGGCAAGAACGGGTACCGCCACGCAAAAATCGCGACCAGTACCGCAAGCAAGGCCGACATCGCCGTTTTGGTGAGGAACAGGGCAGAGACACGCTCCATGTTCGCAATTATGCGGCGACCTTCAGCGACAACGCGAGGCAACTTCGAGAATTTACCGTCCACGAGGACAAGCTTTGCTACTGCTCTCGTTGCGGGCGTTCCTGAACCCATCGCAATGCCGAGGTCCGCATCCTTTAACGCGAGGACATCGTTCACCCCGTCACCCGTCATGGCAACCGTATGTCCACGTGATTGCAATGCTTTTACCATCTTGCGTTTAGTTTCTGGAGTCACGCGTCCAAACACGTCAAACTCATTGACTGCCTCGACAAAGTCCTCCTCGGCCTGCGGCAAATCGCGCGCGTCCAAGACCTTAACCGGCTCGCCGCGTCTTACACCCACGCGGTTAGCGATCGCAGCTACCGTGCTGGGGTTGTCACCCGAAATCACCTTGATCTGAACACCTTGGCGTAAGAAATAAGAGATCGTTTCCGCAGCATCCCCTCTAATCTGCTCTGCCAGAACTACGATCAAAACAGCCTGCAACTGCTTAGGCAGGCTGGGATTATCCTCATCAATATGATCCAAAGGGGAATGGGCTAGGCAAACAACGCGGGCACCCTGCTTTGCGAAGGTCGAAACCTGCTCTAAAGTCTGAGCCGCATTCACCGCGTGGCTTGCCACAATATCGGGCGCACCAAAATACCAGGAACCCGAGTCGGTGACTGCCGCCGACCATTTGCGTGACGAATCAAACGGGACATCCTGCACTAGCTTCGCCGGTTCAACACCGCTGAGGCCGGCCATAGTGGCTTTCGCGGTCTGGTTCTCCCCGCCCGCAACCATTGCCGCAAGAGCGCTTTGGGCGTCCTCTTCTATCGACTCATCCAGACAAATCACCTGCTGCGGCGCGATTTCTCCCGTAGTGATCGTACCTGTCTTATCGAGGCAAAGCCGATCCACGCGGGCTAAAACCTCAACCGCACCAAGTTCTTGAATCAGGACGTTACGCTTGGCTAAACCCGCCCCGGCAAGCGCAAAGTTAAGAGACGTGAGCAGTACCAATCCTTGCGGGATCATGCCCACCACACCCGCAACGGCGAGCACCACCGCGTGTTGCCAGGTAGTACCCTCGTCGGAACGCAACTGCGAGGCCACCAGCAGTAGCACAACCGGAAGGATCACCCACGAAATCCACTTCAAAATCGTGTTGATGCTCTGCCCGATCTCAGACTTAACCTTCTTGAACTGCTTAGCCTCTTTAGTGAGCCGATTCGCGTAGGAATCCTCACCTACCTTCAAGGTCTCAAACAAACCCTCGCCCGCAACCACAGCTGTACCTGAAAGTACTGAATCGCCATCACGCTTACGTACGGGCACCGACTCCCCCGTCAGCATTGACTCATCCACACGCAAGCCGTAGCTTTCCAGAACGGTACCGTCAGTTGGAACCTGATCACCGGAGCGCAGGAGCACCAGGTCACCCAAAATCAGCTCTGCCGATGGAACCTGGACCTGTCTACCCTCGCGGATCACCCAAGACCTTGGGGACTCCAATATTGCCAAACTATCCAGCACGTACTTTGCGCGGATCTCTGAGTAAATACCAATCACCGCGTTGGATACCATCACAATGCCAAACACCGCGTCACGCCAGTTGCCAACCAGCAATACAACCACTACGGCCGTAGTTAAAATCGCGTTGAACAGCGTGAAAAGGTTGGACTTAATGATGACCTTGATTGGCCGGGAAGTAGTGCTCTCAACCCAGTTGGTTTTGCCTAGTTGCTTAGCCCGGGCAACATCTTGCGTGCTGACTCCCACATGGCCCAGGTAGCGGTCTTTGGTCGCGGCTGTTTCACTCACGGTTAAATCCTAATGGCGAACCCTGATTATTGCCTCGACATTAGTTTTAGGGTGCGAGTTAAGAGTCCGCACGATTATCCGCACGGGTCTTCAACATTGATGCCACCACCGTTATGAGCAGGGTGCCGCCAATAAATCCGAGCGAGGCAGGAATACCGATTTCGGGAACGTTAAACGGCATACCCGAGTTGATGAACGGCAGATTGTTCTCGTGCAGAGCGTGCAAAACCAGCTTCACGCCAATGAATCCCAAAATCGCAGCGAGACCAAAGTGCAAGTAAACCAGACGCTCAAGCAGGCCATCGATCAAGAAGTACAGCTGGCGCAATCCGAGTAGCGAGAACGCGTTCGCAGCGAAAACTAAGTACGGCTCTTTAGTAAGACCAAAGATAGCGGGAATCGAGTCGAACGCAAACATGATGTCCGTAGACCCAAGAGCAATGATGACCAGAAGCATCGGCGTCAGATAAGTGCGTCCCGCGTGGCGGTGAAGCATCTTATCCGAAAGGAACCCATCGGTAACTGGGAACACCTTGCGCACCAAACGCACGAATCCAGGCTCCTTGTACTCGTCCTCTTCCTCGTCCCCCTGGATTCCTTCGCGCACCTGCGAGTAGGCCGTGTACAACAACCAAATACCGAAAATGTAGAAGACCCACGCGAACTTTTCGATAATCGCAGCACCGATCAAAATGAAGACCAGCCGCAAGACCAGGGCCATCACAATGCCGTAAAGGAGAACCTTCTGTTGGTACTTGCGCGGCACTCGGAATGCCGAAATGATCAGCACAAACACGAACAGATTGTCCAAAGACAGCGACTTTTCAGTGATGTAACCGGCCCAATACTCGCCGGCATACTGCAAATCCCAGAAGAACCAGACTACAAACCCAAAAACTACGCCAAGAAGGACGTAGGCAACCGACCAGACCGCCGCTTCTTTAAGTGTGGGCTCATGCGGGGTGCGGACGTGCCCGACAATATCGATGATAATCAAGGCAAGGATAATAATGGCCAGCATGATCCAGCCAAGAGCATGAACGTGCAATTGAAAACTTTCGGTAGTCCAAACAGGGCTTATCCGAAGGTCTTCTCCACCACCTTAGTGGCCACAACACCGGGTTTTCACCGTGCTGACGATGCTGTGATTCTGGGAGTACTCCCCCTCGACAAGGCCATTCTATCCAAAATCGCTCACTGCGCCGAGATGCCTGCAGTGGTTCTTCTCACCGGCTAGTTTGCATCGCGCATATGGCGAAGCTCCTGCTTAAGGTCCTTCAGCTCATCGCGCAGTCGAGCAGCAACTTCAAACTGGAGTTCCTCAGCAGCCAGGTGCATCTGCTTAGTCAGCTCATCAATCAGACCGGCCAGATCGTCCTCAGCGGCAGCTGCCAAACGAGCTCTCGCCGACAGATTCACCTCACCTGCTCGACGTGAATCCGCAACCGCCTTACGGTAGCCGCCCTCCAATAGTTCTTCGGTATCAATGTCCTCACGCGCAAGCATATCGGTGACATCCTGGATCTTTTTGCGCAGTGGCTGCGGATCAATGCCGTGTTCCTGGTTGTAAGCAATCTGCTTCTCGCGACGTCGTTCCGTCTCATCAATTGCGCGTTTCATAGAATCTGTAATGTTGTCGGCGTACATGTGGACCTCACCGGCAACGTTTCGGGCAGC
Source organism: Actinomyces sp. HMSC075B09 (assembly GCF_001812395.1). Taxonomy (NCBI): domain Bacteria; kingdom Bacillati; phylum Actinomycetota; class Actinomycetes; order Actinomycetales; family Actinomycetaceae; genus Actinomyces; species Actinomyces sp. HMSC075B09. Next base: position 13,216 of record NZ_KV808730.1, read on the forward strand.
ACGCCCAATCGTCTGAATAAGCGAGGTGGTAGAACGCAAGAAGCCTTCCTTGTCTGCATCCAAAATCGCAACCAGTGAAACCTCGGGAAGATCCAAGCCCTCACGCAAAAGGTTAATACCGACCAGCACGTCAAACTTGCCTTGGCGTAGTTCGCGCAAAAGCTCTACACGGCGAAGCGTATCCACATCCGAATGTAGGTATTCCACGCGTACACCGCGAACCGACATGTAATCCGTCAGGTCTTCAGCCATACGCTTGGTCAAAGTCGTAACAAGCACGCGCTCGCCCCGCTCCACGCGCGCATTGACCTCACCAAGCAGGTCATCAATCTGCCCCTCCGTTGGTTTAATAACGATTTTCGGATCCACGAGGCCGGTGGGGCGAATGATCTGCTCCACCACACCCGAAGCTTGGGATAGCTCATAGGGTCCAGGGGTTGCAGACATGTACACCGTTTGGCCGATCCGCTCGAGAAACTCATCCCACTTAAGCGGTCGGTTATCCATTGCCGAGGGCAGACGGAAGCCGTGGTCAACCAGTGTGCGCTTACGGGACATATCCCCCTCGTACATGGCACCAATCTGCGGCACAGTCACATGCGACTCGTCGATAATCAGCACAAAATCATCCGGGAAATAATCCAGCAGCGTATGCGGCGGCGTGCCCGGCCCGCGCCCATCAATATGACGCGAGTAGTTCTCAATGCCCGCGCACGTGCCAATCTCGCGCATCATTTCCAGGTCGTACGTTGTGCGCATACGCAACCTTTGAGCCTCAAGAAGCTTGTTCTGTCCTTCAAACCACCGAACGCGCTCATCAAGTTCCTCTTCAATGGTTTTAAGGGCGCGCTTCATGCGTTCCTCACCAGCAACGTAGTGCGAGGCTGGGAACAGGTACACGTGATCCGTTTCGCGAATCAGATCACCGGTAAGCGGGTGCAGGTACGCTAGGGCGTCAATCTCGTCCCCAAACATCTCAATGCGAATCGCAAGCTCTTCATAAACGGGAATGATCTCAATAGTGTCACCCCGCACGCGAAAAGTGCCGCGCGTAAACGCCATGTCATTGCGCGAATACTGCATGTTCACAAATGCGCGCAAAAGGTCATCTCGCGAGACCTCCATGCCAACGCGCAGTTCTACCATGCGCGCAACATATTCTTCAGGCGTACCCAAGCCATATATGCATGAAACCGATGCTACGACAACCGTGTCGCGCCTAGTAAGCAAAGAGTTCGTTGCTGAGTGGCGTAGCCGCTCGACCTCATCATTAATCGATGAGTCTTTTTCGATGTACGTGTCGGTTTGGGGCACGTACGCTTCCGGCTGGTAGTAGTCGTAGTAGGACACGAAGTACTCAACCGCATTGTTGGGTAGCAAACTGCGTAGTTCTGCGGCGAGCTGCGCGGCGAGCGTCTTATTTGGTGCCATCACCAGCGTGGGGCGCTGAATCTGCTCAATCAGCCACGCGGCTGTAGCAGACTTACCGGTACCCGTGGCGCCGAGCAAGACGATGTCTTTTTCACCAGCGTTGATCCGTTCTGCCAGCTCCTTGATAGCCGTCGGCTGGTCACCCGACGGGGAGAACTCAGAGACAACCTCGAAAGGCGCTTCTTGGCGAACAACAGTCTGGTTTTCCATGTCTTCTAGTCTAAGCTTCACGGCCTGCAGTAAGCATTTGGTAGAGCTCGCGGGCCACGAAATCGAGATCTGCCAATGACCCCTCGTTTTCTATGATGATGCTGGCATGTTTGCACCGCTGGGCATCGCTCATCTGGTTCACAATCCGCCGCCTGGCGTCCTGCTCGTCCATTCCTCGCATACCCGTCAAACGAGCTACACGGTGCTGCTCATCAGCCACAACGACTGCAACCGCATCAACCATGTGCGTCATATTCGCCTCTATCAAAACAGCCGCGTCATACACCGCAAGGCCGTCATTTGGCGCCGCCTCTAAGATCTCTAATGCGCGCGTGCGGATGCGTGGGTGGGTTATCTCATTCAGATCTGCAAGGGCCTTCTCATCGTTAAAAACAATGCTAGCTAGGCTTGCCCTGTTTAACACGCCGCCCGGAGCAACCTCGGATCCGAAACGCTGAATGATGTGCGCCAGAGCATCCGTATCCGGCCCGGCGATCTCGCGAGCGATCACGTCGCCATCAGCAATCGTTGCGCCCATTTCGCGCCAAACGTTCGTGACTGCAGACTTACCTGCCCCAATACCACCCGTAAGTCCGATCCAAAGCGGACGGGCAACACGTGGGTGAGCGCTGGGAACTGAGACAGACTTCAATACTGGCACTTTGATAAGAGCGTGCGCTCCCCCGCGCTGGATCTCTTCCCAAGCCATACAGACCTCCCAGTTCCAAGCAGCTTTACATGCCAAAACAGGATTGAACAGTTTGACTATAACTCGCAACAAAGAGGTGGCCGAGTGGTTTCCCACTCGGCCACCTCCTGAACGTCTAGTTCAAGCGCCTAACGGCAACGAGACTATTAGTTGTTCGTTAGCTTCTCGCGAAGCGCTGCGAGTGCCTCATCAGAAGCAAGGGTGCCTTCCGACTCAACCGGGGTCGAGTAGGATGCCTGCTCCTCAATCTTCGGAGCAGCCTCGGCGTCCTCTTCCATCGCACGAGCAACCTGAGCCTTGTGGGACTCCCAACGAGCGTGAGCCTCAGCGTACTGAGACTCCCAAGCAACGCGCTGCTCGTCGTAGCCTTCCATCCACTCCTGGGTCTCCGGATCGAAGCCCTCAGGGTACTTGTAGTTGCCGTTCTCATCGTACTCAGCGGCCATACCGTACAGCGACGGATCGAAGTCCGAAGAGTTCGGGTCCACGCCTTCGTTAGCCTGCTTCAGCGACAGCGAGATGCGGCGGCGCTCAAGATCGATGTCGATGATCTTAACGAAGACCTCATCGCCCACCTTTGCGACCTGCTCAGGAGCGTCGATGTGACGCTGCGCAAGCTCAGAAATGTGAACGAGGCCCTCAATGCCATCCTCAACGCGGACAAACGCGCCGAACGGAACGAGCTTGGTGACCTTGCCCGGCACAACCTGACCGATAGCGTGGATGCGGGCAAATGCCTGCCACGGATCTTCCTGGGTGGCCTTGAGCGAAAGCGAAACACGCTCGCGGTTCATATCGACGTCGAGAACCTCAACGGTGACCTCGTCGCCAACTTCAACAACCTCGGACGGGTGATCAATGTGCTTCCAAGACAGCTCAGAAACGTGGACGAGACCGTCTACACCGCCAAGATCAACGAACGCACCGAAGTTAACGATCGAGGAAACAACGCCGGAACGAACCTGGCCCTTCTGGAGGGTGTTGAGGAAGTTGGTGCGAACCTCAGACTGGGTCTGCTCTAGCCAAGCGCGGCGGGAAAGAACAACGTTGTTTCGGTTCTTGTCCAGCTCAATGATCTTAGCTTCAAGCTCGCGACCAATGTACGGCTGCAGGTCGCGAACGCGACGCATCTCCACGAGGGAGGCCGGTAGGAAGCCACGCAAACCGATGTCGAGGATGAGGCCGCCCTTGACGACCTCGATGACGGTACCGTTTACGACGCCATCTTCTTCCTTGACCTTCTCGATCGTGCCCCAGGCACGCTCGTACTGGGCACGCTTCTTCGACAGAAGCAAACGGCCTTCCTTGTCTTCCATCTGAAGAACAAGAGCCTCAATCTTGTCGCCAACCTCTACAACGTCGTCAGGATCGACGTCGTGCTTGATCGACAATTCGCGCGAAAGAATAACGCCCTCGGTCTTGTAACCGATATCTAGCAGGACTTCATCGCGGTCAACCTTGACGACAGAGCCTTCGACAATGTCGCCTTCCTTGAAGTACTTGATGGTCTCGTCGATAGCGGCGAGTAGATCCTGTTCGGATCCAATATCGTTGACTGCAACCTGCTCGGGCTGCGGGGTTGAGTTGGTCATAAAGTTTAAATCCCCGAATACGGATAAATAGTAGTGAATATGGACAATTTGGCGCCTATGCGCACAGTTTCAAACTGTAACCACAAAGAGCACCAAAGGCAATGCTATCAGTGAAGCTCTGGCCCACACGTAATAAATTCGAGACTCTGGGCGTGAGAGTTTGGTCGCATTTTGGGCCAAACGCTCATTCGCGCCACATTTTTGGGACTAATGGCCGGCACTGCGCCAGTTATCGCCAATACCCATAGACACGTCCAGGGGCACATCCAAGGCAACCGCGTTAGACATCGCATGCTTCACGAGCTTTTGAATCTCGTCCTTCTCACTGTTCTTAATCTCAAGCACAAGTTCGTCATGCACCTGTAGTAGCACGCGTGAACTCAAACCCGATTCGGCTAGGGCACTATCAAGATGAATCATCGCAACCTTGATGATGTCAGCTGCAGATCCTTGAATTGGCGCGTTGAGCGCAGCGCGCTCGGCCATCTCTCTTCGCTGGCGGTTAGTCGAAGTGAGGTCCGGTAGGTAGCGACGCCTCCCAAACAGAGTGGTGGTATACCCCACCTTGCGAGCGTTCTCCACCAACCCTGCGAGGAAATCCTGTACTCCCCCAAAACGTTCGAAGTACTTATCGCGTAGCTCTCCGGCCTCGGCAACGCTGATGCCGAGTTGCTGGGACAGGCCATAGGAGGATAGGCCATAAGCTAAGCCGTAGGAAGTTGCCTTGATTCGGCTACGCAGATTCGAATCGACCTCATCAACGGGCACGTGGAACACCATGGCGGCCATGGTCTTGTGCAGATCCTCACCCGAGTTGAAAGCCTCGATCAATGCCGCGTCTTCAGACATGTGCGCCATGATGCGCATCTCGATCTGTGAATAATCTGCAGTGAGAAGGGCGTCGAAACCATCCGCCGGAACAAATGCCTCGCGAATCCGCAGTCCCTCTTCCGTACGGGCCGGAATGTTTTGCAAGTTCGGCTGGGTTGAGGACAGACGGCCCGTGGCGGCCTTCGTCTGCTCGAATGTGGTGTGAATGCGCCCATCGGACCTCACCGAACCGATCAGGCCGTCAACCGTTTGGCGCAGCTTAATCTTGTCGCGGTGCTCCAGCAGGTGTGCAAGGAAGGGATGCTCCGTTTGCAAGAACAGCTTTTCAAGAGCATCCGCGTTTGTGGTGTATCCCGTTTTAGTCTTCTTGGTCTTGGGCATATCCAATTCGTCAAACAGTACCGTTTGCAGTTGCTTTGGACTGGACAGGTTCACCTCGTGTCCAATCACCTCGTAAGCGGCATCGGCGGCGCGGCCCACCATGCTGTCAAGCTCATCTGACATCGCCCGCAAAGTGTCCATGTCCACACCAATGCCCACGTGTTCCATCTTCCACAACACGTTTTGCACCGGTAGCTCCATTTGCTGGAATAGCTCCCACGCGTCCTGCTTGTTCAGCTCTGCCCTCATTGGCGGTTCCAAATCGTACAGAGCTTGCGCAAGGATCACTTTCTGCGAATGATCGGTGAGCAAAGACAACTGCCCGTCAGACTCTTCGGCCGCAACAGTGCGGTCCAAATATCGTCGCGCTAGAGCCGGCAGCTCATAGCCTCGCTGGTCGGGGCGCAAAAGATAGGCGGCTAGCTCAGCCTCAAACCAAATATTTCCAAAGTCAATACCTCGCTGGCCAAACAGGTGACGCCACTTTTTTGCCTCGTGAGTAATCACGCGTGCCTTGCTAAACAAAGCTTGGAGTTCATTCGCAGCGGCCTCATCAAGATCAACTGGATCTACAACCAACGCCCTTCCAGGGGTGTACAGCACAAACACTTCGATATCGCTACCAGCCAGCGCCGGCAGCACCGCCAAGAGGTCACCCTCCTCTACCGGTTGTGCCCACGCTTCGATTCCAACCTGCGGATACGTTGATGTTTCAACCTGCACGGCCTCACTTGCCGATGGTGTGGGAGCCTTGTCCTGATCAGCTACATCTACAGCAAAAACTCGGGAGCGAAGCGTTGCGAACTCAAGGGAATCGAAGAGCTCCTCAACCCCATTGCGGTCAAACGGCTTACGTTCTAAATCCGAAAGCTCCACTGCCAAATCGACGTCACGAAGCAGTGCATTTAGGCGGCGATTACGACGCACATCTTCTAAGTGCTCGCGTAGCGCCTCGCCGCGCTTACCGCCGACCTTGTCCGCATTCTTGATCAGCTGATCAAGGCCGCCGAACTTCTTCAACCACTGTGCTGCCGTCTTATCACCCACACCGGGAACGCCCGACAGGTTGTCAGCCGACTCCCCCACCAGCGCGGCAATCTCCGGATACTGCGCCGGCACTACGCCGTACCGATCCGTCACCGCCTGCGGATCCATCAATCTCAAGTCAGACATTGAACGTCCCGGATAAATCACGAACGTAGAATCGGTGACCAACTGGAAGGTATCGCGGTCTCCAGATGCCAAATACGTCTCCATGCCCGCTTCTTCTGCCATTGAAGAAACCGTTGCGAGGACGTCATCGGCTTCTACGCCCTCTTTCACAACCACGGGGATGTCTAGCTTCTTAAGCACCTCTTGAATGAGCGGAACCTGGCTCTTAAACTCATCCGGCGTCTTCGCACGCCCCGCCTTATATTCGGGATATTCATCGGAGCGGAAAGACTTCTCAGCGGCATCAAAAGCTGCCAACACGTGCGTTGGTTCGTAGTCGGCAAGCATCTTCACAAGCATCGAAACGAAACCGTAGACCGCGTTAGTGTGCTGCCCCGTGCTCGTAATGAAAGATTCCACGGGAAGCGCGTAGAACGCGCGAAACGCCATCGAATGGCCATCTAGTACTAGAAGTCGTTTTTCACTCACGCCTTCAAGCCTAGAGCAGAGGGGCACAATTCACAGCACCTACGCTGTTGGCAAGACATAACCGAACGCCTATTACACCCCTCGGTACACGTGCAAGCCAGGAGGAACGTAAGGTGAGAACTAGTTATTTAAGAAAGGAACGACGGTGCCTCACTTCGATAAGCAGACCCTCATGGCTCGCACCGAGATGGAAGTTATCAAGCTCTCGTCTACAAACTGCGTGATTCGCATGCCGGTAGATGGCAACAGGCAAACAGCGGGTGTACTGCACGGGGGCGCGAGTGCTGCCTTAGCAGAAACTGCAGGCTCCTTAGCTTCACGTGAACATGCCCGCACTATTGGCGATGATTTCAGTGCCGTTGGCGTGGAACTATCCATCCAACATATTCGACCCGCTAAAGCCGGCTACGTTACCGCCGTGGCCACTGCGATCCATTTAGGGCGCACTCGCTGCGTACACCGGGTGGATATAACGGATGAGGGCGGCAGATTAATATCCACCGCCCTGATCTCAAACCAGATCATTAAGAAACCGTGAAGGCTACTCTCCCACCTGATCTACAACCGCGTCAGCAACTTCGCGCATAGAAAGGCGCCTATCCATAGACGTCTTTTGAATCCAGCGGAATGCCTCCGGCTCCGTCATCCCCATGCGCTCCATGAGCAATCCCTTAGCGCGGTCAACAACCTTACGCGTTTCGAAACGCTCGGTCAGATCGGCAATCTCATCTTCCATGGCGAGCATCTCAGCCTGCCTCGAAACGGCGATCTCCACAGCGGGAAGTAGATCCGTAGGCGAGAACGGTTTAACAACGTATGCCATCGCTCCTGCATCACGTGCGCGCTCAACAAGCTCAGCCTGCGAAAATGCGGTCAGCATGACCACGGCGCAAGAGAGCTCCTTCAAAATGCGCTCCGCTGCGGTAATGCCGTCCATCTTCGGCATCTTCACATCAAACACGCAAAGATCAGGTTCTAGTTCAAGCGCCTTCGCAACTGCATCCTCGCCATTATCTACCTCAGCAACTACGTCGTATCCAGCACCTTTAAGGGTTTCAACAATATCCAAGCGGATTAGAGCTTCGTCTTCAGCGACAACAACCCTGCGCGTTTTACGTTCAGTGTCACTCATAACATTCCTAAATTTTGGTCCAACTTAAAACTATGGCTATTCTAGACCTTGGTTCCGTTCAAACGGTAACAATGCCCCGGTGGCCCAACTGGCAGAGGCGGTCGACTCAAAATCGGCATGTTGTGGGTTCGAATCCCACCCGGGGTACTTTTTAATTTCTGATCCTCATCAGATGCGCAGTCATATAGAGAAAATGGGAGCTTGATAGCTCTTCATAATCTATCAAGCTCCCGTGAAAACACCTACAGAACCAGATGTTCTAATAGGCGCTGTCTTCCCTCATGCAACCTGGACAAGACTGATGCCAAGGTAATCAGCTGCCTGCTTACGCGTTGCCGGTACGGCCAACGCGTCAATAGCGCGCCTTACCTGCATCGAATCGACATCCTTAAACCATGGGCGCACAGCCTCTGCAATGTTCATCTCGCTAAGGTTGCGGGCCTGACGGCTTGTGTGCATGTCGTAAATGCTAAACATCTGCATAGCTATCTCCTTCCTACTATCCGGCCGGATATGCGCAACGGCAGCGCAGGTAATCCAGCCCCACAAAACTGAAATGCTTCATCCGCTAGGCGTCTGGGAAACCGGAGAAACCGGCCTGTAGCAAGTGCGCTACAACGCCTTAACCAATTACGGCGAATAATATAGTAAATCATATTAATGCCGGGGCTGCAAGTAGCAACCCCGGCATTAATATTCGAATGCGAACTGGACTAGATTCCGCCACCAATCGAATAATCGACGTCATCGCCAATCGTATGGATACGAAGCGAGTTAGTAGAACCCGGGGTGCCCGGCGGCATACCAGCCACGATCACCAGCACGTCGCCCACGTCAGCCAACTGCGAAAGCCGCAGGACCTGGTCGACCTGCCACACCATGTCATCCGTATGCTTCACTTCCGGTACACGATAAGTTTGAATACCCCAGGACAGGGCCAACTGGTTACGCGTGGTTTCAAGCGGGGTGAACGCCAGCATCGGGATCGGCGAACGCAAACGCGACATCTGCCGCGCTGTTGAACCCGACTGGGTGAAGTTCACGAGGAACTTAACATCCAAACGCTCACCAATCTGCGCAGCTGCCTGGGTCAAGACCGAAGAGTTCGCAACGTTAAACGCGCCGATCGGAGCAATACGCTCACCGCCGTTCTCCTCAACGTTTTCAATAATGCGGTCCATTGTGCGAACGGCCTCAATCGGGTAGGCGCCAATCGACGTCTCACCAGAAAGCATTACCGCGTCAGCCCCGTCCAAAATCGCGTTAGCACAGTCAGATGCCTCAGCACGCGTTGGCCTCGGATTCTTAATCATTGAATCCATCACCTGGGTTGCAACAATAGCCGGCTTCGCGCGGCGGCGAGCAAGCTCAATCGCACGCTTTTGTACCAGCGGGACCGTCTCGAGCGGCACCTCAACGCCCAAGTCGCCACGGGCGACCATGATGCCGTCAAATGCTTCCACGATCTCAAGCAGATGCTCAACGGCCTGCGGCTTCTCAATCTTGGCAATTACCGGGCGGTAAATACCAACCTCTTCCATGACCGCGTGAACATCGTTAATGTCCTTGGCGTCACGCACAAACGACAGGGCAATAAAATCGGCACCAATGTTAAGCGCCCAGCGAAGATCTTCCTCATCCTTTTCCGTCAGTGCGGGCACCGAAACAGCCACACCCGGAAGGTTAATGCCCTTGTTGTTCGAAACATTACCGGGAACCTCAACGCGAGTCTTCACGTCAGTATCAGTTACCTCAATAACACGAACCGCCACGTTGCCGTCGTCAATCAACAGACGATCACCGGGGCGGCAGTCACCTGGAAGTCCTGCAAACGTGGTTGACACCAATTCCTTGGTTCCCGGCACGTCGCGGGTGGTGATGGTGAAAGTATCACCCACGTTCAAGTAGTGCGGGCCATCCTCAAAACGTCCCAAACGGATCTTCGGGCCCTGCAAGTCAACCAGCACGGCGATCGCACGGCCTGAAGCGCGCGCAGCCTTCCTCACATGCTTAATAACTGCTTCGTGGCCCTCTACATCGCCATGGCTCCTGTTAATACGAGCCACATCCATGCCGGCATCTACCAAGGCTTGAATCTGATCAGGACTCTCTGTTGCCGGGCCAATAGTGCAAACAATCTTAGCTCTACGCATATAACTACTCTACGTTCTCCTCAGTGCGTTCGGGAGCTTCCACGCGAGTCGATGCTCCCCGTTTACCCGCTATTAAGAATCCAACAATCCCAATAATAATGATTACGAGTGCCGACCAGGCATTCAAACGCATACCTAAGAAAATCTTCGCGGGATCAATCCGAAGATTCTCAATCCAGAATCTGCCAATCGCGTACAGGCTCATATACAGGAAGATCAGCTGACCGCCCTTAAACTTAAACCTTTTATCAAGGGCAATAATGACGAAGGCCATCGAGAGGTTCCAGATAACCTCGTACAAGAAAGTCGGGTGGAACAACGTGCCAGACGCATACCCAGCGGGCAGATGCCGATCGTCAATCTCCAAACCCCACGGCAGCGTCGTAGCTTTGCCGAATAGCTCCTGGTTAAACCAGTTACCGAACCGCCCCATTGCCTGAGCAATAAGTAACGTAGGCGCCACCGCATCCGCAAACGGTCCCATACGCTGGCCCGCGCGATGAAGAGCAATTGCAGAACCGATCACGCCGCCAATAACGGCGCCCATGATCGCTATTCCGCCTTCCCAAATTCGGAAGATCTCAAGCCACTGTCCGTTAGGACCAAAATACTTGTACGGCGAAGTAATCACGTGGTACAGCCGAGCACCCACAATCCCAAACGGGATTGCCCATAGGGCCACGTCGTAAACCAGTTCTGGATTCCCACCGCGTTCCTCGTAACGCTTCTTGGTTAGCAAAACCGCTACCACCATTGCGCAGGCGATAATAATTCCATACGCACGAAGAGGAACCGGCCCCAAATACCAAACGCCCTGAGGCGGTGATGGTATTGAAACCGGGAGCAGGGAAATAACACTCATGGATACAAGTTTATCCAGAACCTACTGCGATACGTAGTTGAGAAACTCAGTGCGCTTGGTAAAGCAGGGCCTGACGCTCGTGAATTCCCTGCTGAATGCGCTTTTTGCGATCTGCAAGTAGCGCCGGGTGTTGAGCTGCCGAAACCATTTCGGCCACCAAAGCGCGCGGGTCACTAGCTGAAACTAAAGACTTTCCAACCAGGACCGAATCTGCTCCTGCCCTCGCATACACGAACACATCCCGCGGATCACGAACGCCAGACTGAGCAACCGCGATCACATCGGAGGGGATCACATCAACGATCTCATCAAAATTCGAGCGGTCAATCTTCAGATTGTGCAGATTGCGCGCATTGACACCAATCGCCTTCGCACCCGCATCCAGGGCCCGTACCGCCTCAACCCGCGAATCTACTTCCACCAGGGCAGACATTCCCAAAGACTCGATGCGTTCTATGAATCCTCGCAAATGAGGCTGATCCAATAGAGCCGCGAAAAGGAGCACCATGTCGGCACCGTAGGCCCGAGATTCGTGAATCTGATACGGCGAAATAATGTAATCTTTGCGCAGTATTGGCAGGTCAATAGCGCGCCTTACAGCCTGCAAATCTGCCAACGAACCATCGAAATGACGGTTCTCTGTGACGCAAGCAACCATGGTTGCTCCCCCATCAACGTACTGGCGCGCCAATGCACCAGCATCCGGGATCGGAGCAATATAACCATCGCGTAAATTGCGACGCTTGATCTCCGCCATAATCGTTACCGCGCCAGGACCTTTGAGGGCACCAAGAGCATCACGTGGCGACGGGGCTTTCAAGGCGCGGCGCTTCATCTCATCCAAACTGACGCGCTGCTCGCGATGGGCAAGCTCTGCCCGCACATCCGCAAGCACAGAGTTCAGGACGCTCATGGTCTCCTCCTTCCCACCAAGAGTGTCGCAAACCGTGGCGCCGATCACCAAATCCGTTCACCTAGCAGACACCGACTTGACTACAAAAGCGGACAGGACCGAAGCCCTGCCCGCTCTTGCTTAAACGTGAGTTCTAACCCTGGATGGCCGGTAAGGTGCCTCCCTCAAGGAAGCATGATCGCTTACCCGTATGGCACGCGGCGCCCACTTGATCGACCTCCACCAGGAGGGCATCGCCATCGCAATCGAGACTAACCCGCTTTACAAACTGGAAATGCCCAGAGGTGTCTCCCTTGCGCCAGTACTCGCCCCTAGAGCGAGACCAGAACGTAACCCGCCCCTCCGTCATTGTACGATGCAAAGCCTCGTCGTTCATCCACCCGACCATGAGGACTTCCCGGGTATCAAACTGCTGAATAACCGCGGCAAATAAACCGTTCTCGTCTCGTTTCAATCTTGCTTTGATAGCAGGATCGAGCTGCGATTGCGATGGTGCCTTCACTTGTCCCTAGAACTTTCCTGAAACTTTGAAACCGGCATCGGCCAAGGCGCTCTTTACCTGCGCAATCGAGACCTTGCCGAAGTGGAACACCGACGCTGCCAGAACCGCGTTAGCACCCGCGCGTGCGGCCTCCACGAAGTGCTCCACTTCGCCGGCACCACCTGAAGCGGTGATCGGCACGTCCACGGCCTCACGAATCGCGCGCAGCAAATCCAGATCAAACCCGGTCTGCACACCGTCTGCGTCCATTGAGGTCAGAAGGATTTCACCAACACCTCGAGCCGCGGCGTCCTTCGCCCAACCCACAGCATCGATTCCGGTGGACTTTGAACCACCATGTGTAGTTACCTCATAGCCAGACGGGGTAGAAACACCGTCCGCGCAGCGGCGCGCATCCAAAGCCAAAATGACCTTCTCGGTGCCAAAACGCTGCGCCAGTTCATCCAATACATCCGGACGATCAATCGCTGCAGAATTGACCGAAACCTTATCCACTCCCGCTTCAAACAGACGCTGAGCGTCCTCCACATTGCGAATACCCCCACCCACAGCGAATGGGATTGAAACAAGACCCGCAACTTTGGCAACTAAATCGACCATCGTGTCACGGCCCTCAGTTGTAGCCGAGATATCAAGGAACGTAAGCTCATCGGCGCCCGCATCAACATACGCCGACGCAAGCTGCGCGGGGTCACCAGCGTCCTTCAGATGAACGAAGTTAACGCCCTTCACCACGCGCCCGTTCTTAACATCCAGACAAGGAATAACTTTAATGAAGTCGTTCATGAGGTGACCTCCTCTGATTCGGTAGTTGACGGCGTCAGTGTACCGCCTTCACGCTGCGCCGCGATAATGTCGATCACCATAGTTACAGTACCGTCCCCCAACGCCATCTCGGATGGAATGGTCAGAGCAAGACGCGAGCCCACCCGCTGATCGGTTAGTGCAACCCGCACCCCGGGCATGGCTTCGGCTAAATTAATGGCTTTTGGGATGCCTTTCCACCAGGTTGAATCTTGCACCACGGAATCGGTCCAGTTAGCACGCACAAATTGAACCAAAACACTGTCCGTATTTTTAACCTGAATTCCGTCGCCGCGTACCAGCATTTGGACTTTCAAATCATCCGGCGGATCACCCGGATCGTGTGAGATGTTTGGACCGGTGTCGGTCATTGTCACCTTGAGAGGACCGCCCTGTTCCTCTACCACTTCACCGGACGCGGCCGAATGGAGCACGTCCACCACATTCACTTCCGTTCCCAGCTCACCGCCGCGTGAAACGGGCCGGACAAAAAGTACTCGTGAGCCCTCCGGCTTGCCCACAACGCCAGCCAAGAGTGCCTCGTCGAAAGAATCTGGCGAAGCCAGTCCAACCTGGACCGATGGGTGGCTCGATTGATCCACCGCTCTTCCCGTTGCACCATCGAATGACCAGATCGCGACGATAAGCGGTGAATCAGCAGTGATTTCCCGTCCCGATCCCTGTTCCAACAGCTCTACCTTTTCCGAAGAGACCGATACTGAACCGGATATAGAAAGTGTTGGGATGCGCCCAACCGTTCCTGACACCTGAATCTTGTCGCGCCACGTCTGTGCGGGCTGAGCGTCTTCATCGGTCCGGTAATGCTGCACGATGAAAATGGTTAACGCGATCACTAGCAGAACAAGAACGCCCAGTGCCTCACGCCAATAACGCAAGATGCGCCGATGTAGCTTATTGCGCTGCTGCATACGGGACGGTAGATGCTTCGAAGGTGCTGCTTTTTCAGCTTGGTCTTTACTCATGCGAAACTCGCTAACCCGGTGTCCTGCTCGGCGATCAACTCCAAAATCCTATCCGCGTCCCTATCGGCAACCGCGAACGGATCGGATAAAACCACGTGAGGTGCGCGGTGGTCATCCAAGCGCAAGTGAAGCCAGTCCGCCCCAAGCTGTCGTTTAGCGTCCTCGGCGGCCGCAATCACCTGGCCGCGAATATGTGCGCGTGTAGTTTCGGGAGGAACCGACATCGCTTTTCGCACTTCGCTGGGATCGGTAAGACGAACCATCTGGCCCGATTCCTCCAACCGCCTGCGAAAATCCGCTGTGATGTCGTGGTAAGCAAGCTCTAGGCGCGCCACTCGTGGATCATCCAGGCCACAGTTGGAACGCTCAATAAACCGTGTGAATAGGCGCTCCTTTATGGCCCAATCCAGTTCCGTTGCTACGCTGCTGTGATCGCCGGACTCCACCGCATCGAGCGCGCGATCCCACAGGTCCAGCATTCGCAAAGTAAGCGGGGAGGCATCCGCCGTATCAACCACCGCAAGGGCCCTGCGCTTCAGTTCCCGCTGAAGCTGGGCCACACTCATCCTTGTTCCGTCAACCAGCTCCACCTCGATATTCGAGCCCAGCTGGAAGTCAATCTGGCTGATCACCTTCATCGGATCTTTGAGTGCTAAATCGGCGATACGCACGCCCGCCTCAACCGCGGACAAAATGAGGTGGGTCATCACTACTTTTACCGCGGTTGAACACTCCGCAACATTCGTATCACCCACGATCACGTGCATTCTGCGGTATTCGCCGGGGTTAGCAAGTGGCTCGTCTCGCGTATTAATAATCGGGCGAGAATTAGTAGTAGCTGCAGAAACCGGGTCATCCATAAACCGCGCACGCGGTGAATACCCTAGCCGCGGCACTCCATCGCGATGCACGTGACCAGCACCCGTCACAATCTGCCTCGTCACGAAAAACGACACCAATGCATCGGCCACATCCCTAAAGTTGCGATTACGGCGAAGCAGATAATTCTCATGGCAGCCAAACGAGTTGCCCGCGGCGTCCTCATTCGTAGAAAACAAATGAATGCGTCCACCCCTCCCCCGCTGCTCAAGAACCCCGTTTGCTACATCGGCAAACTCGGCGAACAGGGATTCACCCGCGCGCACCTGCAAAAGTAGGTCTTCAACCCGGTCGCACTCCGCCGTGGCGAACTCCGGATGCGCGCCCACATCCAAATACAGTCTGCCTCCATTGCGCCAAAACACATTTGTTGACCGCCCCGCCTTAATCAGCGGTTCAAACAGGAGATGCGCGGCCTCCTCGGCAGACAGCGGAGCATCACCGCTTCCCGTTGGAGCGCAGGTAATGCCGTACTCGGTCTCGATCCCAAAAATTCTACGATTCAAAACAGCTCCAGCCGACCCGGCCTACTCGCCACCTTTTTGTACAAAACCCTGCACGAACTTCTGCGCATCCGTTTCCAAAACCGAATCGATCTCATCCAAAAGGTCGTCAATGCTAGTGCCCTGAGCCTGCACCTGACCAGCCTCCTGAATCTCATCCTCATTATTGCCGCCCGCTGGCGCGAACTTCTGTGCCATGATTACACCTTCCCACCATCAAATAAACTAATAAAAGCCCGCGCGCCCTCATGTAACGCACGGATAAAATCCTCACCGCCAGCCTGATTTGGATCTGGCAACGGGATCCGTACCAAACGATCCTGGCCTGCCTGATCTACCACCAGCGACGTCCACGAAGCCTTCACAACCTCTGGAATCAAACTAATCGCTTTGCCGCGAACCCAAGCGCGGGTATTACGCGGAGGCTCAACCAAAGCACGCGCCACGTCATGAGGGGAAAATAGCCGTCGTACGCGGCCCGCCCGATCCAAAGCAGCCACCAGTGACCTTCCCGGACGCAAATCCGCCCACTGTAAATCCATCGCGCGAAGGCGCGGATCGTCCCACGTGGTGCCTAAGCGTTCCATCTGTCGTTCAAACAAGAGGTACTTCGCAACCCACTCAACGTCAGTAGCTACACTTTCCAAATCCGTTTCCAGGCCATCCAGAATGCGTTCCCATTCCCTGCAAATGGCCTCGTCTCCCTCATCTAGCTGAAGATGAGAGCGCACGAAATCTAAATACTTGCGTTGCAACTGTGGCGCAGTCACCGCCTCGCCCGACTTCAAACGAATCAACCGGGTCATCGAAACATCGTGAGAAACATCCCACGCTGTCTGCACGTCATCTTGATCCAGTGCAAGCGAATCGATGGTGAGGTCAAGATCGCCCTCGAGTGCGCGCAAAACCAACGACGTAGTGCCCAGGCGCAAATACGTTGAAACGTCGAACTGATTCGCGTCTCCATTAATGACGTGGAAACGACGGAACTGGTGATGATCGGCGTGCGGCTCATCGCGAGTATTCACAATCGGACGGTTGAACGTGGTCTCAAGACCAACCGAATTCTCAACAAAATCTGCACGGGCAGAAATCTGGAAACCAGGCTTTTGTGAATGCTGGCCCAGGCCCACGCGTCCCGCTCCGCAAATCACCGGGCGCGTCACCAAGAAAGGAATCATGGCGCGCGTAATGTCATCAAAATCAACGTCGCGGCTCACCTGATAGTTCTCATGAGTGCCGTATGCCGCGCCCTTGCCATCCGTGTTGTTCTTATACAAAACCAGGTCCGTACCCGCCTGCGCGCACACCTCCATCACGCGAGTTGCCAGTAGGTCACCCGCCCTGTCATAAAGCACCGCATCCAACGCAGAGGCAGTTTCTGGACTCGAATACTCCGGGTGCGCATGATCCACATAAAACCGCGCGCCGTTTGAGAGCACCACGGAAGTTGCACGCTGCATAAAGCGTTCATACTCGCCCGGACGATCCTCAAAGCTCACGCCTGCCGGCGGCGCTAACCGGTAGGGATCGTCCGTAAGCATCGAAGGGTGCGCCGCCGCCCTCTCCAATCGGTATCCGCGCGCATCATTTAGCGGATCCTCACCGGAATAATCCCAACGCACCACCTCGCCAATAGATATCGAAGCGGCGTATTCCTCAACAGCAGTAGCTGAAAGCACCACCGGATTAGCGCCCGGATCATTCGCATCCGTTATCCCAAACTCGGTTTCTGTACCTAAAACCCGGTCAGTCATTCGCTACCTCCCTCGCTTGAAGCGAACGCACCGCAACCACGTCATCACCACGCAAGCCTGTAATTCTCGCCCACTCTCGCGGCGTGTTAGTTGCCGCCAAATCCGTGGTCTCCATCAGCTCTTCCGCGAATGCTCGCTGCAGGTGCTCTGGCGTGAGCCCCGGGCGTCCGTGTATCGCGTCCTTAACGGCAAACTTTTTTGCGCGCTCAACTATAGATGCAATCATCGCGCCAGATACCAGATCTGAAGCGTATACGACCCTTGGCTCCCCATTAGCGAGGGAAAGCTTAAACAGAGCCGTCTGTCCACTATTCTCATAGAGCGCATCTACCAGCTGTTCCGTCAAATGCTGAGTTGCCTCTTCTCGCGAACCGAACCGGCTGAGCGTGGACTTTGAATAGGGCAGATCCGGAACCAAATACTTTGCAAAGACATCGAGCGCTCCGGCGCGATTGGGACGATCAATCCGGATGCGAACATCCAACCTACCGGGACGCAACACCGCGGGATCAATCATGTCCTCACGGTTCGACGCGCCAATAACAATGACGTTATCGAGTGCCTCCAAGCCATCCATCTCCGCCAAGAGTTGCGGCACAATCATCGTCTCAACATCGGATGATATTCCCGAGCCACGCGTGCGGAACAGCGCCTCCATCTCGTCAAAGAAAATCACCACCGGAACATTCTCAGAAGCGAGCTGGCGGGCCCGACCAAAAATCGCACGAATATGGCGTTCGGTTTCACCCACGTACTTGTTTAGGACCTCGGGACCCTTAATCGAGAGGAAGTACGGCTGGCCAGTAGCCCCTGCCAAGGAGCTTGCCACTGCCTTCGCAATCAGCGTTTTACCGCATCCGGGAGGCCCGTACAAAAGAACACCTTTGGGGGCGCGCAGACCGTATTCGCGATACAAATCCGGATTCTTAAACGGCAATTCGACGGCGTCACGCACCTTCAAGATCTGTTCATCAAGGCCGCCGATATCGTCGTAGGTAACGCCCGGAATCTCGGGTTGCAACAACTGCTCCACATCGGAGCGCACAACCTTTTCCAACGCCATGTGTGCCTTCGTATCAACGAGTAACGAATCACCTGGCCGGATTCCCCCGTGTCGCAAAGAACCGGCAAGCAACACCATCTGAAGTACGCCCGCATCGGCGCTGACCAGCGCCCTATCCGCCCCCACTAGCTGTACCACCGAAGCCATCTGCCCTACCCGAGCGGTGGACAGCGGCGCGGACACGATCATGTTCTCACTCACCCGAACGCTCTGCCCCACCCGCAGACCAAGTAGATCCACCGAACTTGCAACCGACAACCACATTATTCTGCCGCCGAGGGAGACTTCGGCCTCGCGCGCCTGAGAATCGATCGACAACACTGTGCCCACCTGCGCAGGTGGTTTACTAGCCGCTTCGATCTGGGCGCGCATCGAAGCAATCTCTTCGCGCGCAACCATGAGAGTGCCCTTGAGTCGTTCATTAGCGCTGCGCAGCTCGGTGATTTCGACCTTCAAATCCTCAGGTGAATACGACACTAAACGTTTTCTCCATCCTCATCGTGAGCCAGCCAAACCCTCGTTTTCCCCGCCACATCTCGAATAGAGCGACGCACCTTTTTTGGCGAAACAACGGGGTTTAACTCGCCGTTTTCTTCCCACGCAGTCTCTTCGTCCCACTGGCCCGCCAGCCCCTCGGCAGCCTTAGCCGGGCGTCCAGCGCGGCGCTGCGGAACTGAAGCACGCTCCACCTTACGGGTGGTCATCAAGAACCCGGTGTGTGCCACCATGCGATGTTCTGGCCGCACCGCCAACCCATCCAAATGCCAATCACGGATTGCAGACTCCCACGCCTGCGGCCTGGTAAACCTTCCAAAAGTATTTAAATCCTCGCGCATTCGAGACAATTGCGTCACCGTAGCCACATACACCGTCAATACGCCACCAGGAGCCAGAACGTGTTCCACCGCATCAATGCATTCCCACGGGGCCAACATGTCAAGCACCACGCGATCTGTTGACTCCGCGGGTAAACTCATCGCAACATCAGCGAAATCACCAACCGAAACCTGCCACGAAGGATGGCGTCCGCCGAACCAAAGATCCACATTGCCCTGCGCTATCTTCGCGAAATCCTCCCGCCGTTCAATCGAATGCAACGAACCTGTAGATCCCACAGCTTGAAGCAGCGACATTGAAAGAGCACCAGATCCAACCCCCGCCTCCAGCACGCGAGCACCGGGGAAGATATCGCCAAACGCTACGATCTGCGCCGCGTCTTTGGGGTACACAATGGCGGCGCCGCGAGGCATTGACATTACGTAGTCGGCCAGAAGAGGGCGCACGACCTGAAACTCACGCTCCCCGTCATACATGGTCACAGCTTCCGGTTGACCAATGATGTCGTCGTGGTGCAATGAGCCTCGCGAGGTCTGAAAATATCCACCAGGGGTCAGCATCACCGTATGCAACCGGCCCTTTGGGTCTGTAATCTGAACAAATTCGCCCGCCTGTAGCGGACCACGGCGAGACGCCATGCCCATCGGGTGGGCCACTTGGCTTGGAATCGGATACTCAAGGGAAGAAGTCACATGCACAGTCTAGTTGGCACGAGCGGTCATCTTCGAGTTCACTCCCTTTTGCTCCGCCCCCTGGCGACACCACAAACATTGTCTTCCCATCGCGATACGGTATACACATGAGCGAGACAAGCAAACGCCGCAAAGCACTATCTGCAACCTCCACCAAGACATGGTTGCAATGCCCCATGAAATTCAGGCTCACGCAAGTGGACGGTTTCAAAGAACCACCCTCACCAGCCACCACTCGGGGGACGCTTGTGCATGCTGTGCTTGAAGACCTGTTTGATCTTCCTGCGGAGCAACGCACCGCCGAAACGGCAAGCGAAATGATTGGGCCGCTGTATGAAAAAACCATGGCTCAAGACGAGCAGTTCTTATCCTTGTTCGAAGACGACGTTCTACTGGATAAGTGGAAAGAGGAAGTCCGCGCGCTCGTGCGTCAGTACTTCGCCATGGAAAATCCTACGCGCCTGGAGCCTTATGCACGCGAAAGGTTTGTTCGCGTGGAAATTACCGAACAGATTGCCATTCACGGTTTTATTGACCGCATCGATAAGGCGCCCAATGGAGCTATCCGTGTCGTAGATTACAAAACCGGCAAATCGCCGCAAAAGCGCTTCGAAGAAGACATGCTTTTCCAAATGCGGTTCTACTCGCTGCTTCTTCGCAACACAGACCTAGGTCTGCCCGCCCGTACTCAACTCGTTTTCCTTGGGGACGGACGCACCCTCACGCTAGATCCAACGCCCGAATCAATAGAAGCGTTTGAACACCAACTCGTTAGCATCTGGCAAGACATCGAAACCGCGGCTCACCGAAAACTATTTCCACCCAAAAAACAGGTCCTTTGTAACTGGTGTGGCGTGCAAAATCTCTGTCCTCTCTATTCATCTAATCCACCTGAGATATCGGAAGAAGGACTGGAAAGACTACTTGAAATTAAGGGGTAAAAGCACCCGCCTGCATTAACTCTTCAGATGTCATGACCTAATAGGTTGTGGCCAGGTGATTCCTCACCTGGCCACAACGTTAGAACCCAACAGCGCGTCAAGGTTTTGGGAATTAACCCGTCACATCACGGCCGTACCCATCGGGCTCAAAATCCCTCCCGCAAGCAAAACACCAATCACGATTGCAATCACAATTCGGTAAATGACGAACGGCTGGTAAGACTTAGTTGAAACGAGCTTCAAGAACCAAACGATAACCGCGTAACCAACACCAAACGCAATCAGCGTAGCAACAACCGTTTGCCCCACATCCACGCTATTGCCACCAACAGCTACCCGGTAAACCTTGTACAACCCGGACGCGAACACCGCCGGCATTGCAAGCAGAAACGAGTAGCGAGCGGCTGCCTCGCGCGTATACCCCAACAAACGACCCATCGTGATTGTTCCACCCGAACGCGATACGCCCGGTATCAGCGCCAGTGCCTGCGCAAAACCGTACAAAATCGCATCCGACCACCGCATCTTGTCAAGCGTCATTCGTTGTGGCATCCACTTATCGGCCGCGCCAAGGAACACGGCAAACACAGCGAGCATCGTCACCGTGATCCACAGATTTCGAAATGATGTATCAATCCAGTCTTCCAAAAGCAGGCCAAGAAGCGCGATGGGGATTGAACCGACAATGATCATCCAGCCTAAACGCACATCCGAGTCTCCCGCGGATATACGGCGCTGCGCACCAACCCAGGGCATCGAGCCAAACCACTTCTTGATGATGCGGACAATGTCCTTCCAAAAGAAAATCAGTACGGCTGTTTCCGTGCCGAGCTGTGTGATTGCAGTGAAGGCTGCTCCTGGATCATCCATGCCAAGTAACTCGCCCACAATACGCAAATGTGCCGATGAAGAGACCGGCAAGAACTCCGTAAGCCCCTGCACCAGTCCTAAAATTATTGCTTCAAGCCAGTTCATAGTTTCAAACACTATCTTATAACAACGTGCGCTACTGTATGAGACATGCGACATCGACTAGGTAACACCGGCCTGAAAGTATCCCCCGTTGGAATCGGTACACTCACCTGGGGGCGCGACACCACAGTCACTGAAGCTGAAAACATCTGGAATACCGCGGTTGAAGCAGGCATAAACCTAATCGACACCTCACCCACATATGGCGAAGGAGGCGCGGAATCCACAGTTGGAACGGTACTTGAAGCCACCGGTACCGCGCGTGACGACGTAGTCATTGTTACCAAAGGCGGCTACATCCCCTCCGAAACTCGCTTTCGCTACTCCGCCTCGAAGAGCGCAATTCTTAGTTCTATCGACCGCTCGCTTGAGGCACTGAAAACCGACTATATCGACGTTTATCTCATTGCCCGGCCCGACTCTGAGACACCATTCGAGGAAAGCCTCGAAGCGCTGAGTATGGCGCTGCGCTCCGGAGCAATCCGCTACATCGGAGTATCCAACTTCAGCACGTGGGACACGGCCAAAGCGCACTTTCTTGCCAAGGAGTTTGGCACAAAACTAGCTACCGTCAGCGCAGAATACTCCCTGCTGCAACGCGGAGTAGAACGAGAACTCCTGCCCGGCCTGCGCAGGGAAAACATCGGGTTCGTTGCTTGGTCAGCGCTGGCGCGCGGCGTCCTCACCGGAAAATACCGCCACACTACTCCACCAGATTCCCGTGCGGCCTCGCCAATTCTCTCCGGATTCGTGCAGCCCTACCTCAGCAATGAATACAGCGCGATAACCGAAGCTGTCCTGGCCGCAGCCTCCGGACTCGACGTATCTGCAACCACCGTGGCGCTCGCATGGCTCACCAGCCAACCAGGTGTCACCACAGCTCTAGTAGGCCCGCGTAGCGAACTTCAAGCTAAACAAATAGCTGAGGGAATGCAGTTCGCACTCCCCCAGCCAATAATTGATGCACTTAACGAAGTATCCACGCTCAGGCGCGGCTACCCCGAAACGGAAGGGATCTAATCGTCCTCGTCATCTAGATCAACAAAATCTAGATCATCCTCATCAGACGCATCGTCTTCGTCATCGTAATAGTCGTCGAAATCGTCATCGTCGTCATCAAAATCTGAATCGACAATGTCAAACGGCAAATCGACCCCGTAGTTGTTGAACAACACGTCGTCATACGTGAAGAAAGCATCGCGCAGGCGCGCCTCAGCGGCCTCAACAATGCTCGAGTCGGCCATGTCGGCCGCACGCGCAGCCTGAGCGTGCGCTTCGAACGCTGCGATAAGACGATTCAGTGCGTCTGTCGGATTCATACCCATGCTTATACTCTACAGGCCTCGACGAGAAAGAATAGCCTTAGCCGAAGCTTCGTGACCGATCAATTCCCAAAATGATTCGCGCGGATCACGCGAGGAGCCACGCGACAAGATCGCGTCCGTAATCTGGCGACCTGCTTGACGGTTCAAACCTCCGTCGCCGTCGATGGCGGCCACGGTGCGGAACCAGTTCTCACACTCAGCAACCAGGGCCTCCGCCCACATGTACGAGTAGTAGCCAGCGTCGTATCCCACCGTGAAAGCGTGCGGGAAATAGGTAGAACGATAGCGCGGCGGAATCAGATCAGAAGCAACACCAGCCTTTTCAAGTGCCTCGGCCTCAAACTGAGCAACGTCCTCATCTTCGCTAATTTCGGAGGAATACCAGGCCTGATCCAGTAGCGCTGAAGCGCAGAACTCTACGGTTGCGTGAGCCTGCCCGAAAGTCTTTGAATCACGAAGCTGGGCGCGCATCTGCTCTGGCATGACCTCGCCGGTCTCGAAGTGACGCGCGAAATTTTCGATAACCGTCGGGTTGTAAGCCCACATCTCATTCAACTGGCTGGGGAGCTCCACAAAGTCACGCGGCACAGCCGTGCCCGCAGTCGAAGCGTAGCGAGTCTTCGACAAGAAACCGTGCAGGGCATGGCCGAACTCGTGGAACAGGGTCTCAACCTCATCCCACACCAGGAACTTCGGACCATCCTCCACCGGCTCAAAATTCGCGCAGTTGATAATAATCGACTCGTAGTCGGTTGCTAAGTAGCCCTGCACCAGCGAGTCCATCCAGGCTCCGCCGCTCTTACCTGCACGCGTAAACGGATCGATCAGGAATATACCGAGCGACTTGCCAGCTTCATCCTCAATCTCATAGACACGCATCGACGGATCCCAACCGGATAAGTCAGTGCGGCGCTTTGCACTCACACCGTAAATCTTATTGGCCGCGAAGAACACGCCGTTTTCCAGCACATTCCACATCTCCAGATAAGGCTTTAACGCCTGCGAGGACAGACCGAGAACGTCGGCCTTCTGCTTCTCCTGGTAGTAGAGCCAATCCGAAGCCGTGAAACGCTCCAAGCCGTCGGCCTGCGCGCAGCGGGTAAGCTCCTCTTCATCGCCCTTGGAGGCCTGGACAGCCGCCTTTGATACGTCGGAGAGCAGCTGGTAAACCGCGTTGGTGGAGGGAGCCATTTCCGTCTCCAGCACAACTTCGGCATGGTTGTTGAAACCTAGAAGCTTAGCTCGCGCATTACGCTGCCTCGCCATCTCAGTCACAATACCCCGAGTGTCAAACTCGCCGCCAAAGCCGCGCTCCATCGACTTTGCCAACAGCTGGGCGCGGGCAGTCGGATCATCCAACTGGGCAAGCGCAAGCTGGTTCGTGAAGTTGTTCAGCGTATATTCTCGGCCGGCAACATTCACAGGCGTTGCTAGCATCTTCGAGACAATCTGGCCGTACCTTGTTGCAAGCTGTGAGATCTTCAGATCAGCTTCTTCAAGCGCCTTGCGTCCATTCGCGTCAAGGTCAATACCGCCAAGCCTGAACTCCTTAATCTGCTCACTGACCATATAAGCCGACTCTTCGTCCAGGTTCTGCTTCGAAAGCTCTACGAACTTCGCGTACAGCGCCTCATTGGTCATCATCCACGTCTGGAGCTTGGTTAGCGGCTCATCAAGCTTTTCTTCCAGAGCGTCAAAGTCGGGACCTCCAACCGCGCTGATAAGCGTGTACACAGGGCCAATAGCACAGTCGAACTCAAATTCCGCCTCGTCAAATGGGTTTAGAAAGTCTTCGATCGAAGCGGGCGCTTCCTCCAACGCGGTTATCGTAGCGCGATACGTGTCGATAGCTTCAAACGCTACACGTTCACACTCAGCGGCGTTGTATTTACTGAAATCAGGAAGCACCTTTTCGATTTTGCTCATTTATCATCTTCGCTTTCTAGTCCGAGAACGCGGGCAATATTCGGATTGAAGAAGCCGGGGCCCTTCAAGACCTTTCCATCTTCACGGTAAATCGGTTTACCATCAGCGCCTAATTTGGACATATTCGAGGCCTGAACTTCACGCAACACCTCATCAAGGTCAATGCCGCACTCCAACGCCATACCGTAGGCAACATACACGAGGTCAGCCAAGGCATCCGCAACCTCAATCGTGTCGCGAGTGCCGTCATCCGCCTCACGCGCGGCGGTTACGGCTCGTCCAATGATCTGGCCTGCCTCGCCTCCGTAGAGGGCGGTCGTTAGTTCCGTGAACTCTTCGGACACGAGGCTCATGCGCATATGTACGCGCTCCGTGTCAGCAGTAGGCTTCTCGCCAAGCTTGACGGGTAAGCCGTAGACCTCATGGAACTGACGCACCAGAGCCTGCGGTCGTCGCGGGTCATACGGGCGCTTGGCGACAGGCAGATCGCAATGATCAGAAAGATCAAAGTAGTGCGGCAGGTTGGGATCACAAGCCGGCTCCATGGATTCGCCGCGCAGAAGGCTCGCCGCCCACATATCGACCACACGACCATTTCGTTCCCTTACGCGTCGCTCAACACCCTCAAAGATGAAACCGAGCTTCCACGCTAGTCTCCATGAAGCGTCATTACCCACGTGTGCATGCCACACGATCTTATCGACGCGGGATCCTTCAAATACGTGTTGGATTGCTAACCGCGCTGCCTCGGAAATATAACCCTTCCCGCGTGCAGCCGCACTGGCCCAGTAGCCAAGCTTCAACGAACGTTGCGCCTCATTGTAATCTTCGAGTCCAACACAACCCACCAGGTCAGAATCGGCCCACACCAGCCACGTCGCATTAGGCTCCTCAAGTTGCCTGGAAGTATTAATCCACCACTTTGCATCCTCTAGCGAATATGGTTGCGGAACCGTGGTGTACTTTGCGATAAGAGGATCATCTAAAACCTCTGCCAACTGCTGCGCGTCAGCAGCTTGGGGCCTGCGCAGCACAACCTTTTTACCTTCTAAAACGTTCATCTCTACTCTCCCACCGGGATATCTGGGTTCGAGTGATTCCATGCGGCCTTCAAAGCGTTCTCAAAGGCGATACGCGGCTGGGCTCCCTCCATCATCAACGCCTTATCGAAAATGTATACCGGCACCGCGCCGATGCCCATCTGCACACCAATCTGGAAATCAGAAAATACCTCTCCCGCGCTATCTTGCGATTCGAGCGTGGCGAGCACGCGGTCTCCAGGAATATCGAAATCACGAGCGATTGCGATTAAAGACTCCGGATTAGACACGTCCATGCCGAGCTGGAAGCGGGCACGCTGCAGCGCCTCATGCACCTTCAGCTCCAATGTGTCACTACCCACCGTCGTGTCGCGCTCCATGTCAATCTCACGGGCCAGACCAACCAAACGATGCGCTGACGTTGTGGGAGCGACCTTCACGCCCTCCCAATCAATATCAATACCGTCCTTGCGGGCAAGTTCCGTAAGTGAAGACAGCACCTGATCCACTTCCGCCCGGGACATTCCTTTTGTCCGCGCTAAATAATCGGTTTCTGACTCATCCAGCGTCTGATTCAGCTCCGGCTGCAAGAGGTAGGCATGCAGACGTACAGAGACTTCCTCCTTGCGCTCAAAGGTCGAAAGAGCCTGCCGCAAATGCCGCACCCCTAGATAACACCAGGGGCATGCAATATCTGTCCAAACGTCGATGTGCATACACAAAACCCTTTCTATAGATTCAGGGCTACCCTCCTGCCCTATTGCACGGGTCAATGCCGCAAGGGCACCGCGTGAGACAACAGAAAGAAAACGCCTGTCAAGCACCACCAATAATACCCGGGCAGACCGTGCCCGCGAGATACAAGTGGGCTCCCCGAAGGCCGGGCCCTGCGCGAACCTAACTTTCGGGGAGCGTTAGCGCTTAAGGCTAGTCTTCTACCAGCACAATCCGAAGATTGCGGGGGCCGTGCACGCCATCGACACGCACAAGCTCAATATCCGAAGTCGCCGAGGGACCAGCAATCCACGTGGTAGGGCGCGTTGGATTCTTGGCCAGCACAGCCACAGCCTCGGGTAGCGTGGCCTTAATCGCATCACTGCGAAGCACGATCACGTGCGTATCCGGCACGAGGGTGATAGCGCGGCGTCCCTGATCTGCGGTGCCATCCAAAATAATGGTTCCCGAGTTAGCCACCGCCACTCGGGAGGCAGTTACAACCGCATCGGTCTTATCCAGTTCCTCATTTGTGAGGGCCGGATCATCCACCTTCACTTCACGACCATCTCGGCCAGCTGCTTCCACCCATTCCTGAGGTAGACCGGCAGGAACCACAACGCTGTGCGTATCAGCCAAGAACTGCTCAATCGCGTCCTCAATGCCATCTTCGTTTACACGCTTAACCTGCGCCGTGTAATCGACTAGGGCATCAACCATCTCATCAACAACCTCAGACCGCGGGGCGTCACTACCGAAACGGTAATCGCGCGGGATTTGCGCAGCATCAATGCTACCTGCGGCGCGGATACGCCTAAAAATTTCACTTTTTGCGCTCACTTGCCTTCTCCTTCATTCTTGCCTTCGGCTTCCCACCAGTCTCTAAATGACTGTGCTGGTGGTGCGGGCACGTCACGGGTACGAGTCCAATCCTTCACCACCGGGAACGGCAGGAAGCCAATCTTGCGATCAGGTCCGGCTACAACGCGACCAGCGTTAGCGGCCTTTCCACCCATCTCCATGCCCTTACCAGAAGACATGACCTTCGAGCTCACCTTCATAGCCACATCCCACTTATCAGGTATGCCGCCCCGATTAGCTTCGGTGTACTTGTGGCGCAAATGCACCAAAATGTCGGGAATGTTGATCTTCACAGGGCACACATCAAAGCATGCGCCGCACAGTGACGACGCAAACGGCAAAGATGCAGCCGGATCCCTGCGATCCTTCGCATTGAGCAGCTGCGGCGTCAAGATCGCACCAATCGGACCTGGATATACCGAGTTGTAAGCATGTCCACCAGCGACCCGGTACACGGGGCAAATATTCATGCACGCCGCGCAACGAATGCATTTGAGGACTTCACGACCAACCTCGTCTTGAAGCACATTAGTGCGGCCGTTATCCATCAAGATAATGTGGAATTCCTGCGGGCCATCGCCTTCGGTTACACCGGTCCAGAATGAGGTATACGGATTCATGCGCTCACCGGTAGCCGAGCGTGGAAGCAGCTGGGAGATCACCTCAATGTCTTGGTACGAGGGAACCAGCTTCTCAATGCCCATCACTGTCACCAGTGTCTCCGGCAGGGTGAGGCACATGCGGCCGTTGCCCTCGGATTCATAGATTGCAACCGTGCCGGTCTCCGCAACACCAATATTCGCACCGGAGATAGCGACCTTGGCCGAAAGGAACTTCTTGCGCAGATGCGCACGAGCAGCCATTGCGAGCACACGCGGCTCATGTGTCAGGTTGTCTGGCACGTCCTCCATCCGCTTTTCGAAGATAGCTTTCACTTCAGCACGGTTGCGGTGAATAGCAGGCACGACAACGTGAGACGGCATGTCTTCAGACAGCTGCACGATCATTTCTGCCAGGTCCGTCTCCCACGCCTGAATACCTCTTTCGCCCAGGTACTCATTCAAGTTGATCTCCTGCGTTGCCATGGACTTAACCTTGACAACCTCGTCAACCTGCTTCGATTTGACGATCTCGTACACAATCCGATTCGCTTCAGCAGCGTCACGGGCCCAGTGCACGATACCTCCGCGCGCCGTTACGTTCTTTTCAAACTCTTCGAGCAGCTCCGTCCAGTTTGCCGCCACATTGCGCTTGATATTCGAGGCCGACTCACGCAAGTCCTCCCAATCGGGCATCTCCGAAACGCGCACATTTCGCTTAGTACGGATCTTTCCAGTTGCGTACCCAAGATTGCGACGCATTTGCGTATTGCGTAGCGTCTCTTTTGAGCCGTCAGTAAAGCTCTTTCCCCAGCGCAACGGATCCTGCGGTAGCGGGTGTCCCGGTACCCAACCCAGCTCCTGCTCTACAACATCATTCTTAGACCATTCAGCCGGGTTCAGACCCAACTTCGACCCAAGCTGTTCAATCTTGTCAAACATCTAGGCACCTACCTTCGTGTTCGTAGCGGGAGCAATCCACGGATCTTCCTGACTACCGGCCAAAACCTCCGCAAGATGCATGGCGCGAATACCTGAACGAGTTCGAGAAAGTCCGCCGGCGATATTCATCAGGCACGAATAGTCTCCAGCAACAAGGATCTCTGCGCCGGTGGATTTGATGTTGCTCATCTTGTCTGCAAGCATTGCGGACGAAACCTCCGGGTTCTTGACCGAGAAAGTTCCGCCAAAGCCGCAGCAGACATCGGCTTCTGGTAGTGGAATGTACTCGATGCCCTCAACCGCCTTGAGCAGCTGGAGCGGGCGATCCCCCACCTTGGTAATCCGCAGCGAGTGGCACGTCGAATGATAGGTGACGCGGTGCGGGAAATACGCGCCCACATCAGTGGTGCCAAGCACGTCTACGAGGAGCTCAGTCAGGTCATACGTGCGCTCAGCAATCTGTTCAGCCTTGCGCGCCAAACCTTCATGGCCCAGCTCGCGCGCCACCATTGCCTGTTGGTGACGAATGGAACCAGTGCAAGACGAAGATGGAACAACTATCGCATCCCACGTCCCGTCAAGAACGGGTGCGAACGTACGAAC
Organism: Actinomyces sp. HMSC075B09; assembly: GCF_001812395.1. NCBI lineage: Bacteria > Bacillati > Actinomycetota > Actinomycetes > Actinomycetales > Actinomycetaceae > Actinomyces > Actinomyces sp. HMSC075B09. The sequence goes on from NZ_KV808730.1 coordinate 43,014, forward strand.
GTGGTTCTCAATAAGAGGCAACGCCTCCGGGTAGTAGCCCGTATTGATATGCATTTGTCCACAGCACGCCTGGTTCTTTGGGAAGACCACCTGATGCCCAAGACGCCTGAGCAAATGAACTGTTGCCTGCGCGGCCTGCGGGAACATCGCGTCATTGATGCAGGTTGCGAAGATCGCGACTTTCATTAAGGATTCCTTTCTTTAACTTGCGATAAGGAATCCGAGGATTCCATTGGAAGAGAGAACGTTAGTGAGTCGTAGGTAGCGAAAAAGCTCCTAGCGCAACAAAGAAAAAGATAAGTGGGAGGAGGCTGACCAGGGCAGTCATCGTCAGTGACCCAGCGATCGCAGTGATAGACGGGATAAAAGTTCCCGCCAGTGGCATAAGCATGGAGCAAAACCTCGTTGTTGATCAAAGTTGCATCTCAACTTATCTGACATCGGAGTTTTCTCAGAAACCGCCTCGTAGGACCGGCGACAATGCGCTATAAGTCAATGAAAGCAGCATTAGTTATCAGCGGCAGCCGTGGGGCGATTTTCAAACCGATGGCGTTCTCAAATGCCGGTTTGTACTAACGACACCTTTAACAGACCCGCTCACACGCTTACTTTTACCGGTGTTGCCGAGGAGCGCGAACACACCAATTCATTCGGATAGCACGACTGCAACCACTTGCCAGGTAATACCCCTCGGGGTATGTTCTTCTTGAGCATAACTTTCGTTCATTTCTACAAAACAAGAGGAGATAGCATGTGCCGTCCAGTTGAATGCAAGGTCTGCCACAAAACCACGTGGGCTGGTTGTGGACAACACGTTGCGCAGGTCAAGGCTTCAGTGCCCGCAGGCCAGTGGTGCAACGGCAAACACAGCGCTGAAGAAATTGCCGCGGCAAAATCCGAACGCCGCGGCTTCTTCTCCCGCCTTTTCAAGTAAAGACTTCATGCAAGGCTCCCTGAGCAACACTTCAATCTTGAAGCGTGCCCGCACACTGTGCCACAAACACCATTGGTTTGAACTGACGGAGGGAGCAGAAAAGGTCGGGCAATAATTCGCAGTGAATGATTGCCCGACCTTAATCTAGGTTGAAGAGGATCAGCCCTTCATGCGGCGTACCCTCACCATCGCGGTGCCCGCTGCTGCAAGAGCTAGGACGGTCAACGCGAGTGAAGTGGTAGCCGTTCCAGTGCTAGCTAGCGACTTGCCACCATTTGCCTTGTTCGCCGAATCCTTCGGATTCTTCGGCTTTAGCACCGAACCGGATTCACCCGGCTCGCTTGGAGCAGTTGCAGCGTCCAATGCGGCCTGAGCTTTGCGGACAGCTTCCTTCGATTCCTTCACCTTGGCTAAAGCGTCCTCGTAGGCCTGCGCTGGAGCCACCAGCTCGTCACGAGCCGCCTCTGCCGCTTCCAAAGCTTCGGTTGCGGCCTGCAGCGCTTCTTCAGCATCCTTAACCGCCCGAGCTGCAGCCTCTGCAGCTCCTTCAGCTTCTGCCAAAGCCGTCTTCGCGTCAGCTACAGCATCTGCAGCCTCATCCGCCTTCTTCTGCGTAGCCTCAGCCTTCTCCCTCAAGTCATTGAGTTCAGTGGTTGCGGCAGCCAATGCGGCCTGAGCTTCTTCAAGAGCGGACTGAGCAGCATCGACAGCGTTATTAGCCTTCTCAGCTTCTTCCTCCGCAGCAGTCACCGCAGCGTCCTTTTCGGCCTTATCGGCCTGGGCAGCCTCCAGAGCCTTCTGCGCGTCATCGCTCTTTTGCGAAGCATCCTTAGCGGCCTGCTTTGCCGCTTCTGCCTGCGCCGTCAGTTCGTTGAGTGTCTTGTTTGCAGCATCCAGGTTCTCCTCGGCTTGAGCGCGCTGTTCTGCAGCGTTCACGCAAGCCGCATTGGCCGCGGCCTTGGCATCCTGCAGGGCCTCATACGCCTGTTCAACATTCGAAACAGCCTCATTCTCCGCGTTCTGCGCGTCGTGGAGTTCTTTCTTACTGTTGTCGAGATACTTTTCAAACTCGCTGATCAGCTCACTGTACTCCGCAGTGGTGTAAGACGGAGCCTCGGGGTCTGTATAGAAGTGGAAATTGTAGTCAAAAACCTGGCCGTGGGCGATACCGTGTAGCGTTCCTGGCTTGTCAACGACAGCAAAACCCGTAAAGCCGTAGGTATCGTTCATGAGATTTTTGTAATGCCCCGTGCCCGACTTGTGACCGATCGGCTCCTGCTTGTAAAGGTTCTTTTCTTTGGTATACCAACCGTTATAAGGGTCAGAATGTCCCCAGGCGAGGTTTTCAGCCTTGATAACCTCTGCTCTGTGACCGATAAGAGAGTTTGATGCATTGGTCTGAAGCTGTGATCCCGCCATCAGCAGCGAATTGATCTTCAAATCAGTGCGACCCGTGAAGATGTCGTCGTTACGACGTAGCTCATTGCCTCGATCGATGTGCGGAAGCGTTGCCTTGAGATTCTTCAAGGTTGTCGCATCACCCGTACCATTTAGATCGGTCTTGGCAAAGAAAGCACCGTGTTCGTCAGTGTATTGGTCAGTCACCGACGTTACATCGTGCGAATTCCCCCTTGTGTCCGTGTATATTCCCCTGGTTAGAAGTTCATAAGCGCGCGTAGCATCCGGGTCATTCTTTTCGGCTCCAAGCCAGCGGAAGAATCCCGCGGTTCCCTGCTGCTCATCGTTGAGTGCCTGCTTGGCATTCTTCTGCGCGGTGTCAACGGTCTTCACCACCTCAGCCACGCGGTCATGCGCCTCGTCGAGTTTCTGTTGCGCTACCTTCACTGCAGGATCGTTCTCAACAGGACCGCACGCCTCATCCAGCCTGCCCTTAGCTGCCTGGAGAGCACCCTCGGCCTGAGTCACAGCCTGCTGCGCGTCATCACGCTGATTCTCTGCCTCCTGCTGCTTAGCGGCAGCTTCATCAGCAGCCTTCTTAGCGGCATCGGCCTTGGCCTGAGCATCGTCAACAGCTACCTGAGCCGCTGCGGCGTCCTTCTTAGCGTTATCAGCCTTGGCCTTAGCATCCTCCGCGTTCTTCTTTGCGGAAGCCAAAGCCTCCTGCTTGGCGTCAACATCTGATTTCAACGCCGCAATTTGCTCGTCGCTCGCCCGCTCGGCGAGGGCATCGTCGTACGCCTTTTTCGCGGCGTCACGCTCAGAGGTAGCCTTTTCCGCAGCAGCAGTTTTGCTATCAAGATCTTTCTGAGCCGCTGCTTGCTTCTCAGTAGCCTCGTCAAGCGTGCTCTTGGTATTTGCCAAAGCTTCCTCAGCGGCTTGAACGGCAGCCTGCGCGGCGTCAACATCCTCCTGCGCCGCCGCGAGTTTAGCCGGAACCTCCGCGTCTTGCGCTGCAAGCTCTTCTTCTGCCTGCTTGAGCGCCTCCTGCGCCTGAGCTAAGTCATTTTCCAGCTGAACCATTTCAGCGGTCTTCGCATCCGTATCGGGCGCAGACTCTGCTGGAGCAGCCACAGCAATACCACCAAATGTCAAACCGCCGATCAGCATGCCGGAAGTAATGGCAACTGCAAGGCGCTTGGTCATCTTCACTGTTATTCCCCTTCGGAAACATTTGCAACGACACCGTGTTGCAGGGCAACGTAATGCACACAACCTTGTGCTAAGGGACATAGTCCTTGCATAGACCCTGCACGCAAGGCATCTCAAGAACTTTCCATCATGCTAGCAGAGGTAGGTACAGCAACATGTGTCCCGGCACAAATTGAGATACGTCGCATTAGAATCGCCTCAAATGCTTCCGAAATTCCAGGTTGTACGCGATAACGACCGCGCCAGCGTATACAAAAGTGAGGCAACCTTTCGGCTACCTCACTATCTGTGCGCGAAGCGGGACTTGAACCCGCACTCCCGAATAAGTGGGAACTAGCACCTCAAGCTAGCGCGTCTACCAATTCCGCCACCCGCGCATCGGGGCTCTTTAGAGCAACGAGGAAAACTCTAGCATGAGATCCACATGCGGTGTCAAATCACCTCCTTGCACGCCAAATAAAGCCTTTTCACGCCGCGCGTTAGCGTACTAAACAAACCACTGCGCTTAGATAGGGTTAAAGCATGAACACTAACATCGTGCTTTTTGACTTTGATGGAACGATCGTAGACTCCGCCCCGATCATCATGCAAGCAGTAGTAGATACACTAGACGAGCTCGGCCTGCCGCCACAGTCAAGTGAGCAGCTACGAGCCTGGGTTGGACCTCCCCTATTTCATTCCTTCCGTGACTTCGCGAAAGTAGACCCCGCCCATATTGACGACGCCATCGCCACCTACCGCCGTTACTATCGTCAAACCATGTACGACGCCCCGTTCTTTCCCGGCGTTCTAGAAGTCATTCAAGAGCTTCACAAACTTGGCTTCCCCCTGGCCATTGCAACTTCAAAAACCGAAACCATGGCAAAACCCATAGCTACCCATGCCGGACTCGACCCCTACTTCAAATACGTCGTCGGTTCTACCAACGACTCCGCCCACCAATCCAAAGCGGCAGTCGTCGCAGATGCGCTAAACCTACTAGAAGCCGACGGCTACAATCGTGAAGGCGCCATCATGATTGGCGATCGAATCCACGATGTTGAGGGTGCGCACGCCAACAATCTCGACGTAATTGGCGTCCTATGGGGAGGGACCGACCAGCGCGAATTCGAAACAGCGACCGCAGCGGTTGCCACACCGGCAGAGCTAGTTGAAACAATCATCGAGCGAGCAAAGAAATAATCACCAAAACGAACTAGGCTGAAACCGTGAGTAAAGACGAAGACAGCGGCAAAATCAGGCGACTAGCATCCAGAGCAGGGGCAACCGCTCGCTCAATCATGTCGCGCAACACTACTGCAAAACACGTTGGAATACCGGCGGAGACATCGCGGCCCCTCTCCCAAGAGGCCCTGCCGCGACAGCACCGCAGAAACCAAATGCGTGGATCCTCGAGGGGCGTTCCCCCACGATTCTCCAAAGCCCACGCTCGTGGAAACTCAGACGATATTCCCACCTGGCTACGCAAGGCCGGCACCTCCGCGTGGATGATCCTCGGAATCCTCGTCATCGTAGCGCTCATCGTGTGGAGCCTAGCCGAAGTTGCCGCCGTCGTAGTTGCAATCTTCGTTGCACTCGTAGTCACCTCGATCCTGAATCCCATCGTCACTTGGCTCGAGCGCTACATGCCAAGATGGCTAGGCGAAATACTGGCCCTACTGGGTAGCACAGCAGTTTTTGGTGGCCTCATCTTCTACGTCATCACATCCGTTGCCGGACAGTGGAACTCACTTAGCAAACAGTTTGGCAATGGTATCGACCAGATCATCGAGTTTGTAAGAACCGGGCCGTGGGCCGTAGACCTCACCTCCGACGAGATCTACAACTGGGTCAATCAGACCATCGAACAAGCACGCAACTACATCGAAACCAACGCGGGCCAAATACTCCAGGGAGCACTTTCAAACCTTGGGTCCATAGCAATCGGATTCACGATCATGGCGCTCGCGCTGTTCGCTACAATCTTCTTCCTCTACTCCGGCAAAAGCATGTGGATCTGGTTCCTTAACCGGCTACCCGCAAGGCACCGCGAATCCACACACAAAGCCGTAGCCGCCGGGTGGTACACGTTCTCTGGATACGCTCGCGGCATCATGATGGTTGCACTAACCAACGGCATATTCGCGTTCGTATACCTAACGGTTCTCGGAATTCCACTTTCCGCACCGCTCGGAGTACTGGTATTCATCGGCTCATTCATTCCCCTCATCGGCGCACCCACCGCCATGGGCATAGCCATGATCGTGGCTCTTGCGTCTAAGGGTGTTTGGATGATGATCGCCGTTGGCATTGGAATCGCCCTCATCGGACAGTTTGAAGGCCACGTCCTCCAACCACTCATCATGGGCGCACAGGTTTCGCTCCACCCAGTGGTTGTGGGCATCGGCGTCACCGCGGGAACCCTACTCGCCGGCATATTCGGCGCTGTACTTTCCATTCCACTAATCGCTTCGGCGTGGGCTATCTACCAACAGCTCCACGAAGAAGACCCACCCCTTGAAGGGGATCTTCCAAGCCCCAAAGAAATCGTTGAAGGACCCTCTGCAAGCTAACCGGATTTAACACCCGCGGCGCTACCTGAAATCGCGGGACCTGCCCGCCACCGGAACAGGTAGCGCCTCAAGCTTGTCCGCCACCAAAGCGGACGCGCCACCCGGCGCGCGCTCAACAACCCCACGCACCACCAGCGCGGCCTCAGTCAGACCAACTTTGCGGAACCTCTTCCAAAGCCCCGGCGCGCAAACCACATTCACATAACCCGTTTCGTCCTCCAACGACAAAAAAATCGTCCCCCTAGCCGTGTGGGGACGCTGCCGATGCGTCACCAATCCCCCAATGCGAATGCGCCGCCCTGCCTCCACGCCCGCGATTTCTTCGCACGACAACACGCCAGCTGAGTCCAGATTCTGGCGGACTAACTCCATCGGATGGCAATCCACGCTCACGCCACTAGCCTGATAGTCCGCAACCACTGCCTCCGCCGATGTCAGTGGTTTGAAATCTGGCACGCTTCCCCACTCCAACGGCAATGTAGGTTGATAGGCTTCCTGCCCCACAAACGGAGCCACCCACATGGCCTGCCTGCGCGAATCCGCAATCCTCCCAAGCGCGCCAGCCTTTGCGAGCCTCTCCACTTCCTTCGAACTGAGCGTAGCCCGCCTTGCCAAATCCTCCACCGACGCGAACTCACCCTGCTCGCGGGTACTAATAATCCGATCAATACTCACATCGGACATGCCGCTAATAGTTGCAAGACCCAGACGAACGCGTTTACCCGCCTGCGGGGTAACCGGAGGGATCCTCCGGGTCGAATTTGCGCCCTCGAATCTCTCTACACCGGTATCCCGCAGCGAATAGTTGACATCTGCGCGCTCCACCAACACGCCGTGCCTGCGCGCGTCTTCCACCAGCGAAGAAGTCGAATAAAAACCCATTGGTTGCGACGAAATTATCGCAGCGTAAAACTCCTCTGGGAAATGTACCTTCATCCACGCCGACGCATACACGATATAAGCAAACGAAAATGAGTGAGATTCGGGGAAACCAAACTCTGCGAAACCTTGGAACGAGTCAAAAATCTGATCTGCAACTTCTCCCGTAATCCCATTCTTCGCAAACCCCTCGTATAAGGCCGGCCGCAGGCGCGCCATCATCTCAGCGCTACGCTTAGACCCCATCGCTTTGCGCAATTGATCGGCCTCGTAAGGTTTGAACCCAGCCGCGTCTATCGCTATTTGCATGAGTTGCTCTTGAAAAATTGGAACCCCCAGCGTCTTCTCCAGCACCGGCCTAAGAAGTGGGTGCCAATAAGTAACCGGTTCGAGGCCCCGCCTGCGCCGCAGATACGGATTCACTGCCTGACCCTGGATTGGCCCCGGGCGAACCAAGGACACCTCAATCACAATGTCGTAAAAACAGCGCGGTTGCATTCGCGGGAGCGTACCCATTTGGGCGCGAGATTCAACCTGGAACACTCCAACCGTATCCGCGTTGCACAGCAGGTCATACACCAACAGGTCCTCGCTCGGCAGGTTGTACAGGTTGAAAGGTTTCCCATCAGTTCCCACGTGTCCTGCATCGCGAAGTGAATCAAACATTTTCCTCAGCGCCGTGAGCATCCCCAGACCGAGCAGATCAAACTTCACGAGCCCAGCTTCCCCGCAGTCATCCTTATCCCACTGGAGCACGGTTCGCCCCTCTTTACTGGCCCAGGCCACGGGACAGATTCTTGAAACCGGCTCGCGAGTAAGCACCATCCCTCCAGGATGAATACCCATATGACGGGGCAGCTTTGACATCTGCGTCGCAATACCTACCACCTTTGGATCCGGCTTAACCCCCTCTAAATTCTTCACCCAAACAGCTGCCACCTCACCCGGATACCCAAACGCTTTTGCCGCATCTCGAAGCGCTGAGCGAGGCTTATAAGAGATCACATTCGCCACCTGAGCTGCATACCGACGCCCGTAACGCTCATAAATATGTTGAATCACCACCTCGCGCCTACCCGCCTCAATATCGATATCAATATCGGGAGGTCCGCTACGCCCCTCTGATAAGAATCGCTCGAACAACATCTTGTGCTTAACCGCATCCACAGCCGTAATGCCGAGCGCAAAACAGACAGCTGAATTAGCTGCCGAACCGCGACCTTGACACAAAATATTTTCAGTTCTACAAAAATCAACGATCTCTTTAACTATCAAGAAATAGCCTGAAAACCCCAGCCTTGTGATCAAAGAGAGTTCGGAATCAATCTTCTGCCACGCCTGCGGATTGCGTGCCCTACTGCCGTATCTTTCTTTCGCACCTTCATACGTTAAGTGGCGCAACCAGCTGTCATCATCAAACCCATCGCGAACGTTTGCGCGCGGCAGGTGCGGAGCAACTAGCCGCAGATCAAAAGCAAGCTCTTGCGCTAGCTCGGCCGCATTCTCTACCGCCTGCGGATGGTGCCTGTGAATTCGCAGCATGTCTCTAGCTGAACGAAGAACCGGAGGGAAAGCCTCTAGGTAAGGCTGCGCCTGCTCTAACGTGGCTCCAAGTCGTATCGAGCGGAGCACGTGAGCAAGTTTCAAAGAACTAACGTCCGCGACTCGAGCTCCTGTTGTTGCCACCAACCGCAGTCCCATGCGCTCAGCAATACGCGCCAGATAATGGGCTTCGCGTTCTTCTTCATCCGGAGTTGAAAGAGCTGACTCTATGACCACATTCCCAAACAAATCACGAAACCTACCTGCCAGCATGGCCGCTTCATCTATACCGCGGCTGTTCAAAGCTTGACGGATTGGGCCTCGCGCAGTTCCTGTAAGGATCGTCCAGTTTCCCGAAGAAAACTCTGCGAGCTCATCAAGGGTTAAGACCGTGTCCGTGCGCCCTGTTTTAGACAGTTGGAATGCCGATATGGCATCACAAAGCTCGTGATAGCCCTGCACATTATTAGCGAGGATTGGCAGATGATATCCGCCTGCAATCCTGATTTCTGTTCCCTGTACGCTCGCGATCCTGTTTTCTCTGGCGGCAACACTAGTTTGTACTGCCGAAAACATGCCGTCATAATCAAGGATTCCAATGGCATCCAAACCCAGTTGCGCTGCACGCTCAACCATCACTTCAGGCAGATTTGCCCCGTGAAGGAACGAAAATGCGCTATGCGCGTGAAGTTCTGCGTAGGATGCCACCCACCAATCATATCGAACAAATGTTCGACACTCGCATCTTGCCTCACCTAATGATCGGAAGAGAGGCGACCCCTCGACTCTTCCAAATAGCAGTTTCCACACAACGACTCGTAAGTAACCGCTACCCCATCAATCGCTACCTGGTCTCCGTCGAAAACGAATTGATCATCCACTTTGCGACCGTTAAATACTGCTTTTTTACCGCAGCGACAAATAGTTTTAAGTTCTTCAACCGAGTGCGCGATCTCCAGCAAACGCCGAGCCCCTGGGAACGCTATGGTTTGGAAGTCAGTTCGAATGCCGTACGCAAGAACTGGAACGTTATCCAGCACCGCGATGCGAAACATATCGTCAACCTGTTTTGGTGTGAAAAACTGAGCTTCATCAACAAGTAATGCCGACACGGGCTTGGCTGCCAAATTCTGCATCAGAGCGTTAGGATCAACCCCTGAGGCTATATTCAAGAAAACGTGGCGCAGATTCTCATCTTTCCCAACCAGCATGTCTACTTCGCGCATAACACCTAGCCGAGAAACGATCTGTGCATCCCCCTTGGTGTCAACCGACGGCTTAGCAAGTACTACCCTTTGTCCGCGCTCTTCATAGTTATAGGCGGCCTGCAGCAACGCGGTTGACTTTCCGGAGTTCATCGCCCCATACCTGAAATAAAGCTTAGCCACAGCACGCACCTTCCTCTTTCCTCTACTGAACTAATACCACAATGCAGCGAGCATCCACTCACCCGATCCCCATTTAATAAGCACACGCGGCGCCCCTAGGGGCACCGCCACGAGCCACGCCCTAGGTGCAGACACCTCATCCTGCCCATCCCACCACCTACCAAGGATGGGCCATGGGCCGCGCACGTCAGAGAGAACGACCTCCTCTGCCGCGTGCAACCCAACATCTAATTCCGCTACTTCCTCAGCATTAATAACCATGCTTCGAGGCGTGGCGTTCAGCGTTCCATCCGGCCGCAGCTTGACCGCTCTTCCACCTTCATCAAACAGGCGCGCAGGCAGAGGTTTTTCAAGCACCGTAGCGGGAGACTCTTCTTTCAAACCCCCGACCCACGCATCTTGGAACGAAGCGTGATTCTGCCATTTTTGAGGCACACTCCACTGCTCCCACGCAGCTGTTTCCAGGGCGGCGCCCCACTCGGTTTGCGCCACCCTGCTAAGAGGATCAAATCCTGGCCGCACTCGCGGCTGTAGCACCCCATCCAAACCAACTAACGCCTGAAGCCTGAAGGCCACCGCACCAGCGCGAACATCGCCCTCACTACGGTCTGACCACAACTGCTTCGCAAGATGATCTATCGGAACCAGATCTCGGGCGGTCAGAACAATTTTTTCAACCCCAAATCGTTCTTGCGAATACTCGCCCTCCATGGACGCTCCAGATCTAGCCAACTCATCAATCCAAGATTGGACTTGCCAACGAGTTCGATCAACCAAATCGCGCGGCGCCGGGAAATCCACTATTGCCCAACGTCTGCTTCTCTCAACTCTTCCCGTAGCCCCCAAAATAGTTGCGGTGATATCTACCTCATTTGTAGCTACCTGCTTTGCTACCAGTTTTTCAACCAGACTTGCGGATTGCTCCAACAAATACCCCAAAGCCACCCCCAAATCTGCCACCGGGGTCGGAAACACAACAGTTTGCTCGACAAATTCTTCGGGTGCACGATCAGCTTTATGAAGCGCGTCAGTCTGCCACAGCAACCTGTACAAGCTCTGTCCGACCTCGCCAAAACGAGCCAGAACATGTCCCGCGCCAAGGGCTCGCAAATCACCAACCGTCCTAACCCCCAGGGCAGCGAGAGAATCCAACGCTTGATCCAGACTGCTTTCCTTTTGGGACATAAGTGGCTTTAAGTGTCTTAGCGACAAATCGCTCACGCTAGATTCACCAGGATCTACAACGCCGTGCAGAGCCCCCACCCAGGCCTGCAACAGCCCTTCACCAATCCCCACATAGCATTCACTTCCTGTCTGCTCCGCGATCACGTCAACCACTCGTTCACACAGCGCCTCCTCACTACCAAAAGTGCGCGACGCAGAAGCGGGAATCCAAGCTATTCCGGGCTTCACCATGCAAACGGTTGCCGACACTTCTCCCAAAGCATCAAGCACGACGTTGAATGCCCTTAGCGAACGCCCCGGATCACTTGGCATAACTAAAAGCCCGTCACACAAATGCTCTGCAAGGACTCTTCGCATTCCCACCGCTACGCCCATCGCACGAGCTTCGCGAGTCACGTGAGTTACCCGCCCCGCGGCAGACACCAAAGCAGCCGGCGCCCCCGGAGGACAATCGATTGCCAGCGCACCCGTTTCCCAATCTGGGAAAAACACCACAGCTAAACGAGTCATACTGCCCTCCTGACCAAACCGAGAGAGCCACCAGACTCGCCATTTCTCGACTGTACGTACCAGGGTTTAGAAACCGAAAGCCAAGGCACGGTAGTCAAAACAGACGACCTTCTTGACCTAGCACGCCCAGCAAGTGCTCTTTGATTTTGGGCTGACAACGGAAGCGGCCCTGCAACCACCAGATCAACCCCATCGATCAAAGCCGCCAACACTTTAAGAGGCTTCTCTTTTACCCGCGGAACAAAAATAACCTTTTCGAGCGGGACTCCCTTCTCTAAAGCCGCGCACCAACCAACGTTTTTAATACCGACAATGCCTATCCACTGACCGCCCTTGCGAAGGCTTAGCATCGCTTCAAATAAGGCCTCATTTCCACCACGCACATGCCACACGTTGCCCGCACGCAAAGGCGCAGGCGAAACACCCACCGCAGTTTCCGCCTTAACAAGACTCAATCGCGCTTTTTCTAAACGCTGCTTCCGCTCAAGTGTTTGAGCCTCCACCGTTTGCCCGCTTCCTCCCCCAAGAGTTTTCGAACATCTGTTCGATAGTGTATTGCAGGGGTGGGACAAGAAAAGTGGAGATAATTCATTTCGGTTTCGACAAACTTCAAAATTGACACAACAACCCGCATTTATCGCGCAAATACAGTCGTAGGGATAAATTGAAAGTGACCTTGGCAACAACAATAGGAGCTCCAAATGGACCTTGATTCACGCCCAATAGCACCCCATCCCGACGAGGCCCTGCCAAAACTTCCAACTTTCACGCTCAAGTCCAACGCTGCGAACGACATGCAGGTTATGCCCGCGGCCCAAACCGCCCCGGGAGGGTCCGTATCACCCCATCTTTCCTGGAGCGGATTTCCTGCCCAAACCCAGTCTTTCTTCCTCTATTGTTTTGACCCCGACGCGCCTACTCCGGCCGGATATTGGCATTGGGGAATTGTTGATATCCCCGCTGAGATCACCGAGCTTAATGAGGGCGCGGGAGAATCCGATCTGCATCTAGAGGGGCCGGCTTTCCATCTGCTAAACGACGCGGGGCAAGCCAGCTATTACGGAGCCAACCCGCCCAAAGGTGACCGCGAGCACCGATACGTATTCACCGTATATGCGCTCGATACCCCCTCTCTAGGACTGGACGACGACGCCACTATTACCACGGCGTCGTTTAACGCCCTATTCCACGCGCTTGCAAAAGCATCATTGACTTTGACTTTCAAGCAGTAAGTTTCCCCGGCTTTCCTATCGTGGAGCACGCACCTAAAATGATGGGCGTGCTCCACGTAATATTTTTTGAACCCAGAATCCCGGGAAACTCTGGCGCCGCAATACGCCTGTCTGCGTGTACCGGATCCACGCTTCACCTAGTTGATCCGCTGTTCGACATGGACGACACGAAGCTTAAGCGCGCTGGACTTGACTATCATGATCTGGCTCATGTTCGCGTGTACGAAACTATTGATGAAGCCTTGGAGCACGTGCCCGGCTCGATCTACGCTTTCACGGGGCATGCCACCATCCACTACAACGATGTTCAATACCGAGATGGGGACGGCCTGCTGTTTGGCCCCGAACCAACGGGCCTGCCAGAAGAGATCATGGATCACCCGCGCGTAACTGAACGCGTGCGCATTCAAATGACGCCGGGAACCAGATCACTAAACCTTGCAAACTCGGCTGCTATCGGACTCTATGAAGCTTGGCGCCAGCTCGACTTCCCAGGGGGAATGTAACCTCCGCACCTCTGCACGTGGATAGAATTTCAGTCCCTATCGGATAGGAGCTCCCTACTTGCGGTCAAAACTCTCCGCGATCTCCACAATCCTGCGCGGATTCGTGAACCAGATCCATACGAGTCCGACCACGGGAAGGATCAGTGGCGCGTAATAATAGCCGGCACCAAAGTTAGCCCACATGTTTCGAATAGCGCCGATGTCAGCAACGCCCAGGCTGATGATGCCAGTGGACAGAACTCCGGCTAGCTCAACTAACAAAGCAGTCCAACCGATGATGCGCATTCGCCTGCCATTATGGGTAATCGCAATAGCTATCAGCACGTAGCCGAGCGCAGCAATAAGAGATAGCACGCGCGGGCCGATTGGCTGATTTGAAAAGGTAACGAAATCAACGAAAGACGTGTAGGTAAAGTAGGCCGCGAACACCCAAAATACGGCCATAATAACTCGTCCACCCCCGTAGGAAGTGCTTCGGTTATCCGTTGCTGGCCGCGGCCCCGTTTCTGGCGCCCGCACATTATTACGCATCCATACACCTCATCTTTCGGGGCTATTTTAGCGAAAACGGAGTTCTTGCGTCGATTTACCTTGCGGATACGATAGAGGCATGACAAATATCGATTTCATTTTTGACAACGCGGCGGACGTTGAAACTGACCTCCTGGTTGCTTACTACTTTGAAGATGGGGCCAACGTTGAGGTTCCCGGCCTTAACGAGGCGGCCAAGGCCGTAGATGCAAAGTCTTCTACCGGAGCAAAGACCATACTTCCAGGCAGTGGAACCAAGGCGCGCAAGATCGCCCTTGTAGGTGCTAAAGCCGACGAGCTTCACTCACGGCGCAACTCCGACTTCTCCAATGGCATAGAGCTTGAAGGCACCGGCATTCACCGCCACCTCGCCGCCATTGGGACCCGCGGCGAAAACGTAAAAAACGTGGTTCTAGCCGGAAAATATGAAAATGAGGACGATGTCATCCAGGCGGGCATCGGCGCACTACTAGGCAGCTACACCATTCAAAAGTACGGGGCTGACAAGGTAAGCGGACTCGAGCAACTCACAATCCTGGCGCCCAAAGGTCTTGACACCCACGCCGCAGCAAAGCGCATCAAAGTTCTTGCTTCTTCCATGATGATGATCATGAACCTAGTCAATCGCGCCCCCAACGATCTCTACCCCGCAAAGTTTGCTACTTACGCACAAGACGCCGTTGCAGACCTGCCCATCGAGGTTGAGATTTGGGATGAAAATAAGCTTGCTGAAGAAGGTTGCGGCGGTATCCTCGCGGTCGGCTTGGGCTCTGATCGCGGCTCCCGACTGGTCAAGCTCAGCTACGCGCCGAAGGCCGCAAGCAAGAAGATCTCCTTGATTGGCAAAGGCATCACGTTCGATTCCGGCGGTATTTCCATCAAACCTGCCAAGGGCATGGAAGCCATGAAGTCTGATATGACTGGCGCGGCTACAGTACTCGCAACCACCGTTGCTGCCGCGGTTTTGGGTCTGAACATTAAGATCGACACCTACCTCGCCCTTGCAGAAAATATGCCCGGTGGTCGCGCCCAGCGTCCTTCCGATGTCATCACTATGCGCGGCGGAAAGACCGTTGAGGTGATCAACACTGACGCCGAAGGCCGTCTGGTGATGGGCGATGCCCTCGCGCTCGCGGCAGAGACGGACACCGACGCAATCGTTGACGTCGCTACCCTAACCGGAGCGCAAATCGTAGGCCTGGGTGAACGCACCGCCGGCGTCATGGGTAGCGCCAACGTGCGCGAGGCGATCGTATCCAGCGCCGCCAAGGTGGGTGAAGCCATGTGGAGCGCCCCACTTCCGTCTTATCTGCTCGACTCATTGAAGTCGGACGTAGCTGACATTGCGAACTCGGGGACAAGAGCAGGCGGAATGATGGTTGCGGGCATATTCCTGCAGGAGTTCGTAGCCGACAAGCCATGGGCTCACATCGACATTGCTGGCCCGTCCTACAACGACGGCAGCCCGTGGGGCGCCAACAACAAGGGCGCAACTGGAATGAGCATGCTCACTCTCGTCAACTGGGCTGAGTCACTCGCCTAAGGTAACGACCCTAAAATTCCACCTCGCCCAATCTAGATTAACTTCTTTTTAATCGCGATTGGGCGAGGTTTTTACGTGTCTATACCCCGCTCCGTTCTTGTTGCATAAGGCACAAAACAAGGGCCGAAAATGTGATCACAAAAGAGGTAATCGTAGACGATCAGTGCGAGAATGAGCGGTAAGTAATGACTCTAGGTCAAAACTCGCATAAGGGGAGAATCACGTGAGTGAAGAAATGTACGATTTGGTCATCCTCGGCGCCGGCTCCGGCGGCTACGCAGCCGCCTTGCGCGCTAGCCAGCTTGGGCTAAAAGTAGCTCTAATCGAAGGCGACAAGCTTGGCGGCACCTGCCTGCACCGCGGTTGCATTCCGACAAAGGCATACCTGCACGCAGCAGAAGTTGCCGACACAGTTAAGGAATCCGCCTACTTTGGCGTGAATTCTAACTTCGACGGAATCGACATGAACCGCGTCGCAGAATACCGTGACCAGACCATTAACCAGCTCCACAAGGGTCTGCAGGGCCTCATTAAGATGCGCAAGGTCGACTACGTGCAGGGTTGGGGCAGGCTCACGGGAAAGAACACCGTTACCGTAGATGGCAAGGAATACCGCGGCAAGAACATTGTCCTGGCCTCCGGCTCCTACTCCAAGACCATTCCCGGCCTCGAAATCGAAGGTAACGTGATTACTTCCGAGCAGGCCCTGCAGATGACCTGGGTTCCGTCTAAGGCAATCGTGCTTGGCGGCGGCGTCATTGGCGTTGAGTTCGCGTCCGTATGGGCATCCTTCGGCGCTGAAGTAACCATCATTGAGGGCTTGGACCGACTCGTTCCTGCTGAAGATGAGGCCATCTCGAAGAACCTTGAGCGCCAGTTCCGCAAGCGTGGCATTGACTTCAAGACCAAGACCATGTTCGAATCCGTCACTCAAGATGAGTCCGGTGTTCACGTAAAGACGAATGACGGTAACACCTACGACGGCGACATTCTGCTGGTAGCCATCGGGCGCGGCCCGGCCACTGCAAACCTCGGTTACGAGGAGCAGGGTGTCAACATGGAGCGCGGCTTCGTGATCACAGATGAGCGTCTGCGCACCAACGTTGAAGGGATCTACGCGGTTGGTGACATCGTCCCCGGCCTGCAACTGGCACACCGCGGCTTCCTACAGGGCATCTTCGTTGCCGAAGAGATCGCTGGTTTGAACCCCGAACCAATCGTCGAATCAGGTATTCCTCGAGTAACTTTCTGCGAGCCTGAAATTGCCTCCGTTGGCCTAACCGAAAAACAGGCTAAGGAGCAGTACGGCGGCGACAAGATTGCCACGCAAGAGTTCAACCTTGCCGGCAATGGTAAGTCCCAGATCCTGAATACCGCTGGCCTGGTAAAGCTCGTTGCACTCAAAGACGGTCCTATCGTTGGCTTCCACACCATTGGCGCCCGCATGGGCGAGCAGATTGGCGAAGGCCAGTTGATTGTAAACTGGGAAGCGTACGCTGAGGACGTGGCCAGCATTATCCATGCGCACCCAACTCAGAACGAGTCCATTGGAGAGGCGGCTCTGGCCCTCGCTGGCAAGCCGTTGCACTCAGCCTAAGACCCACTACTTAAGGAGATACGTAAAGTGGCACAAGAGATTAAGATGCCAGCTCTCGGTGAGTCCGTCACCGAAGGCACTGTAACCGAATGGCTTAAGCAGGTGGGTGACACCGTCGAGGTAGACGAGCCCATCGTCGAAGTTTCTACCGACAAGGTTGACTCTGAAGTTCCCTCCCCCTACGCGGGCAAGATCGTCAAGATTTTGGTTGAAGAGGACGAAACTGTTGAAGTTGGCTCCGTCATCGCCCTAATCGGTGACGAGGGTGAAGCAGAGGCTCCCGCACAAGAGCCGGCTCCGGCCGAAGAAGCACCGGCTGAAGAGGCCCCGGTAGCTGAGCCGGCACCGGCCGCACCAGCTGCGCAGGAGTCCCCGGCCCCGTCGCCAGATGGCGAACTTATCGAAGTTAAGATGCCGGCCCTTGGCGAATCGGTAACCGAAGGCACCGTTTCTGCGTGGCTAAAGGCAGTTGGCGACAAGGTTGAGGCCGACGAGGCCCTACTGGAAGTTTCTACCGACAAAGTCGATTCTGAGGTTCCCTCCCCCGTCTCTGGTTTCCTCGCTGAAATCAAGGTGGACGAGGACGAGACGGTGGACGTTGATACCGTTGTTGCGGTCATCTCCACCGGCTCGCCTGTCGCGGCAGATGCGGAAAGTAAACCCGAGCCGAAGGCTGAGCCTGCTCCGGCACCGGCCCCAGAACCCAAGCCAGAACCTGCGCCTGCTCCTCCGGCTCCAGCTCCGGCCCCTGCTCCTGCAGCACAGCCTGCACCTGCCGAGGAGAAGAAGCCCGAACCAGCCCAGCCTGCTCGCGCTGACATTTCCGCCTCCGGCAAATACGTCACCCCTATTGTGCGTAAGCTTGCAAAGGACCTCGGTGTTGATCTAGCTGATGTAACCGGTCAAGGCATTGGCGGCCGTATCCGCAAGGAAGATGTCTATGCTGCCAAGGAAGAGGCAGACAAGCGCGCTGGCGCCGCCGCTACGCCAGCACCTGCTACTTCGAAGAGCAAGGTGGTTGAAGACACCACGCTACGCGGCACCACGCAGAAGATGACTCGCATGCGTCAGGTTATTGCCGATCGTATGATGAGCTCACTGCAAGGATCGGCTCAGCTAACCACCGTCGTAGAGGTTGACGTGACCCGCATCGCGGCGCTACGCAAGCGTGCGAAGGCATCGTTTGAGGCTCGCGAAGGCACCTCGCTGTCGTTCCTCCCGTTCTTTATCAAGGCGACCACGGAAGCACTCAAGATGTACCCGAAGGTCAACGCCGAGATTAAGGGCAAGGAAGTTGAGTACTTCAACTACGAGCATATCGGAATGGCAGTTGACACCGAACGCGGCCTAATGGTTCCAGTTATCAAGGATGCTGGCGACTTGACGCTCTCGGGCATTGCCCGAGCGATCAACGATCTCGCTGCTCGCTCGCGTGACGGCCAGATCAAGCCGGAAGAGCTCTCTGGCGCAACCTTCACCGTTACGAACACCGGTGCGATCGGCGCGCTGTTTGACACGCCGGTACTCAACGCGCCGCAGGTTGGCATTCTTGGCGTTGGCCGCATCGTCAAGCGTCCGATGGTCATCAAGGATGCGGACGGCAACGAAACCATTGGAATTCGCTCCATGGTCTACCTTGCCCTCACCTACGATCACCGCCTCATCGACGGCGCTGACGCAGGCCGCTTCCTCACCGCGATCAAGAACCGCCTCGAAGAAGCAGAGTTTGAGGCCGAGCTTGGTCTCTAACCTCAACTAGCTATGGGGCAGTCCGATTATCATCGGGCTGCCCCATTTTTATGCCAGGACTAGTTTGTGTTGATTGCGCCAAAGCGCATTTGAGAAGCCTCCCCCTCACCACTTAGAGCTGTTCAGGATCCATTGAGGTAACATCACTTACACGCCAAGGCGGGCCGGTGAACGTGAGCTTCAACCGACTAGCTGGCTGGGCCTCAACCACCTCGCAGATATCTTCCTGACACCGCTCATGTTCGTTTTGGGTAAAGGTTGCCAGCACTTCTAACGGGGAGCATTCCACGACCTTCACATCTGTTACCGCAGTTGCTAGGTTTCGGATCTCTATTCCCGACTGCTCGATGCTCTCAATCAGCTCAGCATCTTTTTCAAAAACCTTGCTGTCGGGATCGACCACGGTCTCTAGTAGTGCTCTATCAGATGTCACTATCGCCCTATTTCGTTTTGTAGTCAGATCCGAGACGACCGACTGCGCCTCACCAGACGAAGGGCAATGGACCACGGAGGTCTCCGCTTCCTCAACCGATGTAGCCACGGGCACTGGCGCCACCGGCCGGAGCCACCAAAAACCAAGCGTGGCCATACCTACAATCACAAGCGTTGAAGCAACCGCGATTCGCGCCCGCCCCTTTCTTCGCGCCCGCGCATGCCGCCCTCCCGGACGCTCATTTAGAACCGTTTGCGCCATAGAGGTCTCTTGGCGTAGCAGATCTCCCGCGTCCAGCATGGACGCATCGGACTCCACCGCAAGCACAGCGCCTCCGTCGTGTCCCTTAAGGTCCGGCGATTCCAAAATCTGTTCTATCGAGAGCCGAGTAGCGGGATTTGCGTCCAACGCCCTCTCCGCAACCGCTCCAGAAAATCCCAGTTCGCGAGCTAGAGCTCCCCACGCCCAGACATCGGCTGCCAATGGGTCTGTACCCTGCTGACCCTCCAGCTTCTCCGGCGCAGCAAACCCGGGCGTGAAACCGGTACCCAGCAGGTGGTCAACCAGCACAGCCCCTGCAGTTCCCACAACCACGTTCGCACTTGAAACATCACCGTGAGCCAATCCCACCTCGTGCAAATCCTTCAATCCTGAAGCGACGCTACGCAGCAGTGTGCGCACCCGATTCTTTGTATTAGCTCCCGGCAGTTGTATCCACTGGTTGAGTGGCACGCCCTCGACCAGCGAGGTGACAAGCCCAACTCGCGCCCCGTCGGGGACAACATCAATCAATCGCGCAACAAATGGACTTTCCAAGCGCGAGAGAGTCTCCAGACGGTCAGCAAGAGAGTCCGCCTCATCCCGTGCAACAAAACGGATCAGGCAGGCTTCACCGGTTTTTGTAGTTGCCTGCCATATCGTGCCCGAGGACGACACGGTGAACGGCTGAATAATTTCATAGCCCTTGATGCTCATGAGATAACTCAACCACATTACGCCAATCCCCTCACGCACAGGGGCGCGCCTGTGGATTACTTGCGGTAAGCTTGGAAAGCTCACGCGAAAGCGTGACGCCCATCTGCTTTTTACTCAATGGGGACCCCACTGTTTTAGTGAGTGCCGCTTTGGCCGGTTGGATGAGTAAAAACCCGGGTGGGTAAGCAACTTCGAAATCTAGAACAATGCATTCATCCCCTTTTAGAGCGCTCGGACATTACCGGGTACTCCCCCAGCTAACGGGCTGGAAAACACTCGTAATCGCTTTTGCAGCAAGAGCCCCTTACGCAATGCTTCCCCTGGGTGTCATGACCGCAGTCACGGCCAGCACCGGATCCGTTGCACAAGGCGGCGCCGCCACGGCATCCACCGCAATCTCCACCGCAATCGCGGGACCTTTGATCGGTAAATGGGCTGACCGTAAAGGTCAGTTTTTGCCGCTACGGATACTCACTCCTATTAATGCGCTGGCGCTTCTACTTCTATTTCTCGCGGTACAAACCGCTACCGCTGGGCTTCCCCTGTTCCTTGCCTGCATGGCAGTAGGATTCACGTCTCTTCCCATCGGATCTTTCACCCGATCCCGCTGGATCCATCAGACCAACACGCCACGAGAACTCGGTGCGGCCTTATCGTATGAATCCATGGCGGATGAGCTCGTATTCGTACTTGGCCCCGCCCTCGTTGGTATTGCAGCCACAGCCGCATTCGAGTCCGCACCGCTATTCCTCGCATTCCTGCTGGTTGCAACCGCAGGAATCGCCTTCGCGCTCCTTGCTCCAAAAACAAAGCCGGCCGCGCAGGCCGCGGACAAACAGGGCCCTGGAGTTGGCAGAGTGATACTTGCCGTCACTCCCGCCATCATTGCCATGACCGGTATTGGAATGCTGTTTGGCACCACCCAAGCTGCAACCACGGTTCGGGCCGAACTGCTGGGACACCAAGGGATCGCTGGCCTCGTATACGCAGCAATGGGAGTCGGCTCTGCCATCATGGCCATCTTGACCGTCGCCATCCCTGAACGTATAAACCTGCCCACTCGCCTGCTTATAGGTGGCCTGGGCATTGCGGCAGCGATGAGTCTGGTGGCACTGGCGGGCGACCTTTTATCGACTGCATTTCTACTAACCCTTGCAGGCTTCTTTATTGGCCCGGCGATGGTTACCGCATTCACCTTGGCGGAATCACTTGCTCCCCGAGGGGGCATAGCGATAGCGATGACGTCGATGCAATCATCAGTAGTAATTGGCGTTTCCATCGGGTCCAGCTTGGGTGGCATTATTGCCCAAAACTTCCATGACAAACCGACATTCTTAGCCTCGGCTGGAGCGGGAATCTTGGTTGCGTTGGTAGGCTTTATCCTGAACATTCGTCAGCTGTCCAAAAGAGGGTAAACTGGGGCCATCATGGCTAAAAAAGAAAACGAATCACGCACACCTGTTGCGGAGAGTAAACCGAAAAAGCGCCGGTGGTATCACAACCTCTACGACGCTTACAAGATCACCAAACGCACGTTCCCGTGGGTAAGCTGGCTGATACTCGGAGCAACCATTGGTGTAATTGCCCTATTCGTGGTCTTGGGCATCTGGACGAAGATGAATATTTATATTCTCATCTTCTTGGCCGCCACGCTCGTTGCATTCGTGCCAATGGCTATCCTTGCGACACTCGTGAAGAAGGCAATGTACCGGCAGGTCTCCGGCACGATTGGTTCCGTTTATGCGGTGCTCTCGCAGATCCGCAGAGGTTGGATAGTTACGCAAGAACCCATCGCCGCCAACCGAAACCAAGATATCGTTTGGCGTCTGGTTGGACGGCCCGGTGTTGTCCTCATTACCGAGGGGCCAAACGCACGTGTTCGCGATCTTGTTGAGCGCGAGCGCAAACTGGCCCAAAGGGTTGTAACCAACGTTCCGGTACATATCATTCACGTAGGCGAGGGCGAGAACCAAGTGAAGCTCGAGAAGCTTGAGGCTGAGCTGCGCAAGCTTCCCAAATCGCTACACCGTAAGGAAGTTCCCGAGGTTGCTAACCGCATTCAAGCCGTCTCCTCTATTGCCAAACAGGGCGGCATGCCTCACGGCGTAGATCCGACGAAGGTAAAAATGTCTCGGCGCGCACTGCGCGGGAAGTAATCTTTTTGGTAACTGAATATTTTTTATCTGCCGCCGAGGTTCTCGGCGGCAGATATCATTTCTGATGCGTATTACAAGTCACATCAAATAAACATTCACCAGCTTGCATATTCATTCACTAATGGCAATACTTATACATGTTGAAAGTTTTACATCTAGGAGTTTTGCCGTGAAGACACAAAAGATGCTCAGCATGGTTGCGGTAGCCACACTTGCTACTCTTTCCCTTGCAGCCTGCTCTGACCCAGACCAGCCCAGTGAAGAAGCGACTGCACCTTCCGATTCGGTTGCCAAGTTCTACGACATCGACTCGATTGAAACGCAGGCTGACATTGCCGCTCTCGTGCCCGAGGAAATCAAGGCTCGCGGCGAGCTCCGCAACGGCGCTTCAACCGACTACGCACCCGCAGAATTCCGCGACACCGACGGCCAAACTCCCATCGGTTACGATATTGAACTCGTCAAGGCACTAGCCAAAGTAATGGGCCTATCAGAAGGAACCACTACCCACGCTGAGTTTGCAACGATCATCCCCGCGCTGGGCACCAAGTTTGACATCGGCGCCTCTTCCTTCACTATCACGCCCGAGCGCATGGAACAGGTCAATATGGTTTCCTACGTTGAAGTGGGATCCTCCTACGCTGTAAAGGCCGGTAACCCGTCTGGATTTGATCCAAGCAGCCCGTGTGGCAAGACCATTGGCGTTCAAACCGGTACCTACCAGCAAACCTACGTAACCGACCTATCCGCCGAGTGCGAGGCAAAGGGCGAAGCCGCTATCAAGATCATGCCTCACGACCTCAACACCGATAACGTGACGAAGCTTGTGGGCGGCCAATACGACGCGGTGCTGTCAGACTCGACAATCACAGGTTGGGCAATCGAATCGACGAATGGCCAGCTTGAGCAGGTGGGCGAAGTAATCGAGTCCGAACCGCAAGGCATTGTCATTAACAAGGAGGATGCTGCTCTTACCGAAGCCATACAGAAGGCACTGCAATACCTCATGGACAACGGCATTCTCGAGGACATCTTGAACCTCTATGGAGCCGGCGACGCGGCACTTTCTAAGGCCGAGGTCCCGGGTAAGTAATCCATGGATAACGTAAACCTAATCCACCCCCGGCCGGTACCCCGGCCGGGGCGCTGGCTGTCCGCAGCAGTAGTAGCCATCCTCGCCGCAATGGCGATCAACTCCCTGGTTACAAACCCTAATTTCCAGTGGCCCGTTGTTGGACAATGGCTCTTTTCTAACACGATCATGACGGGCGTGTTCTACACGCTAATCCTCACCATTATTTCCATGACGGTTGGCACCATTCTGGCGATCACCATGGCAATCATGCGCCAATCACCAAACCCCATCCTGCGTTACGTCGCGTGGTTCTACATCTGGTTCTTCCGTGGCACCCCGATCTACACGCAGCTGATCTTCTGGTCGCTACTTCCCACGCTCTACCCGCGCCTATCACTTGGTATTCCTTTTGGCCCGGAGTTTGTTTCTTTCGAAACCGCAACCGTGTTTACCGCGTTCTGGATGGCGATTGTAGGCCTGTCCCTAAACGAGGGCGCTTACCTGGCAGAAATCATCCGCTCCGGTCTTAATGCTGTGGACAAAGGACAATGGGAGGCAGCTACCGCGCTCGGCATGAAACGCGGCCAAATTCTGCGCCGCATCATTTTGCCCCAAACCATGCGGGTAATCATTCCGCCGATTGGCAATGAGACGATCTCCATGCTGAAAACCACCTCTTTGGTGGCGGCTATCCCGTTCACGCTCGAACTTACCTGGGCAGCGCGTGACAAGGGCATCCAGCTGTTCGCCCCCGTTCCACTGCTCGTAGCAGCCGCCATCTGGTACCTGTTCATCACCTCCGTCCTCATGATCGGACAGATGTATCTGGAGCGCTACTTCGGTAGGGGCTTCGACGAGCAAGCGGGCAAGAATGCAAAAAGGAAGCCAACCAAGCAAGATCTCATTGGCAGTGCACAAACCACGCAGAACAACCCATTTATGGACGTGACACCATGACAGCAATGATTGAGATCAAAGACGTACACAAGTTTTTTGGCGACCTCCACGTGCTCAAAGGTGTCGACATGACCGTGGACAAAGGCGAAGTGTGTGTGCTTCTCGGCCCCTCCGGGTCCGGTAAATCGACTCTTCTTCGCTGCATCAATGGGCTGGAGAAGATCTCCGCTGGCCGCGTCTACCTCGAAGGCGAACTCATGGGCATGCGCGAGGTTGAGCGCCGCGGCAAAATCGAGCTCCACGAGCTACGCGACAAGCAGGTGACCGCGCAACGCTCACGCATTGGCATGGTTTTCCAACGCTTCAACCTGTTCCCGCACATGACTGCCCTCGAAAACGTCATGGAAGGCCCCGTGCAGGTTCAGCGCGTACCAAAAGAGCAGGCAAAAGCTGAAGCTTTGGAGCTCCTTACGCGCGTTGGGCTGGCAGACCGGACGGACCACTACCCTGCCGAGCTCTCCGGAGGACAACAACAACGCGTAGCCATTGCTCGCGCTCTGGCAATGAAACCTGAGCTCATGCTGTTCGATGAGCCCACTTCCGCCCTCGACCCCGAACTTGTGGGCGAAGTTTTGGAAGTTATGAAAGACCTCGCAAAAGACGGCATGACGATGGTGGTTGTCACCCACGAAATTGGCTTCGCCAAAGAGGTGGCGGACTACCTCGTGTTCATGGATGACGGCAAGATCGTCGAAGAAGGCGATGCTCGCACCATCATCGAAAACCCGCAGCACCCCAGGGCGCAAGAGTTCTTTGGCAAAGTCCTCTAAGATCCTCGATCTGATACAACAAAACCCGGTGGCTTTTCTACGCGCCACCGGGTTTTGTTGTTTAGTTAGATCGCAACCCTGATTCCTTTGGGACCACCGGGCCACCGGTCAACTCATAGGAATCCAACGGCCTATCCGACCAGGTCACTGCCTGCCATGGGGCTCTATCTTGCATCCAGTTTTGGTCCGCGCCCTTCCATTCCAACACTGTGGTTGCAGCGTTTTCCATAGGATAGCGGGCCACCAGCTCGCGGTTATAGTCCCCCGACAGCGTTGCAGAGATCACGCGAATAATAGCCCCGTGAGCTACTAAAACCACTGTTGCCTCGGGCCCGAACTCCTCACGAGCCAAGCTCAGCGCCTCGGTGATTACCGAACCGAAGCGCGCCCGCGTCTGCCAGCCGTCCTCGCCGCCTGGCATTTGCCAGTCGAGGTCTCCATCGATCCACGCGAGTACCGCACTCAAATAGGTGCGAATATCTTCGCCCTTTGTAGACATCTCGATGTCGCCAGCAATCACCTCCCGGATACCCTCACGTACCAACGGTGTCAGCCCGTACTTTTTTGCCAGCGGAGCTGCTGTTTGCAAAGTCCGGTTCAGCGGCGAAACGTAAATCACCGACGGTTTTGACCCCACGAGTTGCTCAAAATTATCCGCCAGCTCCTCAGCTTGCGCCGCGCCCACCTCATCGAGATCAGCACCGGGCATCGCGGTATCTAGAGCATGCGAAATATTGGAAGGAGTCTGGCCATGACGGACCAAAACGAGACGCAATTATCCTCCTAGAGATAACCTTCTTCTGAAAACTAGCTTTCTTTACCAGTGAAACCAGTAGAGATTGCGCTGAGCGCTGCAGTCAGCTCGGTGGGCACAACCCACACCTTCGAGCCCTCGCCCTTCGAAAGCTCTGGAAGCATCTCCAAATACTTGTATGCGAGCAACTTCGGATCAGCATCACCGCGGTGAATAGCTTCAAACACCTGCTGGATGGCGCGGGCCTCACCCTCAGCTTCAAGCACTCGAGCCTGCGCGAAACCCTCCGCACGAAGGATCTCAGACTGCTTTTCACCCTCGGCTTTCAAAATCTGCGACTGGCGTACACCCTCCGCAGTCAAAATAGCGGCACGCTTATCACGCTCCGCACGAAGCTGCTGCTCCATTGCCTGCTGAATCGAGGGTGGCGGATCAATCGCTTTCAGTTCAACGCGATTGACTCGAATACCCCACTTACCGGTGGCCTCATCCAACACACCGCGCAAGCGCGAGTTAATGTCATCGCGGGAAGTTAGCGTCTGTTCGAGGTCCAGCGATCCAATCACGTTACGAAGCGTTGTAACCGTGAGCTGTTCGATTGCTGAAATATAGTTCGCAATCTCATACGTTGCACTACGAGGATCGGTCACCTGGTAATAGATAACAGAGTCAATCGAAACAACCACGTTATCCGCTGTGATCACCGGCTGCGGCGGAAACGAGGTTACCTGCTCGCGCAAATCAACCTGCGAGGCAACACGATCGATGAACGGAACAATGAGATGCAAACCTGCGTACATTTCCGTGTGGAAACGACCGAGGCGCTCAACTACAAGTGCGCGCGACTGCGGGACAACGCGGATTGCCCGCACGACAATCACGACCACCAGCAGTAGCAAAACTATAGCTACA
Organism: Actinomyces sp. HMSC075B09; assembly: GCF_001812395.1. Lineage (NCBI taxonomy): Bacteria > Bacillati > Actinomycetota > Actinomycetes > Actinomycetales > Actinomycetaceae > Actinomyces > Actinomyces sp. HMSC075B09. The sequence continues at coordinate 69,804 of NZ_KV808730.1, forward strand.
TAAGGCATGGGTGCCTCCTAAAAGATCAGGATTTCAAATCTACAACGGCAGTAGCCCCATCGATCTCAGTGACGATGACGCTCGTACCAACGGGAATCTCCCCAACATTCGTGCGCGCCGACCAGATTTCACCGTCCAGGCGGATCCTGCCATCGTGCTGATCAACAGGCTCCAGCACTGTAGCGGTTTGTCCCACCAGAGCGCGAACATTGGTTTGAATATTTGGAGTGTGACGCTCCATGAACGACTTGGCCCACGGCCGCACCAACAGTAGGAGCAGGACGGCCACCACGCTAAACGCGACCAGCTGCCCCACCAAACCAAAACCGGCGTAGGAAATCAAGCCCGCAGCAACAGCTGCAAACGCAAGATTTATGAAAATAAAATCGACGGTTAGAACTTCGACCACGCCAAGACCAAGCGCGATAACAAGCCACCAAGCAAGGGTCATATGCAATCCTTAGCTATCTAGTAATCTGCCCTAGCACTCCACCGACCATCAGTAGAAGAGACTTTTAGCGGCAATCCGAACGCCGAGGACACAACGTCATCAACAAGGACCTCTTCAATCGGCCCAGCCGCAACAATCGAACCTGCGTTCATTAGCGCTGCGTGGGTGAAGCACCGCGGAATCTCTTCAACGTGATGGGTTACCAAGATCATGGCGGGAGCATTCTTATCTTTACCGATCTCCTCCAACGCCATCATCAGCAATTCACGAGCGCCAAGATCTAAGCCCGCCGTTGGCTCGTCAAGAATAAGAACCTCCGGATCCGCCATCAACGCACGGCAAATCAATACCCGCTGGCGCTCCCCCTCGGAAAGAGTGCTAAAGCGCCTCTCTGCCAGATAGCCCACTCCCATGATGTGAAGCAGATCCGAAGCGCGGCTCAGATCCTGTTCCTCGTACTCTTCTCGACCACGGAAAATCTTGCCGTAAAGCGCGGAAAGCAACAGGTCTATAACTGCGAGCTTGCTACCCACAAGGTGTTCTTCCCCCGAGCTCGCCATCCCCACGATCGTACGAAGATCCTTCAGATCCACGCGGCCAAGCCGGTAGTCAAGCACCTTCGCAGTGTACTCAGAATCTGGCGAAATGGAAGGGAATACCCGACCGGTAAGTAGATTCACAAGCGTCGTTTTGCCAGCGCCGTTAGGGCCTAAAATCACCCAGTTCTCACCGGCATTAACCGTCCACGTGACATCCTTCAAAATCGGATTGTTATCGCGACGCACTTCGACATTATGCAAATCTACAACGTGTTCCATGTAATAAATCTTACCTTGCAAAGGTTCTGCGCGCGGCACGAGATTGCCCGGACCGATACAGCGTTCGGTCCGGGCAAAAGGGCTTAGAAGCTAGCCCTGCAAAATCTTCTTGTACAACTCAACGGTGCGCTCACCGATGGTTGTCCAAGCAAACTGTTCCTCTGCCCGGCGCCTACCGGCCTGCCCCATTTTTGCGGCCAGCTCCGGGTTTTCCAGTAGCTTCGTTAGCCGCTCAGCCAGATCAGCGTGGAATTGCTTCGGATTGAGCGGGGTTCCCGTACCGTCCTGCTTTTGCTCTATTGGCACGAGGTATCCCGTCTCACCATCAACAATCACGTCTGGAATGCCTCCGGTAGCGGTACCCACCACGGGGAGGTTCACAGCCATGGCCTCCAGGTTCACAATGCCAAGCGGCTCATAAATCGAGGGAGTCACAAAAACTGTTGCGGCATCGAGAATCGCTACGAGTTCAGCACGCGGGAGCATATCCGTAATGAAGAATACTCGATCGCGTTCTGCCCGTAGTTCATCTACCAAACCGGTGACCTCATTCATGATTTCCGGAGTGTCAGGCGCTCCAGCGCAGAGCACAATCTGTGCATCCTTAGGAATGTCGCGTAGTGCACGAAGCAGGTGCGGAAGACCCTTCTGCCTCGTAATACGGCCCACGAATACCACGGTAGGAATTGACGGATCAATGCCCAGGCGCTCAAGCGTCTGGCGAGCCGCCTCCTTTTCTTCTTCCGTCTTCGGTTTTGCCCACTCGCCCAAATCAATGCCGTTGTGAATTACGTGCACGCGATCGGGATCAATGTTCGGGTAAGACCTCAAAATATCTGCTCGCATACCGTTCGAAACCGCAATGATGCCATCGGCAGCCTCATACGCGGTCTTTTCTGCCCAGGACGACAGGTTGTATCCACCGCCAAGTTGCTCTGCTTTCCACGGACGGAGCGGCTCAAGCGAGTGCGCTGAGATCACGTGCGGGACTTCGTGCAAGAGTTTGCCGAGGTGACCGCCAAGATTGGCATACCACGTATGCGAATGCACCAGATCAGTACCCTCCACACCGCTGGCCATTTGCAGGTCTACGCCAAACGTTCGAAGCGCGCTGTTCGCGCCCTCTAACTCAGGAAGGTAGCTGTAACCGGTAACGCCATCCTCACCACCAGGCTCGCCGGGAGTGCGCGGGCCGTCAAACGTGTGGACACGCAAATCCACCATCGGCCTTAGCACTCGAGCTAGCTCATTCACGTGCACACCAGCACCACCGTAAATATTTGGCGGATACTCGCGGGTAAGCAAATCAACGCGCATATTAACCATCCCTTAGATTTAACGAAACGAGTGAACAACATTCGCTATCCCCACAATATCGAAGCGAATGTGCTGACGAGAGCGGTTCGTCACGGATACCCTTAAGACATGGCTAAACACGTACTTGCAATTGTTCTTGCTGGCGGCGCAGGCAGCAGACTTCGCCCCCTCACCGACGACCGCGCAAAGCCGGCCGTACCTTTTGGCGGACATTTCCGCCTCATTGACTTCGCACTGTCGAATATTGTGAACTCCGGTTACTTGCGGATCGTGGTTCTAACTCAGTACAAGTCTCACTCCTTGGACCGTCACATAACCAAAACGTGGCGCATGTCCACTCTTCTTGGCAACTACGTGGCACCCGTCCCCGCCCAACAGCGACGTGGCGAGCACTGGTACCAGGGATCGGCTGACGCCATCTACCAGTCCCTCAACACCATCGAAGACGAACGCCCCGACTATGTGGTGATCGTTGGTGCGGACAACATTTACCGCATGGACTTCTCCCAGATGGTGGATCACCATATTGCGTCTGGCCTTCCGTGCACCGTTGCAGGTATTCGCCAGCCGCTCGAACTCTCTCCCTCTTTCGGCGTAATCAAATCCGAAAATGGTCGCGTAACCGAGTTCTTGGAAAAGCCTGAGACCACCGAGGGCCTACCGGATGACCCGAACAGCTTCCTGGCCTCCATGGGCAACTACGTGTTCACCACCGAAGCGCTGGTGAAAGCCTTGCGCGAGGATGCGCAGAACCCCGACTCCAACCATGATATGGGCGGTGACCTCGTCCCCTGGTTCGTGAACAACGGCGGTTGCGGCGTTTATGACTTCATCGACAATGTGGTTCCCGGATCCACTGAACGTGACTGTGACTACTGGCGAGACGTTGGTACTCTCGACGCGTTCTATGACGCGAACATGGATCTGATTTCGGTTCACCCGATATTCAACCTCTACAACCTCGAGTGGCCAACCCTGACGCAAATCCAGGGCCACCTTCCCCCGGCCAAGTTTGTGTACTCCGAGACCAGCCGCCTCGGCCATGCCCTCGACTCGTTCATTTCGCCGGGCGTAATCATCTCGGGCGGCGAGGTTGTTCACTCAATTCTCTCCCCCGGCGTATACGTACACTCTTGGGCCAGAATCCTGGACTCCGTGGTGATGGATGGATGTCGCATCGGCCGCAACGCTATCGTTTCGAAAGCGATCTTGGATAAGAACGTGATCGTCGAAGATGGAGCCGAAGTGGGCGTCGATCTGGACTATGACCGCGAGCGCGGCCTAACAGTTACAGAGTCTGGTATCACCGTGGTGCCTAAGGGCTATGTGATCAAGAAGAAGGCGTGAGCGTAAAAGTGGTGGAGAGCGAAATGCTCTCCACCACTTTTATGTCTTGATATGCGGGCCGCCTATGAGGGTCCAGCCGCTGCTATGTGGATCGTCCTATCAGATAGGACCGGCTACTTTTTGCGCTGATCCCACTTTTCTTGCTGGCGATCCATAAAATTGGATTTTGACTTCACTGCTTCGCCCGGTGATGCGCCACCTGCTTCAGTAGGAATGGCGATCATGAGTACGCCGAAAAGCATCAGGGCAAAGCCAACTACGCCAAGCAAAACGGCTAGCCACGTGGGACCAACCGAGATGCCTACCAACGGAAGGATCAATCCAACCATGGCTAAAACTATGCCCGTAGCAACTCGGCGAGGAGAATACGTTTTACGTACTCGAATAGCCTTAGGCGCTGACTGCGAAGACATGGTCGATGCGAGATCTGGATCTTGGATGCGAAGCTCGCGTTCCATTTGCTCGAGGATCTGACGTTCCTGGTCTGAAAGTGCCATTTTTCACCTCCGTGTCATCGCTAAAACGATCAGCTCTGATTGTCTAGTCCAATACTAAAGTGTGACCGCGGCATTTACTAACTGAAGTTGCGGGCAACGATTATTCACGGTTCGGTTTTAGGGCCGCCAGTATCATCTCCGCGAGGTCGTTTTTCAATCAAAGTGGCGGGGCGCAACGCATCGATTCCAAACTTCTCCTTAACCGCATCCATGGTTCGCTCCGCTGTTCTGGCCTTGCCATCATCGTCTAGTGTGACCGCGACTCCCTGCGCCCTCTCCTGCAGGTTTTCGGTACGCACTCCGATCAGGCGCACGCCTCCATTTGGCAGCCCGTAGGCGCGAAATAGGTTGCGTGCTGCCTTCGCTATGTCCATGCCTACATCTGTTGGACTCGATAAAGTTTGTGACCTCGTGGCCGTGTGGAAGTCAGCTGCGCGCACCTTGATAGCCACAGTCCACGCAACCATTTTGGCTGCGCGCAAACGCCTCGCATTGTCGTGAGATTGTTCGAGGAGAATCTGCTCTAAGATCTCAGGATCTGAAATATCTTCCCCAAAGGTGGTTTCTGTACCTATCGACTTTTCTGGGCGGTGCACGTGCACCTTGCGCGGGTCGATCCCCCACGCGAGGTCATGTAGCCGCCTCGATGAAGCTACACCGAGAAGCTTATCCAAACGCGTGAGGGAATAATTCGCAAGGTCAGCCACCGTGTCTATGCCGTTTAGGGAAAGCACCTGCTGAGTTCGCCCTCCCACACCCCACAGGGCGCCAACTGGTAGCTCGTGCAAGAAGTCAACCGTTCGATCTTGCGGAATGAGCAAAACACCATCGGGCTTAGCATGACTCGACGCAATTTTTGCAACCGACTTGATATTGGAAATACCTACGGAAGCTACCAGACCGATCTCGCCTCGAACGCGCTCGCGAATCAGCTCCGCGATCATTGTTGGTCTTCCTAACCGGCGAACCGACCCGGAGACATCAAGAAACGCCTCGTCAATACTAATCTGCTCCACAGCCGGAGTGACGGAACGCAAAATCTTCATAACCCGAGCCGAATACTGCGAATACACTTCCCTGCGGCCGGGCACCACAACCGCCCCGGGCGCCCGGCGACGCGCCTGCGCCATCGGCATTCCCGCATGCACCCCAAGAGCTCGCACATCATACGTTGCGGAGGTAACGACGCCTCGATTACCCCGACCTCCGACAATGAGTGGCTTGCCCCGCAAGGCGGGATCTTCCAATACCTCCACCAGTGCGAAAAAGGAATCCATGTCAACGTGCAAAATATTGCAACCAGTATCATCACTACCCCAGTCCCGCTTCGCAGCGGCGGAACGTGGCGCCTTCGACATGGCCCTCCCTCAAAATGTTGTAACGTCTACAGCATGGCGAAAAAACGCGGCGTCCAAAACCATGAGGCCGAAAAGCTCACTCTCAAGAATGGACTAACTTTCGAGGCTGGCGGAACCGAAGTTGAAATCGTTGTCGACCAACAACTCGCAACCGTCTACCTGGACACCTACGAATCTTCTTCTATCAACCTACTCGATCCAACACTGCTTGAGTTCGAATACATGCAGCAAATGACCGCGGCCATCGACGCATTTTTGCCCGGCCGCCCTCTCGAAGCCCTCCATCTGGGAGGCGCCGCATGCGCCCTTCCACTCGCATGGCATCACCTGCGACCCGGATCAAAACAAACCGTGGTGGAACTAAACGAGCAGCTCTCTACCGCTATGCGTGAACTTTTTGACCTTCCGCGCGCCCCGCACCTCAAAATTCGCGAGGGTGAAGCCTTCCAAGAACTTCAAACCATGCGCCCCGAACGCTTCGACGTCCTCGTGCGCGACGTTTTCACCGGCGCGCATACCCCCACGCCTTTACGCACACTAGAGTTCTATCAAAAAGCCCACGAGGTACTTCGGCCCGGCGGTCTCCTTCTTGTCAACTGCGTGCACGGGGGCGGTGGAGATGATGCGCGCAACGACCTTTCCGCAGCGCTCGCAGTTTTCAGCCACGTCTCTACCATCACCGAAGGGCGCATCTTCACCGGAGGCAGGCGTGGAAACGTAGTCATCGTTGCCTACAAACCCGCGGATCCGGACGAGGACGTCGCCTTGAAATGGAGCGAACTACAGCGCCTCATCCGCCGACTCCCCCTCACCCCGCGCTACTTCAGCAAGAAAGACAGCGCGCACTGGGCCCGCAACGCGCCAATACTAAAGTTGCGGTAGGGCCCAGCCCTACCGCAACTATCAAAATAAACATCGCGTTTCGCACGCAGGCTACAGGCCGCGAAAACTACGCTTCTTTCTCCCACGGTTTCGGGGCGCGATGCCGCGGCTTTGGAGCCGACGTATCTTCCTCTACCTGCACGGGCGCATCAATGTTCTCGGTGCGCGCCAAAAACTGTTCGATAGTGGCCGCTAATGCGTCTGCATCTACAACCTGGTCAGAATCCGTGACCGACTCGCCAGAGCCAAACACAAAGTCAGACGGCGTAGGGAGACTGCCGATCTTCTTCACCGAGTCGTCAATCTCCTCGTCATATTGCTGCTCTAGCTGACCTACCAAGCCAACTACTTCCTCGCTTTCTACTACGAGATTAGCGAGCTGGTCATTCACGACCTGGGTACTAGCTTCAATATTGCCGGTAGGCAGCGTGAGACCAAACACTGACGACATGCGTTCAAGCAAAGCCAGGGAAGCCTGCGGGTACTCCATGTTCGCCATGTAGTAAGGCACAGCTGCGAGGAACGACACGCCCTCGATCCCCTCTTGAGACAAAGAATGCTGCAAGAACGTGTTTATCGACGACCGGAACTGCATCGGTCCGCCCGCAAGCTTTGGCTGCCCTCCAACCAAATCAGCATCCGTAGACTGCAGGTGCACCATAGTTGGGCGGGTGTGTGGCACCGCCGCCGGCATGCCCGTTAGCGAAACCAAAATCTCCACCCCGGCCTCGCGCGCAAACTCTGCGACCTCACCCGCAAACGCCTGCCACTTCGTGTCAGGCTCCGGCCCGTGCAGCAGCAAAATGGGCGTTCCCTTGTCATCTTGCACAAGGTCAATGGCGATCTGGGGCACGTCGACAGCGCTAACATGCCAATTGTCTATAGTCACCGTCGGACGGGTAGAGCGGTAATCCAGCAAGCTGTCCGCATCAAACGTAGCAACGCGCGTAACCGGCAAAGACGCAAGCATCTGAGAAACCACCAGACCGCCGGCATCCCCAGCATCCGTTGAGCCAACAAGGTGGCTGAGCAAAATCGGAGCATGGAAATTCACATCCGGCTCAAAATTCAGCAACTCAAAATCCCTATTACCCAACATTGCCCTCCTTCCTTCTTGACGACCCTAGACCTAAGCCTAGCAACTGCCACCAAAAATCGTTTCCACAAACTACTAACGCGTTTCGCCCGCGAATATTCCCCGATAACTGACACACAAGTTTAGCTAAACGCGTAAATGACGAAGCCCACGCCTCAACAGAGGGAATTAAGTCGAAAATAGCTCCAAATTGAGTGATAATTATCTAACGCCCAAATCAGCACCAGGTAAGGACATCGCGTTGCAATCTGATGCCTTGAACGAGGAACTTCGCAAAGAACAAGACTTCGTAGACACCGCCTACGAAGTTCTCGACGAACTGCGCAAACGCTACCGCGAACACCAGCGCACTGCAGAAGCCTCAAAATGGCGTAACACGCCACAAGCCCTTACCGAACGCGACGCATTTGCCGCGCACTGGGGAGACGAAGCCAGCCGCCTCGAATCCATCGTAGACGGACTCGTTTTTGGACGCATCGACAACACCGATGATTCCACTCACTACATTGGACGCATCGGGCTACGTGACCAGGGCGGGGACCAAATTCTTATCGACTGGCGTGCCCCAGCCTCGCGTCCCTTCTATCAAGCCACCGGCGCTAACCCGCAGGACGTGGTACGGCGCCGTCACATCCGCACCCGTGGCCGCGCCGTGATAGGCGTTGAAGATGAACTGTTAAACACAGATTCCAAACCCGATGGCAAGCTAGTTTTTCAAGGCGAAGGCGCCCTCATGCAAGCGCTATCTGAAGCGCGAGATGGACAAATGTCCGACATTGTATCCACCATTCAGGCCGAGCAAGACGCCATCATTAGGCGAGGATCAGACGGCCTGCTCGTGATCCAAGGCGGCCCGGGCACGGGCAAAACCGCCGTCGCGCTACACCGCGCAGCGTACCTGCTCTACGCTGAGCGCGCCCGTCTAGAAAGCTCCGGCGTGCTCATCGTAGGCCCCTCCAACATTTTCTTGCGCTACATAGACCAGGTACTGCCCTCTCTTGGCGAAAATGGCGTTGTGTCCACCACTATCGGACGTCTCCTGCCCGGTTATTCCCCGCGAGCTCACGAATCCGCTCAAGCGCGCGAGATCAAGGGACGCATGGCGTGGGTGGACATCGCAAAACGCGCGGTGCGTAGCTTTGAGCGCGTCCCTAACGACACTCCGCTTAGCATTGCTTCCTACCGCGTGACCCTGCGATCCGAAACTGTTAAAGCCGCCCGCGCATCTGCCCGCCGATCAGGTAAACCCCACAACGAGGCGTGGGAGGGCTTTGCACTCGAACTGATGGATGATCTTGCCCGCCAGATGAACGAGCAGGTGGGTGCGAGCGAGCACCTCTCGTGGTATCACGACTACATTCGCGGATCCAAGGAAGCGCGCCGCGCAATCAACCTTGCCTGGCTCCCCGTCTCCGCCCTTCAAGTGTTAGAAAAGCTGTACGCGAACGAAACATTCCTTGAACAAATGGCACCGGAGCTGACCGAAAGTGAGCGAGCCACGATTCGTCGCCTTCGAGGATCAGCGCTAACCGAAAGCGACATTCCCATCCTCGACGAGCTAGAAGAATTGCTTGGAGCACTGCCGTCAGCCTCCGCGAGTGCGAACGCCCGCGAACAGGCACGCAAGCGAGAAATCGATGCGGCCGGTGAAGCCATCGCCGCCATGGGACTTGGCCACGGGATGGTGTCTGCCTCCATGCTTGCCGAACGTGCAGCCGGCGAAGGCTCCGACCTTACGCTCAGCCAACGCGCCCTACGTGACCGCACGTGGGCCTATGGCCACGTGATCGTAGACGAAGCCCAAGAGTTAAGCCCGCTAGCGTGGAACTCACTCCTGCGTCGCTGTCCTTCACGTTCTTTTACCGTGACCGGAGACCTCGACCAGCGATCCTCCGCAGGCCGCGCAAAGTCTTGGAGCGACGTCCTTGGCCCCGCCATGCGTGCATACCAGGGCGAAGAGATCCTCACGGTGTCTTACCGCACTCCGGCCGCAATCCTCGACCGCGCCAATGCGTTAATGGATGAGCTTGGCACGCCTGCGCACTATCCCCTCGTGGCTGCAAGAGACGTGGTTGACGCGTACGCGAAAACAACGACCGGAGGTAGCGTCCAAGAACTCCAAGCCGTTGTCAAGGCCGAGGACGCGATGCTTAGCAAACGGGTAGGCGCAGGAAACGGTCGGATTGCAGTCATTGCCTCCCCTACCAGTATTCGCCATCTGCGCGAAGCCTGTGGATGGGGCTCGAGCCTGGATGAGCGCATCTGCCTAATCACCCCGGTTGAGTCCAAAGGCCTGGAGTTCGACACCGTGATCCTGTGGGAACCAAACGAGATCATCGCTGATTCCCCCGGAGACATCTATGTGGCCCTCACGCGCCCAACCTACCGGTTGCACGCAGTCTCATCCTCGCCACTTCCAAATGCACTTGTATAACGTCCATCTTTCGGCACTTTCTGTCAACCGGTTTCTTAAAGTGTCAAGATAGGAACATGAGACGCGCACTTCTACTTGAAAACCCCCATGCGGTGGCCAAAGAAATTCTTGCGGCCCACGACATTGAAGCTGTTTTCCACACCGGAGCCATGGATGAGGACGAACTCGCATCCGCACTCAAAGACTTCGAAATCCTGGGCATCCGTTCCAAAACCAACGTCACTGAAAAGGTGCTGAAAGCAAACCCGCAGCTGTGCACAATCGGCGCATTTTGCATCGGCACTAACCAAATAGATGTCAAGCAAGCGTCTGCACAGGGCGTCACCATTTTCAACGCGCCCTATTCAAACACGCGGTCGGTAGTTGAACTAGCCATCGCGGAAATCATTGCCCTCACGCGCCGACTAACCGTTCGCAACTCTCTGCTTCACAAGGGAGTTTGGGATAAGTCAGCCACGGGATCCCACGAGATTCGCGGCCGCACGCTCGGCATTATTGGCTACGGAAACATCGGCACGCAGCTTTCGGTACTTGCTGAGGCTCTGGGCATGAAAGTCATTTTCTACGACATCGCAGAAAGGCTTGCCCTTGGCAACGCCCAACCTATGGCCACTATGGAAGCGGTGCTTCGCGAAGCCGATATCGTCTCGCTGCACGTGGATGGTTCGCCGCAAAACACCGCTATGTTTGGCAAACGCGAATTCGACATGATGAAGCCAGGATCCCTGTTCATCAACCTGTCGCGCGGTTTCGTATCCGATATTGACGACCTTGTAGAGGCCCTGGAAAGCGGCCATCTTGCCGGAGCCGCAGTGGACGTATTCCCGGCTGAGCCCAAAAAGAACGGTGACCCGTTCTCAAGCCCGCTTGTAGGCATGGATAACGTTATCCTCACGCCGCACGTGGGCGGATCTACAGAAGAGGCACAGCTAGACATTGGCCGCTTTGTTGCCAACAAGATCGTGGACTACGTGAGGTCTGCATCCACCGACATGTCGGTAAACATGCCGAACCTCGTCCTGTCTCCATCGCAGTCCTCCCGCTACCGTGTTGCACTCATTCACCGAAACACGCCGGGCGTGCTTGCCCTGGTGAACCAAACATTTGCCGAGCACGGAGCGAACATCAACGGTCAGATTCTCGGCACCAACGCTGGCATCGGCTACGCGATTACCGACATTTCCTCCGAACTTCCAATCGAAGCTGTTCGATCTATCGACGAAATGGACGACACAATCCGCATGCGGGTGTTGCGGAGGCCAACGCAAGATGTAGCACCTGCGGCAAACGCATAGAAGACAAACCAGCGGGGCAGGATTATTCTCCCGCCCCGCTGTTCTTTTGCTCGTTTCATCTCAAGCTCAACCCAAAGTTACGGTAACGTAAGTAGAGACAGTGCTGGCAAGGAAGTTGAGCAATAATGAATCTGACTGAACAGCTACGTAAACGGTACCCGGCAGGCGTCGCCTACACCGTACCCGAAGCGACCCAAACTTTGCCCGAGGTATTGTTTGCCACGGCCGAGCGATACCCGAACCGGATTGCCCTCGACTTCCTCGGTGCCACAATGACCTATGCTCAATTGGCTCGTAAAGTGCGCCAGGCCGCACGGGTATTCACCCGTAGCGGCGTGAGGCGCAACGACCGTGTAGGCATCACCCTTCCAAACTGCCCGCAGCATGTCATAGCAGTATTTGGCGCCCTCACCATTGGCGCGATCGTTGTGGAGACCAACCCACTTGCCCCCAAAGCGGAGCTATCTCGCCAACTTCGCGACGCCGGATGCGACGTGTTGGTGATTTGGGAGAACTCTCTCAAGTCCATCGACATAGAAAGTGTTGCTCCCCACCACGTATTCACCGTCAACCTAACCAAAGCACTACCTTTTGGGCCGCGCATGCTAATCAACATGCCGATCGCCGCCGCCAAGCGTAAGAGAGCACAAATGAGCGCTAAGACCCCAAGCTGGACCAAAGATTTCGACGCTACTGTTAACAATGTCGTTCCGCTCCGTTCAGCTCCTGCAGCTCAGATCGACGACGTCGCTGTCCTCATGCACACCGGAGGCACAACGGGCGTACCGAAAGCCTCAATGCTCACGGAGCGCTCGATCGTTTCCAACATGATGCAATCACGAGCATGGGTCACCCCTCTGCACGACGGCTCCGAAGTTTTCTACGTTATTCTCCCCCTATTCCACGCCTACGGATTCACCATTGCGATGTGCTCGGGAATACTACTCGGCGCGACCCTTGCACTCTTCCCCAAATTTGACGTGGATATGGTTTTAGACGCCCAAAAGCGCCTTCCTTGTACGTTCTTCGTTGGCGTTGCACCCATGTTTTCAAGGCTTCTTGCCAAAGCAGAACAAACTAATGCTGACCTAACCTCCATCCAATTCACGCTCTCTGGAGCCATGCCCTTATCGAAGGAACTTGCAGCGCAGTGGGAGCAGGCCACCGGTGGCTACATGATTGAAGGCTACGGTATGACCGAATCATCACCCGTAGCCGTAGGCTCCCCACTCTCTTCAGCGCGCCGTCCCGGCACGCTCGGCCTGCCTTTCCCCTCGACGCAGGTGCGAATCGCGGACCAAGACAATCTCGACGTCGACGTTGCTGAAGGCGAAATTGGCGAGCTGCTCATCCGCGGACCGCAAGTGTTCAAAGGCTATTGGAACAACCCAGAAGAAACCGAAACTGCTTTCCATAACGGTTGGCTACGCACCGGGGACCTGGTCCGCGTTGAAGACGGCTTCATTGTCATGTCCGATCGCAAAAAAGAACTCATTATTTCCGGCGGCTTCAACGTATTCCCATCCCAAGTAGAAGATGCGGTGCGGGGAATGCCAGGCGTTGATGACGTTGCCGTTGTGGGATTGCCAGAAGCTCAACGCGGCGAGGAAGTAGTTGCCGCGCTCATTCTTGAAGCCGGCGCCACCGTCACGCTCGACGACGTGCGCAAATGGGCAGAAAAATCACTAGCGCACTACGCGCTCCCCCGTCGCATCGTAGTAATGAGCGAGCTACCCCGCTCGCAAATCGGCAAGGTCATGCGTCGCAAAGTTCGCGAATACCTTGAAGAAGCAGGCGAAAAACTCGACTTTCCCAGCCAGGATCTAGTTGGACAACTACGGGAGGGCGCCGCCGTTGCCTCAACGGAGCTGAAGGCCCTCTCAGAACGTTTGGAGTCCCAAACTAAAGAAGCCGCGGATCGCCTGCGTGAACGCGTTGAGAACCTGACTTCTCCATCCACCGATGAGCCTAAAGCAAAAACAGAGGGCGAAACCAAGGAAACTAAGCGAGACTAATACAGTTGTTGCTGGCGGCCTAGGACTCCAGCAACATGAAGAAGCAGCAAGTATCAGATCCGTTTACCTAAGATGACGGCGTAATCCCTACTTACCCTCAGCGCGAAGAGAATCAATAGCTTCCTGGAAGTCATCTAGGGACTGATACCCCGAGTAAACCGACGCGAAACGCAGGTAGGCAACAACATCGAGCTCCCGTAAGAACGGCAGGATTGCTTTGCCAACCTCCGATGCTTTAACCGTGGCTCGACCCGATTCGCGAAGCTGCTCCTCAACCCTTTGCGCAAGAAGAGCAAGTGCGTCACTATCTACCGGGCGCCCCTGGCAAGCCTTACGAACCCCAACGATAACCTTCTCTCTAGAAAAAGGCTCAACTACGCCAGACCGCTTTTCCACCAGAAAGCTGGATGTTTCAAGAGTTGAGAATCTGTGTTTACACTGCTGGCATTCCCGGCGCCTACGGATCGAAGCACCGTCCTCTGAGACGCGAGTATCAACCACTCGAGTGTCGTCATGGTGACACAGCGGGCAGTGCATAGGCGTGTTCCTATCAGCTAGACCAGTAGAACTACTTGCCCCTGATCATATAACACGCAAGTGTAAACGCTCAGCCGCTCATCTTTGGAGACGCACCACCCCGCGCGCCATCATTTGGTTGGTACGGTTAGCATCTGCCCTGGAACTACCACATTTGTCTCAAGACCGTTCAACATGCGAATGTCGGTGACCACATCTTCAACTGAGCGATCGGAAATGCCCAGCCCGCCCGCAATAGACCAAAGCGAATCACCCTGCTGAACCGCAGCGACCCGAGTGTCTGCAGGATCAACCGACGGTTGAAACAGGACCCCAACACCCGCACCTATTCCTGCGAGCAACGTAGCTACAGCAAAATACGCTGCTGCCTTAATGACACCCACCGAACGAGTGTCCGCTAGACCCGTGGCGCTTGCCTTGGGGGATCGCATTGCCCCGGGCCTAGCGGAAGATTCAACACCACTATCAAAAGACTGGACAGATTCTTGAGGAAGATCTGGCACAACGTATAGGTGAGGCCGCTTTGGGGCCTCAGTACCGAGAATCGGCTCGGGCTGGATCTGCAATGCGCTCATGTCACTAACCTTCCATTCGAACATCTGTTCGTCGAACACTTGTACGATACCGCAAAACAAGAGCGGTGTCGAGACGCGCTCGAACATATGTTTCAAAATCGTTATTTTTTGTTTAAACTGTCTACAAGTATTCGAACAGGCGGCACGGACATTTATTTTGAACAGGAGAACCATGACTAGCGAGAACACCCGCAAATCAAGGGCTATTACGGATCGTCAGCGTCAGGTTCTTGAGGTGCTAAAAGAGTCCATAGCTACGCGAGGCTACCCGCCTTCGGTACGCGAAATTGCTGAACTGGTTGGCCTATCGGCCCCCTCATCTGCAAAGCACCAGCTAGACGCACTTGAAAAGCTCGGATTCATTCGCCGCACCCCCGGACTGCCTCGTGCGATCGAAATCATCACCGACGAAGACGACGATGCTACGCCAACGAATGCGGACACCTTGTTCATCCCGATTTCCGAATCAACCGATGGCGACACTACAACCGCTCCCCTGGTTGGACGCATCGCAGCAGGCGCCCCAATCACCGCCGAACAGAGCGTGGACGACATCTTCACTCTGCCGGAACGACTAACCGGACGCGGTGAACTTTTTGCCCTTGAGGTATCCGGCGACTCGATGGTAGAGGCCGCTATTTGTGACGGCGACTTCGTGGTGGTGCGCAGGCAGCCTTCGGCGGAAGATGGCGAAATCGTTGCGGCGATGATCGACGGTGAGGCCACCGTTAAAGTGCTGTCTCACGACAAATCTAATGTTTGGCTGCTACCTCGAAATAAAGACTTTGATCCGATCCCGGGCAACGGTGCCACAATCCTGGGCAAGGTAGTAACAGTCATTCGCGCCATCTAGCGAACAAGTACGGACTACGAAAAGTGGGCGGATCATTTAGATCCGCCCACTTTCATTCGTTATCGCCGCACATGCAACGCAACATCAAGCTAGAGTCCCAAGCTCTTGGCTACCGAACGAAGCTGCTCTGCAGACGCCGTCAGCCCGTCACGCTCCCGAAGTGTTAGCGGCGGCTCAAGCACGCGGCCAGCACCATTGCGATCAACCAGCGTTGGGGCGGCCATCACAACATCAGAGATACCGTGCCAATCCTCAAGTAGTGAACAGATCGTCAAAACCCGGTTCTCATCACGCAAGAACGCAGTAGCAATATTCGAAGCAGCAAGACCAATCGCGTAGTTCGTTGCGCCCTTACCCTCGATAATGCGGTACGCGGAGTTAACGACCTCATGGGCGATCTCATCGCGCAGATCAGCATCAAACAGGCTACCGTCCACGGTTGGCCCCCAATGACGAAGAGGTACGTTGCCGATCTCTGCAGAGGACCACAGAGCGACCTCAGAATCGCCATGCTCACCAGCAACATAAGCGTGGATATTCTTAATGGCCACGCCCGTGCGCCTAGACACCAAGTAGCGAAGCCTGGAAGTATCAAGCACTGTCCCCGAACCGAACACACGATTGCGCGGCAGACCAGAAATCTTCAAAGCCGCGTAAGTCACGATATCCACCGGGTTGGTGATGTACATGTGGTACGCATCCGGGGCGGCCTCAAGGATTTGCGGAACGATTGTGTGCATGAGGTTAACCGTGGACTCAGCCAAATCAATCCTGGTCTGGCCCGGCTTCTGTTTTGCCCCGGCAGTTACGATGACGAGGTCAGAGCCGTGAATGATCTCAATATCATTCGAGCCCTCAACCGATCCGGCAGGCGTGAACTGAATACCATGCGCAATGTCCAGCGCCTCGGCTTCCGCCCTCGCCTTATCAATGTCATACAGGACGATATCGCGCGCATCGCCACGCATCGCACAAGCGTACGCAACCGCGGTGCCCACCGCGCCGGCACCAATAATCGCGATCTTCGAAGGACGCCCGCCACCTGAAGTGGGGTAAAGGGATTCAACCGCTGCGTTCAAGGTAGTACCTTCCTTTAAAGCTCTTCTTAGCCAATATTCAAACACAGTTAATTCAAACCTGATAGAAGAACCAATAAGAGTGAGCCTAACGGCACACAAGTTCTCACCCTTTATTGGGCGTAAAACCTATTGGCATGTTCGAAGATTCTCTAAACTCTTTCGCGCTATCTCCCCATCGCGGGTAGGCCACATCTGCGGCAAGGATCGCATCAGATAGCTGCCATACGAGCGCGTTGCAATACGCGAATCGAGGATTGCCACCATTCCCCTATCATCAGCAGAACGCAACAGCCGGCCGGCGCCCTGGCTAAGCAACAGTGCCGCATGGTTCAACGAAACCTCGCGAAACGCATTTCGACCCGCCTTCGCCACATGTGCAGTTCTTGCCTGAACAACCGGATCTGAAGGAACCGGGAAGGGAATCCGATCAATCGTGACGAGCCTGCAAGCACGTCCCCGAACATCAATGCCCTGCCACAGCGATAGCGTGCCTACCAAACAAGAATCAACATCGTGCGAGAACTTCTGCAAGAGAGTGCCCAGCTGGTCCTCACCCTGCAAAAACACCTCCTGGTCGATTTGTTCGCGTAGCACGCGCGCACCCTCAATCGCGGCCCCGCGCGACGAGAACAGGGCGAGCGCCCCTCCCCCGGACGCCTTTACCAGATCCACCAGCTCGTCCAAAACCTCACTATTCACTCCACCTCGCGAAGGCGGTGGCAAGTGCGCGGCAACATACAAGATTCCCTGGTTCGCTGGATCGAAAGGACTTCCAACGTTTTCGCTACGCAGATCCCCGCCCGCAAATGCCGCGCCCGTCTCATACGCAATGCCGTCGAAAGATCCTCCCAGCTCCAACGTAGCCGAAGTGAGAATCGCGGGTTTCTCACTAAGCAACCGACTTGCGATTGGACCGGCTACGTCCAAGGGCGCACAGTTCAAGAACGTGCGCGCGTCATCATTTCTCGAAATCCATGTAATAACCGCCTGCGGATCCATGTCCCAACGGTCCATAAACTGCGACAAGTCATTCAGTGCGGCCAGCGCCAGCTTGCGTTCAGCTCCCGTAACCGTTGACTGTTCTAAATCCGACAGTGCGCCGCGAATCCCCGAGTCCAACACCCGCATAGTCTCAAGCAACTGCTCTGGACGAGCACGAATCAGCCCCTCGTCAAGGCCATCCAGTACTGCCTCGAGACTGTGCGCGGCCTCTTCCAACCGTCCCGTATCAATCTGGGCGTACCGCGCTGCTCTACGAGCTCGATAATTCACCATAGCGCCCGACAATGAAAGAGTTGCCTGCCCCCTAATAATGCGCGCGAGGTCGTGGGCCTCATCAATGATTAGCGCATCAAACTCGCCGCACACCAGGTTCTCCGTGGCCGCGTGAATGCCCAGCATCGAGTGGTTTGTTACCACGACGTGCGCTTCTTCAGCCTGCGCGCGAGCACGCGCCGCGAAGCACTCCTCGCGCATCGGACAGGTTTGTCCCAAGCATTCGAGGGTATCCACAGAAACCTGCTGCCACGCCCTATCAGACACGCCCGGAACAAGGTCGTCACGGTCACCCGTTTCGGTCTCTTCCGCCCACGCGCGCAACCGCACCACCTCGGCCCCGGTATCAGAAGCCACGTCAGCCTCGTCAAACAACCCTTCATCGGGGTAACCGCCCTGCGCCTTTTGTAAGCACAGGTAGTTGCGCCACCCCTTCAGCACCGCAACGCGAACCTCACCGTCCAACTGACCATTTACCTGCGGAGCATCTTTTGTAAGAATCTGGCGTTGAAGCGCAAGAGTTGCCGTGGATACCAGGATGTGCTCATCATTCTCCCGCCCACGCCGCATTGCGGGAACCAGGTAGCCCAACGATTTACCCGTTCCCGTGCCCGCCTGGATTAGCAAAGTTGCATCATCTTGCAGGGCATCTGCGACGGCTTCGACCATGGTTCTTTGCCCCTCGCGAACGTCGCCGCCAAACGATTCGATGACGCGAGACAGGAGCTCAATATCTTGTTTCACGACACATCAACAAGAGAAAGCTCATACGCAAGATCCGCATCTACGCGTCCAACCAGATGAGTGCCGCCAGGTAGATACTCCTCTTTTTCGATCTCGCCCATCTCATGGAAACGATTCACGAGGTCACCATCGGCATATGGCACAACCACGTCCACGTATTTGCTTGGGCGCGGCAAGGTGGCAGAAATGAGTTGTTCAAGCTCCGTAATGCCAGCGCCAGTTTTGGCGGAGACTGCAACGGAGTTTGCAAACTTTGAACGCAAAACTGCAACCTGTTCCGGGCTTGCAAGATCCGCCTTATTCAAGGCTAAAACCTGCGGGATGTCACTAGCTCCCTCGATCTGGCTAAGGACTTCCATAACGGTATGAACCTGACCAATCGGATCGGGGTGCGCCGCATCCACCACGTGCAATATCACGTCCGCCTCAGCGACCTCCTCAAGCGTTGACCGAAACGCCTCAACCAACTGGGTGGGAAGATTACGCACAAAACCAACCGTGTCCACTAGCGTATAAACGCGATTATCCGGGGTGATCGCTTGCCGCACGGTTGGATCCAAAGTGGCAAACAGGGCATCTTGGACCATCACGTCAGCGCCCGTAATGCGATTTAGCAGCGTCGACTTGCCGGCATTCGTGTAGCCCACGATCGCAACCGAAGGAACCCCGCCTGCGCGGCGCGAATGGCGCTGAGTCTCACGAGATGGCTTCATCTCTTTGATCTCGCGACGCAGCTTTGCCATGCGCGTGCGAATACGACGCCTATCGAGCTCGATCTTCGTCTCACCCGGACCGCGCGAGCCAATTCCCTCACCGCCGGCAACGCGTCCACCAGCCTGGCGAGACATCGACTCGCCCCAACCGCGCAAACGCGGAAGCAAATACTCCAGCTGAGCGAGCTCAACCTGGGCCTTACCCTCCCGGGACTTGGCGTGCTGGGCAAAGATATCGAGAATCAACGCCGTGCGGTCAACCACCTTGACCTTCACCACATCTTCCAGAGCGCGGCGTTGAGACGGGGCAAGTTCGCCGTCAACAATCACCGTATCTGCACCCACCGACTCCACTATCCGAGCCAACTCTTTAGCCTTACCAGAGCCCAAATAGGTTGCCGGATCCGGAGTTGCCCTGCGCTGAAGCACGCCATCAAGCACCGTCGATCCCGCTGTTTGCGCAAGTGCAGCAAGCTCATGCAAAGAGTTTTCCGCCTCACCCGCATCAAAATCAAAAATACCTATTAGTACCACACGCTCCAGACGCAACTGGCGGTACTCAACCTCAGAAACGTCCTCAAGTTCCGTGGACAAAGACGCCACCCTACGCGTGCCTGCCCTCGCCTCACGCTCTAAGGAGCCAGCACTGCTTTCTGCCTGGCCCCGCGTGGATTGCAGCGATGTTGCCCGCTCCGCGAGACTCGTGCCCTCAACCCGTTGTATCTCCGGACGCCGCTTACTGCGCGCCAGCACCCTCGCCACAATGTCTTCGGCGCGCTGCACATCCAGATCTTGATCGCGTTCTTTCACATGTTCTCCCGTTAGCCTCACCGCCATTTTCCCATTACGCCCGCCAATATGCTACGCAGTTTCCACAAGGCACCCCCGTCCCTTACGCTATAAGCGTGACTAAGCATTATTTTTCGAACAGCCCCGAAGCAACCGTCGATGAGTTGCGCCCCTTGACCCTGGACGTGCGCGGCATACACCTTGACATGGTCCTCTCAGATGCGGTGTTCTCTTCACACAAGCTGGACCTGGGCACCAAAGCGCTACTGCTCGAAGCTCCAGAGCCGCCCGAAACCGGCACTTTCCTTGACCTTGGATGCGGGTGGGGACCCATTGGCGTAACGCTTGGAAAGCTTAGTCCAAAGGCCACCATCTGGGCCGTAGACATTAACCAACGGGCCCTTGACCTCACCCGTAAGAACGCGGGGCGCAACCACGTCAAGATACATACCGAGCTCGCTGATAAAGCGTTTGAGAAAGCAACCAGTGACGGCATTAAGTTTGACCTCATCTGGTCAAACCCGCCCATCAGGATTGGCAAGCCCGCGCTTCAAGAAATGCTCACCAAATGGCTTGGCCTGCTGTCCGATGAGGGCGAGGCCTGGCTGGTAGTGGCACGCAACTTGGGCGCCGACTCACTTATCAAGTGGCTTAGCGAGCAGGGTTGGCAAGCCGAGAAGGCTCACTCGAAAAAGGGCTACCGCATCATTCGCGTATGCCGCTAACCCTCCTGCGCTACATCCAGCACCTGCTCAAGGAGCTCACCAGAACTACCCTCGATCCATTGAATCCGCTCATCCCTGCGGAACCATTTCATTTGTTTTCGCACCAACTGGCGGGTTGAGAGCTCAATTGCCTCGCGCGCCTCATCCAGCGTTATCTCGCCGGCCAGGTGGCGCATAATCGGCTGGTACCCGGTTGCCTTCACCGCGGTTGGCGTATTCGCAAGGCCTTGACGCATTAGTTCTTCGACCTCGCTCACGAAACCAGCCTCGAGCATCTCTTCTGTTCTTGTGGCGATACGCGCGTCGAGTTCCTCCAGACTCCTACGCACTCCCAACAAAATCGAAGGGCGCACAAACTCACGCTTGGGCATGGTTGCGGAGAACGGCCTACCGGTCAGTTCAATTACCTCTAACGCGCGCACTGTACGGCGCTGATCGTTCGGGTGGATCGATTCGGTTGCCTTCGGGTCAAGTTCGCGCAGCTTGCGGTATAGCGCCGCCTGCCCGTGCTCCTCCAGGCTCTCCTCCACTCGTGCGCGCACCACGGGGTCCGTTCCTGGAAATTTCATCTTGTCAAAAAGGGCGTGGATGTAGAGCGCGGAACCACCCACTGCGATTGCCCTATTACCTCGCTGTTCGATCGCGTGCACGTCCTCACGCGCGCAGACCTGATATTGCGCCACCGAGGCTTCCTGGTGAATGTCTAGCACATCGATCTGGTGATGCGGGATCTCGGCCCGCTCCACAGTTGAAGGCTTCGCGGTGCCAATATCCATGCCTTTGTAGAGCGAAAATGCATCCATTGACACGATCTCCGCTCTTCCCAGCTCGCGAGCAAGGTCCAGCGCCAAACCAGATTTGCCCGACGCCGTAGCGCCCACAATTCCTATCAGCACAGCCTCGCCCTATCGCAACATAGGAATGCCCAGGCTTACCCGATTAGCCATGTCCGGGTTCTCTTGCCGCTCATGCCACACTTGACCCGCACGAGTTGGAATGATCTCAAACATGCCACCTTGTACGCCCGAATCTGCAACCAAATGGTG
The DNA here is from genome assembly GCF_001812395.1 of Actinomyces sp. HMSC075B09. Taxonomy (NCBI): domain Bacteria; kingdom Bacillati; phylum Actinomycetota; class Actinomycetes; order Actinomycetales; family Actinomycetaceae; genus Actinomyces; species Actinomyces sp. HMSC075B09. The sequence continues at coordinate 91,650 of NZ_KV808730.1, forward strand.
TGGAGCCGCGTGCGTCACCACTGCGCGCACCATATCTCCCGGACGTAGCTCCCTGCCGTACTTAATGCCATCTGGAAGCGATAGGTGGACAAGACGGTTATCGCGGGCGCGACCCGACACGCGATTACGCACCCCATCCTTACGGCCGCCATCCTCTACGATCAATACCTCAACTTCGCGGCCCTCAAACTTCTTCGAGTCCTCGGTTGTGATTCGCTCCTGTAGCGCCACCAGGCGCTCGTAACGGTCCTGCATCACGTCGTGAGGCACCTGATCCTCCATATCGGCTGCCGGAGTGCCGGGGCGCGGCGAGTAAAGGAAGGTGAAGGCCGAGCTGAACCGCGCCTTTTCAACCACCTCTAGAGTCTGCTGGAAGTCATCTTCCGTCTCGCCGGGGAAACCCACGATGATGTCCGTAGTGATCGCCGCGTCAGGAATGGCCTCACGCACGTGCTCCAAAATTCCCTCAAACTTTGCGCGTCGATACGAGCGACGCATCATTCGCAGCACACGGTCTGATCCGGACTGCAACGGCATATGCAAGCTCGGCATAACCGTCGGAGTTTCCGCCATAGCCGCAATCACATCGTCAGAGAATGCCGCAGGGTGCGGGCTTGTGAAGCGCACGCGCTCCAATCCCTCAACGCGCCCAACTGCACGCAACAGATCAGCAAACGCACCGCGCTCACCAAAGCTAACGCCGTAAGAGTTCACATTCTGTCCCAAAAGCGTTACCTCAACCGCGCCCTGGGCTACTACCGCCTCGACCTCCGCCAAAATCTCCCCCGGCCTGCGGTCACGCTCCTTGCCGCGCAAATGCGGCACGATGCAGAAAGTACAGGTGTTGTTACAACCCACCGAGATCGAAACCCATGCTGAATAAACCGATTCGCGTTTAGTGGGCAGTGTGGATGGAAACACCTTGAGCGATTCTTCAATCTCCACCGCAGCCTTGCGGTTATGTTCAGCGCGGCGCAGCAACGCAGGAAGCACGTCAATATTGTGCGTGCCAAACACCACGTCCACCCACGGAGCGCGCTCAACTACCTTTTCGCGCATTTGCTGCGCCAAACATCCACCCACAGCAATCTGCATGTCGGGGCGCTCGCGCTTAACCTGCGCAAGCTGACCGAGATTACCAAACAGCCGGTTAGACGCATTTTCACGAACTGAGCAGGTGTTAATCACAACAACATCGGCTCCCCCATCACCCGCTTCAGTGGCGCGCGCCGCCGCCTGCGGAACGGTCTCAACTGGAACGTACCCTTCGGTTTCAAGCAGGCCGGCCATACGCTCTGAGTCATGGACATTCATCTGGCATCCGAGTGTACGAATCAAATAAGTGCGTGGCGTAGTATTCATCGTTCAAGATTGTAGTTAATCAGCATGAAAGTAACGAACCGAGGCCTGCGTGATTGGCCTCAAAGTCGCCCAGAGATACACGAGAATACCGATAGGATTGGTTCGAATCATAAAGGAGAGACATGCACTCGGTTCAAACTGTATACGGCAAGGTTGCTGGTAGCCCGCATCCACTTGATGAAAATGTATACCGGTTTTTAGGCATTCCATATGCGGCAGCGCCTGTTGGCGATCTCTACCTTCAGGCTCCCGCGCCTCACCCAGGCTGGGATGGCGTACGGGACTGCACCGCGCTTCCCCCTACACCGCAAAAGCGGCCCTACTCCGCCGACGCAATTTTGATTGACCCATCTATCGCGGGCGACGAGATTTTGAACCTCAACATTTTCACTCCTAAAAACGCGCGCAATCTCCCGGTTCTGGTGTGGATTCACGGGGGCGGGTTCAAATCTGGCGTTGCCGCTTCGCCGATAACGGATGGACGAAAGTTTGCTGCGCGAGGAGTAGTTGTAGTCTCGATCTCTTATCGACTCGGATTCGAAGGATTTGGTTGGCTGAAAGACGCTGTCCCTAACCGCGGTTTCTTGGATCAACAAGCTGCATTGAAATGGGTCCGCGAGAACATATCCGCGTTTGGTGGAGATCCCAGCCGGGTAACCATTGCGGGACAAAGCGCGGGCGGTGGATCTGTTCTTGCCCATCTGACGGCCCCGTCATCACAGGCATTTTTCGACCGTGCAATCAGCGAGTCCGGTGTGCTTCCCCCGATGAGCGAAGCGATGGCGCAAGATCGTACCAAGCTTGTTACCGACTACCTGGGCGTCGAGCCAACTATCGCAGGGATTACAAGCGCCAAGGACCGACTTGTTGAAGCTGAGATAGAAGCTGAGCGTCGAATCTACGAACAGTGGCCAGGGGCGGCTCAGTTTGTTGCCGCCCGTCTGGCCGGCAAGCCTATGTCGGACCTGCCTTTTACACCCTGGCAAGAAGAAACTGTACTGCCGTACACGATCGACGAAGGTGTGGATCGTGGAGTGGGCGCAGACAAGCCGCTACTTCTCACAGTGACAAGCGAGGAATTTACTGACATTTTGGCCCCCATGGCCAGCGAGCTTAACCCTCTAAACGCAACTGATGTGCTTGTCGAAGGCGGACTGGAAGACGCTCGTAACTACCTACGGGAACACCCACGGGCAAACACCACGTCGCTCATCATGGGCCAGTTGGTTAGCGACGCAATTTTTGTTTGGCCAGCGCAAAGCATTTTGCAACGCCGTAAGGAGACCGGCGCGGCCCATACCGCCCTATACCTTTTTGACTGGTGCCCCGCCTTAGACGATCCAAGTGTGGATCAGGTGCAGCAGTGGTCTAGGCACTGCATTGATATGGCCTTCGCGTTCGACCTGTTAGAGGAGCCGATGGCTACGCCGCTGGTAGGAACTACTCCCCGGCAGAACCTGGCCGATGATTTCCACGGTCAGTGGCTTGCTTTCATTAAGGGAAAGGACGTACCCGGAACGTCAGACTAAAGGAGCTTCAAAAGCTCTGCTAGAGCGGCCTCTGCGGCCTGGGCTCTTACGCTCGCTCGATCTCCCTCGAAGTGATACAAGACTGCGTTAGACCGGGCGGGTGACCACACCGCGACGTACACGGTTCCGGCCGGGTGCCCTTCCGCAGGCCCGGGGCCGGCAACACCGGTTGTTGCTACGCCGTAGGTGGAGCCGAAGAGGCGCGCTACTCCAGCTGCCATTTGGAGTGCAACATCCGGATCTACCGGGCCGCTAGTCTGCAACCGGCCCTCATCAACACCAAGAACGCTTGCCTTAGTATGCGTCTGGTAGGTGGTTACGCCCCCACTCAAACAATTGGACGCGCCTGGTATATCTGCAATCGCCGCGCTAACCAGTCCCGCTGTTAGTGACTCGGCAGTAGCTACCGAATGGCCTTTCGAGGTGAGCTTTTCAACTATCTGAGAGGCAAACGCCATACTGTCTAGGTGATCACCTGATAGGTCCGCGAGAACGCCATCCGTACCACTAATCGCACTTACATCTAGTAGATCTGGCTCTGCAAGGGTACTTGCGTCGCCCTTGTGGAGTTCTGCGTTATTCATCGCCATCTGCATTCAGCTCCTGCAAAACCTGATTCACTACGGAGTAGCACACATTCAATGGGTAGCCTTTACGCGCCAACATGGAAGTGAGGCGACGCACCTGTTTTTGTTTTTCTAAACCTAACATCGCCCGGGCGCGACGAGCAGCTATCTCACGTGCTGATTCTTCTAGTGAAACGTGCTCAACTTCTTCCAGCGCAGCATCGATAATCGCAGGCGGGATCTGTTTCTTGCGTAGCTGCTCAATAAGAGCTCTGCCAACGAGGCCACGCTCATTGAACCGGGTGCGTACCAGCATCCTCGCGTAACGTTCGTCATCCACCAAACCGGCCTCTTCCAGCCGGTCTATAGCAACTTCTATGGCTTCAAGTGGAAAACCGCGTTCTTTAAGTTTGCTGACCAGTTCTCCTCGAGAGCGATCCTGCCTATCCAATTGCTTTAGCGCGGCCTCTTTTGCCGCCGAAATAGCATGCTCGCCTTCCAGGTTCGCGGCCCATTCACGTCGCTTCTCGCGACGCTTCCGGGCCGCTTCCCGGTCCACATGCTTCTTCTTGCGACCCTCATCCGGATCGTAAAAAGAGACCATTAGAATCCGGCGTCTTCAGCTGGATCGATTTTTGCGCTGGCCTTCTTACCACCTTTATCAGCCTGCGCGTCATCAGACTGAGCATCTGAAGATGCGGGGACTTCCTCTTGCCTGATACCGAGCTCCACAAGGATGCGATGCTCAATTTCGTCAGCAAGTTCCGGATTATCTTTCAAGAACGTACGAACGTTCTCCTTACCCTGTCCAAGCTGATCCGAACCGTATGTGAACCAAGAGCCCGACTTCTTAACAATGCCGGTCTCCACACCCATATCAATGATGGAACCTTCACGCGAAATACCGAGGCCGTAGAGGATGTCGAACTCCGCCTGCTTGAATGGCGGCGCCATCTTGTTCTTCACGATCTTTGCGCGCGTACGGTTACCAACCGGGTTGCCCTTCTCTTTGAGTGTCTCGATACGACGCACATCGATCCGCACCGACGCATAGAACTTAAGCGCCTTGCCACCTGTAGTGGTTTCTGGCGACCCGAAGAATACGCCAATCTTCTCGCGCAGCTGGTTGATAAAGATAGCTGTGGTTCCCGTGGCAGATAGCGCACCCGTAATCTTGCGTAGCGCCTGCGACATGAGGCGAGCCTGCAAGCCCACGTGCGAGTCACCCATCTCGCCCTCGATCTCTGCCTTCGGGACCAAAGCGGCAACAGAGTCAATAACGATGATGTCAATACCGCCCGAACGGATCAGCATGTCAGCGATTTCCAACGCCTGTTCGCCAGTATCCGGTTGCGACACTAGGAGCGCATCGGTATCTACTCCAAGCTTCTTGGCATATTCGGGATCCAGAGCATGCTCCGCGTCAATAAACGCGGCGTTTCCACCGGCCTTCTGCGCAGAAGCAACCGCGTGTAGCGCCACCGTGGTCTTACCAGACGATTCCGGACCGTAAATCTCGATTACACGGCCCCGCGGAAGACCGCCAACACCAAGCGCCACGTCGAGCGCCAACGAACCCGTAGGGATAACTTTGACTGCCGGACGATTATCGTCCCCCAGTCGCATAACTGAACCCTTACCAAACTGCCTATCAATCTGGCTCAGGGCAAGTTCCAATGCCTTATTTCGATCGGGTGCAACGGCCATTTAAGCTCCTTCAAGATCCTGCGCTCTCCGCGCGTTTTACCGGGCTGGTCGAAAAAACGTATTCCCTCTCCGGGTACGTAAATCATGCTATGGCCGACCACGGACATCCTTTTTGAAAGGCACCTGGATGTGGATGCATCCAAGCGAACATGACCTGTGCACAAGCTTAACCGCCGAACACGTGTTCGACACTTCGACGCGCGAGATGGCGCTGGGATCTATCCCACTATTTCATAACCCCGACGCGTGGCTGCGTTGCAGGATTCCTCCAGCCAAAACTGCTTCAGTTTGCTTGAAAAGCCGGTGGGAGTCCCCAGCTACATGGCAGCGCGACAGACAGCACATTTGGCACAGTGTCTACACGAACACTGTCCGCAAAGTAGCCTTCCCCATCCAGCGTTAGCACCAGTTCGCTATCCACAGCCTCGATCGAGACAGACGAAGCCTGCTCGTACGTGGCGATGTCTGCGGGGATCGTTTCTCCACGCCGGAACTTACCCAGCAACTTCGCTATCTCAAGAACCTTTAACGGACGCGCAGTCAGGATATTCGCAAGGCCGTCATTTATCTTTGCACCCGGGTGCGGCAAGAACCCGCCGCCGTAATACCGCGCATTGCCGACAGCGCACAGAACGTAATCACGCTCTACCGTATCTAGCTTTCCATCCCGTTCCATTGTGGCCCGCATGCGCCAAGAACGGTCAGAAGAAAGCGCGTTCACAACCCCGATCATGTAACTCATGCCCAAAGTGTTCGGGATCTTTCGCTGGATCTTATCCGCTGTTATTGCAACTTTAGAATCCAGCCCTATCGAAATCACATTCACGCTGAAGTAAGAAAATTTAGGCACCTGCGCCCCGCGGCTATCCCTCACGCTTCCCGAAACGTGCAGGGCGTCCATTGGAGCCGAAAACGCACCTTCTTGTTTGAACGCATCCAGGATCATAGTTGGCGTCACCGTCCGCCTGCCATAAAGCGTGCGGGCGAGGTCATTTCCGGATCCGAAAGGCAAGACCAACATGGACGCCGTGGAGCCGATCAGGCCATTAGCGGCCTCAGATACGGAGCCATCGCCACCCGCAACCACAACGAGAACGTCACTTCCGCTCTCTTTTGCTGCCGCGCGCGCAAGATCCGTTGCATCTCCCGGTCCAGTAGTTGGGTTTATACGAACATGTGAGTACGGGAAAATCTCAGCAAGCTTACTAGCAACAACGCCAACATTGCGCCGAATTAGCCGATTGCCGGCCTGCGGATTGTAAATAAACTCAATGCGGTTCCACGACCTGTTTTGTGGAGCGTGCAACTATGGACCCTTTCGAGTACAGCTCGGGCTAGTTACCTTAGGACCTTCTCACGCCTGTGTACCCAGCGGGCTTCGTCGCCCATGTCAGTTTCTCTGATCAACTCATCCCAAATAACTTCAGGATCCAAACCGCTCATCAGCGCCTGCTCGGCAGTACCACCCAGTTTTGGCAGGAAAAGGTCACCAACGATAGACCTGCCGTAGCAGGATCCAAAGACGGCTTCGATGCTCTTCCAAAACTCCGAGACAGTCATGTAATCAACTCAACAACGTGATCCGGTCACTCAAGCTACCATCCACCAACGCAGCCGGAGTAGCCGTTGGAACGTCTACGAACTCCAGGGCAGCAATACGGCTGGCAACCTCGCGCAACACCAGTGCAAGTGGTACGCCAAGAGCCCCGCAAATCGCAATCAGGAGTTCCGAAGAGGCTTCCTTCTGGCCCCTCTCAACCTCTGACAGGTATCCGAGTGAGACTTTCGCATCCGCGGAAACCTCCCGAAGGGTGCGTCCTTGGGTGCGGCGAATTTGGCGCAAAACGTCACCAATCTGCTCCCTCAGGAGCGGCTTGGTATCACTTTTGTTCTGCATACCTGTACCGTACCTTGCTTCATCCCCCTCCCGCAGTAAGGGATCCCTCATTGTGGATGCGGTACTGCCCACACTACCTCCAAGCATCGAATGCAAAAAGCGACTATTTACCGTCATATCAAGGTAAACCAGATGGCGCGAAAATATATTCCGAACCTAAAAGTGGCGTATACCTCTTTGCAGTTTGAAACGCGAGTTACTTCTTCATCTTTGCCGTAGCAACCACATACTGTAGGCCTGACCAGACGGTTAGGAACAGAGCAATAGCGATCAAAACCCAGCGCACCACCGCAAGACCCGTCACATCAAATAGGGCGTTGCTAACCCCCCATACGGAATCCCAAGGGAACACAAGAAACACAATCAGGAACATTTGCGACACGGTCTTGGCCTTACCGCCCGAATTCGCGGCAACCACTATGCCGCGCTTCAACAACCTGGAACGCATCCATGTAATCCCAAGCTCACGCGCCGCCACTACAACCGTGAACCACCAAGGAACAAGACCAGCGATTGACAAAACCACGAAAGCGCCGAGTGTAAGCGCTTTATCGGCAATCGGATCCCAAATCTTGCCCCAATCAGTCACGATGCCGCGCTCGCGCGCAATCTTGCCGTCATACAGGTCGGTAAATGCAGCAACGACGAACACCACCAGGGCCGCCCACATGGCGCCAACCGAGCCGTTCAGAACCAGAATGATAAAAATCGGCACCAAAACGAGACGAACCATTGTCAAAACATTTGGCAGATTCCAAATGTTCTCGCCCTCGTGTACACGCGAGACGTTGTCATCCATCTGCGCCCTATCCATCGTGACTCCTACGCTCTACCTGTCAATTCCCAGGCATCCTCTGATTCTTCTTCAATAGTATCGGTAGGAACGTCCTCGCCGCGTAGCATGGCCAACACTCGAGGCAACTCTTCTGGGGGTACCAGCACCTCACGCGCCTTTGACCCCTCTGAAGGCCCCACAATTTCGCGCGACTCCAGTAAATCCATCAGACGGCCAGCGCGTGCAAAGCCAATCCGCAACTTGCGTTGCAACATCGAAGTAGAACCAAGCTGAGTCGAGATCACCAGTTCTGCCGCCTGCAACAAATCCTCGAGGTCGTCGCCAATGTCGTCCGCAATCTGGCGTTTCTTCGCCGGAACAATCACGTCCTCGCGGTAGACAGGCTTCATCTGCTCCTTGACGTGTTCAACAACGTCGCGAATCTCCGATTCAGTCACCCACGCACCCTGCACGCGCTTTGGCTTGCCCGCCCCTTGCGGAAGATAGAGGGCGTCACCCTTGCCGATCAGTTTCTCGGCGCCACCCTGGTCTAAAATAACGCGCGAATCCTGCATTGAGGACGTGGCGAACGCGAGGCGTGACGGAATGTTCGACTTGATAAGGCCAGTAACGACATCCACGGACGGCCTTTGCGTAGCCAGAACAAGGTGGATACCCGCGGCGCGTGCCAGCTGTGTTATTCGTTGAATGGAGGCCTCAACGTCGCGCGGGGCGACCATCATGAGGTCGGCGAGCTCATCCACTACAACAAGCAGGTACGGGTAGGGCGCGAGTTTGCGCTCTGAACCTGGGGGAAGCTCCACCTGACCGGCCAATATTGCTTTGTTGAAGTCATCGACGTGCTTAAATCCGAACTTTTCCAGATCGTCGTAGCGGTGATCCATCTCTTTCACCACCCATTCGAGGGCTTCGGCAGCCTTCTTCGGGTTGGTGATCACGGGAGTTATGAGGTGCGGAATACCCTCGTAAATAGTGAGCTCCACGCGCTTAGGATCAACCAAAATCATGCGCACCTGCGCAGGAGTTGCACGCATCATGATCGACGTGATCATGGAGTTAACAAACGAAGACTTACCCGAACCAGTAGCACCTGCCACCAGTAGGTGCGGAGTCTTGGCAATGTTGGTGACCACGTATCCGCCCTCGACGTCTTTACCAACGCCAACAACCAGCGGATGATCATCACTACGGGCCGCGCCAGACCGGAGAACGTCACCAAGCGCCACGGTCTCGCGATCCGTGTTTGGAATCTCCACGCCAATCGCTGACTTACCGGGGATAGGCGACAGAATGCGTACTTCCGAGGAAGCAACCGCGTAGCGAATGTTCTTCTCCAGCTGCGTGATGCGCTCCACCTTCACGCCCGCGCCCAGTGTCACCTCATACCTAGTAACCGTTGGACCGCGCGAAAAACCGGTGACCTTCGCGTCCACGCCAAACTCGTCCAGCGTGCTTTGCAGAGCGCCCACAACCCAATCGTTCGCAGCCGAACGCTTCTTGTGCGGTGGGCCTTTAATCAATAGATCATCAGGGGGAAGGTTATAAACCGCACCGTCTTCCAGCTCCATCGCAGTTGTGGTGGGAAGATCACTGGAGCCAGCTGGCATGAGGGTCGTTTCATCTGCGCTCTCGTAGGCCTGCGGTTCGATGAGCTGCGTCTCGTAAGACGGGGACTCCTCGTAGAAGTCAGATTCTTGCGGTTCCTCAAATGCTTCAAGGTCCGGCGAAGAAACGTTGGGGCTAACAAACGGCTCATCCGCGTCGTAAGAGTCGATTCGGCCGTTCTTTTTGTTACCTTCGCTCCGGCGCGAAATCCGGTCGAAGAGGGCCTGGATCCGCTGCGGAACTTCCTTCACCGGCGTTTGCGTATAAACCAAGATCGAATAGGCAAACAGCAACAGCAACATGATTGCCCCGCCCCAGGCAGACAGCAGTGTTGCCAGCGGATAACCCATGAACCAGCCGAGCACGCCGCCGGCCTCTTCAATCAAACCAAAATCTTGTATCCGCGGATTTCCACTAGTTACATGCACGAGGCCGGTTAGAGCAATCGATATTCCTAAACTTCCTGCAAACCGGTGCGGCAAGCGGTTATGCGTGCGGGCGCGGAAGAGCTCAACAGCCCACCACACGAGCGCAATCGGCACTACCACCGAGAAAATACCGACGGCACCCGCCGCCACGTGGTGGAGGAAGGCGCCCGCACTACCGGAAATGTGGAACCACTCGCGAAGGGCGAAAACCGCAGCCAAAGCAAGTAGCACGAACGCAAGACCATCGCGGCGCAACTGTGCATCAATAGACAAGAAGCCGCGCCACGCGTTCGCCACACCTCGCCCCATCGAAACGAACATTTCCATCAGAGGCGAACGACTCGAAGCCGTTGACTTCGTAGCCTTACTTGTTTTGCGCGCGGAACTACCCCCGCGATTTGATGCTGGACTCTTAGGCATAGTAATTCCACGCTATCGCAACGACGGTTTTTGCTATAACGACTCGCCGCCGTCTTCGCCACCAAACGTCATAACATCGGCAATCTCACGCATTGTTGGCACAGGGAATGCGTAAGCGTGCGAAACCATCACGGCACCAGCGGCGTTAGCCATTGATAGTGCGTGATACACGTCCTGGCCGCGTGCCAGGCCGCCGCACATCACCGAGATGTGCACGTTACCAACACCAGAGGTATCCACCGCCTGCGTTGCGTATGCCGGTACCTGTTTCAGCTGACCAGTCACGCCCTCGCGATATTGACAACCGAGCGATCCCATTCGCGTGACTTGAACACAATCCGGCTTCAAGTAGTCTTCCAGCATGCGCGCAGGATCAACTTGCTTCAAGATAAGTGGCAGGAGGCCAGATTCGCGCAAGTTCATAGTCAAAACGTCAGCTCGCTGAAGCAACGGCTGCCACAAATGCGGCTCAATCGTATCGATCATTGGTGAGGGCGCCAGCACCACTTTTGCCTTCGGATCAATACTGTTCACCCAGTTTGCAAAACGCCGTCCGGTCTCGCCACTGCTGATCGCCGATCCGTGCACTAGAAGGACGTCCCCATCTTCCAGCTCGATCTGCTCAATCTGGTCCAGCAGCAAGTCAGATTCAACGCCTGCGGAGACTATAACGGTATTGTCGCCCTCATCCTCAACCAGCTGGATTGACACGCCAATGTCGCCCATCACCTCGCTGGTCAGAATCTGAACCCCATTTTCTTCAAGATCTTTACGGATCATGTAGGAGTTCGGGCCTGTGCCAAGCATAGACAACATGCCTGTAGTAACTCCCATGTTCGCCACCGCAACCATGCCCAGGTAGCCTCCACCTGGACTGGAGAGTACGGAACGCGCGGGGATCATGGAGCCGCGTTCAGGGAGCTTCTCAATAGCAATCGGCAGGTTCAAAACCACCGGCTCAGTTGATAAAAAGCGCGCCAACTCCCCTCCTACTGTTCTACTACGACGGGGACAATCATTGGACGCCTACGCAACTTGCGACCCACCCAGCGGCCAATCACGCGGCGCATTGCCTGCTGGCACGAGTACGTGTCCGCCTCAGGATCTTCGAGCGCCCGAGCCAGCGCACCCCTAACGTCCTGTTCGATCTCCTCAAACACGGAATCTTCTTCGGCCATGCCCACCGACTTAATAGTTGGGCCAGACAAAATCATTTCGTGTTCCAGATCCACAACCGCGTAGATTGAAATGAAACCTTCAGAACCGAGGACGCGGCGATCTTGTAGCTCGGACTCATCCAGGTCGCCCACGCTACGCCCATCCACGTAAATGTAGGAGCAAGGGATAGCTCCAACCACGCTGGCTTCCTCATCTTTCAGGTCAACCACCACGCCATCCTCGGCCAGCATCACGTTGCCGGCCGGCACACCGGTTTTCACCGCTAGTGCCCCATTGGCAACGAGGTGACGAACCTCGCCGTGGATCGGCATAACGTTCTTCGGTTGAATGATGTTGTAGCAGTACAGGAGCTCACCTGCAGCAGCGTGGCCCGACACGTGCACCTTCGCATTTGCCTGGTGTACCACCTTAGCTCCCAACCTGGTAAGCCCATTGATCACGCGGTAAACGGAATTCTCATTGCCCGGAATAAGCGAGGAGGCGAAAACCACCGTATCGCCAGGACCTACCTCAACAAACCGGTGCGTGCCACGCGCAATCCGCCCCAGGGCTGCCATCGGCTCACCCTGCGAACCGGTAGCCATGTACACCCGCTGTTCGGGTTCAAGCTGCGCAATCTGCTTGCTGGTGACGATCACATCATCAGGAATATCCAAGAACCCAAGTTCGGAGGCGATCCGCATGTTGCGTTCCATGCTGCGCCCAATCAGCGCGACCTTGCGGCCCGTCATCACAGCAGCATCAAACACCTGCTGTACGCGGTGCACGTGGGACGCAAACGAGGCCACCACGATCTGCCCCGTGGCGTGCAGAAATACATCTTCTAAAACCGGGCCAATCTCACGCTCGGGAGTTACAAAACCAGGAACCTCCGCGTTGGTTGAATCAACCAGGAACAGGTCCACGCCTTCCTCGCCAAATCGGGCGAATGCACGCAAATCCGTCAAACGACCATCGAGAGGTAGCTGATCCATCTTGAAATCGCCGGTAATCAACGCAGTACCAGCCGCCGTACGGATAAACACCGCGAGGGCGTCTGGAATCGAGTGCGTAACCGACACGAACTCAAGATCGAATCCGCCGAGCTGCACGCGATCGCCCTCAGCAACCACATTCAAATCAAAGCCCTCAATGCGATGCTCATCCAACTTAGGCTGCACAAAAGCAAGGGTGAGTTCAGAACCATAAATCGGAATATCGCTACGCAATTTCAGCAGGTACGGAACCGCTCCAATATGGTCCTCATGCCCGTGAGTTAGCACCATCCCCACAACGTCATCTAGGCGATCCTCAATGTAGCTAAAGTCCGGCAAAATTAAGTCCACGCCCGGCTGGAGCTCTTCGGGAAACAGCACGCCGCAATCAACAATCAGAAGCTGTCCGTTCAGCTCAAAAACCGTCATGTTACGGCCGATGTCCTTTAGCCCTCCCAAAGGAACAACGCGCAAAGTATCAGGTTCGAGATTCGGTGGCTTCGGAAGAGCATCGTATAAAGACATCATGCTTCAATTGTGCCACGAGTTAGCCGAGGCGGCTATCTACTCACAAAAGCTCCAGGTCCTCCATAGCGCAACGCATGCGGTCCAGCTCTTCATCCGAGGCTGGGACGAGCGGCAAACGCAGGCGATCGCTTTCAATGATTCCCATCATGTGCACCGCGGCCTTCGCCATCACGGCTCCCTGACCTCCACCCATGATCGAATCAATGAGCGGCGTCAGCAAGCGTTGAATATTCCTTGCCGTATCAATATCGCCCTCGTTAATTGCATCAATCTGTTGTCTAAAGAAAGCACCTGCAACGTGGCCAACCACCGAAATAATGCCCGAAGCGCCCTGTGCCATCAGCATGCAGTTCAAGCCGTCATCACCCGAATAGTAGGCGATCCCAGTGCGGTTCATCCGCCTAATCGCTTGCTCCGGCTTACCGGTGGCATCCTTCACCGCGACGATACGTTCATTGCCTGCAAAGTAGTCCAGCGTTTCATCTGAAAACGCGAGGCCTGTGCGTCCCGGAATGTCATAGAGGACCACGGGCAGCGTGGTTTCGCTAAGGATTGCATCAACGTGTGCGCGCAAACCCCTCTGCGACGGACGGTTGTAGTACGGGGAAACTACCAACAGTCCATCCGCACCGTGTTCCTGTGCGTTCACCGCCATACGCACCGCGTGAGCCGTATCATTTGAGCCCGCACCCGCAAGCACAAATGCGCGCTCACCCACAGCCTCAACAACCGCGTCAGTCAGCTCATTTTTCTCCGGCTGATAGGTTGTGGGGGCCTCGCCGGTAGTACCGGAAATGAGAACACAGTCGGTGCCCGAATCAACCAGGTGCTTTGCCAGGCGCTGCGTGGATTCTATATCCAAAGAGCCGTCCTCGTGGAACGGCGTAACCATCGCTACGGACTGCTGACCAATCGGGTGCTTAACTTCGCTCATGATGCCATGCTAGCTATCGTGGTTTCGAAAGCCAGCAGGTGTCCGCTACTTGAACCAAAGATTACATCTTTTGGTTAAAACTTTGCCCACCACAGGTGTTCAACCACGCGGTGTGGGCCAACCTCCAGCTTGCGCAAAATTCCGGCCGGGCCAAAACCGGCCTCCTGGAAGAATCGGATCTTCCGGCCATCTCCCGCCACAATCCACACGCGGATATTCTTCGCACCATCGTCTTGTGCCAAATCTGAAAGCGCCGCCAGGAGCCTCGACCTATGGCCTTCTCCCCCATGCTCAGGATCCACCTCCAGCGCTATGATCTCTGTACCCGGCTCATCCAAGCCCTCTACACCCGGCACAGGCTCGGCAGGTACAGCCCCTGCAAAACCAGCGACGAGGTGGGAATCCAGCGCTGTGAGGATCCTAAATCCGGACGCGGGAGGAGACGCGATCGACTCCTGCCACGAGACCGCCATGGCGTCCTCGTCCAGCGCGGCCGCAACCCGAGGATCGAGCTTTCCCTCAATGCCTTGCGCCAGCGACTCCAACATCCCTTCAGCCTGGATGCGTGCAATCGCAGGGGCGTCTTCCACCGTGCTTGGACGCACCGACCGATCCGCGTTTAGCGCACTCTTGTGGTGAAACCTATCCAAAATTCGTGCCCAATCTACAGTTCAAGCAAGTGTTCCAGGCCAACCGTTACGCCCGGAGTATCAGCAATCTTGCGCACCGCCAACAACACGCCCGGCATGAACGACTCACGGTCGAACGAGTCGGTTCTGATCGTAAGCACCTCACCGGGATTGCCCAGCAGGACCTCTTCTGTTGCGGTCATTCCTCGCAAACGCAAAGCGTGCACCGGCACTCCTGCATATCGCGAGCCGCGCGCACCCTGCGGGTCAGCTTCCGTTGCATCTGGCATTGGCTCACAGCCCGCCTGCTTCCTCGCCTGCGAAATCTTCTGCGCGGTTGCAACCGCAGTACCAGAGGGAGCGTCTACCTTATTCGGGTGGTGCATCTCCACAATCTCAATGGACTCAAACAGGGGCGCTGCCTTGGCGGCAAACTCCATCGCCAGCACCGCCGACAATGCGAAGTTCGGGGCAATAAACACGTTTGCGCTACTCTTCTTCTTCTGAGCCGCACGCACCTGGTCCAGCTCGTCATCGGCCCAACCAGACGTGCCCACCACCGCGTGGACACCCGCAGCCAACAAGTCAAGAACGTTTTGCAACTTCACGCTCGGAACCGTAAACACAACGGCGACACTGGCACCAGCCAACGACTGCTCATTTATCGCATCACCCGCATCAAGCCGGGCAACAACTTCCAAATCGGAGGCAGCCTGAACCGCCGCACACACAGTGGAGCCCATCCGGCCCTTTGCACCAATTACCGCAACTTTAACCATGACAACACCCTATCTTTGCGCCCCAAACTTCCTCGACCACAGGTCACTAAATGGGCATCACAACGGATCGGCACGCGGGCTGATCAAGCAAGAACTGAGCAAGATCAGCCACATCAGCGCCCGTAATCGCATTAATACGCGACAGAGTAAGCTCCAGCGGAATGAACCTGCCGTGAACCACCTCTGCGCGCCCCAAACGCGCCATGCGAGCACCGGAGTCTTCCAATCCAAGTGCCATAGCCCCGCGCAACTGGCCCTTCACTCGGGCAAGCTCTGCATCAGTTGGGCCGACAGTGGCAAGATCCACCAGCTGATCACGCATCAGCTGTTCCACTAAGTCCACATTTTTTGGCGCGCATCCCGCATACATCCCAAAATGGCCGTAATCGACGTACGCCGTGTCAAACGCATACGTGGTGTAAGCAAGTCCGCGACGCTCGCGGATCTCTTGGAACAATCGGCTGGACATCGATCCGCCCAAAATGCTCAATAGCACAGCCATCGCCGGGCGTCGATCGTCATTAGCGGTAATCGAGCGGCCTCCCAGAAGAATATGAGCCTGCTCCCCCGGCTTTTCTTTTTGGACCTCACGAACATCAAAAACCGGAGTCGGCTGATTGCCAATGCGCGTAGATAGCGGCACCGCGGCCGGATCCAAATCCCAGCCCGTCCCCGCTAGCGCCGCGCCAACCAGTTCGCACAGCTCCGCGTGGTCCACAGCTCCCGCTGCAACGATCACAAGTGAGGACGGCCTATACTTCTGGTGGTAATAACCCACCACGGCATCACGCTGGGCAGCCGAAACCGTCTCAATCGAACCACCTATGGGACGGCCCAGAGGGTGATCTCCATAAATCGCCTTGGCAAAATTCTCATGCACGATCTCGACCGGGTCATCGTTACCCATCGCGAGTTCGTCTAGAATCACGCCCCGCTCGCGCTCAAACTCGGCCTCGTCCAGCAATGATGAGGACATCATGTCCATCAGCACTGCCACAGACATCGGCAAATCCTCAGCCAGTGTCCGCGCCCAGTAGTACGTGTATTCCTTCGTTGTCGCCGCGTTGGACTCTCCACCTACCTCATCAAACGCGTTCGCAATATCCTGCGCCGAGCGCGTGGGGGTACCCTTGAATAGCAGGTGCTCCAAGAAATGCGTAGAACCAGCCTGCGCAGGCTCTTCATCCCGAGAGCCCACCGGACACCATGCCGACAGCGAAACGGAACGCTGCGCCGGCACGCGCTGCGACAAAACCCGAACACCGCCAGGCAATATAGTTCGCTGAATCAAAGTTTCATCATCAAGCAACGTGATCGCTGCGCGCTCATCAGCAGAAGAAACCAGCGGAAGATCAGAAACCTCAAGCACCCGCGAAATCCTATCCAACTATTACAACTACTACTTCAACGTCTACAGGCCCGGATTGTCCTCACCTGGATCGACGGCCTCGTCATCCCCGCCAATCACCTTGCGCGGCGAGGCGCTCGCAGCTGTTCCCGGAGTTTGCATGCGCTGCGCGGCGCCGCCCTCATTTGGACCTGCCGGGTCATCGACCTCGTGATTCGGGGAAGCTGCAGGCGTTTTCGCAACCGAGCTCGCAGTCCCGTTACTCTTAGCGGACTCTTTCAGCGACGCGCCCAGCACCTTCGCGGTTGGAACTGCCCCCGTTAGCCCCAAAATCAAGCCAACCAAAGATGCGACCGCCAGTACTACCATCGCAAAAACTGCGTTGCCAAGAGAAACCACCACATCTGCGCCTGCCAGTGCCAACGAGGCGACCCAGGTTAGGCCTGCTGCAAGACCCGCGCCCACCAGCACCACCAGATAGAACGAGCGTGGCGCCAAATTCCACGTGGCCCTTCCAAGAGCTAGCCCAGCGGCCATTGCTATACCTGGAATCGCAATCAGCGTAAGGCTCATGATCATGTACGCCAGCGATGTCGAACTAGGATTCAACGCATCATCCACGGTGTTCCACATGATCACCGCAATCAAGAAATCGAGCACCAGCAGTGCAAGCATCACGAACAAATCTGTATAGCGGCGCATTTCGCCCTCCCAATCAAGACAACAAACCCAATCATATAGGGAATAAAAAGAGGTATAAACAAAGCGCGGGAAATGCAACAGCACTCCCCGCGCTTCGCTAGACGCTATTAGTCGTCCTGGCCCTTACGCGTACGCGTGCGTGGGCGACGACGGTTGTTGTTCGAACGGCGGCGCTCCGAGCGCTTCTCTTCGCGCTGTTCGCCATCTTCCTCGGACTCATTAGCAGCCTCGGCCGCTTCGCCTTCAATAACCGCGTGTAGCGAAAGCTTGCCGCGATCATCAACCTCAGCGATCTCAACCTCAATCTGCTGGCCAACCGAAAGTACGTCATCAACCGAGTCAATGCGCTTGCCACCTACGAGGCGACGAACCTGGCTGATGTGGAGCAGGCCGTCCTTGCCCGGGGTGAGCGAAACGAACGCACCAAACGAAGTAGTCTTAACGACCGTGCCAACGTAACGCTCGCCAACTTCTGGAAGCTGCGGGTTTGCAATGGCATTGACCATGTCACGAGCCGCATTTGCAGCCTCGCCGGTCTCGGCGCCAATGTAAACCGTGCCGTCGTCCTCAATGGTGAGGTCCGCACCGGTGTCTTCCTGAATCTGGTTAATCATCTTGCCCTTCGGGCCAATGACCTCGCCGATCTTCTCAACCGGAACCTGAACCGAAATAATGCGTGGTGCGAACGGTGACATCTCATCCGGCTCAGAAATAGCCTGGTTGATGAGATCAAGAATCACGAAGCGGGCCTCACGAGCCTGCGCCAATGCTTCCTTGAGCACCTGCGAATCTATGCCATCAAGCTTCGTGTCAAGCTGCAGAGCCGTGATGTAGTCGCGAGTACCAGTGACCTTGAAGTCCATGTCGCCAAAGCCATCCTCAATACCGAGGATGTCGGTTAGCGTAACGGCCTTCTGCTCACCATCTACCTCACCGGTAATGAGGCCCATTGCGATACCCGCAACCGGGGCACGCAACGGCACGCCGGCCTGCAGGAGCGACAGCGTGGACGCGCAAACCGAACCCATCGAGGTCGAACCGTTCGAGCCGAGCGCCTCCGACACCTGACGGATCGCGTACGGGAAATCTTCACGCTTTGGAATAACCGGAACGAGGGCGCGCTCCGCAAGCGCACCGTGACCGATCTCGCGGCGCTTCGGTGAGCCCACACGGCCTGTCTCACCCGTGGAGTACGGCGGGAAGTTGTAGTGGTGAATGTAGCGCTTGGACTGTAGCGGTGACAGGTTGTCCAGTTGTTGCTCCATGCGGAGCATGTTCAACGTGGTAACGCCCATAATCTGGGTTTCACCGCGCTGGAACAGAGCCGAACCGTGAACGCGCGGAAGCACCTCCACCTCGGCTGCGAGCGAACGAATCTCCGTTGGAGTACGTCCATCAATACGCTGACCGTGACGGAGCACGCGGTCACGCATGAGCTCCTTCTCAATCGCGCGGAAGGCAGCCTTTAGATCCTTCTCTTCCTCTTCTTCGAACTTCTCTGCAAGGTCCTCAAGCATCTTCTGCTGGATCTCGTCGATGCGATCCTCGCGCTTAAGCTTTTCTGCAATCGTGAGAGCCTCGGACAGATCAGACTCAACAGCGGCCTTCACAGCATCGTAGTGCTCATCCTGATAGTCGAGGAACAGCGGGAACTCAACGGTTTCCTTACCGACCTTCTGCGCGATCTCAAGCTGGGCCTCACACAGCTGGCGGATGACTGGCTTCGCGGCCTCAAGGCCGTCAGCAACAACATCTTCCGTCGGAGTAGTGCCACCATTTTCGATGAGGTCGATCATCGAGTCGCCGCCACCGGCCTCAACCATCATGATCGCAACATCGCCGTCAACAACGCGGCCTGCAACCACAATGTTGAAAGTGGAACGTTCCATCTCGGAATAGCGCGGGAACGCAACCCACTGGCCATCAATCAAAGCCAGGCGCGTACCACCGATCGGGCCAGAAAACGGTAGACCCGAAATCTGCGTGGACAGCGAAGCGGCGTTGATCGCGAGGACGTCGTACGGATCCTGCGGGTTCACAGCCAGCACGGTACCTACAACCTGAACCTCGTTACGCAGGCCCTTCACAAACGCGGGGCGAAGCGGACGGTCAATCAGACGACAAGCCAAAATGGCCTCCTCGCCCGGGCGACCCTCGCGGCGGAAGAAACCACCCGGGATACGACCAACCGCGTACTGGCGCTCCTCCACGTCAACCGTCAACGGAAAGAAATCAAACTGGTCACGCGGGTGCTTACCAACCGTCGTGGCCGAAAGAATCGTGGTCTCATCATCCAAGTACGCAAGCGCGGAGCCTGCGGCCTGGCGAGCCAAACGACCCGTTTCAAAACGAATCACGCGCTTGCCGAACTTACCGTTATCAATCACGGTTTCGACTGCGGTGATGTCATCTCCCTCCATCATGGGAAATCTCCTTTTCATTAGAGACTGCCCCGGACCGGCCTTCGATTGAGACCCACGGAAAACAATCTCCGGAAGCCACTACCGAGGACCGCGCTCCAAGCGGCAGTCCAACCATCTTCAAACTGTAGGGCGCTAGGCGCGCCAAAACATCCTGATACGGAAAATATGGCCCGGCTCCCAGCGGGAGTCGGGCCACCAAACGCTATCGACGCAGACCCAAACGGGCAATCAGCGCGCGGTAACGCTCAATATCAACATCGGCTAGGTAGCTGAGCAGACGACGACGCTTACCAACCAGTAGCATAAGTCCGCGGCGGGAGTGGTGATCGTGCTTGTGCGTCTTAAAGTGCTCAGTGAGGTCACGAATACGCTGCGTCAAGAGCGCAATCTGAACCTCGGGCGAACCCGTGTCGCCCTCGTGAGTTGCGTACTCTTTGATGATCTGTTCCTTGACATCCTTAGAAAGGGCCATGGGTTCTCCTTAATAATCTCGTTGCACGGCGCTCCGGGGCCTGTTCACCCGGGCATAACGCGTCCGTGGCCGATTCACGGCAACCTTTACGATACCATGCGCCTGGTCAACATCTGGAGTTGGCCTCAGGTTCTGTGTCTTTTACGCCGTGATATTAGACACCTAACCGGCCGTAACAGCGCTTGGATCCACCCGGCCCGCAACCGCTACACCCAAAACGGATGCGGATTCGCGAATGTCCTCATCCATTTGCTCAAGGAGTTCTTCAACCGAATCGAACTTCTTCATGCCGCGCAAACGCTTAACAAACGAAACCGCGATCTTC
This sequence comes from Actinomyces sp. HMSC075B09, assembly GCF_001812395.1. Lineage (NCBI taxonomy): Bacteria > Bacillati > Actinomycetota > Actinomycetes > Actinomycetales > Actinomycetaceae > Actinomyces > Actinomyces sp. HMSC075B09. The sequence continues at coordinate 112,253 of NZ_KV808730.1, forward strand.
TCGCCATACAGGTTCAAATCCGAACGGCCTAGCACATGCGCTTCAACGGTGCGATGAACCCCATCAAACTGGGGATTCGTGCCCACCGAGATAGCCGCCGGCAAGAACACGCCTGCGGGCGCATCCGCCACCTGACGAGTAAGCCAGCCAGCATACACCCCATCTGCCGGGATCACGCCATCGCAGTCTTCCTCCAGATTTGCAGTTGGAAAACCCAGCTCGCGGCCTCGCTTATGCCCATGCTTCACAACGCCTCGAATTCTATGCGGACGCCCGAGAACCCGAGCGGCCTCGGCCACCTCGCCCTCCTGCAACAGCTCACGCACCCAGGATGAAGACCAGCGTGTGCCGTTCTCATCGACGATGTCGGGAAGCCCTATCACGTCGAAGCCAAACTCTTCGCTCAGACTTCGCAGGGTTGAGATGCTGCCGGAATTACCGGCACCGAACTTCATATCCTCGCCAACCACAATGCCCTGCACACCCAGAGCCTTGCTTATGTTCGAGATGAACTCACGCGGGGTTTGTGAATAGAGAGCCTCGTTGTAGTCGAGCACCAGCGTTGCATCAATACCGTACCCGGCAAGCGCGTCAAGGCGGTCTACCAGCGTAGTGATGAGCTTCAGATTACGCCCCGGACAGTGTACCTGCACCGGATGTGGGAAGAAGGTGATAGCCACTGCGAGCGCGTCCTTCTTGCCTGCCAGATCCGCACACATGCGAATCAGCTGTTGATGGCCGCGATGAACTCCATCAAAATTTCCGATCGTTACAACCGTGCGCAATCCTTCGGGTACTTGTGCAAGACCACGCCACACACTCATCACCATGAGTTAAAGCCAACTCCCCAAAATGGTAGGAAAACTAGACTACTTTGCCTGTTCTGGTTGCTTGCGACGTCCGCATCCGCAACCACCGCCACCATGACCGTGTCCACCACCGTGGCCATGCCCATGACCGCGACCTTTACCACCGCATCCGCAGCCACCACCACCGTGGCCCTTACCACCGCATCCGCAGGTCTTCTTCTCTTGGCCCGCGGCAGAGATGTCGCGTAGCCCCAACTCGTTCATCGGATTATCCATGGGTTTACCTCCATCGGTTTTCACAGTGGGTCCGTGGAAAATACAAGCACAGGTTGATACTTCTTTCCACTTCTCTTCAAAAGTGCCCGCACTTCTCCCTTCCACGTGCAAGCAGTTATCTGCCCGTCCGGAGTGCGCACTTCGACCTTTGTCGCGTTACCGTGGCGCATCGCCTCGGCCTCGGATTCGGTAAGTTCGATGCTCTCAAACTGCTGACTTGCTGCTTTTGTCAAAGAAAGCACGTCAATCGGATGCGGGTCCTCTTCGCACTGGTTGGAGACAAAGCTGGCGAGCCGATCTAACGTGACAGCATCATCGAGCGTCCACTTCCCCACCCTGGTGCGTCTAAGCACGGTTAGATGCGCTCCGGTTCCAAGTATTTCTCCGAGGTCCCGGGCAATCGCCCGCACATAAGTGCCGCTCGAACATTCAACCACCAGATCGAACTCCAAAGCGGGTGTGCCGTCACTAAGCCGGGTTGGCATCAAATCCGAAGTGCGTTGCAGGCACGAAATCACAACCGGGCGCGCCTGTAGTTTCACAGTTTTGCCCTCGCGATGCAGAGCGTGAGCACGCTTGCCGCCAACCTTGATCGCCGATACCTTAGCCGGCACCTGCATGACCTCGCCACGCATGGAGGCAAGCGCCTCGTCAACCCTCTCGGCGCTCAGATCGCGAGCCCCCTGCGCAGAAATAATCTGTCCGTCAGCGTCATCAGAATCAGTTGCTGCGCCAAGCAACACGCGCGCGCGATACTGCTTGTCTGCCCCGGTAATGAACGTCAGTAAACGGGTTGCCTTCCCAATTCCAAGTACGAGGACGCCCGTGGCCATCGGATCAAGAGTGCCAGCGTGCCCGACCTTGCGCGTTGCTGCCAAGCGGCGCACCGCCCCAACCACGTCGTGACTTGTTACGCCCCGGGGCTTGTCCACGATGAGGAGCCCATCAGCCGCGCTTACCTGGGCGCGAGGCATATCCAGCCGCGGTTTCACTCTTCCTCAGCGCTCTTGTACGGATCCTCTTCGCCAGCGTATTTGGCGTTCTTAGCGGTTTGGGCAAGCTCTTCGTCCGCCTTGCGCGCCCTAAGTAGGGCCTCTTCAATATCGGCTGCGGCCTGCGGCAAACTATCAGCCTGAAAATCAATAGTTGGAGTGAGGCGGATACCGAGGGCCTTGCCAACCTCCGAACGGATCAGCCCCTTAGCGGACTCCAGTGCCTTTGCGCTCTTCGCCGCCTCGTCCGCCGAACCGAGCACCGTGTAAAAAATCGTGGCGTGCTGCAAATCGCCCGTCACTCGAACATCAGTTACCGTCACAAAACCCAAACGCGGATCCTTAATCCGGCGTTCAAGCAAACGAGCTACCGTCTGCTGAATCCGATCCTCCACCTTACGCTGGCGATTAATATCAGCCACTGCGGCCTCCTCAAAAATAGAACCGGCCTCAAATTTAGCAAAATAAACCGGCTCCCACCTTTTAGGCGGGAGCCGGCACTACTTGGAAATGGCGCTAGTCGCGTGGTTTCTCGCGCATCTCCCAGGTTTCGATGGTGTCGCCAACCTGAATGTCCTTGTGGCCAAGCGTGATACCACACTCGTAACCCTCGCGAACCTCGGTGACGTCATCCTTCTCGCGGCGAAGCGATTCGATCTTGAGGTCTTCTGCAACCACAACACCGTCACGGACAAGCCGTGCGTTCGTGTTGCGCTTGATGATTCCCTTGCGAACGATCGAGCCGGCAATATTGCCGAACTTACCGGACTTGAACACCTGCAAGATCTCGGCAGTACCAAGCTGGACCTCTTCGTAAATCGGCTTCAGCATGCCCTTAAGCGCCGCCTCGATCTCTTCAAGCGCCTGGTAGATGACTGTGTAGTACTTGATCTCCACGCCCTCTTCATCAGCCAGGCTTGCAACCTGCTCATTCGGACGAACGTTGAAGCCAATAATGACAGCGTCATCAACCGTCGCGAGGTTAACGTCGTTCTGCGTAATCGCACCAACACCGCGGTGGATGATGCGCAGCTGAACCTCTTCACCCACATCAATCTTGAGTAGCGAATCTTCAAGCGCTTCAACAGCACCCGAAACGTCACCCTTGATAATGAGGTTAAGCGTGTCAACCTTGCCTTCCTTGAGGACCTTATCGAAGTCCTCAAGCGTAACGCGCTTGCGCCTGCGAGCCAACTGAGCCTGACGCTCAGCAGACTCACGCTTATCCGCAATCTGGCGGGCCGTACGGTCATCTGGTGCAACTAGGAACGAGTCACCAGCGCGCGGCACGGACGTTAGGCCAAGAACCTGAACCGGACGTGCCGGGCCGGCCTCTTGAACCTCGTTGCCCCACTCGTCAAACATCGCGCGCACGCGCCCGTAGGATGAGCCGGCAACAACGGCATCACCAATGCGTAGCGTTCCACGCTCAACCAGCATCGTTGCAACCGCCCCTCGACCACGGTCAAGGTTCGCTTCAATCGATACACCGCGAGCATCCGTATCCGGATTCGCTTCCAGATTGAGGGCCGCATCAGCGGTAAGTAGAACCGCCTCAAGCAGGTCGCCAATCCCCTTGCGCTGTTTTGCGGATACATCCACGAACATGACGTCGCCGCCATACTCTTCAGCAACGAGGTTGTATTCGGTGAGCTGCTGGCGGATCTTATCCGGGTTCGCAGTATCCTTATCAACCTTGTTTACCGCCACAACGATAGGCACATCAGCGGCCTGCGCGTGGTTGATCGCCTCAACGGTCTGCGGCATAACGCCGTCGTCGGCTGCGACAACCAGGATCGCGATATCCGTTACCTGAGCGCCACGGGCACGCATTGCTGTGAAAGCCTCGTGACCGGGCGTATCAATGAACGTGATCAAACGATCGGTGTCGTCATGCTTCACGTGTACCTGGTACGCACCGATGTGCTGGGTGATGCCACCGTGCTCGCGGTCCACAACATCCGTGTGACGGATGGCGTCAAGGAGCTTGGTTTTACCGTGGTCAACGTGACCCATGACGGTTACAACCGGCGGACGCGGAGCGAGGTGCTCCACGTCGTCAAGCTCTTCAGCTTCAAGATCAATGTCGAACGACTCAAGTAGCTCGCGGTCCTCATCCTCTGGGGACACAACCTCAACCTTGTAGCCGATCTCTTCACCCAAAAGTGTGAAGGTGTCTTCATCCAGCGACTGCGTTGCGGTTGCCATCTCGCCCAGGTGAAGCAAAACGGTTACCAGCGATGCGGGATTCGCATCGATCTTCTCCGCTAGATCGGCAAGCGAGGCACCCTGACGGATGCGAATAGTCTGGCCGTTGCCGCGTTGAATCTGCACGCCGCCAATGACGGGCGCGTTCTGCTGTTCGAACTCTTGCCTCTTCGCGCGCTTCGACTTGCGTCCCCGCTTACCGGTTCCTCGACCAAATGCGCCCTGCGTTGCCCCACGGCCACCACGACCACCGCGCGGAGGCGCGGACATTGGCGGCTGCTGGCCGAAGCTAGGAGCCTGCGACTGGCGCGAGCTGGAACGGTTAGAACGCCTGCTTTGACGGTTTCCGCGCTCGGGAGCGTTGTTTCCGCCCGGCTGTCCCAGTGTGGAATGACCCGGCATCATCATGGGCGATGGACGAGGCCCGCGCCTCTTACCACCGCGTGCCGGAGCCGCCTCGGATGCGTTGCGTCCGCCCCGCTGACCGCGTTGCGGCTTATCATTGCGGTCTGCGCCGCGGCCACCACCCGGACGAGGCATTCCCTGCTGCGAAGCGAATGGGTTATTGCCTGGGCGCGGCCCCGGACGGGGCATTCCCTGCTGGGTTGCAAACGGGTTATTGCCCGGACGCGGTCCCGGACGGGGCGTTCCCTGCTGCGAAGCGAACGGGCTATTACCGGGGCGCGGCGTTGCCTCATCCTTAGGCTTTGCCTCTTCTGTCTTCTTCTCAGCTTCAGACTCTGCAGGCTGAGGCGTTGCCTTCTTCGCATTCGGTTTAGTGATCTTTGCCGGACCGGGGATGACATCTGCCGGACTTGGCGCCGGCGTTTCAACCTTCTCGGTCTTTGAAGTCTCAGCCTTGGGCTTTGCCTCAGCCTTCTTAGCCTTTTCTTCCTTGGCTTCAGTCTTGGGCGCAGATTTAGTCGATTTTGCCGACTTTGCCGGCTTATCGGCCTTAGCTGGCTCCTTGCTTTGCTCAGATTCGAGCTTAGCGCCAAGGGTCTTGCGAACTCTTCTAACAACCGGAGGTTCAATAGTCGACGAGGCCGACTTTACGAACTCACCATTTTCCTTCAAGTGCGCAAGAAGTTCTTTACTCGTGATTCCGAGCTCTTTCGCGAGCTCGTGTACACGCAATTTTGCCACAACTCTCCTGTTCAGGTCCGCCCCGAACAGGACGGACGTCTATTTCTGCTGGCAGCTCATCGCTGGGTACTCATCGGGTGCCCATCAGCTTCCAACCCGCTTCCATTTACTCGTCCACAACGCGCTCCCTGCGCGCTGGTTGGTTTTCTTCTCGAGCGGAAATATCTATCGAGAAGGAAACACGGCTTCTGCTCCCAGGCAAACGAAGCGCGCGGTTAAACGCCTTCTTCTTCACTGCCCGATCTAGACAGGATTGCCGAGGATGAATCCAGGCTCCTCGCCCGGGCATGCTCCGGCGCGGGTCACTAACAACACTTCCAAGGGCCTCACTGTAAACGCAGCGAAGCAACTCGTTAGGAGTTGCTACTTCCCGGCACCCTACGCACGTTCGCCGCGGTGCATCCGCAAAACGGCTACGCATAAGCATGCTTCCTGTTAAGCCTATCGTTATTTTCAGTCCGTTGGTTCGATATTTTCTGAGCCCTGCCTCACGTCAGGGCGCGAAATGTCGCCAGTCACGACCCCCAGGCCGGCCTCGGTATCAGAATGAATGTCGATATGGAAGCCGGACAGACGCGCGGCAAGACGCGCATTTTGGCCCTCCCTGCCAATAGCGAGGGAGAACTGGAAGTCAGGCACAATCACTTCCGCATTCTTACCCTCGAGGTCGGTAATTGTGACCGAAGATACTCGCGCGGGAGACAGAGAGTTAGCAACGAAGCGAGCCGGATCAGAAGAGTAATCGACAATATCGATCTTCTCGCCCTGCAACTCCGTCATCACCGCACGCACGCGCCTACCCATGGGGCCAATGCAAGCACCCTTAGCGTTCACACCCTCACGTGTGGCCGCAACCGCGATCTTGGTGCGGTGGCCGGCCTCGCGCGCAACGGATTTGATCTGCACAAGACCCTGCTGAATCTCTGGAACCTCGCGCTCAAACAAGCCTTCAACCAGGCCGGGGTGGGTGCGCGAAACCGTGATCGCAGCGCCCTTCTCTCCGCGAGAAACATCCACTACGTAAGCGCGTAGCACGTCGCCGTGGTTGTAAACCTCGCCCGGGACCTGCTCAGATTGGGGAAGGCGAGCCTCGAACTCGCCCACGCGTAGCATTACGAAAGCCGGATTGCGCTGCGCCTCCACGGTGCCAACCACAACCGAACCGGTACGGCTACGGAAGTCGCCGAGCACCTTTGAATCTTCGGCCTCGCGAAGCCTCTGTGCAATCACCGAACGCGCGGTAGCGGTAGCGATACGCCCAAACTCCTTGGGAGTGTCATCAAACTCGCCGATCGGATTGTCTTCCTCATCAAGCTCGGTTGCCATCACGGCAACCTTGCCGGTGCGCTGATCAATCTCGATGCGGGCCTGATCCATGGCGCCGGGCATCTTGTGGTAGACCTTCAGCAGGGCTTCCTCAATTGCTGCAACTAGCGTATCGCCATCAATTTCTAGCGAGGCACCCACTTCCCGGAGTGTACGCATATCGATTTCCACGGGGAGCCTCCTACTTACCTAACGAACCGAAGTCAACGCGCGAATGCGCCTTCGTGATCTTATCAAGAGCTACGGTCTCTTCGCGCTCAGGCTTACCTTTTTTACCCGCGATGCTAAGCGTCACACTTTGATCGTCGGAGCTGACCACTCTACCTTTTAAGCGTTCACCATCTTGCGTTTTGATCTCCACCAAGTGACCGATGCAGCGTGAGAAGTGCCGCGCAGTTTCGAGTTTGCGCTCGGCGCCCGGCGTTGAAACCTCAAGCGTGTAGGCACTTTCAATCGGATCGGCCTCGTCCATAGCCGCCGAGATTTCACGCGAGACCTGGAGCATGTCGTCGGCGTCCACCGACCCCACGCCCTCCTTCAAATCAACCGTCACCCGCACCAAGGGTTCCTTACCCCTAGTTACAGTTACCGATTCCAAGAACAGATCTGCACGGCTCACAATCGGAGCTACGAGCGCCTCAATCCGAGCCTCGATGGCTTTTGACATCATTCTCCTTAAAGAGCGGGACTGGTTCGAGCCTGAGCCCTCAATCAGACTATTATGCACACATGCCTTCAATAACGCACGAATCCGCGGCTGACGCGAAGAACGACACGAAAACTCAAGCTCTCGCTTCGAAACGAATTGTAGTCCCAATCTTCGCCGCCGGAATCGCCGCCGCGTCTCTAACCGGCTGCACGGGCGTTTACATCGAGCAAGACGGACCGCAACTACCGAACGTCCTGGAGTCCCAAGAGGTGTTCCAACGGCTTGTTCGCAACGAAACCGCGGTACTCGATAGCCTCGCACAACCAGGCGAGGACTGTAAGCCCTGTATGGCTTTCGCCGCTGATCTGGGTGAAAAATCGAAACAGCGTGCCGAACTGCTTGGTGGATTGTGGGATCCGTGGGGAGAGAATGTGCCAGATGGCGCTCCCCTGCCCGATCCCGTGCCCCGGGCAAGCCACACGTGGGCCGAACTCACCGACTTCACCATCGGTACCGCCACCGCCGATCTCGCAGCCGCCACCGAACTCGACTCCAAAGACGATCAGCTGGCCGCCGCCTCCGTGGCCGCCGGAAGGCTGGCCGATGGCCTCAAATTGGCGAACCTGCTTGAAATCCAACCCACCCTCCCGGCTTTTACCACCCCTAAGGCTGAACCTCGCAAAGACGTAGCAGGCCGCTCCGACCTCAAGAATCTTGGTGAAGTTGCCGCACAATGGGACTGCGCTGCGCAGTGGATCGCTTATTACGGGGCCGGCGATGACGCGGATGGGCCTTCCGCTACCGAGGTAACGGCCCGCGCGCAAGTAGACGACCTCGTTGCTTTTTCGCAGCGTGCAATCAACGCTGGAGCGCCGGATCAGCGCACCCTGTCATGTTTAACGCCTGCTGACGAAGGGGATGAGACGGGGCTTAGCGGCGCGGAGAACGAACTATTTGCCACTAACCTGGCGTTCTTGGTTGACCGCCCCTACCTCGTCCTGCCTGGCGAGGATGACGCACAGTATCCGCTTGCGTTCGAAGCACTCACCGCCCAGTTGGCGTCGTGGGTAAGCATTGGGAATGTTCCTGCAACGCCGGGCATCACGAAAACCGATGTTCCAAAAGAAGCGCCCACGGAGCCCACGCAGTTTGCCCCGTTCTACAACAGCAGTGGAGCAACAAAGTAAGCGCGGGGCGCGGCCATAAAAAGTGCCCCGACCGGGGCTCGAACCCGGGACCGACGGATTATGAGTCCGCTGCTCTAACCGACTGAGCTATCAGGGCCTGGGTAAATCATGCCAGCTAGGCGACTGTGAATCAAACCAATCTAAGCATCTACCGCGCACCGTTTCACGAGCGCTGATGTGAGGAGAGCGTGGTTATCGTACAGTGAAGGCTATGACTTCAGCTACGAAATTTAAGCTTCCAAGAGCCATTGCGAGCTCACTTCAAGCGAACTTCTTAACAAAAGCAGACGCCAAACGTCCGGCCATTGAGCTTGAGGGTGGAGCTTGGCTACTGCTCGCACAGCTTGGTCCTGTGGTAATTAGTGACGAGGACGTGGCATTTGTTGCACACTGGCACGAGATCCAGCACGCCGTTTGGGAGGCGGGTAGCCAGATGCTCATTATCCGCTGGGTAGATCCTACCCGTGAGCCATGGCACGGCGTTACGCTGGAAGACGATGTTCGCCGATTTATGTCGCAGCTCGAGGAGTTCATCGAGTACACCTATATTTCTACCGCCTCGCGTAAAACTGCAGATGGAACGTGGATCCGCGCATCCATTCGGCGCTCTAGCAACGGCAATCTTTTTTCAACGCTAACAGCCGGCGGTGATCTAGATAACGAAGGCGAAAAGCTCGCATTCGAACTGGAACGAAACCTGCGTGAATCTGTTGGATTAGAGCGGTAAATAGACCGGTTCAATCCCGATTTGGCACGGGGCAAAAAAGTATGTAGAGTGTATTTCGCGCTAAGCAATCCCGCGTAGCTCAACGGCAGAGCATTCGACTGTTAATCGAACGGTTGCTGGTTCGAATCCAGCCGCGGGAGCAAACAAGAGCCCGTCTGAAAAGACGGGCTTTTCCTATCGCCTGATTCTGACCAGTCGTTGCGAGACTTCTGTCTTGCGAATCGACTAAGTTACATAGCGGGTTTCGGCGGGTGCGACGATCGAGCCGATCGATTAGAGATCCTCTGTGAGTGAGCGGCGTTTTTCTTCCAGACGCAGTAGCTCACTGAACGCCGCCTGATATTCGTCAGAGTCAAACGAATAGCGACCGAGCGAAGCCTTCAGCGAACCGATCTGACGATTAAGCCCATTGCGTACCAACGCGCGAACCACGCCAAAGCAGTAGTCGCGGAGGCGTTCCGGATCATCCTGCGGTAGTGGCGCCACCGCAAGCTGCGTGATTACCTTCGCAACCACCTCACTACCCGACTCGATCAAGCTCTGATTCCAATGCGCTGTAGCTCTGCGCGCGGCCTCATCGCCAACCCCAATCTCGGCCTCGGTGATTTGCAGGTAGTCCATATAGGAGGCCAGTCCGCCGCCTGCTCGGATCGCGTCATGGACCGCGCGGTAGGCCGGCGTTGAGAAAGCATCTCCATCAAGTTCGTCGAAACCTGAGCCCGAAACGTAGCCCGGGTGCTGCACGATTGCCTCCAGCGCTTGCCTCTCCAGACGTACAATCGGATCAGCCTCATTACCAACGCGCATTGGAGCGTCTTGCGCCGGCGCGCCATGGCTGCGCTCAAGCCGCGGGTCGAGGCGACGGGCTCCCCTGCTAGCCACCGACACGGCGTGCAAGACCTCGCGCACATCCATGCCCAGCCAACCGGACAGCTGACGCGCGTACTCACGTTGCAAGGCGCGATCGCGAATGCCCGCCACAATCGGAGCGCTTGCACGAAGCCCGTGAACACGCCCCTCCGCAGTAGTGAGGTCAACCGAGGCAAGCGTTGAGCGAATGACAAACTCGAACAGTGGCACGCGCGACTCGACCAGCTCGATCAACGCCGCATCGCCCTTGTTCATGCGTAGATCACAAGGATCCATTCCGGTGCGTTCCACGGCAACGAACGTTTGCGTAGCGAAACTTTGGTCCTCGCCAAATGCTCGCAGAGCGGCCTTCTGACCTGCCTCGTCCCCATCGAAGGTGAAGATCACCTCTCCCCCCAGGCTTAGGCCCGATGAGAGTTGTACCCCCGCAGCCGGATTAGCCACGTCGCCCAACAGACGGCGAATGATCTTCACGTGCTCTTCACCAAAAGCCGTGCCACAGGTAGCCACGGCAGTATCAATGCCAGCTAAGTGCGCGGCCATTACATCCGTGTACCCCTCCACGATCACTACCTCGCGCTTTTTTGCAATGTTGCGCTTAGCAAGATCTAGCCCGTACAGCACCTGAGACTTGTGATAGATGGGAGTTTCTGGCGTATTTAGATACTTCGGCCCCTGATCGTCCTCATGCAATCTACGCGCACCAAATCCGATGGTCGCACCTGTTAGGTCCCGGATTGGCCAAATTAGGCGCCCTCGAAAACGATCATAAATCCCGCGATTGCCGTTACTTGCAAGGCCCGCCTTCACTATCTCTTGATCCTGGAATCCGCGAGAGCGAAGCAGATTTGTGAGGTTGTTCCAGCCTTTAGGTGCGTAGCCAATGCTGAAGGTAGCGGCCGCGTTTTGGTCAAAGCCACGCTGGGCCAAGAATTCGCGGGCAATCTGAGCCTCTGGCGAGGACAGGGAGCGGATGTAGAACTCCTCTGCGATCTTGTGCTGATCAATCAGACGTTGGCGTCTGCCGAACTCGCCCGGCCCCTTCGCCCCTTCCTCATAGTGGAGCGTGATGCCAGTCTTTTGCGCAAGGTGTTCCACGGCCTCGGTAAAGCTTAAATGGTCAACCTTTTGCAAGAACGCGATAGCGTCACCGCCCTCGCCACACCCGAAACAGTGCCACAGGCCCAGGTGGGGGCGGACATGGAATGAAGGCGTCTTCTCATCATGGAATGGGCACAGCCCCTTCATTGATCCGGTTCCCGCGGGACGAAGCGTCACGTAATCATTAACGATGTACTCAATTGCGGTGGCCTCGCGAACCTTCGCGATGTCCTCTTTCCGAATCAGCCCAGCCATGCCTTATATCCTAATCATTCGCGCGGAGGGGCGCTTACAGGTGAAGCGTATCGAACATGCCACAAAGTGAAGCGTGCATGCGTGCCGCCGAAAGATCCGTGAGTGAGGCCACCTGATCAATCACAATGCGCAAACGAGCGTTATCATCCGGCGTCTGGCGCCAAAGTGAGGCAAACGGCTCTTGCAGGTGGCGCCCCGATGTTTCATACAGAATGTGCACGAGGTCCACCAGCACACCGCCCTGGTGGTGATACGACCCCTCCATCTCGCGCGGAGCCATCACGTAGTGCGCGGCAATCCCCTTCAACAACATGATCTCGGTTGCCGTCTCGTCAGGGACAACCAGATCCGCGTCATACCTTCCCAGCCCCTCCCCGCGCTGACGGCCAGCCGCGCCGCGCGTGGCCTCAACCGCCTCGGAACAAAACTTTCCGATCAGCTGTGACGTCATGTCCTTCAAACGCGCGCTGTCCGCATACGTTCCATCGAACGAAGTGAGCCAGTACGGCATCGCCAACAAGCGTTCGCGCGCCGCCTGCAGGTGCGTTTCTTGTAAATCCTTGTCGTACCACTCGCGCGTACGCTCCACCACGTTCGCGAACGCGGCGTCATCGCGCAACTCTTCGAGGGGTAGTTTGCCGGTCATAACTGCATCCTCGATGTCGTGCACCGAGTATGCGATGTCATCTGATAGATCCATAATCTGCGCTTCCAAGCAGCGACCCTTCGCGCCCGAACGCATCCAGTCAAATGATTCGCGATCATCTTCGTACACCGAATACTTCCGAGTTGAATACTTCGGATCGGGACCTTCTGAGCGGGCCCACGGGTACTTACAGATCGCGTCCAATGAAGCACGCGTTAGATTCACGCCGCGTGGCTCGCCGGCTGTGCCAACAACCTTCGGCTCCAAGCGAACCACCAGGCGGAACGTTTGCGCGTTACCTTCAAAACCGCCCACGTCACCAGCAACTGAATCGAGCGCACTCTCCCCGTTGTGTCCAAATGGTGGATGGCCTAAATCATGCGCCAGGCATGCAGCGTCCACAATATCTGGATCCGCCCCCAACTCCTTGCCGATCTCTCGACCAACCTGTGCTACTTCCATCGAATGTGTAAGCCGGGTGCGCACAGAATCGTCCGAAGCCGGGCCAAGAACCTGGGTTTTCTCGCCCAACCGACGAAACGCAGCTGAATGCAGGATTCGCGCACGATCGCGCTCAAAATCGGTTCGATTGGGCGACTTCGGACGCTCTTTCACAAAGCGTTCGCGATCAAAGTCAGAATACGCATGTCTGGTAACATTCACGGACCAATCATATCGACAACAACAAGCAACCTTTTCTAACCAACGTACTTCTTTGGCACAATAGAGCCATGAGCACTGAGCAGGCACCTTCACATATTCAGAAAGAAACCGCGAGAGCGGTTCAAAACTCGCGGTATGTGCGCACGCACCTCATTCACAGGCGCTCACCTCTACCCGGCTCCTGGTGGCACGCTCCCGTCATAGCCGAAATTCCCGGCATCATCGACAAAGCCGGCGCAAAACCTCTTGCCTCCATCATGCCCACCATTAAAGAAACCGGTTTCGACGGCGTAGTGTTTCGCCCCGCTCTACTCGACTTTTACACGTCCAAGGTCTACCTGGATCAGATCATCGAAGCTGGCAAGCAAGCCGGACTGCGCGTCATTGTGCGCCTCTCTGGTGGCGACTACGCTCCTGACCTGACTCCGTCTCTCAAACCCTTCTACGGAGCCGAAGAGTCTACCGCCACCACCATCACGAGAGCCCGCGAAGCACTCAAGAGCGGTGCGGATGGCATCGACCTGGGTCGTATCGCAGAAAACCCGAATCTACCTGGCGCGAAAGAGCGTGATAAAGAGTTCTCCGATCTCGTTCGCCTCCTCATGTTCGAACTGGCAGATTTCTCTGAAGAAAAGATCCTTGTTGCGGAAGCGCGCACCGAACTGCACGAGCAATACCAGTACCACTTGCAGGAAGACTGGATCCACAACTTCATAGATAACCGTCTTCAACGCGCGCCATTCTCGGATGCAGCCATCATTGAGGCAATCGAAGAATCCCTCTTTGAAAGAGACAAGATTGGTGTTCCCCCTGTCTGGAAAGCCATCAACTCCCGCCTCATCATGGAACCCGACCGGCCCAACAACTACCCCGGTTCCTGGGAAGATGGCACCAACACCACAAGGCGCTCTTCGATGCGCATCATCATGGCGTCGTTGCCCGGTGCTATCTACCTGCCTTTCGGCTTTTCTGGCGGGCACGTTACATACAAGGGTGTAGCTGTGCGGCCCCTACCTCCGATTAACTCCATCGAAGAACGCCGCCTTGCCCATACACAGCTGGCGTTACGGCTACGAAAGAAATACGACCTGGGCAACGCCAACCTCGCGTGGGTCAGCGGCCTGCCATGGCAAACTCCAGGCGTCGGTGTATTCACCAGCGGTAGCGTCATGTGTGTATTCAACACGTCAAACGAAGACGTGTTCGTGCCCCTAGAAAACGAGCTATTGCTCCGCTCAGATTCCACTCGCGAGTGGGCGTTGCCCGGCGCCGAAACTGTTCTAAGGACCGGACCACCGCAAATTTTCTCCACCGCTGAACGCGAGGAGCAAAACACCCTCACACCCGGCACCACCGCGTGGTTTATACCACCCGTTGTAAAAGCCTCCAACAGGTAGGACAAAGAACGCGAGCGCCTAAATCATAGGGCGAGGCCGCACTAATGTGCGCTCAAGCACCCCGTTGCCTTATCGAACACCACCAGCGCATCCAAGCCGATCTGCCCCGGTGCGGAATCATCACCCAGGGAGCTAAACGTTGCTGCAGACCCAAACTTTGCAGCAAACGCCCGAGTGAACACGCCCGGCTCCCCCATCGAAACCGCAATCACCGGCACCCGCGCAAACGTATCCACAAAATGACGCGCACATGCCGCCAGTCGCAATGAATCCATCACCGAACCCGGCATGTATGCGACCTTCACTAAGCCGGCGCCGCGACTGCGAACATCTGCATCTTCATCAGCGTCATCTAGGAACTGCTCGAACCACTCCAACAGCTCACCCTGCATCTGGCGCATCCTAGCAACAAGCTCGTCTGCACCTGGCGTAGCCCCAAAATCATGACTTGATAGCACCACTGGAACCCCCGCTTCGAAAGCGCTGAACGCCACGCGACGACGCTGCTCCAAGCCATACTCCACGTCTAGCAAATCCGCTGCCTCGGCCTCTAAGACCGCGAGCGCCACGCGCTCATAATCGGCAACCGCACCGCGGCCCCCTTGCTCCTCAGTACGGAATGTAGCGAGGATCGGCAGGTCTACCTCGCGACGAAGGACCTGCGCGCACCCTGCGATTACCGGGTTAGAAATATCGCTTAGGTGGTCTACTCGCCACTCCACCAGGTCGGCACCACGGCCCCCCGCAACAGCGCGAGCTTCCTGCGCAAGCTCAGACGCATTCTTGCCCATCAGCGGCGCGATAATCGCCGCCCGATCTCCACCCAATTCAACGTTTGCGGCACGCACCTTCATTTGCGCCATTTCAGCCCCCATCTGCAACCGCCTCATCAGCTACAACCTGTGCACGTTCTGCGTCTTGAATCAGCTGCGAATCCAGCCAACCGTGCGGCAGATGAGGACGCCGTTCGTGTCCCTTCCGGCCACGCGGCCCCTCCGCTGACTTCGGGCAGGGCTGATCCAAGTCCAAGCTGTTCAAAAGCTCATCGAGCTCATCCAAGCTACTCACGCGCCCCAGCTTCAACCGGGACTCGCCACCTACTTTATAGCCGCGCAAATACCAGCCAATGTGTTTGCGCATGTTCCTGCACGCGTCAAACTCAGAACCAAGATGCTCAGTCATCAACAGCGCATGCTCACGGATAATCTGTGCAACGGTACGCAAATCCGGGGCCATCTTAGGAATACCCGCGCCCGTTAAGTCCGAAGTAATGTCTGTGAACAGCCAGGGCCGGCCCTGGCAACCGCGGCCGATCACGACTGCGTCGCACCCCGTCTGTTCCATCATTGCGCGCGCGTCCGCGCCCTTGAAAACATCTCCATTGCCCATGACTGGAATCGAGATCGCTTCTTTCAGAGCGGTTATCGGCTGCCAATCAGCCTTGCCCGCGTAATACTGGGCCTGTGTGCGACCGTGCAAAGCAACTGCGGCCACGCCGCTGCGCTGGGCAATAATGCCTGCATCCATGTATGTCGAGTGCTGATCATCAATACCGATACGCATCTTCATAGTCACGGGAACGTGGCGGCCAACCAGTTTCGACCCTCTTTCAGCGCCGGCCACAACTGCCTTCAAAATGTCTTCCAGCAAGTCCCGCTTCCACGGTAGGGCTGCTCCCCCGCCCTTGCGAGTAACCTTTGGCACCGGACAACCAAAGTTCAGATCAATATGATCCACAAGGTCGCGTTCTACAATCATCTGCGCGGCCCTACCCATCGTGTCTGGATCAACCCCGTACAGTTGAGCCGAGCGCACCCTATCGGACGGGTCGGGCTCAACCATGCGCCAAGTCTTCGGTGAACCTTCCACGAGGGCACGCGCGGTAATCATCTCGCAAACAAACAGTCCTGCAGGCGCATCAACGCCCTTCTTTGCCTCATCAAGCTTGCTTGCCAGAGCCTCACTCAGCCCGCGCTCAGAGTACTCCCGACACAGCCGGCGAAACGGAACATCCGTAACGCCGGCCATGGGGGCTAAAACAACCGGGGTCCACAGATTGATAGGACCAATCTGTAGACCACCGGAATTCGTACTTGCTACCAAACCTGTGTCCGTTAGCTGATCGGCAGACGCTGCGCGAGGTATGCCTCGACCTCGTCTAGCGGAATACGAACCTGTTCCATGGTGTCGCGGTCCCGAATCGTCACCGCGTTATCGTCAAGCGTGTCGAAGTCGTAGGTGATGCAGAAAGGTGTCCCGATCTCATCTTGGCGGCGGTAACGACGGCCCACTGCGCCCGCGTCGTCGTACTCAACGTTCCAGCGGCGACGCAGTTGCATAGCGAGCTTACGAGCCGGCTCCGTGAGTTGCTCCTTGCGCGAAAGCGGCAAGACTGCTGCCTTCACTGGAGCCAAACGCGGATCCAGCTTCAAAACCGTGCGCTTGTCAACGCCACCCTTAGTGTTAGGAGCCTCGTCCTCGCAATAGGCCTCTACTAGGAACGCCATAAGCGAACGGGTGAGGCCAGCAGACGGCTCAACGACGTAGGGTGTCCAACGCTCGTTCTTCTGCTGATCGAAGTAGTCAAGCTTCGCGCCCGACTCCTTCGAATGAGTACCAAGGTCATAATCAGTGCGGTTTGCGATACCCTCAAGCTCGCCCCACTCCGAGCCCTTGAAGCCGAACGTGTACTCGATGTCTACAGTGCGCTTTGAATAGTGCGACAGCTTCTCTCTCGGGTGCTCGTAAAGGCGCAGGTGATCACGGTTGATACCAAGATCTACGTACCAATTAATGCGCTCATCAATCCAGTACTGGTGCCAATCCTCATCCGTGCCCGGCTCTACAAAGAACTCGAGCTCCATCTGCTCAAACTCGCGAGTGCGGAAAATGAAGTTACCCGGCGTGATCTCGTTACGGAACGACTTACCAATCTGCGCAATACCAAATGGGGGCTTCATGCGCGAAGTAGTCATGACGTTCGCGAAGTTTACGAAAATGCCCTGCGCGGTTTCTGGACGCAAGTAGTGCAGACCAGTCTCATCATCCACGGCACCCAGGTAAGTCTTCATGAGGCCCGAGAATGCCCTCGGCTCCGTCCAGTTACCCCGGTTACCACAGCTTTCACACGCCACCATGTCGAGCGTAACGTCAGCCTCTTCAACGCCGTTCTTCTCGGCATAATTCTCGATCAGCTGATCCTCACGCTGCCGCTTGTGGCACGAAAGGCACTCTACAAGTGGATCGGTAAAAGCCGTCACGTGGCCAGAAGCATTCCACACTGCCGTTGGCAAAATTACCGAGGAATCCAAGCCAACAACGTCGTCACGCTGGCGAACCATGCGTGACCACCACTCCCTCTTGATGTTTTCTTTGAGCTCGACGCCGAGCGGGCCGTAGTCCCACGCTGAACGCGTACCTCCGTAGATCTCACCGGAAGGGAACACGAAGCCTCTACGCTTAGCAAGGTTGATTACGGAATCTAGACGCGACGGGTTTGCCATTTTTCTCCTTGAGTCATGCGCACCTGGCTGGTGCGTTTCACTATTCGCAATCACGAATCATCTCAAGTTTAGTTGGGTTTGCTGAAATATCGAAAGCACCAACTCCGGGCGGACTTGCATTGCGTCACATTGGGCGCTCGCGCTTGATCCACAACAAAGCGATAGCGATAATGGTTGTCATGAACATTCGTAAGAGTTTGATTGCAGTAGGCGCCGCGTCCGCACTGGCCCTTGCTGGTTGTTCCTCCAGCGCGACCAAGGACAGTGGCATGAAAGAAAGCGGCGACCCGCTAGTTGTTAAAGCATCGTTTTATCCGCTTCAGTACCTGGTTGAGCAGATTGGCGGCGACCTAGTATCCGTCGATTCGCTTACTCCCCCAGGAACCGACGCTCACTCCCTCGAGCTATCTCCAAAAACCGTCTCCGAGCTATCCGGCGCCGACGCCGTTGTGTACCTGCGCGGCTTCCAGACCGCAGTTGACGAGGCTGTAGACCAGGCGAAGCCAAGCCACGTCCTCGATGTCACCGAAAGCGCCGAGCTGATGGAAACGGGTGCGCACCACCATCACCACCACGATGATGAAGCCGACCACGACCATGAGGGCGAGGATCATGACCACGAGGCGGAGGGGCACGACCACGAAGCTGAAAGCCATGAAGGCGAAGACCACGACCACGCCTCAGAGCCGCACGAAGCTGATCACGATCACGAAGCCGGTCACGAAGACGAAGAGCACGACCATGACCATGAGGGCGAAGGCCACGATCACGAACACAATATGGCTGGCGATCCGCACTTCTGGCTGGACCCGGCACGTATGGAGCAAGTTGCCAAGCAGATCAACAAGTTCCTAGCTGAAACCGACCCCTCGCACGCGCAAGAATACGAGAAGAACACGAACGAAGTAGTTTCCAAGCTGAAGGATCTGGATAAGTCCGTGACGAATAGCTTCGGAAACTGTGCCCTCGACACCTTCGTGGTTTCACACGAAGCATTCGGATACCTTGCAGCCAAAACGGGACTACACCAGGTGGGTGTTTCTGGTCTTGAGCCCGAAGTAACCCCCTCGCCCCAACGTCTGAAAGAAATCAGCGACGTTGTGAAAGAAAACGGCGTGAAGGTTATCTACGCCGAAGCCAATGTATCCCCGAAAGCCATTGAAGTTCTGGCGCACGACCTGGGCATTGAAACTCTAGTGCTCGACCCGGGTGCCACACAGAACGATCCGGACGTAGACTACTTGCAGATAATGACCAAGAATCTTGAAAACCTCAAGAAAGGCCTCGACTGCAAGTGAGTTTGCAAAACACCACGCAAGAGTCGCACCACCCAGGTGCGGCTCTTGCCGTATATACCCACCATCTGCACGTCGCGTATGACACGAACGCGATCCTGCACGGCCTCGATATCGAAATCCCCGTAGGCCAGTGTGTAGCAATCACGGGAGCAAACGGATCCGGCAAATCCACATTCGTGAAAGCGCTTATGGGTTCGGCTCCCGTAACCGAAGGCGATCTGCAAATTTTTGGCAAGAACGCGCGGGGCAAAGGCCTGTTTAGTCGAGCCGCCGTACCGTGGAACCGGATCGGATACGTTCCGCAACGCCCCTCTGTTGCCTCTGCGGTCTCATCCAGCGCCCTTGAAGTTGTGCGATCCGGACTGCTTGGGCCTAAACAATGGTGGTATGCAGCCGGCTCCAAGAAGATTGCCGAGGATGCACTTCGGCGCGTCGGCCTTTTGCACCGGGCACAAACCCCCGTACAGGAGCTCTCCGGCGGCCAGCACCAGCGCGTGCGTATCGCAAGAGCACTCGCCCGTGACCCTGAACTACTAATCCTTGACGAGCCTCTAGCCGGCATCGACCGGCACTCTCAAGAAAAACTTGCCCAACTCATCGGGCAGGCCAAAGAACGCGGCAAAACCATCGTGCTAATCCTGCACGAGCTCGGCCCCATCGAACCGCACATCGAGCGGATCATTAACCTTGCCTCCGGACACGTCACCTTTGATGGTCCCGTTGGCGAGGCGCCTCATATACACGCTGAAGAACACCACCACTTCCCGCACCCAGAAGACATCGAGATCGACATTTACAGTGGAGGCAACGATGAATAGTGCAATCGCTCCCGGCCTCATCAGCGAACTGGGCACCATGCTGTCCTCACCACTCATGCAACGCTCGTTCATCGCAGCTATTCTCGTAGGCCTTGCCGCCCCCGTAGTTGGCACCTACCTCGTGCACCGGCGCCTGGCCATGCTTGGTGACGGCATCGGTCACATCGCCCTTACCGGTGTGGCTCTCGGCTGGCTTGCCGGAACGGCAATGGGCGCCATGGAGCCTGAAAGCTACGCCCTACCAGGCGCTTTCATCATCTCCATACTCGGAGCCGTCACCCTCGAAGTGATCCGCATCGCCGGACGCACCTCATCCGACGTGGCGCTGGCCATGCTCTTCTACGGCGGTATCGCCGGAGGCGTGCTCCTCATGGGCATAGCCGGAGGAACATCCTCACAGCTAAACTCCTACCTCTTTGGATCCATTGCAACCGTCACCAACTCTGACATTTGGGCGATCACCATCCTTACCATCATCGTGCTCCTGGTAGGCATAGGACTAGCTCCCGCACTGTACTCCGTATGCAACGATGAAGAGTTCGCGCGTTCCACAGGTCTACCCGTAAATCTCCTCAACCTCATCATCGCGATCATGGCCGCAACCACCGTGGCCGTTGCCATGCGAGTTGTGGGGGCACTACTCGTCTCCGCCCTCATGATCGTTCCTGTTGCAATATCGCAAATCCTGGTACGCTCATTTAGGTCAACAATGGCTCTAGCAATGGTGATAGGCATGCTCACAACGGTCAGTGGACTTACGATCACGTACTTCTACAACCTGTCTCCCGGCGCAGCCATCGTTGTACTTGCAATCCTCATCTACGCCATCGTCTTCCTTGCCCGCCCCCTCATCGACCGCGTTCACGGCAAACGCAAAGCCGTAGCCAAGCCGCCCACCGTCATGCACCCCGAACGCCAACAACAAAGGTAGACCCATGGAAAAGCCCAGACGCAACACGCGCCAGCGCCAAGCCGTAATCGAAGCGATGAGCGAGGCAACCGAGTTTCGATCCGCCCAAAAAATTCACGCCGACATGGTTGCTGCCGGCGAATCGATTGGCCTTGCCACCGTCTATCGAAATCTGCGCACCCTCGCCGAAGAAGGCTCGATCGACACCCTCATGGCCCCTGACGGAGAATCCCTGTACCGCGCATGCGGCCACGAATCACACCACCACCACATCGTGTGCAGGCGTTGCCTATCCAGTATCGAAATCCACGAATCCGACCTAGAGTCGATACTGCAAGTACTCGTCAAAAAGCACGGGTTTTCTGACGTGGAACACTCAATCGAGATTTTTGGGCTCTGCCCCCAATGCCAAGCCAAGGAAGGTAAGTAGAAAAATGCCTGGAGTTCCCCAGTGGATCGCGGATGGGCCATTCATTGGAATCGCCCTATTCCTCACCATCGTGGTTTTTCTACGCTCGCAGGGCACCTACTGGCTTGGCCGCCTCGGAACCTGGGGTTTTCTCGCTAAATCAGAGCATTCGAGCAAACCGTGGGTGCGTAAAGTTCGTGCGTGGCTTGAAGGCGCCTCTGTTCAAAAAGGCATCGACGCTGTAGACAAGTGGGGACTGCTCATCATTCCTCTGTCCTTCCTCACCATTGGTTTCCAAACCGTGGTTCACGCCGGTGCCGGAGTACTTCGCCTGCGCTGGTTAACCTACACTCTTGCGGCAATCCCCGGTTACATCGCATGGGGTTGCCTCTACGCATCCATCGGCATCGGACTATTCAAAACCGGCCAAGCCGCAACTGCTGGGAAAACGTGGGCGCTCGTACTATGCACTACGATGGTGGTCATCATGGGCCTCACCATCTTGAAGCGACGCCACCGGGCCGCAGAAATCGTTGCCGATTAGCTCTCCACCCGATCCACAGCGGAACCAAACCTGCGCTCACGGCCGGTGAAGGCCAGCACATCGTTCCACAGTTCCTCGCGGCAATACTCCGGCCACGGCACGGGGTTGAACGCAAACTCGGCGTAGGCACACTGCCATAGCAGGAAGTTCGATATGCGCTGTTCACCACCCGTGCGGATCAGTAAATCCACATCTGGCGACGAAGGTGCATACAGACGCCGCCCAACCGTGTCTTCCGTAATGCCAGCCGGCTTCAGTCTGCCCGCCTCGACCTCACTCGCAACTTGTCGCATAGCATCGGCAATCTCGGCCCTTCCCCCGTAGTTCACAGCCATGTTGAAATGCAGCTTCGAATTGGCCTTGGTGAGTTCCTGCGCCACTTCCAACTCGGTGATCACCGATTTCCAGAGACGAGGCCGCCTCCCCCACCAGTGGATTGCCACACCCCACTCGTTCAACTCGTCGCGGCGCCGGCGAAGCACATCGCGCGAATAACCCATGAGAAAGCTAACTTCCTTGGGTGAGCGTTTCCAGTTCTCTGTAGAAAACGCGTACACGGTCAGGTGCTGCACACCGATTTCGAGGGCGCCCGCAATCGTGTCCATTAGCGCAACCTCGCCGGCCCGGTGCCCCTCAGTGCGCGCCAAGCCACGCGCATTCGCCCACCTTCCGTTGCCGTCCATAATGATCGCAACGTGACGAGGCACCCCGTCAATCGTTGGAGCCAGATTCTTGCCAGCCCCTGGCGGTGCAACCTTCATACGTCCCCCAAATGTGAGTTGATCAAACTATATGACTTGATACGCCGCTCAACATGCCATTGCACCCACGCGGCAACCAGCCCCGCAGCCTCACGCCGCGCAAAATCGGGCGCCGCATCTGCGCTTTGCCAATCACCCGAAAGCAAATCTCCAAGCAACTGCATCGCTTCCCGCGAAGGCGCTAACGATCCGGGCGGCCTACAGGCCTCGCACACCGTGCCTCCGGCCACCACATTGAACGAGGATGACGGGCCGGGCCTGCCACACACCGCGCAATCCCAAAATGAGGGAGCCCAACCACTCATCGAAATCGCGCGGAGCATAAACGAGTTCATCACCAAATCCGGCGAATGGCGCCGATTTGCGAGGGCGTGCAAAGCCCCCAAAAGGAGCAGGTACATAGAGGTATGCGCTTCGTCCTCCGACAACCTCTCCGCGGTTTCCACCATCACGTTGGCACGAGTATAAAGCTCAAAATCACTCGCGATTTGCAGACCGTATGGCCGAAGCGTTTGTGCCTGCGTTAATACGTCAAGGCTACGCCCCTTATAGAACTGCGCGTCCACGATAGTAAAAGGCTCGAGGCGGGCACCAAACTTCGACGACGTGCGGCGAACGCCTTTGGCGACAACTCTTTTCAGACCGTTCGAGCGGGTGAGCGCCGTGACGATACGGTCGGCCTCGCCAAGGTCTTGCGTACGCAAAACGATGGCTTCATCACGGTAAGTCTTCACACCTTCTATTATCCCATAACCGCGCCAACCACGGCCTAAACGCTTGGCTCTAGAACCCTAGCCGTCCCAGCATCTTCGGGTCCTTTTGCCAATCCTTCAAAGTACGAACATGCAGGTGCAGGTATACCCGGCGCCCCAGGTATTCCTCAATCCCGCGGCGCGCCCGCATCCCAACGTGCTTGAGACGAGATCCGCCCTTGCCGATGATGATTGCCTTTTGCGAATCTCGTTCCACAAACAGGTTCACGTGAATATCAAGCATCGCCGGGTAGTTTTGTCCCGGCTTTTTCTGCCTCTCGACAATCTCCTCAACCTGAACAGCCAACGAGTGCGGCAGCTCTTCGCGCACCCCCTCCAAAGCGGCCTCGCGAATAAGCTCTGCAATCATGGTGTCACGAGACTCGTCCGTAACCATGTCACGCGGATACAACGGCGGAGACAGCGGCATACGGCGGGAAAGCAACTGCTTCAACCTATCAATCTGATGCCCCTTGATTGCAGATACCGGAATGATCTCTTCCCAATCACCCAGCTTGTCGATATCCAACAGGTGCTTCATGACTCGCTCGTCAGAAACCGCATCCACCTTCGTTGCCACCGCAATGATTGGCGCCTTAATCCCGCGTAGCTGGCGCGCAATGAAATCATCACCCGGTCCCACCTTTTGGTCCGCCGGCAAACAGAACAAGATCGCATCCACGCTAGAAAGCGTTTCACGAACCTCGCTGTTCAAGCGTTGGCCAAGAAGTGTGCGCGGGCGGTGATACCCCGGAGTGTCCACCAGGACAAGCTGGTAATCCTCCCCCTGCACAACGCCGCGCACAGCGTGGCGCGTGGTTTCCGGCCTCATCGACGTAATCGCAATCTTCTGTCCAACAAGAGCGTTCGTGAGCGTGGACTTACCCACGTTAGGACGGCCCACAATGGCGATGAAACCAGCCCTAAACTTTTCGTCGTAGTCAGCCCCAATAAGTCCCGCATCGCGCTCATCAGTATCAGAGGGGTCGCGTTGCTCGTTAGGATCATCCTCAATCAACTCAGCGTCTTCAAAGTCTTCATCTTCGAAGCCTTCAAACGCGTTCGGGCCATCCATTAGCTCATCATCAGAGGGGAAACGCACGTTTAACTCTCTTCTTCTGGTTCATTTTCTAATCTAGTGGCAAGAATAGTGCCCACCTGTCGCCGGCGACCAATCGCTTCCTCCGCCTCAAGCTCAAGGCCAAGCGCTTCAGCCTTCGCTCCGGGCAGAGGAACCTTTCCAAGCGCCTTTTGAAGCAAGCCGCCCACCGAATCGACGTCTTCATCCTCGATGTCCAGCCCCATGAGTTCACCCAATTCGATCACTGGGAACCTGGCGGGCACGCGCCAAACGCCCGGTTCAACCTCTTCAGGCTCCACGACCCGTCGGTCGTGCTCATCCATCACTTCGCCAACGATTTCTTCAATCAGATCCTCGATTGTGAGCAAGCCGGCAATGCCGCCCCACTCGTCAACAACCATCACCATGTGAACGCGAAGTTGCTGCATATGGCGAAGCTCGTCATCTGCATACAGCATTTCGGGAACAAAATGCGCCTCACGAGCAACGTCTCGCACTGGCTTTTCACGATTCTCCGGCCTATCAACAACGCGGGTGACCAAATCCTTGAAATACAGTATGCCCACGATGTCGTCGGAGGACTCCCCAATTACTGGAATGCGCGAGTAGCCCGAACGAATGAATAGACGAATGGCTTTTTCAAGTGTGGTGTCCGCTTGGATAGTAACCATATCGGTACGCGGCACCATGACCTCACGCACGAAGGTGTGGCCCAGCTCGAAAACCGAGCGGAGCATCTCGCGATCCTCGTCCTCAAATCCTTCGGTCTCACCAACCTGGTCAACCACCTCGCGCATCTCTTCGGTCATCTCCGCCCGAGCCTGCGCCTCAGTTTGTTCGGGAGCGGGGAAGAACTTGCGAAGTGAACGCAGGGCCGGCGCGCCCAAACGTCCAATCGAGGTGGTGAGCTCTAGCAGTCCAACCGTGCGCAAAGCCGTTCTTTCCGGATTGCGCCACGCTACCTGTTGCGGGAACACAGAGATGACCGCAAACGCGATCAGCCAGTTTATAGCTAGCGAAGCGAGTAGCACAGCCCACCAGCGCCAACCAGTCTGCGCGAACGCGATGGTAATAGCCACGGCGGCGCCGGTTTGCATCGCAATACGTCCTGCACGTGCAGCTAGAACGCTACGACGCCGTTCCTCCACAAGCGCGAGCAAGCGTTTAGCGTTCTTATGTCCATCTTCAAGCAGATCATCCACTGCTGCCCGAGAAAGCCTCGCCACAGAAGATTCTGCGGCCACCAGTACCGCGGCAGTAATAACAAAAAAGACTGTTAAAAAAGCTAGCAGTCCGATTGGAATACTACCCATTAGCACGTCCCACTGGGTTCGTTGCCAAGAAAGTCAGCAAGAGCTTGCGCTGCAAGCTAAACATCACCTGTTTTTCCTCTTCCTCCGCGTGGTCAAAACCGAGCAGATGAAGAAGACCGTGCACAGTCAGAAGTAACATTTCCTCAACAGAGGAATGACCCGCCTCTAACGCTTGCTTATGCGCAACCTGCGGACAGATAACAATGTCACCCAAAATTCCCGGCGGTGTTTCCTGGCCTTCCTTACCGGGGCGAAGCTCATCCATTGGGAAGCTCATGACGTCCGTTGGCCCCGGCAGATCCAGCCACTTAACGTGAAGTTCTTCCATCGGCTCTGGATCAATGAACATGATCGAAAGCTCAGCATCAGTAGAGACGTGTAGCTGGGCCAGCACGTACTCTGCTATGTCGCGAAACTCTGCGATTTCAATATCAACGCCGGTTTCGTTAATGACTTCTACGCTCACGCCTGCCCCGCCTAACTTGCTCATTTGCTTCGTCGAAACGCTGGTATGCGTCGATTATCTCACCGACCAAACGGTGACGAACCACATCAGCCGACGTTAGCTGACAAAACTCGATTCCTTCAATGCCCTGCAAAATGCTACGCGCGCTTGCGAGCCCCGATGCCGCTCGGTTAGGTAAATCCACCTGCGTAGCGTCACCCGTCACCACAACTTTTGATCTGAAACCAAGACGTGTCAAGAACATTTTCATCTGCGAGGGCGTGGTGTTTTGTGCTTCATCCAAAATGATGAACGCGTCGTTAAGCGTGCGCCCGCGCATGTATGCAAGAGGGGCAACCTCGATGGTTCCAGCAGCCAGCAGACGCGGAAGTGCCTCCTGATCGACCATCTCGTTCAGCGCGTCATACAAAGGCCGCAGGTACGGATCAATCTTCTCAGTCAGCGTACCGGGCAAAAATCCGAGTGACTCTCCCGCTTCTACAGCCGGCCTCGTCAAAATAATGCGCCTTACCTCACCCGTAAGAAGCGCATTAACGGCCATCGCCATAGCCAGGTAGGTCTTGCCTGTACCCGCTGGACCGATCCCAAACACCACAGTGTTTTGCACAATCATGTCCACGTAGCGCTGTTGCCCCGGCGTTTTCGCGCGGATATCACGGCCGCGTACATTCAAAATTGTTTCCGCACTTGCACTTGCCGTGCCTGTTTTCGCCAACAAACCGACCGCATGTTCAACCGTTTGCGCATTCAAATACTGCCCGGAACGTGCTAGGGAAACCAGTTCGCGCACCAAATCTGATGCGAGCGTTACCGACTCGGCCTCCCCTTCAACCGTTATCTTATTGCCCAACACCGATACGCGGATCCCGCTGAAACTACGTTCCAGACTTCTTAAAACCTCATCCTGGGCTCCAAGGACCGTCACCGGATCAAGATGTTCCGGGATAGTTATCGTGTTCGCCAAGGCCGTCTGCTCATCCGTTTGTTGCATGTTTGAAATACGAGGCTCCTTGCTAGCTCTTTCGTTTCAAATCCTACCGGTTGCAATGTTAAGCGACGTGAGGCCGGCGGCGACGGCTGTGGATACGCGCATAACGATATCGCCCACCAGCACTATGTTCGCCCCGGCTTGTTTAAACTGTTCGAGTTCCGCATCCGTGATTCCACCCTCCGGGCCAACAACCAGGGCATACTCTTTAGCACCGAGATCGGTAAGGCCAGTTATGGGCTCGGTAGCGCTCTCATGCATGACGATCAGTTGCGCTCCTTCCACCTGGGCGATAGCGGCAGCCGCATTTGCGGCAAACTCCAAGGCGGGAACGCGAGCACGCCGAGACTGCTTGGTTGCAGCCTGAAGCACGTTTACCCACTTCTGCAGCCCCTTTTCCTGCTTCTTGCCCTGCCAGCGCACGATCGATCGCTCTGCTTGCCACGCGATCACTCGGTCAACACCAAGCTCGGTAGCCATCTCTATTGCCAGCTCGTCTCGCCCATTCTTTGCCAGCGCCTGGATGAGGGTGATGCGTGGGCTGCCCTCTGGTTCAAACGTCACCTCATCAATCTGAACGATCGCCAAGCTAGATGAGGCTTCTACCAAACGCGCACGCGCCCGCGTACCTCTTCCGTCTACTAGATCTAGACGCTCCCCCTTTTCAATGCGCTTCACCATCACGTGCTTGGCATCCGGCCCGGTAAACTCAAACCGCTCTGCCTTGCGGGCGTCGTTTAGGTCACTGACGAAGAAAACCGGTGCGGTCATTTACTGAACTTTTCTTTCAGATTGCTAAAAAAGCCCTGCTGAGAAGATCCGGTTTTGGCCTCCACGGTTTCCTCTCCGCGCATTTTTGCGAGCTGCTCCAACAGCTCTCGCTGCGCGCTGGTCAAACCGGTTGGAACTTCCACATTCACGCGTACGCGAAGATCGCCGCGTCCTCGTCTATGGATACGGCCCACACCAAGCCCCTCAACCTTGACTTCCTGGCCCGGCTGCGTGCCCGGCTGAATCTCAATATCGTGAGCGCCATCAAGGGTTTCAAGCGAAATCGTTGTTCCAAGAGCGGCGGACGTCATCGGCACATACAGATCGGCCACGAGGTCATCGCCTTGGCGGCGAAATACCGGATGTGGCTTCTCGCGGATCTCAATATAGAGATCACCGTAGCCTCCTCCACCCGGACCGGCCTCACCCTGACCCGACATGCGGATACGCGTACCGTGTTCGATACCAGCCGGCACATCCACAGCGATAGTGCGCTTGGAATGCACGCGGCCCTCACCGTTACATTCTTCGCAGGGCTCAGGAATAATCGTGCCGTATCCGCCACAAGCCGAACACGGCGCCTGCGTCATGATCTCGCCAAGGAGTGAGCGCTGCACCTGGCGAACTGTGCCCGCCCCGTGACACGCAGAACACGTACGCGGCGAAGTGCCGGGCTTCGCACAAGAACCATCACACGTAGGACAGCGAACGGCCGTGTTAATCGTTACTTCTTCGCGCGATCCGAATGCAATCGTTTCAAGATTTACCTCGAGCGCGGTCAGAATATCTTGACCGCGCCTACCACGCGGAACCGGGCCTGATCCTGCACCAGCGGCAGAGAAGAACGTTTCGAACAAGTCACCAAAGCCACCAAAACCGCCCATGCCTCCAAAGCCGGCATTGGCAGAACCGCCCATGTCGTAAGCTTGACGCTTTTGCGGATTCGACAAGGTCTCGTAAGCCACGGAAATCTTCTTGAACGTTTCCTCATGCTCAACTCCCGCAATATCCGGATGGTATTTACGGGAAAGCTTGCGGTACGCCTTCTTAATCTCGTCTGCACCGGCGTCGCGCGAAACCCCGAGGATCTCGTAGTAGTCTTCGTTCACCAAAATTCCTTTAATCTTTTCGACTAATTATTACTGTGCAAAAAGTGGGTGAGGTACACACCTACCGCGCGCACCGCTGTCATCGCCTTCTGATAGTCCATACGCATTGGTCCCACCACTGCCAAGTGGGCGTTGGTTCCTTGCGATCCGTAGGCTCCTGCAATCACAGCGGTTTCCGCCAGGCCCACGTGCGCATTCTCTTCACCAATCGACACTGTTACGTTGCCTTGCGGGACCTCAGAGAATAGGCGCAAGAGCGTAACTTGCTCTTCCAACGCATCCAGGACGGGCACAATAGAACGAGTGAAATCCACGTCGGAGCGGGCCAAGTTTGCCATGCCGGCAACAAGGATCCGTTCTTCACCAGTTCGGTTAGTTAGGTCCGCAACCGTCTGGCAAACAGCGGCGCGGAACTGCTTCTCAGTTGGGCCGCCAAGAACAGACAGCGGTGAAAGCAGACTCGGCAAATCGCGTAGGTCCTGGCCGTGGCACACCTCGTTGATCTGGTCGCGTACCGCATCAATCTCAGCGCTCGTAGCCCCAAAATCAGAAATTACGCGCTGCTCGATAGTGCCATCGTTCATTATGACTACAACAAGCGTGCGGTCAGGCCCAAGGTCAACCAACTCTACGCGTACCAGCGTCGCAGAGTCATAGTGCGGATACTGCACGATAGCCACCTGCCGAGTCAGTTGTGCCAGTAGGCGAACCGTTCGCTCAACTACATCCTCAACATCCACTGCTCCGGCAAGAAACGATTCAACAGCACGCTTTTCTGGACCTGACATCGGCTTAATCTGCGTGAGTGAATCAACGAATACGCGATATCCTGCAACCGTTGGAATACGACCAGCGGACGTGTGCGGTTGATAAATGAGACCCGCCTGTTCAAGTGCGGCCATGTCGTTGCGGATAGTCGCTGGCGAAACGCCTAAATCGTGACGCTTGGCAAGCGCATTAGAACCAACGGGCTCGCGAGTTGCAACGTAATCAGACACGATTGCGCGAAGCACGTCAAAGCGCCTTTCCGCTGTTGCCATGCCTGCTCCTCTCGCCGTCGCCCGCCGCTTGTAGCACTCGAACTATCTGAGTGCTAACTCTATTACTTTCAGCGTTCATCTTCCACAGCTGGCGGGTGAATCGCGGCACTAGACAAAGGCGGATTTCACCCTGCCCTCGTCATTCTGGATCCTCTTACAGATACAGCGAAAGCCCACCGAAGTGGGCTTTCGCTACGTTTCCGAATCAGTAGTGGCTGACCACTACATTGCCAATCTCACCCCAGTCGTAAAGCCACTTGGCTTCACTAACGGGCATGTTCACACAGCCGTGCGAACCACCCGGACCGCTCCATCCAAAGCTACTGCGCCACGGGGCTCCGTGGAAGGCGTAGCTACCAACGAAGTAGGTAACCCACGGTACGTCTGGGGTTTCGTACCTACTTCCGTCTAGATTTTGGCCGCGCATAGTTTGCGACTCGTACTTCAAGTAAATACGGAACTTACCGGTTACGGTTTCAAGCCCCGGAGCGCCGGGAACCATGGGCACCGGACCGCGCACCACAGTAGCACCCTCAAACGCTGTCACCGTGGCGTTCGAAAGGTTGATATCCACCCATTTCTCTCCTGGAGCAGCTTGGTATGCCAAACTTTCCGCACCCGGAGCAATGAGACGCGTAGAGAACTGCTGCGGCGTCTCATCGTAGGTAAGCAGACCCTCGTAGGGCTGACCCGCCTTCAGCGATTCGATCAGAGCATCGGCAATCGCTTCCAGATTGTTCACGGTGTAGCCGGGCGAGCCTTCTTCGGCGGTAGACACCACGTCGCCGCGCGTATTCACGTTGTGGATGCCTTCAACCGGCTCATCGTTGGTGGACGTGGCGGTGTTAACCAGCCACTCTCGCGCCGCTGGCTCGTTCAAGACCGGATCCTGAATCTGCTCCCCATCGGCCTCGATGTCCACCCACGCGGCACGTTCTTTGGCTTCTGGAAGAATCTCGCGGTTACCGGTGGAAATGACAACCGGGATGGCGATCATCGCGTTAGCTTTGTCAGCCACCTGCTGTGCGCGCTCCGTCGCAATCTTGGGGGCCTCAATACTAGATTCAAAGGATGCCGGCTGCGGGTTCAGTGACTTTGCAGTGGCGAGGACGTGATCGGCAATACCTTGGGTATCTATGCCATGGCCTTCGACCGCCGGTACCGCAGCGAACTTCTCGGTACCCTCATCGAACTTTACGGAAGCATTCTGCACCGGATCCCCCAGCTCTGCGATTAAAGAATCGGTGAACTGCGCAATCTTGTCATGGTTCACCTCAACGCTGAGAGGGACATTTGGAGCAGAAAAGAGGCCCTGAATACGCGACCACACGGTGGCCGATGGAGTAAGCGCAGCCGAGGCCGTAGCATCCTCGTCGAGAGATACGCCCAGTTGCGCAAGGCTAAGCTCATGATCCCGACCATCAACCGTGATGTTCGTCTTGAACTCATCGAAACGCTTCTGCACGTCTTCGGCGACCTCTTTAGCGGTCATACCCGACACCGACTTGCCAGCCACCTGGGTGCCGGGAACCGCACGATCGGCGTAATAGGAAGCGTAAGCCGCCGACGATCCTCCTAGAACCACAAGAACGGCCGCAACCGCGGCAAGAACCCACTTCAACGTGCGAGACATAAACGAAACCTCACGAAGCCTCACTCAATTTTCCACAAACATTCTTTATTGTCCGATGTAAATGTATTTCCCTCAATCGAAAAACACTTGTTTTATGTTGGTGTTGATCACCTTTTAGCTCTTCCTTAGCGCCGCGCGCATGCCTTCCGCGAATTCTGAGTGATTTTCGCTTAGTCTGCCGGTGTGATTGACCGCTATGGATCCAATGTTTTAGCTTCCGACCCTCACCGTGAGGGACCGTTTGCGACCCGCCCTCGACAAGTTCCTATGCCGGCCGAGCGCGGCCTGGTAGTAGAAGACCCCGTTTCAGGGTTTGTAGGTGCTGTTATACGAGTGGAGAAGTCTGGCGGAATGCAGATTGTGGAACTGGAGGACAGGCGAGGAGCGCGCCGCTCCTACCCCCTCGGCGGCGGTTTTTGGGTTGACGGCAAGCCAGTTGAGTTAGTTGCGCCCGCGCCCAAAGCGGCTCCAGAAACAAAACTTACCGCCTCGGGCTCGAAAGCAGTGAAGCTAAAGAGAGCTCGAGTGGCTGTGCCATCACGTATTTTCGTGGAGGGCACGCACGATGCCGAACTGGTGGAGAAGGTGTGGGGCGATGATCTACGCGTTGAGGGCGTGGCCGTGGAGTACCTCGAGGGCGTGGACAACCTAGAGGATGTGCTGGAGGTTTTTGGCCCCTCGCCTACTTCTCGGGCAGGCGTGCTAGTGGATCACCTCGTGGATGGATCCAAGGAGTCACGCATTGCGAGTGCCGTTATGCAGCGTTGGCCGGGCGATGTCCTGGTGGTTGGACACCCGTTTGTGGACATATGGCAGGCGGTGAAACCAGCGCGTGTAGGGCTGAAAGCCTGGCCGAACATTCCGCGCGGCACCGATATTAAAGTGGGAACATTGCGCGCCCTGGGATTGCCGCACGAAACCCGCGAAGACATTGGCCTGGGTTGGCAGGCGATTTTGGCGCGCGTGCGAGATTATCGCGACCTCGAACCCGCACTGCTTGGCCGTGTAGAAGAGTTGATTGACTTCGTCACTGTTGGCGGCGCCGAACAGATCTGAGGTAGCCGGAAAACCTAAACCGTGAGCTCACGCGTCACGTAGTCTGCCAGCAAGCGACCTTTCAGCGTTAGCTTCACGATCCCTGCACCCGCGGCCGCCTCTTCAATCAAACCTTCATCTATGAGCACAGGCACGCGCCCATGAATCTGCGGGGAAAGGCTCGAGATTGGGATCCCATCAGCGGTGCGGATGCGCAGCATGACGGCCTCGAGGACGCGATCAGACTCCTCCAAAATCTCCCCTGCCTGCGCAGGAGATGCGAGTGGTGCCAAAGGGCGGGGTGCGGCTGCGCTGTCTAAACCTGCAGCGATGCCCGCTTCCGCGCCAGCGGAACGCGCCCCAAGATTTGCAGAGCCGCCCGCGAGCGCATCAGCCCATGCGCGTGGATGCTTGCGATTCCACCAGCGAACGTCACCCACGTGCGAGTGCGCTCCGGGCCCAATCCCCCACCAGTCCCAGTCGAACCAGTAGGCCAGATTATGACGCGAAGCGTGTTGCAGGTTGGTGCTTCCCGCCGCCTCGTCGTCCTCTAGCTTTGCCCAGTTTGAAATCTCGTACCACGCGTATCCGGCCTGCGCCAAGAGAGCGTCTGCAAGCTCGTATTTTTCGGCTTCGTCATCCGGGTCGGGCATGGCGAGTTCGCCGCGCCTCACTTGAGCCCACATTTTCGTGCCTTCTTCAATGACGAGGGCGTAGCAAGAGATATGATCGGGCTGCAGTTCAATAGCGGCTTCAAGCGATGTCTTCCAATCGGTAAGCGACTCGCCCGGAGTGCCATAAATGAGGTCGACGGAGGCGTCTAGGCCGGCCTCACGCGCCCATTTGACCACGTGCGGAACCTGCTGCGGAGTGTGGCTACGGTCCAGGGTTCGAAGCACGTGCAAGACCGCTGATTGCATTCCGAAAGACACGCGGGTAACGCCGGCTCGGGCAAGCTGTTCGAGGCCGGCCTGGTCGATTGTGTCCGGGTTAGCCTCTACGGTCACTTCCGCGCTTGGGTCAAGGGCAAAGTTGTCTTTCACATCCTGCAGGATCTGACCGATTTGGCCTGCCCGCAACAGTGTTGGGGTGCCTCCACCAAGAAAAATGGATTTTACCGGTTCGTGGTTGAAAGGGCGGAGCCGATCTGCGGCAAGCCTTACTTCTTTATTTACCGAGTGGTGATAACTGTCCTTGTCAGCACCTTGACCAAATCCAACGGTGTAGGTGTTGAAATCACAGTAGCCGCAACGAACCGTGCAAAAAGGTACGTGAATGTAGAGGGCCAAGTTTTTACTCGGCGTCCCAACCAGATGCGGGTCAAGGTAACCATCGCTTGGCCATGCAACACCGTCGGGTAGCTGCGGGCTCAATTGGATTCCTCGCGCGGCAAGCGACGTACCACGAGGTCGTGGGCGCCGTGCCCCTCCATCTGCCCACGTTCCTCGAAACGCGTTAAGACACGATCTTCAAACCGAGGAGCAAAACCGCCTCTTTCCGGCTGTGGATCTTCTGGATCCGGACGCTCACCCAAGTAGAGATTCTCGAAGTATTCGCACGCCTCGATCACGTCACGCATCTGCCACGCGTAGTCATCCCAATCGGTGGCCAGGCGCCACACTCCGCCGTCTGCCAGCAGATTCGCGATGGTCAAAGCAAAAGCGTCATTGACCAGGCGACGCTTACGATGTCGTGCCTTCCGCCACGGATCAGGGAAGAACGTCCATACCTCAGTAGCGCTCGCCTGTGGCATCATGATGGGAAGAGCCTGCGCGGCGTCAACCTCGATAAAACGGATGTTATCTACACCCTGCGAAACGGCCCGTGAAATACCTTTCGCAATGCCTTGCGCCCACACTTCCACACCCAACAGATTGACCTGCGGATGTTCCTTCGCATAGGCGACGATCTGTTCACCATTGCCCGTGCCGATCTCAACGATCAGAGGCGCTTGCCTCCCAAACTCGCCGGCAACGTCAAGGCGGTAGGACTCGTCAATAGTTGTGTATCCCCCATCGCGCGGCACCTCGATCACATACTTATCCGCATGCTTTTCGAGGGTGCGCTGGGTGGATGCGTGCAACGTGCGACCACGGCGGGCAAACGACTTAGTGCGCGCCATGTAAGGCGTGTTTTGCGCCATCGGCTCTCCTACGGCGCCTCGGAAGTAAGAGCAGAGATGAACGCCTCTTGCGGAACGTCCACGCGCCCGATCGACTTCATGCGCTTCTTGCCTTCCTTCTGCTTTTCAAGCAGCTTTCGCTTACGCGAAATATCGCCGCCGTAACACTTGGCAAGCATGTCCTTGCGCAACGCCTTGATCGTTTCGCGGGCAATAACTCGCGAACCGATCGCCGCCTGAACCGGCACCTCAAACTGTTGCCTTGGAATCAGTTCCTTGAGCTTCTTGGTGAGCTGCACGCCGTAAGCGTAAGCAGCGTCGCGGTGCACAATCGCAGAAAAAGCGTCAACCTGCTCGCCGTTCAGCAAAATATCTACTCGCACCAAGTCCGAAGCCTGCTGGCCTGCCGCCTCATAATCGAGGGAAGCGTAACCACGCGTACGCGACTTGAGCGAATCGAAGAAGTCAAACACGATCTCGGCAAGAGGGAGCTTGTAGTGAAGCTCAACGCGATCCTGCGACAGGTAGTCCATGCCACCCATCTGGCCGCGGCGCTCCTGACACAGCTCCATAACGGGCCCCACGTAGTCCGAGGGGGTGAGAATCGTTGCCTGCACCACGGGCTCGCGCGTCTCCTGCACCTTGCCGTCAGGGTATTCGGATGGGTTGGTCACTTCAATCACGGTGCCGTCTTCAGCGGTGACCTCGTAGATTACGTTCGGCGCTGTAGCGATCAGGTCCAAGTTGAACTCGCGCTCAAGGCGCTCGCGCACGATCTCCAAGTGCAGCAAGCCAAGGAAGCCGCAACGGAAGCCGAACCCGAGAGCGGCGGAAGATTCTGGCTCGAACGTCAAAGCAGCGTCATTTAGCTGGAGCTTTTCAAGGGCCTCGCGCAGGTTTGTGAAGTCCGAGCCGTCAATCGGGTAAATACCCGAATACACCATCGGCTTGGCATCCTCGTAGCCCTCCAAAGCTTCGGTGGCGCCGCGGATAGCAGTTGTGACCGTGTCACCAACCTTCGACTGGCGCACGTCCTTCACGCCCGTGATGATGTAGCCTACCTCGCCCGCGGCAAGCCCCTCAGTTGGGATAGGTTCTGGCGAGATTACGCCGATTTCGAGGATTTCGTGGTTGGTGCCCGTGGACATCATCGAGACTCTCTCGCGCGGCGACAAGCGCCCATCCACCATTCGCACGTACGTGACCACGCCGCGGTAGGTGTCGTAAACAGAGTCGAAAATCATGGCGCGAGCAGGCGCCTCTTCAACGCCTGAGGGGGCAGGAACCTGCTCGACAATCGCATCCATCAGCTCGGCAACGCCCTCGCCCGTCTTTCCGGACACGCGGAAAATTTC
This sequence comes from Actinomyces sp. HMSC075B09, assembly GCF_001812395.1. NCBI lineage: Bacteria > Bacillati > Actinomycetota > Actinomycetes > Actinomycetales > Actinomycetaceae > Actinomyces > Actinomyces sp. HMSC075B09. The sequence continues at coordinate 148,413 of NZ_KV808730.1, forward strand.
GCTCTCATCCACGCCCAAAAGTCCAGCGATTTCAGCTGCGTACTTTTCCGGCTGCGCGGACGGCAAATCGATCTTATTTAGCACGGGAATAATGGTGAGGTCATTACCCATTGCCATATACAGATTTGCCAGAGTTTGCGCCTCAATGCCCTGCGCAGCGTCGATTAGCAACACAGCTCCCTCACACGCCGCAAGAGACCTGGAGACCTCATAGGAAAAGTCGACGTGTCCGGGCGTGTCAATCATGTTGAGCGCATACGGCTCTCCATCAACCTGCCACGGAATGCGCACGGCTTGCGACTTAATGGTGATGCCGCGCTCGCGTTCAATATCCATACGGTCGAGATACTGGTCTCGCATAACGCGCTGTTCCACAATGCCACTGTTTTGAAGCATGCGGTCGGCAAGCGTGGACTTACCGTGGTCAATGTGCGCAATGATGCAGAAATTGCGGATTCGAGACGGCTCTGTGTGAGCCGGCTGAATCAATTTGTTTTGGGCTTCTAAGATCTTGGCCACCCGGACCTAACCTTTCTGAACTGCAGTTACTCCCAATTGTCGCACTATTGGGGGCGACAGCCGAATTATCGGGCGAACATCACTAAACTAGCGGCATTCCCCGCCGCGATCTAGCGGGTACCCGGGCCGCGCATCGGACTGTTCTCGCGAAAGCGTTTAGCTGCGTTCAAAATCTCGGTCTGGCGCTCGTTGTATGCGGCGGTAGGCTCCACCGGAATGGGAGCATGCAGATCCATGAGGCCACCTGGCCCCGGCTGCGCCAAGAGCACCCAGTTGGCGTAGTTCAAGATTTTTGCCGAGGAGGTGAAATGCTCCTCCTGCCAAATAGGAAGTTCAGCTTCTTCCAAGCTGGCGTGACGGTTCGGAACTTCTACACCCACGCGGCGCGCCCGCACGGCTATCACCGACGGCATCAGTTTGGTTCCAACCCAAGCGAGGACGAGGATAGCTGCCATAACGCCCGCAACCAGTCTGATTGTGGAAGCCACCGGCCCGGTCAACCCTCCCGTTGAGAAGAACGCGAGGAATCCAACCATGAACGCCACTATTAAGAACCACTGGCCGTGGGTTTCAAAGGTCCAGTTAAGGTCCACCATTCGTTGCAAAGTTGGATCAACCGGGGCGTCTTCTGCTTCGTCTTGCTCGAACGCCTCTTCGACGATCTGCAAAGCTGCGGCCAGAGGTAGTGCGCGATCACTCCACTCCCGAAATGCCGCTCCTCCCTCACTCTGCTGCCACTGCTCGAAATCACGGCGCTCAAACGGCGTCATTTGCGCCACCGCTCCCTCAAAATCGGTGCGAAACTGCGAACCCATATGCAAGATGGTGGCCGTATGTGGATCGTTGCGCAGGCCGATTGGGCGCGCCAGCGTAATGGCCGGCGTGTAAATCACTTTCATTGCCGAACGCACTGCCGACATTGAGATTAGATTCAGGTTCTCCAAGTGTCCTCCCAGACAAGAGGGCTTAAAATACAGGCAACACAATCAATCTAAACCATTTGCGAAGCGGGAGTACAAACCACAATGGCCGATCAAAATCGCCCCGAGGGTTGGATCCACAACTGGGAATCAAACAGTGATGAACGCGGCTCCCGCCCTCACATTTACGAGGCCCAGCAAAGCCCGGACGGTAGTTTTTATGTGAGCGAATCCGGGGGCGAGGACGACGTGGCTCGCACCGAGAGAATGACGCGAAACATTGTGACTGTTCCAGGCAGGATCCTGGTTGATCTAGCGCTCCTTTCTGCGGGTATAACTACCCTGCTGGGCTTCATTGGGATATTCGCATACGGTTCATGGGGCTTTTGGATCCCCGCCATCCTCGGTCTTGCCGGGCTGGGGGTGACTCTGTTTTTCGCGGTGCGCCGCAGGCAACTGCAAGAAGCATTTGCGAGGTCTGGCCCCAAACAGGTTCTTCAAGAAAGTTCTGCTTTAAACCGCCCTGGCTCGAAAGCCGATGCGTATGCGGACCTACAAGATGTGGCAGCTAAGGAAGGCGCAAAAATTAAGCGTGCGCGAGAAGAGTTTTCTTCCCGTAGCGCCCGGTTCTTTCCGCGCATTGAAGCGCTACAACGAGCCATGCGGCAAATGGTTGATCCCAGCTACGATGCGGTTTGGCTACAGATCGATATTCGCCCCACTCTCGCGGCTTTTCTTGGGACTGTCCTTGTTATTCCCATTGGAGGATTTCTGATTGTGGTAACCGCAATGGCGCTGCTACTGGCAGGCTAATGCGCAGTTCGGGTTCTTGCACTTAAGGAGTTTCTAGTTGCGGCAAAAGCGAAGCGTGTGCATCATCACCTTGACACGGTGAAAACACGCCTAGTTTGAGCGAGAAACACCTGGTATTATGGCTAGTTGGTTCGCCCTGGTCGGGGCGTTCCAACGCTGAGCTGTTCGCAGTCGAGTGTCCCCCACTTTTGTCCAAGGCTCAGCAACCCCTCACCGACCTTGTAATCGAAAAAGAGAGTGTAAAACTGTGGCAAATATTAAGTCCCAGATTAAGCGCAACAAGACCAACGAGAAGCGTCGTCTACGCAACAAGGCCGTTAAGTCGGAGTTGAAGACGTACGTACGCCGCACTCGTGAAGCGATTGCTGCCGGTGACCGCGATAAGGCTAACGAGGCACTGCAGGCTGCATGCCGCAAGCTTGACAAGGCAGTCAGCAAGGGTGTTATTCACCGCAACCAGGCTGCCAATCGTAAGTCCAAGCTCGCTAAAGCTGTAGCGAAGATGGACTAGCGGATCGACCAAAAGATGGAGGCTCCGGCCTCCATTTTTTATATCCAGATCAGGGTCTTACCCAGAAGGGTACGGCAGAACTACTAGGGTTCTTGGCAAGGATTGGCCGAAAATGGCGTTTGCTGCCAAGAATGCGAGCAAGAGGAGAACTACTTCCCTGCTACCGCTAGGACGAGTTTTTCAAGGGCATATTCTGGGTCATCTGATTCGCCTTTAACGGCGGCATCCGCACTTGCAACAGCCATGACCGCTCGGCGAAGTCGCGCCTCGTTCCAGCCGCGAGCATCCCGGCGCACACGGTCAATCTGCCAGCTCTGCATCCCCAGCTTGGAAGCAGGCAGCGGCGGGCGAATAGAAACTTTTGCGATCTGCCGGACTTTAAGTGCAATACCTCCAACCAAAGCGGGAGCGCTTGCACCTGTGGCCAAAGCATGACGCAAGAGCGTTAGGGCCTCACCGGCCCGGCCAGAAACGGCTGCGTCAGCAACCGCAAACGCAGTTGCCTCCACCCTGCCCGATTGATACCGGTGCACATGCTGGCTGGTGATAGTTCCCTCAACGTCACCAAGCAACTGCGAGGTCATAGCCGCAAGCTCAGCCAAATCTGACCCCAAAGCGTCCACTAGGGCCTGCACAGCTTCGGCTTCGATGCGGCGCCCTGCCCGGCGGACCTCCTCGCGCACAAAATCCATTTTGTCGCCCGGACGCTTCACCTCATTAGCCACAAACGTTGCCACATTCAGTTTTTGCGCGGCGGTGAGCACCTTGCGTCCGGCGTTTCCTCCGTTGTGACGGAGCACCAAAGTCACGTCCGGCTCGGGATGTTCCATGTACTTTGCGAGGTCATCGAACAGGGCAGGTGATCCGGCCTCTAACTCGGGGATGTACACAAAACGCGCCTCGCCGAACAGGCTTGGCGATGTGTGAATAGCCAATTGGCCCGATTCGTAAGAGCCTGCCTCTAGACGGATCATCTCTACAGCAGGATCCGCTTTACGCGCCAGATCACGAAGCTTCGAAACTGCGCGTTCAGCAAGAAGTGGCTCCTTGGACTGGATAAGCACCACGGGAGCCAGAGCTGCCTCAAACCACTGTTTGGGGGCCTTACGATTTTGCGCCATACGTACAGAGTGCCACAGGGCACGGACAATTTTCATCCGCCTGTCCCGCTCCGGTTTCGCCGCCACGCATAGACCTCTAGTCTAGAAATGAAGAAAGGGGTAACAATGGCAGATATTCCAACATTGGAACTACTTGACGGCGGCCGCATTCCCGCGATAGGACTGGGCACTTCAAAACACAAGGGTGTGGAGGGCGCGGCGCTTTTTGCTCGCGCGATTGAAGACGGCTACCGACTGATTGACACGGCCGCGCAGTACGGCAACGAGCTTAGCGTGGGTCAGGGTGTTAAAGACTCTCGAGTAGAACGCGAACAACTTTTTATTACCACGAAGATTGCGGGCGGAGATCAAGGAACGGGCGCAACCACGCACGGTTTGGAAGGATCGTTGCGAAGGCTTGGCGTTGATTACGTTGATCTGACTCTGATTCATTGGCCAAACCCTTCGCGCGGCCTCTATTTGCAGACGTGGGAAGAGCTCATCAAGCTACGTGAGCGGGGTCTGACTAAGCACATTGGAGTTTCGAACTTCTTGCCCCACCAGATTGAAGAACTAGAGGCGCAAACAGGCGTGCTTCCCGTGTTAAACCAGATTCAGCTCAGCCCAATCATTGCCCGCAAGGACTTGCGCAGTTTCCACGCCAGTAAAGCAATAGTGACTGAGGCGTGGCGCCCCCTCGGACCGGTGGAGAACCTGCTGGGACAGGTGCTCGTTGAAAATATTGCGAGTAAGGTCGGAAAATCGCCGGCGCAGGTGGTGCTGCGCTGGGCGGTGCAAAGCGGGATCCTTCCCATCCCGGTTTCTTCGAAACCACAGCGTAATGCCGAGAACTTGCAGGTGTTTGATTTTGAACTCAGTGATGATCACATGCGGGCTTTGGATCTCCTGGATACGTCAGACCGGTTTGTGTGGGATCCGATGAGCCACGAGGAGTGGTAAAAGTCTCCACCCAATGTAGGTGACTGCAATAAGTAGCATCACCAAAACTGTAGCGATTGCTCCCGGGCCGATGATTTGCGCGCCCGGGAGCTTCGCAAACCAGGTGGTGATCGCAATGATCCCTTGGGCACACAACGCGGCAAGCGAAGCTACTTGGCTGGCGTTTCCGATTTGTGCGAGGACAGCGGTTACCAGCGAAAGTAGGGTTGTGGGCGCAACTAGAGGTGCCAGCACAACGTTTGTAAATACTGCGTAGAGTGCAACGCTTCCGTTTAAACATAGGAGTGCGGGGCTGGTGGCTATCGTGGCCGCGAGCGGAACGGAGCCGGCATTCCATAGCTTTTGAGCCAAGCGACGCGATTTGGGCCAGCCTGGTGGAGGGTTTCTTTGCCTTCCTGCCGTGGCGATGAGCACGCCGGCCGTGGAGAGGGTGGACAGTAAAAACCCTACGGAGAAGCTGAGCCACGGGTTCCAGATGATCCAAGCTAAGACCACGAGTGCGAGGGAGTTGAAAGGCTGACCGTGTCGACCCAAAACGCCGCTCCAAGTTGGGATTGCGGCCATTGAAACGGCTCGGATTATGGAGGGAGTGGGCCCAACGATCGCAACCAGGCCGGCCACGATCGTGCTGACCAACGCTATTTTGGCGGTACCTCTGCCCGGAAGTAGCACATTGATTGTGCCTATCAGGATAGCCAGGTGAAGTCCCGAGATGGCGGTTAGGTGGCTGGTTCCCGTCGTGACCATGGCGTCGCGTGCCTGTGGCGGTAAATCGGAGTAGTCACCGATGCTCATTCCTGCAATGAGGCCGCGAGACGCAGGCGGGAGGGGCGCGAGGGCCGAGTGCAGGTTTTTACGAAATGTCACGCGCCAGCCGGTGGCCTCGCGAGTTTCAATATTGGCTGGTTTAAATACGCCAAGCATGGGCGGGGTAAGACCGGCCTGCAGACGGCCTGAGAGTATAACCTGATCCCCCGCGCGTGCCTCGATCCGACTGCCGGCAACAAGGATCTTGCCGCCTGGAACCGCAAGGTGGGTGATCCAGCGGCCTTGTGCGGCCTCACGGCTGGGGCGTTCAACGAATGCGGTAATGACACACCTGGTTTTGCATGCTTCTTTCATGTCGTGACGCGCAAACATGTGCGCTTGTGTGGCAGCTGAAATTACCGAAACCGCAAGGACGAGGCAAAGCAGGGCCGCTGCCGATACGAACGAGCCCGGGTCTTGGCGAGCGTGCGCCGCGCGCCGCGTCTTCTGCACGATTCCAAGCAGCACGAGAACAGACGTGAACGCCAACGATACGAGGAGCACGCCAAGCGTGCTGCCTGAAGAGTTCGCTACCTGCAGAACAAGCGCGGTGGACAGCCATGCCAGTATCGCGGCCGGCACTAGACGCAGGTCGAGTGGCGCGCGATCTAACTGCTCGTTGGGCACGTTTTGAGCTACTGACACAGCTGGTCCTTGAATCCCGCGAACGTTTTTGGACCTATCCCAGAAACCGCGCGGACATCTTCGGGTTTGGTGATGCCGTTTTCGGTGCGATAAGCGATGATGCGTTCGGCGAGCGCGTCGCCAACTCCAGGTAAACGTTGGAGGGTCTGACTATCTGCCACCGCCAGATCGATACACCCGCCCGCGCCCGCCCCAGCATTTGCGGAACCCTCTGCCCCAACCGTGCCTGCGCTCGGTACGCTCAAGCCGCCGGCCGCGCCACCCTTTTCTAGTTCTTCATTGGTGAGGACGTGAATATGCTGCCCATCCGCCACGACCTGCGCGAGGTTTACCGAAGCCAACGCGGCATCTGCGGTCATTCCTCCAGCAGCCTGAACAGCGTCCGCTCCGCGAGCGCCGGCGCGCAGCTGAACCACCGAAGGCTTATTGACCGCTCCAGTGACCTGCACGAAAATTGCGCCCCCGTTACTGGGGTGAGGTTCGGATTCAGCCTCGCTTGGTTGCGGGGCGCGCAGGTCCTCCCCCTCAGCTTTTATGCGTTCACGTAGTTGGGAAGTTCCATCCTCTAAAATCGCATCAGTCGCGGGTGAGGCAATGCCCAGCTGAAAGAGTGAGAACGCTGCAACTGCAACGAGTGCCACGGCGAGCGCCACCGTGGCGAACGGAGAGGGCAAAAGTCTAAGAATAGGCGGATTCGACTTTTTGGCGCTTCTACTAACCGCGTTATCAAAAGCGCGCTGCCTTAACCGGGCCGGCGAAATTGCATGCTTCATGACGCCAGTGTGCCGCTAAGAAAGCCTTGCCATTCTGATCTCTAGCGCGGGCGTGGATAACCCCCGGCGCGCTAGGCTTGTGGATAGGAAAGGAACGCTATGAAAATCGGTTTTATTGGCGCCGGCAATATGGCGAGCGCGATTGTGCGTGGCGTGGTAGCTGCGGGTTTGGATGCAGATGAAATCTACTTGACGGACAGATCAGGAAAGTCTGCTCCTGCACTTGCAACCGAGGTTGGTGCCCACGCGCTGGCCGACAACCACGAGCTAGCCCAAACGGCAGACGTAATCGTACTAGGTGTGAAACCACACGCGGTGGAAGATGTGCTCAAAGAAATCACGCCAGAAATCAGCGACGGTAGCAAACTCGTTATCTCGCTTGCGGCAGGCAAGAGCCTGGCGTCACTGCAGCAGGCAACCGAAACCAATGTGCCGATTGTGCGCGTCATGCCGAATGTAAACGCGGCCATCGGCGAGTCCATGACCGGTATCGCGCGCGGCGCGGCCGCCTCCTCAAAACACGTGGAGATGACCAAGGAGATCATGGTTCCTGTGGGCCGCTGCCTCGTGATCGACGAGGTACACTTTCCTATTTTTTCTGCTCTCGCCGGATGCTCCCCGGCGTGGATGTATCAAATCGTGGACGACTTCGCGCGCGCAGGCGTTAACCACGGCCTTACAAAACACCAGGCAGTTGCAATCGTTGCCCAATCAATGCTGGGATCGGCACAAATGATTCTTGACGAGGCCGCCAATGACGGCGCAACTCCAGCAAACTTGATAGACCGGGTGACCTCCCCGGGTGGTACCACAATTGCAGGTTTACTGGCCGCACAGCAAAGCGGACTATCCACGGTGTTGGGCCTTGCGGTAGACGCGGCTGTGGCCCGAGATGGTGAGCTCGGCTAAGTTTGCGCCTACCCTTCCCCAAATCGTGTACGATTTTGCCTAACGGTACCGATTCCGCGTGCACGCGCGCCGGCACCTGGCAGCAATAAAGACTCAAGGAGGCGTCATGCTGGACCAGACAATCCGCCAATCTATCGCTAAAGAGCTTGTTAAAGCCAAAGAAACACGCACCCCGATCTCCCTGCTCACCGCTCGCTACCCACAGATGACCGTAGAGGACTCCTACGCTATTCAACGCCTGTGGAGATCAGAGAAAGAGGCGGCCGGATGCGTGCTAAAGGGCCGCAAAATCGGACTCACATCTAAAGCGATGCAGGACGCAACCGGCATTGACGAACCCGACTATGGCCTCATTTTTGACGATATGATCTTCGAAACCGGATCCGTATTTGCGTGGGACGAGTACACGCATCCGCGTATCGAAGTTGAGCTTGCATTCGTCCTCGGCAAGGACATTAAGGGCCCGGGCGCCACAATTTTTGACGTTCTAGACGCCACCGAGTGGGTGGTGCCAGCCCTCGAGATTCTCGATTCGCGCATCGAAATGAAGGGGCGCACAATCGTAGACACAATCGCTGACAACGCGGCTATGGGGGCGATGGTTATCGGAGGACGTCCCGTGCGCGTTGACGAAGTGGACCTGCGCTGGGTCAGTGCCGTGCTGTACCGCAACCAGGAAATCGAAGAGACGGGCGTGGCCGCCGGAGTGTTGAACCACCCGGCCGCAGGCGTACACTGGCTGGCAAACAAAATCGCCCCGCACAAGGGATACCTGGGCGCAGGCGAAATCATCCTCGCCGGGTCATTCACTAGGCCCATGTGGGTTTACAAGGGTGACTCGGTGCTCGCAGACTACGGACCGCTAGGGACAATCACATGCCAATTCAACTAGACCCACCTCGCACCCTCATTCAGCATATTGACGAGGCCGGCCGCGCCCTCATCGGCATTTGGGCGTGCGCCGCTTCGCCTATTACCGCAGAAATCTGTGCCTCCTGCGGGCTTGACTACGTGCTCATCGACGCCGAGCACTCCCCCAACGATCTGACCAGCCTCCTGCACCAACTACACGCGACCGCCGCGTACTCGGCATCCACTATCGTGCGTGCACCAATCAATGACGAGCGTTTGATCAAGCAGTACCTCGATCTTGGCGTGCGCAACCTGCTGGTCCCCATGATCGACAGTGCGAAAGAGGCCGAGCTTGCCGCAGCCCGCGTTAACTATCCTGACAAGGGCGTGCGCGGTGTTGGATCCGCCCTCGCACGTGCGTCTATGTGGAACCGGATCCCAAACTATCTGGAGCGTGCACGAGAAACGATTACGCTAATCTGCCAGATCGAATCTGCCAAGGCTGTGGAGGACGTGGAGAATATCCTCGCCGTTGATGGCGTAGACGCCATTTTTGTCGGCCCTGCAGACCTAGCAGCTGACTTAGGAATCATCGGACAGGCCGGCGACGAGGCAGTCAAGTCCCGCGTCATCCACTGCATTAAGGCCGCGAAAGCCGCGGGCAAGCCGGTTGGCACCAACGCCTTTGACCCGGCTATTGCTCGCGAATACATCGATGCGGGTGCAGACTTCGTCCTCGTGGGAGCAGATGTCACTATCCTCGCACGCGGTAGCGAGGCTCTAGCTGAGAAGTTCCTCGAAACTAGTAACTAGATTGGCCGCGCCCCTCTGAAATTAGAACGAGGTAACCATTAGTGATCCTGGCGTGTTTGGCGAGCTGTCTCATCCAGCTCCTGAACACGCCAGTAGTCTTGGTGCACCTCAAACTGGTCAAGTACGTCATGGATTAGCGCCTCGGTGGAATAGCCCATCACGTCGTAATCCTGTTCGCCCTGGGGCATGTGCACTTCCAGCCTGGTCGACATGTGGCTTGCACTGCTCATCTGACCGCCGTACACGGTGGTTGGAGCGTCAACTGCCAGAATGCGATACACAAACTGTTCTTGCCCAACTCCCGCAACAAACTTAAGGCGGTCGTGAATACAGATCGACTCGTCGAGGTCCTCAACTGGCTCATCGCCGCCCCGAATGACCTCTGCCTGATAACCCTGCGCGGCTAATTCCTTCGCAATCAGACGTAGAGCGGGTTCAGCAACGCGGTCCAGATACCTCTTTGCCTGGATCGGTGAGACCTGTTCGAACGTGCGCGCCAGACGATCTCGCCAAGACGGGTTAACCAGCTCCGCACCCGCCCCCGTTATGGTGTTTCGCAATGAGCGTTCCCGCAGCCGAACGCTGCGGTCGTCCTCACGAAGCGCCTTCATCAGACCAAACATGACCAGAACCATAACCACGCTAAATGGTAGCCCCATCACGATGGTAGCGTTTTGGAGAGCTGGAATACCGCCCACAAGTAGCATTCCGATAGTGAGGACGCCGGTGACCGCGGCCCAGAATACGCGTAGCCAGCCGGCCGCATCGTCTTGTACCGAAGGTAGGAATGATGACAGGTTTGCCATGACCAGTGCGCCCGAGTCCGCTGACGTAACGAAGAAGAGCAAGCCCACAAAGGTCGCCACAGCCACGAGGAGCATTGGTAGCGGAAATTCCTGCAGCAGCGTGTAAAACCCGTATTCGGGGATTTCAACCGTCTTTTGCGCGTATTCCAGATTGCCGCCTGTGCGGATGTAGTCCAGGGCAGCATTACCGAAGATAGAGATCCACATGAGAACGTACAGGAACGGGATGGTCATCGTTCCGGCCACAAACTGCCTGATGGTGCGCCCGCGCGAGATTCGGGCGAGGAACATTCCCACAAAAGAGGCCCATGCAACCCACCATGCCCAGAAGAACAGTGTCCATGCAGCTTTCCACGCCGAGGCGTCGGAGTAGGCAAAGGTTTCCAGGCTCATCGCTGGGAAGCGAGTGACGAAGTCCCCCACATTCATGATGATTGCGTTTAGCAAGAAGTCGGTGCGTCCGGTGATCAGCACCCACCCAGACAGTGCCACGGCCAGTACAACGTTGAGTTGGGAGAGGAAGCGGATGCCCTTATTGATTCCCGAGGTAGCCGAGATCGTGGCCACCAAAACGGCTAGCACCACCAGCGCGATCTGTGCAGGTAGTCCTTGACCAATGCCGAACAGAATTTCAAGCCCCACGTTCAGTTGCACCACGCCAATGCCCAGGGTGGTTGCGATACCAAATATCGTGCCAAGGACGGCCGCCCCGTCAACCACGTGGCCGAGGGGGCCGTTCAAGCGGTCTTTGAAGATTGGAGAGAGCGCCGAGCGCACGGCAAGCGGGAGGCCGCGCCGGTATGCGAAGTATCCTAGGGCAATGCCCATGAGGGCATACATTGCCCATCCGGTAATACCGTAGTGGAACAGCGTCCACACGGTTGCCTGCCTTGCCGCTTCTATCGTCTGGGCCTCGCCGATGGGAGGGTTCATGTACTGAGCGACAGGTTCGGCAACGGCAAAGAACATGATGTCGGTACCAATGCCGGCAGCAAACAGCATTGAGGCCCAGGCAAATGTGGAGAACTCGGGTTTGGCGTTGGGTGGGCCAAGTTTAACTTTGCCGAATCGAGAGATAGCTAGCGCGACCACAAACACCACCATGACAGTTGCCATGAGGATGTAGAACGGACCGAACCAGGTGGCAATCCAGTCTACTGCGACGGTTAGCACGCTACCGGCGGTGGCCGGCGAGATCACTGCCCAAAGCGCGATCGCGATAATGCTTATTGCGGATCCGGCAAACACCGGCCAGTTAACCGGGATTCGCGCCGTCTTGTTACTCACGTGTTCTCTCCAATGTAGTTTCGTGCCCGCGCTGAACGCGCCTTCGCGAATTGTGACACGTTTTAAACCGTCTTGCATTTTTCGGGCGACCGAAATATCTTATTTACATGACCGAAAGAAAAGAAAAGATTGCGGCGAAACTCGCTGCCCTTGGCGCCGTTATAGCGCTCTCCATTCCGTTGGCCGCATGCTCGCCAGAGACATCCGAAGACGCAAAGCCACAGGTTCTAACCACATTTACAGTGATTGCAGACATGGCTCAAAACGTTGCGGGCGAGCGCCTCGACGTCCACTCCATCACCAAACCCGATGCGGAAATCCACGAGTACCAACCAACTCCCGATGACATCAAACGGGCCGAGAGCGCGGACCTAATCTTGAACAACGGCCTCGACCTCGAACGCTGGTTTGAAAAGTTTGTGACCAACACCGACGCGCAAACCGCAGTGCTTTCCGAAGGCATCACACCCATCCCTATTTCTGAGGGCGATTATGCGGGCCACCCCAACCCACACGCTTGGATGTCCCCCGCTGCCGGCGTGAAATATGTTGAGAACATCGTGAAGGCCTTTAGCGAGCTCGATCCGGAGGGTGCCGATTACTACGAAAAGAATGGCAAGGAATACGCCGCCAAGATCGAGGCTGTGGGCAAGCAGATGGAAGAAGAACTGCAAACCCTGGAGCCCGACCAGCGCGCGCTGGTGACTTGCGAGGGAGCGTTCAGCTACCTTGCCCGGGACGCAGGTCTACAAGAAAAGTACCTGTGGGCCGTAAATGCTGAGGGGGCGCTCACCCCCGCTCGCGTGGCTGATGTTGAGAATTTTGTTAGGACCAACAAAATCCCGTCCGTATTTTGCGAGTCCACGGTTGGCGACAAGATGAAACCAATCGTGCAGGCTACCGGCACCGAGTACGGGGGCACTCTTTACGTTGACTCACTAACCGGCCCGGACGGGGACGTGCCCACCTACCTCGACCTGCTACGCTACGATGCCGAGCTGATCACGAAGGGACTCAGCAAGTGACAATGACAGCAATGCAGGTGGAACAAAGCACGCCTTCGGTCGAGCCGGGCGTTGCCCTTACCATCCGCGATTTGCATGTCTCCTACGGCAAGGTTCATGCCCTTACCGGCGTGGATCTTGCCGTAAGGCAGGGCACGATCATGGCGGTTGTAGGCATGAATGGCTCGGGCAAATCTACCCTGTTTAACTCGATCATGGGACTAGTGCCAACCAGGTCCGGCGAAATCCGCGTGTGCGCAAAAAGTAGTTACGAGGCCCGCCGCGCCGGCCTCATCGGCTATGTTCCCCAAAATGACGGCATAGACAAAGACTTCCCCATCACTGTAGGAGAAGTCGTGATGATGGGCCGCTACGGAAAAATGAACTGGCGTCGAAAGCCGCGGCCATCCGACGTGGAGGCCGTAGCGAGCGCCCTCGAAATTGTGGGGCTTACCGACCTGACTGATCGCCCCATTGGGGCACTGTCTGGAGGGCAGCGAAAGCGTGCCTTTGTAGCGCGAGCCGTAGCCCAGGGCGCGCACGTGATACTCCTCGATGAGCCCTTTGCTGGCGTGGACTACACCAGCGAAGCTTTGATCACCGACCTACTTAAACAGCTGGCCATCGCGGGCACTACCCTGCTGATCTCCACTCACGACCTCGCCTCAATCCATAAGTTCGCAGACGAGGTAGCTCTGCTTAACCGAAAGATTTACACCGTAGACACTCCCGAGCGCGCCCTCGTGGAAGAAAATCTGCTCCACGTTTTTAGCGAGACAAAATGAACATAAGTACCTGGCTGTGGCTAACGTTTGGCGAGATGTGGACGCATTCGTTCATGGTTCGCGGATATGCGGTGACGCTGCTGGCTGCCATGGTGTGCGCACTAATGTCATGCTGGCTGGTTCTGGTGGGATGGTCCTTGATGGGAGACGCGCTCTCTCACGCCGTTGTTCCCGGCATTGTGGTTGCATACATTGTTGGCATCCCATTCTCACTGGGCGCCTTTCTCGCTGCCCTCGCCTGCGTTGGCCTGATCGGCGCCTTGAAACACACGTCAAAAATCAAAGAGGACACAGCGATGGGCGTCGTGTTCACCACCATGCTTGCACTGGGGCTCACTCTCATATCGATATTCCCAAGCCACATCGATCTGCAGCACATCATGTTTGGCGACCTGCTTGGCATAACCAATGAGGACATGTTGCAGGTTATGATTCTAGCGCCGCTGGCCGGCATCACCGTGTGGCTGAAACGCCGTGACCTGACCCTGTTCGCATTCGACCCGGCGCACGCCTCCACAATCGGCCTGTCCACCAAGCGACTTTCCGCACTGCTACTTTCTTGCCTTGCGATCACGGTTGTGGTTGCTATGCAGGCGGTAGGCATGATTTTGATTGTGGCTCTGCTGATCATTCCGGGCGCCACCGCATTCTTGCTCACGGATAGCTTCCGCACCCAGCTATGGGTATCACCCCTGATTTCCGCAATATGCGTAACCATAGGCATTTACCTGTCCTACTGGTTCAATATGGCATCGGGCGCAACCGTGGTAACCGTCTCCGGCTTCGTTTTTGCCCTCGTATACGCTTGGTCCACGTTGCGCGCACGAGCGTCACTACATCGCGAAGCTCGTTCGACTTCCGAGGCTGTTGCCGCGTGATTTCAAGCAGAAGGCTACTGCGTTAGCCCCCTGCTGCACACGTCCATGTGGGCCAACAGAGAGTGCGGGACGACCAGAAACTAGCGTCCCGCAAAGAAGCGTCAACACGCAGTGAGGGCGTCCGCATTTGGCGGACGCCCTCTTTTAAAGCGGCTAGCTATGCGCGCGGAGTACCGAGGTAGATGGTTTCCAGGTACTCCTCGATTCCCTCAACACCGCCCTCACGACCAAGCCCGGAGGCCTTTACCCCACCAAAGGGAGCGGCCGCATTCGAGATTGTGCCCGAGTTTACGCCGATCATGCCCACCTCAAGCTCTTCACCCAGGCGAATGATCCGCTGCATGTCCTTGGTGTAAACATATCCGGCCAGACCGTACTGGGACTTGTTGGCCAGTTCAAGTACTTCCTCTTCACTCGCAAACGAGTAGACGGGCGCAACCGGGCCAAACACCTCTTCTTCCAGCAGTGGGTTGTCGGCGCCTTCCACCGTAAGTACCGTGGGTGGGAAGAAGAAACCGGGCTGGTCCAGGCGTTTGCCTCCAACCTCGATTTTCGCGCCTGCAGCCACGGACCTTTCCACCAGCTCTTCAACCGACGCCAGCTGCCTTGCCGACACGATTGGCCCTACGTCCACGCCTTCTTCCATACCGTTGCCGACCACCATCTTGCTCATGCCCGCAGCAAACTTTTGCGTGAACTCCTTGGCTACCGACTCGTGCACGTAGAAGCGCGAGGCCGCGTTACAGGCCTCTCCCATGTTGCGCATCTTTGTTGCAAGAGCCGCCTTAACGGCAAGGTCAATATCGGCGTCCTCAAATACGATAAACGGCGCCAGACCACCCAGTTCCATGGAGGTGCGCAAAACATTTTGCGCAGCCTCACGCAGCAACGCTCGCCCAACCTGGGTGGAACCGGTGAATGACAGTTTGCGCAGACGCGAATCTTGGATCATCGGGCCGGTCATAGCCGGCGTTGACGAGGTTGGAACAATGTTCACTACGCCGCGGGGCACCCCTACTTCTTCCAACACGCGTACAAAAAGTAGCGAGGTGAGGGGCGTTGCCTCGGCCGGCTTCAAAATAGTGGTACAACCTGCGGCAAGAGCCGGAGCCACTTTTCGGGTAGCCATAGCGAGGGGGAAGTTCCACGGCGTCACCAGCAAGCACGGGCCCACCGGCCTCTTGATCGTGACTACCTGAATGTTGCCCTCCGGCGTCGGATAGTAGTTCCCCATGGTGCGCGTAGCGCCCTCTGCAAACCAGCGGAGGAACTCCGCGCCGTAGGCGACCTCTCCATACGCCTGATCCAGGGGCTTGCCCATTTCGGCGGTCATCACGGCCGCAAAGTCATCTTTCAACTCGACTACGCGATCAAACGCGTCCCACAGAATCTGTGCGCGCTTTCGCGAGGGGGTCCGGGCCCATTCACGTTGGGCGGCAACCGCAGCGTCAAGTGCAGCCATCCCATCTTCGGGAGTTGCGGAAGCCACGTCGGCAAGCTTTTCTTCGGTAGCCGGGTTAATAACGGTGAAGGTTTCTCCGTTGGAGGAATCTCTCCACTCGCCATTGACGTACAACCGAGTTGGAACTCTTCCAATAACTTCGTCGACCTTAATATTCGCCACGGGTAGCTCCTTTGCTCTTATTTCCACTCGAGCTCTCTGCAAAGCGAGTGGGTAACGCCCATTTTTAGGCCTGGTTTTCACGAACTGAAACCAACACTAAAATCATATACGTTTTTACAAACAGATCCGACTATTTGCCAAAGTCTCTCAATATTAGAAAATCTATTGACGCACATCACACTTTGCCGTACTGTTTCGCGTAGATCATATACGATATTGTAAGTGTTGACTAAAAGGGGCAACGAAGCCTCAAGTGGATAGCCGCTGAAGAGCAGTAAGAAGGTTTCATTTCATGGACATTATTACTCAAACACTTGGAAAGCGACCGGGCAAGATTTTTGCCGTCCACCTTTCCTACAAGTCACGCGCCAACCAGCGCGGCCGCACTCCAAAATACCCCTCCTATTTCTTTAAGGCTCCATCGTCGCTGACCGGTTCTGACGTTGTCGTGCGCCCAGAAGGCACCGAGCTTCTTGGTTTCGAGGGCGAAGTTGCGGTCGTAATCGGGAAAGAAGCGCGCAATGTAAGTGTTGCTAACGCTTGGGGTCACGTCGGCTGGATCACGGCTTCCAATGACCTCGGTCTGCATGACATGCGTTACGCGGACAAGGGCTCAAACGTGCGCTCCAAGTCCGGCGACGGCTACACGCCGGTTGGCCCCACCCTCCTCGACGCGAGCGAGCTGAGCGAGGATCGCATTGGCGTACGCACGTGGTTGGATGGCCAGT
Source organism: Actinomyces sp. HMSC075B09 (assembly GCF_001812395.1). Taxonomy (NCBI): domain Bacteria; kingdom Bacillati; phylum Actinomycetota; class Actinomycetes; order Actinomycetales; family Actinomycetaceae; genus Actinomyces; species Actinomyces sp. HMSC075B09. Next base: position 165,147 of record NZ_KV808730.1, read on the forward strand.
TGGTATCAGATGATTCCACAGCGGGAATGCTCTTCTCGATCTCCACGATGGTTGCCGACCTTTCACGCCTGCTCACCTTAGAAGAGGGCGACGTGATCCTCACCGGCGTTCCGGCCGGCGCATCCGTTGCCGAACCCGGCCAGGTGATCGAAGTTGAGGTGTTCGACCTGGATCGCCCCGAGGTAACCACGGGCAAGCTGCGCACCGAAGTGAAGTCCGGCCCCGCTCTGGCCGAGGTTGGTAATCCTCCCAAGGTTGATGACAAGCAGCGCTCTGACGCGTGGGGCTACCCCATCGGCGAAGAGGCCGAGAAGGCCGCCCAGACCGCACCTTTGGACCCGCAGCTTCGCGCCCGCCTCGAAAATGTTGCGGTAGCTACCCTTTCAGTACAGCTACGCTCGCGGGGATTCAACGAGGTTTCCTTCGACGGCGTGACGCCGCTACGTCCCGGTATGAAGATCGTTGGCACCGCCCGCACGCTTCGCTACCTGCCCTACCGCAAAGACTTGTTCGACAAGATGGGCGGCGGCTTCAACCATCAGAAGCAGGCAATCGACTCTGTGGGTGAAGGCGAAGTTCTCGTCATGGAGGCGCGCCGCGACAACACTGCAGGCACGCTCGGTGACATCCTGGCCCTACGTGCCAAGGTACGCGGAGCGGCCGGCGTCATTACCGACGGTTCGGTACGAGACGCGGCAGCCGTAGCAGAAGTTGGTATTCCCGTGTTCTGCGGGGGCCAGCACCCGGCCGTACTCGGCCGGCGCCACGTGCCCTACGAGCACGACGTGACCATTTCTTGCGGCGGCGCAACCGTCATGGTTGGCGACGTAATCGTTGCAGATGACGACGGCGCGATCGTGATTCCCCGCCACCTCGTGGAAGAGGTGGTTGCGGCCGCAGAAGACCAAGAGCACCGCGAAACGTTCATCGCCCAGATGGTTGCCGAGGGCGCCAGTGTTGACGGCCTTTACCCCATCAAGAAACCCGAATGGAAGACGCGCTACGAGGCATGGCTGCAAGACAATCCGCTGCCGTCCTCGCTTCGCGAGTCAAAGTAACCTCACGTTCAAAGGAGAAACATGACGAAGCGTCCAGCAAACCTACCCGAGCGCATTCAGCACTACATTGATGGCCAGAACGTGGACTCGGTAAGCGGTGAAACCTTCGACGTAATCGAACCCACCACCAACGAGGCCTACATTAAGTGTGCGTCCGGCGACAAGGCCGACGTGGACCTCGCGGCCGCGACTGCCCGCAAGGCGTTCGACGAGGGCGAATGGCCGCGCATGCTACCTCGCCAGCGCGCCCAGGTGCTCTACCGCATTGCAGATGAGGTTTCTAAGCTAAACGAGGAGCTCGGCGCAATCGAGTCGTTTGACTCCGGCCTACCGATCCGCCAGGCCAAGGGCCAGGCCAACCGTGCGGCGGAGAACTTCCGCTTCTTTGCCGACCTAATCGTTGCCCAGCACGACAACGCGTTCAAAATGCCCGGCCGCCAGATTAACTACGTTAACCGCAAGCCCAAGGGCGTTGCCGGCCTCATTACCCCGTGGAACACGCCGTTCATGCAGGAGTCGTGGAAGCTTGCCCCGGCCCTTGCCTCCGGTTGTACAGTCATTTTGAAGCCCGCTGAGTTCACCCCGACCTCGGCCTCGCTATGGCCGGGAATCTTTGAACGTGCCGGCCTTCCCAAGGGCGTATTCAACATGGTGCACGGCTTTGGTGAAACCGCTGGTGATTCGCTGGTGAAGCACCCGGACGTGAACCTGATTTCGTTCACCGGCGAAGTTGGAACCGGCAAGATCATTTACGGAAACTGCGCTCCAAACATGAAGTCCATGTCCATGGAGCTCGGTGGCAAGTCCCCTGCCGTAATTTTTGCTGATGCAGATTTCGAGGCCGCACTCGACTCCACCTTGTTTGGCGTTTACTCACTGAATGGTGAGCGCTGCACCGCGTCCTCGCGCATCCTCGTTGAGCGCCCCATTTACGATAAGTTCGTAGAGGCATATGCACAGCGCGCCAAGAAGGTAGTGGTGGGAGACCCGGCAGATCCGACCACCGAGATCGGCGCTCTGGTACACCCCGAGCACTACGACAAGGTCATGAGCTACATCGAGATTGGCAAGAGCGAAGCTCGCCTGATTGCCGGCGGTAAGCGTCCCGAGGGCCTTGACAAGGGCAACTACGTTGAGGCAACCGCATTTGCGGACGTGCCGCGCGACGCGCGAATCTTCCAGGAGGAAATCTTCGGCCCCGTCGTTGCAATCACGCCATTCGACACGGAAGAAGAAGCCCTGGAACTGGCCAACGCAGTGGAATACGGCCTCGCCGCATACGTGTGGACCAAGGACGTAACGCGCGCCCACAACTTCGCGCACGGCATTGAATCCGGAATGGTCTGGATCAACTCGCATAACGTTCGTGACCTGCGCACCCCGTTTGGCGGCGTGAAGTCTTCCGGTCTTGGCCAGGAAGGCGGATACCGTTCGCTGGACTTCTACTCTGACCAGCAGGCAATCCACCTCACCCTCGGTGACGTGCACACCACCAGGTTTGGCGCAACAGGATACGCCGATAACGACCTCGGGCTCGGCGGCCCCAGCGCATAACCCACCAGCTTTGCCGGCCTTCAAACCGGGGTCGGCAAAGCAGATTTCAATGACGAAACCCTTAACCACCCCGTAGCCAAAGGAGCCTAACATGTCCCAAATCAAGCCGATTGAACTACCTGATCTACCCGCACCTGACATCTTGCGCTGTGCATACATGGAGCTGATCGTCACCGACCTTGCCAAGTCGCGCGAGTTCTACGTTGACGCTCTCGGCCTGGTAGTCACCTACGAAGATGATGAGGTCATCTACCTGCGTAGCTTCGAAGAGTTCATCCACCACAACCTCATCCTTCGTAAGGGCAACGAGGCTGCGGTGCGCGTGTTCTCTTACCGCGTGCGCACGCCCGAAGACCTAGACAAGGCCGTTGCCTACTACGAGGCGCTTGGCTGTGACGTTCGCCGTGAGAAGGAAGGCTTTGTGAAGGGCGTTGGTGACTCGGTGCGCGTGCTCGATCCGCTGGGCTTCCCTTACGAGTTCTTCTACGAGACCGAGCATCAAAGGCGCATGTGTTGGGATTACGACAAGCAGGGTGCGGGCGCCCTGGTGCGCCTGGATCACTTCAACCAGGTGTTCCCCGATGTGGAAGCTGGTGCGAAGTATCTTGAGCATGGCCTTGGCTTCAAGCGCACCGAGGATATTGAGGATGAGGACGGCGTAACCTACGCAGCTTGGTTTGCTCGCAAGCAGACGGTTCATGACACCGCCTTGACCGGCGGCAAGGGCCCGCGCATGCACCACGTTGCTTTCGCTACCCACGAGAAGCACAACATTCTCTACATTTGCGACAAGCTGGGCGCAATGCGCATGTCGGACCAGATTGAGCGCGGCCCGGGACGCCACGGCGTTTCGAACGCGTTCTACCTCTACCTGCGTGATCCGGATGGTCACCGCGTGGAGATCTACACGCAGGACTACTACACGGGTGACCCGGACAACCCGTTGGTTACGTGGGACGTGCATGATAACCAGCGTCGCGACTGGTGGGGCCACCAGGTTGTGCCGTCCTGGTACACCGAGGCTTCCCGCGTTGTGGACCTGGATGGAAACCTCGTTCCGCTTATCGAGCGGGAGGCGCCGAAGGAGATGGACGTGACGATTGGAGCCGACGGCTTCTCATACACCCGTAAGGGCGATACGGAGAAGGGCTTCAAGGTAGGCGAACAGCTCTAGAACGAACAAAAGTTTTGCCGGCCCAAAGCACTTTAGCTTTGGGCCGGCAAATAATTAACTTATTTTTTATGGATTCTTTAGATATGATAAATAAAGAGAACGCTAAGAAATCTAAGGGTCTTGGTGCTTCTGGCACTTTAGAAAGCAGGCACGATGACGGAACATGCTGGGGGATCTATTTCGAAGTCCGAAAGGGTTTATCGGACTTTGCGCCAAGGAATCCTCTCCGGTCGGTATTCGGCTGGTTATCGTCTGGTTCTTGACCGTATTGCTCGCGAAATTGGGGTGTCTGCTGTCCCTGTAAGAGAGGCTGTTCGCCGTCTAGAGGCTGAAGGCCTCGTGGAGTTCCAGCGAAATGTTGGCGCGATCGTTACTGGTGTGGATAAAAAGGACTATGCGGTAACGATGGAAACGATGGCGGTTATGGAAGGCTACGCCACCGCTTTGTCCATCCCCTACCTGGCTGAAGAAGACCTGAAAGAGGCTCACGAACTTAACGATCAAATGCGCGAACTGCTGGTTGGAGAGTTTGATCCGCGCAAGTTCACCACGCTCAATAACAGGTTCCACCGAATCTTGACTCAGCGCTGCCCTAACCACAGGCTTTTTGATTTGCTTGAGCGCGAATGGGACCGCATTACGATCATTCGCAGATCTGCATTTGCATTTGACCCAAGCTACTCGACGCGGTCAGTGGACGAGCATGAAGAGATCTTGAAGTTGATTGAAGAGGGTTCACCTTCGGTTGATGTAGAGCTTTTGGTTCGCGAACACAAGATGCGCACGATGCGCAAGTACATCGCTACAGATCACAAGCCCGCCTATTAGCGAGGTCTCCAACTATAGGGACGTGACCACTATTCGGTCACAAAGCTAAGCCCCCGATGTTCGCTCTGCTACGAAAGAGCTACATCGGGGTTTTTGACGCCTTGGCGATTTCCTTGATGTAGAAGGGTTTTGAGGCGCCCTCGGCGACGTTGCACGTTTTTCCTAAGTGTCGGCCATATTTGCGGGCGGGAAGCATTGCGAAGATGCGTAGCTCAACTAAACTGTAAATCGTATACGACGATGTATATGTTTTCCGTTTTGAGTACTGCAATGCCGTAGCTTAAGACACCTACCCGCTTGTCGGACACCCACCAATCGTCCCGCCCACGCACAGGAGGCCACCGTGGCAAACAATCGCCTCATTCTTAGCCCAAAGAAGAAGGAAGATCGCAAGGTTGCAGTCGCAACCCTTGTAGGCACCACCGTTGAGTGGTACGACTTCTTCATTTACTCCAACGCAGTCGCCTTGATTTTCGGCCCGCTGTTCTTTGATCCCCTGGCACAGGACAACGCTTTCCTAGGACAGATCATTGGTTTTGCAACCGTTGGCATCAGCTTTTTCTTCCGCCCACTGGGGGCGATGGTGGCGGGCACACTCGGTGACAAGCTTGGCCGCAAATCGATGATGGTAGCAACCTTGATCCTCATGGGTCTTGCAACCGTATTGATTGGCCTGCTGCCCACCTACCAAACAATCGGTATTTGGGCTCCGATCCTGCTTGTGTTGCTACGAATCGTTCAAGGATTCTCGGCCGGCGGCGAGTGGGGCGGAGCCACCCTCATGGCAGTAGAACACGCACCTGCCAACAGGCGCGGCTGGTACGGCGGCTTCCCCCAGGTTGGCGTGCCACTGGGCATGCTCACTGCCACGGGCGTCCTCGCTATCGTGCATGCTATTTCTGGCGATGCCTTCAATACCTGGGGATGGCGAGTACCGTTCCTCTTCTCAATCGTCATGATCGCCATCGGCATGTTCATCCGCCTAGGCGTAGCCGAATCCCCCATCTTCGAGGAGGTCTCGAAGGACGCCGATCAGCTGCGCTTGCCCATCGTGCAGATGTTCAAGTACAACGGCAAGCAACTGGTACAGGGCGCCCTCGCATTCATGGGTAACGGAGTGGTTGGCTACATGATCACCGGAGGGTTCATCCTGGCCTACACTTCCGGACCCAACGGCATGGGCCTTGACGGAAACAAGATGCTGAACATCATCACGCTGGCCTCCGCCTCCTGGATTGTCACCACCCTGTTTGCGGCCTGGATCTCAGACAGGATAGGCCGCGTGCGCACCTTCCAGATCGGCTTCGTTCTAAATCTGGTCTGGGTATTCCCCCTCTTTATGCTGATCAATACCGGCGAGTGGTCAAACATTATGCTTGGCGTCTTGCCGTTGACGATTGGCCTAGGCCTCACCTACGGACCACAGTCTGCAATGTTTGCCGAGATTTTCCCGGCCCGAGTCCGTTACTCAGGAGCGGGCCTTGCGTACGCGATTGGGGCGATTCTAGGCGGAGCGTTCTCGCCGCTCATCTCCACCTTCTTGTACGGCAAGTTCGGAACCTCCACGGCAATCTCAATCTACCTATTTACTTTCACGGCCATTGGGTTGATCGCGGTATCAACTATCAAAGACCGCACGGGGCTACCGCTGGGTAAGGAAGCCAACGACATTCCCGGCAATGCGCAGCTAGAGGCCGCGGTTGCGGCGCAGAAGGTTTCCGGTACGCCAGCAACGTTTGAGCACGGCGCTGGATACTAACCGTTAAAGCCGTAGAGCCCCTCGGAACGTCCACCCCGAGGGGCTCTAGCACCTGTGGTTCCAGCCCAACCGCACACACCTGGTAGATTTGTATACGATCTTGATTTTTTAGACCGGATTTAGGTGTGTCCAATGTGGACACCGCTACTTCACAGGTGGGGAGGCTACCGATGGCGGCACGCGCAGATATCACCCAAACGCTGTCTCGCGGTATATCGATTCTCGAAGTACTTGCCCAGTCCCCCGCACCCCTGTCCACCACAGACCTGGCCGACTACCTGGATGTACCGCGCACCAACGTTAACCGGCTACTAAACACGCTGCTAGCACACGACCTCATTTCTGGATCTTCCAAGGGGTGGCGAATCGGTGCTGGCATTCACAAGCTAGCCGACACCAAGTCGCAGGTGGTTGATGAGACCCCGGATGTGCTTAAGCGCATCGCGAATCGCCTGGATATGACGGCGTTCCTCGTCCACGCACGCAACGAAATGTGCGTCACGTTGGCATGCGCAGAAATTCCGCGTGAGGGCGCAACCCTGGTACAGCGGCCCGGAACTGTTCACTCCTTGCAAGTGGGAGCACCTGGTATAGCCCTCCTCGTCTCAATGGGAGACCGAATGGGATCGGCAGAGCTCAAAGAGCTTGCCGGGTCCAAGTTTGAGGAAGTCAAACGCGCCCGCCGGCGCGGGTGGGCCTACTCTAAAGATGAAGTAATCCCGGGTCTCACCTCCGTTGCCGTGCCCGTACGGGGCACGTACATGGAGCCCACCGCCCTCGCCATCGTCACTCTCACCGAACCGAACATTGATGAGGTTGTGGCTGTACTGCGCGCGGAGATCCAAACTCTTTAACGTGATCCCTCCCACCCAAAAGGCGGCGAATCGCGCCTGGGAATTTCGTAGCTGATAGCATGAGCGATAGCCTTAAAACAGACGTGTAAACTCGTCTATTTATCGTTATCACCAGGAGACTAAAGCATGTCACCATCTGCGCAAGATACCGGACACAACAAGCTGCCAGCACCGGTTGTTCCGGATCGCGTGAGCGCTGACGGCCTCGAAGAAAAATGGATGGCCAAGTGGGATGAGCGCGGCGTTTACGCGTTCGATCGCGAAACCACCCGTAAAGAGGTGTATTCGATTGACACTCCCCCACCTACGGTTTCAGGATCTTTGCACGTAGGCCACGTGTTCTCCTACACCCACACCGACACGGTTGCGCGTTATCAGCGGATGCGCGGCAAGAACGTGTTCTACCCGATGGGTTGGGATGACAATGGGCTGCCCACCGAGCGTCGCGTGCAGAACTACTACGGTGTTCGTTGTGACCCGTCACTGCCCTACCAGCCAGACTTTAAGCCGCCATTTGAGGGTAATGCGAAGTCGGTGAAGAACCGCGACCAGGTACCGATCTCGCGGAAGAACTTTATTGAGCTGTGCTTGAAGCTGACGGCCGAGGATGAGAAGGGCTTTGAGGAGCTGTGGCGCCGGCTCGGCCTTTCGGTTGACTGGGATCACAACTACCAGACCATTGGTGAGCGTGCGCAGCGAGTTGCCCAAGCTGGTTTCTTACGTAACCTCGCTCGCGGCGAGGCATATCAGGCGGAAGCACCTGGCCTTTGGGACGTGACGTTCCAGACCGCTGTGGCCCAAGCCGAGTTGGAGGCGCGCGAGTACCCCGGTTTCTTCCACTCATTTGCGTTCCACGGTAAGGACGGCGACGTGGTTATTGAGACCACCCGCCCCGAGCTTTTACCCGCATGTGTTGCGCTGATCGCTCACCCGGATGATGAGCGTTACTCCGGCCTGTTTGGCACCACGGTGAAGTCCCCTGGCTTCAATGTTGAGGTTCCCGTCCTGCCGCACCCGATGGCGGAGATGGATAAGGGTTCGGGTATCGCGATGTGCTGTACTTTTGGCGATCTCGTTGACGTGCAGTGGTGGCGCGAGCTCGACCTGCCGATGCGTTCGATTTTGGAAAAGGATGGCCGCATCCAGCTTGGCGTTCCCGAGTGGATTGAGGATGAGGCTGGTGCACAGCTGTTCCACGAGATCGAGGGGAAGACTACGTTCTCAGCGCGTGAAGTTATTGTGAAGCATCTGGCCAGTACGGGTGAGATGATTGGCGAGCCTGAGCCAACGATGCGTAACACTAACTTTTTCGAAAAGGGCGATAAGCCACTTGAAATTGTGACGTCCAGGCAGTGGTACATCCGCAACGGTGGCAAGGATTTCACTCGCCCCGGCGCGAAGGCGAATTTGAACACGGAACTGTTGGAGCGCGGCGAAGAGCTGGCGTTCCACCCTGATTTCATGAGGGTGCGCTACGACAACTGGGTGCAGGGCCTCAACTCTGACTGGCTTATTTCGCGCCAGCGTTTCTTCGGCGTTCCCCTGCCCCTTTGGTACCGCATTGATGAAGACGGGCAGGTACATTACGACGACGTGCTGGTTCCGGATGAGTCACGTTTGCCGATTGATCCCACTATCGATGTGCCGGAAGGCTACGAGGAGGGCCAGCGCAACCAGCCGGGCGGTTTTGCCGCTGAGATCGACATTATGGACACGTGGGCAACCTCGTCTCTAAGCCCCCAGGTTGCTGGCGGCTGGCTGTCTGATGACGAGCTGTTTGAGCGGGTTTATCCAATGGATCTGCGCCCGCAGGGTCAGGACATCATCCGCACTTGGCTGTTCTCCACCCTGCTTCGTGCGCACCTGGAGTTTGACGGTTTGCCGTGGAAGCACGCTGCAATCTCGGGTTGGATCCTCGACCCGGATCGCAAGAAGATGTCGAAGTCTAAGGGCAACGTGGTAACCCCCATGGGCTTGTTGGACAAGCACGGTTCAGATGCGGTGCGCTATTGGGCGGCATCGGCTCGCCTGGGCACCGACGCGGCGTTTGACGAGGGCCAGATGAAGATTGGCCGCCGCCTTGCGATCAAGCTATTGAACGCTTCGAAGTTTGCGCTCACGATGGGCCAGGGCGCGGATCTTGATCTGCGTCCGCTGAACGTTACGGAAGACTTGGACCGCGCGGTGTTAGCGCAGTTACATGAGGTTGTGAAGACCGCTACCGAGGCAATGGAGAACTACGACCACACGCGCGCACTTGAAGCCACGGAGAAGTTCTTCTGGACGTTCTGTGATGACTACTTGGAACTGGTGAAGGAACGCGCTTACAACCGTGACGGTAAGTGGACGCCGAGTCAGGCGATGTCTGCCCGCTCTGCTCTGGCTATCACGGTTGATACGGTAGTGCGCCTATTTGCTCCGTTCTTGCCGTTTGCGGCCGAAGAGGTTTGGTCTTGGTACCGCCCCGGTTCGGTTCATAACGCGCAGTGGCCAAGCCCGCTAGATCTGCAAAACGTTGACGGTAACCCGCACATTTTGGAGGCCACATCCCAGGCTCTGGTTAAGCTTCGCCGCGTGAAGTCAGAAAACAAGGTTTCACCGCGCACCCCGTTCTTGCATGCAACTCTTGAGGTTCCGGCCGGCATGGTTGATTTGCTTGAGCTCACGCGTGATGATCTCTCGCTTGTAACTCACGTTGAGGGCCAGTTCGTCATTCGCCCATCGGCAGAAGATGAGGTTGAGGTAGTCGATTACGAGCTCGGGGAACCTCCTGCTCGCAAGCCGCGAAACTAAGGTGATCGCATGAGTACTGAGAGTAACGCTCCTAAGCCCGCGCCAGATTCTGCGCCAGAGGTCCTGGAATGGCACGCCCCGGTGCTGGTGAAAACTGAGGAGCACGAGTCTGTTCCTGCAGTGTTTCGCGAGCGTGTCAAAAGAGGTCCGCGCGAGCCGATGATCGCCCGTAAGGCGCAGATGGGTTCCACTTGGCGAGAGATTTCCGCGCAGGATTTCTTGGACGAAGTGAACCTTGTTGCAAGAGGCCTTATTGGTTTAGGCCTGCAGCCTGGCGATGCAATTTCAATCATGTCGCACACGCGGTATGAGTGGACGCTTGTTGATTTCGCCGCTTGGAGCGCAGGTCTAGTGGTTGTGCCCATCTACGAGACGTCTTCGGTCGATCAGATCAAGTACATCTTGGAAGATGCTGACGTGAAGATGGTTGTGACCGAGACGATGGTCATGGCCCAACTGGTGCAGGCAGCGCGAGTAACACTTGAGCGCTCCGTTCAAGTTCTATCACTCGATAACTCTGCGATTATGCGGATGACGGAGGCCGGAGCCGAGGTCGACGAGGCGGAAGTTGACGCGTGTATTGCTGGCCTTAACATCCATAAGCCAGCCTCGATTGTGTACACATCCGGTACAACGGGGAAGCCAAAGGGAACCGTTTTGACCCACGGGAACTTTGTGACCCTGTGCAAGAACGGACACAAGTGGATGCCGGAAATCGCATTCCGGCGCTCTTCGCGCCTACTGCTGTTCCTGCCGCTTGCTCACGTGTATGCGCGCATGCTGGAAGTTTTCCAGATTACCGGTCACGGAATCATGGCGCACACGCCGAACACGCGTAACTTGCTTTCTGATCTGGAGAGTTTCCGCCCCACTTATCTGCTCGCGGTCCCCCGAGTCTTGGAGAAGATTTACAACTCGGCAGATGCGGCGGCAGGTAGCGGTGTTGCGCTAAAGACGTTCCGTTGGGCTGTCAAGACCGCCATCCAGTATTCGAAGGCTCTGGACACTACCTTGGGGCCATCACGCACGTTGTCGGCTCAACACCAGATGGCTGATGCCATGGTGTATCGGAAGATTCGCGCCCTGCTCGGTGGGAATTGTAAATACATCATTTCGGGTGGCGGCCCGCTGGGCGAAAGGCTGGGGCACTTCTTCCGCGGTGCCGGTATTACGGTTCTTGAAGGCTACGGCCTAACCGAGACGCTTGGCCCCATGTCGGTTAATACGCCTACAGTTTCAAAGATCGGCACGGTTGGCCCGCCGGTTGCAACCGTGGGTGTGCGCATTTCAGATACGGGCGAGATCCTGATTAAGGGCCCAACTGTTTTCTCTCACTACCACAACATGCCGGAAGAAACGGCAGCAGCGTTTGATGAGGACGGCTGGTTCCACACGGGCGACATTGGTTCTTTGGACCGCGATGGTTACGTAACGATCAGTGGACGGCAGAAGGAAATTATTGTTACTGCTGGCGGCAAGAACGTTGTTCCTACCGTTTTGGAAGATAAGCTGCGCGGGCATCCTCTGATCTCACAGGTGGTTGTGGTTGGCGATCTGCGCCCGTTTGTGGCCGCTCTTGTAACTTTGGACGCGGAGATGCTTCCAGGCTGGTTGAAGAATCATAATCTGCCTGCGATGACGGTCTCGGAGGCGATGAATCATCCGGAGATTCTTGCGGCGCTTAACCGCGCGGTTGAACGCGCAAACAAGGCTGTATCCCGCGCGGAGTCGATTCGTAAGATCAAGGTGTTGTCTACGGACTTTACCGAGGCTAACGGAATGCTGACGCCGTCGATGAAGGTGAAGCGCCCGGTTGTTTTGGAGACGTTTAAGGACGAGATCGACGAGATTTATGGCGGTCCCGTACGCGAGGCGGGCGAATAGAACGCTAAGAAGTTGTGGCGAGCATTTCGGTGCTCGCCACTTCTTTGTCTATCTACCCTATGGGCAATGAGGTCTACTCGTTTCGAGCTTCGTATCCCTGTTTGATGTCCTCGTGGTGACGGATCACTTCGGTGACGATGAATTGCAGGAATTTCTCGGCAAATACGGGGTCTAGTCCCGACTCTTCAGCGAGGGAGCGCAGGCGCCTCACTTGTTCTTGTTCACGCGCGGGATCCGCGGGCGGAAGGTTATGTTGGGCTTTAATGTGTCCAACGACCTGGGTACAACGGAAGCGTTCGGCAAGTATGTGAACGAGGGCGGCATCGATGTTGTCGATAGTAGCGCGGGCTTGCGCGAGTTCTTCAGGGATGTCGCTCATGTTTGTCCTTCGCTGAGGTGCAATTAAGCGCTCCGGCTTTTATCGGAGTATTGGCGGGGCCCGTATTCGGGGTCTGCACCGTCGGTGACAACCGCGGAGGTGACGGTTACCTGGCCAACTTGGGACATGGATGGGACTTCAAACATGATGTCCGAAAGCGTTTTTTCGAGGATTGAGGAAAGCGCGCGAGCCCCTGTCCCCCGCTCGTTAGCTAGCTTCGCGATTTCGTGTAGCGCTTCGTTGGTGAACTCCAGCTTCACGTCGTCCAGGTCAAACAGGTGCTGGTATTGACGAACGAGGGAGTTCTTCGGTTCGGTTAGAACCTTGATGAGGTCAGCTTCATCCAGTTGCTTGGTAGAGGTAACAACGGGCAGGCGGCCAATGAATTCGGGAATCATGCCGAACTTGTGCAGGTCTTCCGGAGTTACTTGCTCGTACAGGTCACCGTATTCCGAAGCCGATTTGAGGTCGGATCCAAACCCCGTGGTGCGCTTGCCCAGGCGGGCTTTGACGATGTCGTCCAGGCCGGCAAAGGCACCCGCTGCGATGAATAGAATGCCGGAGGTGTCGATTTCCAAGAACTGCTGGTGCGGGTGTTTGCGCCCGCCCTGCGGTGGTACAGACGCAACGGTGCCTTCAATGATTTTAAGTAGGGCCTGCTGCACGCCCTCACCGGATACATCCCTGGTGATGGAGGCGTTCTCGGCTTTGCGTCCAATCTTGTCGATCTCATCAATGTAAATGATGCCGCGCTGGGCTTTTTCAACGTCCTCGCCCGCAGCTTGAATGAGCTTCAGAAGGATGTTTTCCACATCCTCGCCAACGTATCCGGCTTCGGTTAGTGCGGTTGCGTCAACAATGACGAACGGCACGGATAGTAGCTTTGCAAGAGATCGCGCCAGGTGGGTTTTACCTGTTCCCGTGGGACCTAACAGGAGGATGTTGGACTTGGTCATTTCCATGTCCAGCGGTTCGCCGGTGCGCATGGAGGCGTGTAGGCGCTTGTAGTGGTTGTACACGGCTACGGCTAGGGCCCGCTTAGCTTTGTCTTGAGAAATGACGTAGTCGTTGAGGAACTCGTAGATTTCCTGGGGGCGCGGCGGCTGGGTTAGTTCAGCCTGTTTGGTTTCTTGAACTTCTTCTTGGATTAGGTCGGCGCATAGGTCTACGCATTCGTTGCAGATGTATACGCCAGGTCCGCCAATGAGTTTGACAACCTGTTTTTGGCTCTTTCCACAGAATGAGCATTTGAGTAGTTCAGTTGAATCCGTGAACCGCGTCAAGGATGATCCCCCTTTTGTTGGCACTGTGTGCCTGAAAAAGCTACGCCCAACAGCTCTACTTTAGAAGAGGTTGGGCGTAGCTGCGAGCAGACGCGCAGGCTAGTTGCCTTTACGCGACGTCAGCACTTGGTCGATTAATCCGTATTCGAGGGCGTCTTGCGCTGTGAGGATCTTGTCGCGGTCAATGTCGCGGCGTACCTGTTCGGGCGTGCGACCAGAGTGCTTGGCCAGCGTGTCTTCCAGCCAGGTGCGCATGCGGTCGATTTCTTCCGCCACGATTTCAATATCCGAGGCTTGTCCCTGCATGCCCTGCATCGCGGGCTGGTGAATGAGCACGCGCGCGTTGGGAAGAGCGAGACGCTTGCCGGGTGTTCCTCCGGCAAGGAGGACGGCTGCAGCTGAAGCAGCTTGGCCAAGGCACACGGTTTGAATCTGCGGTTTGATGTACTGCATCGTGTCGTAGATTGCGGTCATGGCCGTGAAGGAACCGCCGGGGCTGTTGATGTACATGGTGATCAGCGAGTCCGGGTCTTGCGATTCAAGCACCAGTAGCTGAGCCATGACATCGTCAGCGGAGGCGTCATCTACCTGCACGCCAAGGAACACGATGCGGTCTTCAAACAGTTTGCCGTATGGGTCTTGGCGCTTGAAGCCGTAGGGCGTGCGCTCTTCAAACTGGGGCAGGACGTAGCGGGCGCTAGGCATTTGGTTGCTCATAGTTGATTCAAATGGTGTTCTCACGGTTCCTCCTAGGCCCCTGCGTTCTCGGTGCCGGACACGGTTGACGCGTTGGTGACGATGTGGTCAAAGAACCCGTATTCGCGGGCTTCTTCCGCGGTGTACCAGCGGTCGCGGTCTGCGTCGAGGTTGATTTGTTCTACGCTCTTGCCGGTGCGTTCAGCGGTGATTTCGGCTAGTTCACGCTTCATTTTCAAGATGAGGTCGGCATTAATGCGGATGTCCGCGGCCGTGCCGCCCACGCCACCGGAGGGCTGGTGCATGAGAATACGCGCGTGCGGGGTTGCAAAGCGTTTGCCGGGCGTGCCCGCGGTGAGGAGGAACTGGCCCATGGAGGCTGCGATGCCCATGGCAACGGTGACAACGTCAGGCTGGATGAACTGCATCGTGTCGTAGATAGCCATACCTGCAGTGACAGAGCCGCCGGGGCTGTTGATGTACAGGTAGATGGGCTTTTCCGGGTCTTCAGCTGCTAGTAGTAGCATTTGCGCACAAATCTGGTTGGCGCTCTCGTCGGTGACCGGCCCGCCCAGCCAGATGATTCGTTCTTTTAGTAGACGCCCGTATACGGCGTCTCCCATCGCGGCGGGCTTAGTGTCTAGGTCCATGCTGACGCCCGTTGAAGTGGTGGTCATTACTTCTCCTACTTCTTGTCTTAAGCTTTCTTCAGCTTAGTAGGACTCGCGCGCATTTTCTTCGCCGGAGCCTGTTTTTCGCTGATGGCGATTAATAAACAGTTTGAGGGCCTGGAACAACTGTTCCAAGCCCTCAAACTATGTGTGATTATTCTGCGGACTCAGCTGAAGCGGAGGAGGCAGAGGATGCCGACTCGTCTGCTTCGTCAGCGCCGGCCTCGGCGAATTCCTCGGCGGATGGGTCGCGCGTGAACTCGGAGAGGTCAACGGCCTCGCCTGCGGTGTCCTTTACAGTGACCTTGCCTAGCGTGAGGGCAAGGGCCTTCGTGCGGGTAAGTTCTGCAACCATGAACTGGATCTGGCCCTGGTCAGAGAACATCTGGCTGGGGTCCATGCCGTTCATCTGGGCGGTCTGCATCATGAAGTCAAACAGTTCCTGCTGGCCAATGTTCGGCTTAACCTGGGCTGCAAGTTCTTCAAGCACAACCTGCTCGCTGATGCGGCGAATCGCGTTTTCCTTAGCTTCCTTCTTCTTCTTTGCGGAAGCGCCTTCTTCAAGGCCCTGCTTGGCCTGCTCTTCAACTACCGACTTCGGAAGCTCAAGCTTTACAGCATCGATGATGTGGTCAAGGAGGCGGTCGCGGGCCTGGAGGGCTTGGTCTGCGCGCTTGCGCGTGCCCGCCTGGGTCTTGAGGTCTTCGCGCAGCTCGTCGATGGTGTCGAACTCGGAAACCATCTGGGCGAAGTCATCGTCCGCCTTGGGCAGTTCGCGAGCCTTCATTGCGGTTACGTTAATGGTGACCTCGGCCTCTTCACCGGCGTGCTCACCACCGGCAAGCTTGGCGGTGAAGGTGGTTTCTTCATCAGCCTTCATGCCGGTTAGGGCCTTGTCCATACCATCGAGCATGGACTTGGAGCCGATCTCGTAAGATACGTCCGAGACGGAGTCGATCTCTTCCTCACCGATCTTGGCAACCATGTTGATGGTTGCAAAGTCGCCCTTCTTAGCCTTGCGCTTGATGGGCTTTAGGGTAGCGAAGCGGGTGCGCAGCTCCTCGAGTTCCTTCTCTACGTCCTCTTCGGTGACTTCAAGAGTGTCAACTTCAAGTTCGACGTCGTCAAGCGAGGGCAGTTCAAACGGGGCGATAACCGGAACTTCAGCTACGAAGGTAAGCTGGCCGCCGGGCGTGCCGGTGGCGTTTGGAATTTCGGTGACTTCAACGTCTGGCTGAGCCATGACGCGAAGCTCGTTCTCGGCGACAACCTGGCCGTAGAAGCGGGGCAGGACCTCGTTGATTACCTGCTCGATAACGGCTACGCGACCAAAACGCTGATCGATGACGCGCGCGGGTACCTTGCCGCGGCGGAAGCCGGGGACGTCAACATTCTTCGCGATGTC
Source organism: Actinomyces sp. HMSC075B09 (assembly GCF_001812395.1). Classification (NCBI taxonomy): domain Bacteria; kingdom Bacillati; phylum Actinomycetota; class Actinomycetes; order Actinomycetales; family Actinomycetaceae; genus Actinomyces; species Actinomyces sp. HMSC075B09. Next base: position 181,485 of record NZ_KV808730.1, read on the forward strand.
ACGGTAGGCCGCGTCCATATCCTGCTTGAGGTCTTCGTAGGGAACCTCAACGGTAACTTTCACCTTAGTGGGTTCAAGATTTTCGACAGTGCTCTTCACGTAAACGCACTCCAACGTATATCTAGACTCTGACGGCCTACTTGGCCGATTACAACATGTAAATACTACGTCAAGGCAATGGGTTTTGCGGAACTGCAATGAGTAAAAGGTGACTTACTGCATGTCTTGTATCGGTTTGGCCGAACATTTACAGTTTTCCCGCGTAAAGCTTGCCGGCCTAAAGCTTTGAAGTAGCATTTTTGTATGAGCGTTGAAAATGATGAGTGCTTTTGCCTGCCTGATGATGACCGCTTGTACGAGCCGGATTACGACTGGCTGTGGACGTACCCGCCTCACAATGATGGCTCGGAGGCGCGCCTGCGTATTACCTTGCAAGGCGCTGATGACGGAGCCACGAACTCCTCGCTACCCGATCTGGTTCATAACTGGCTGGACACGCTCCTAGTTTTTGAAGAATCAACTTGGGGCGCTGGCGGCTGGGCGGTTCGTATAGTAAGCGAGGCAGATGATCAGGTTGTGTTGGAGCTGTGGTCTGCGGGCGAGGACGTGGCTGACGGTCTCCAAGCAGGTACGGAGTCTCTTTTTGAGGGTGTTCTGCAAGATACTGACCTGCAGGTAACCTACGAGCAGTTGCCACGCATATCAGAGGAATCTTAGTTCCTCATTAAGCCATACTCCTCCTCAAACTGAGCGATTGTTTTGGCGTGCACGTTAGACGCACTGGCAAAGCTCGCACTATCCGCTAGGCCGCGGCATCGCAGCCGGAATTTTCGGGTAGGATGTGGCGTGTGCGCGGACTTTTGATTGTGAATTTAGGCTCGCCGGACAGTCCGGCTCCGAGCGATGTTCGAACGTTTCTAGCGAAGTTTTTAAGCGACCCGCGGGTGGTTGATTTCCCGCGCGCGGTGTGGTTGCCGATTTTGCATGGCATTGTGTTGCGCGTGCGCCCACGCAAGTCGGGGGCTATTTATAAAACGATTTGGACGCCCGAGGGCTCCCCTCTGGTGGTTTATACAAAACGCCAGCACCAGTTGTTAAAAGAGGCTTTGCCGGACTGGAATGTAAAGTACGCGATGACGTACACCAGACCCTCGATAAATTCGGCTTTGCGCGCATTTGAAGATGAGGGTGTAGACGACGTCACCGTGCTCCCCCTCTACGCACAGACAACGCCGTCTTCAACTGGCGCCGTGGTGGATCAGGTGCTCGACTTTTATCGCAGTCAGGAGCACCACCCGCATCTGCGGATTGTGGGCAAGTGGCCCACTCAGCCCGATTACGTGAACTGGCATGCGAAGCAGATAGCGGATCGGGTCCGCGGAGAAGGTCCTGCTCCGCAGATGATTTTGTTGTCTTATCACGGGGTGCCCCAGCGGGCGGCTCACAAGCCGGAGGGATACCGGCAAGAGTGTTTAGAGACTTCCTCGGCCATCGAATCGCAGCTGCGCCAGTTGGGCGTCGACGTGCCAGTTTTGACCACGTTCCAGTCTAAGTTCGGGCCGGGAAAGTGGCTTGGACCGGCTACGATCGACACGATGGCCAGCCTGCCGGGCCGCGGAATCACTTCGGTTTTGATTGCGACCCCAGCGTTTATTTCAGACTGTATTGAGACGGTTGACGAGCTGGACGTGCTGAATCAGAACGCGTTTAAGGAAGCCGGCGGCCAGCATTACCAGCGAGTGGCTCCCATAAATGACGATCCGGTGATTGTAGACATTGTGAAGGACCTACTGGGCGAGTAAGCGCCTATTCTTCCGTGGCCGCGGATGGCTTCGATGCAGGCGCATCCGCAGGCACTTGTGCGTCGCGGGGCGCGCCCGCTGGGCGGCGGCGGAACAAGAGGGAGCGGAACCGAACGCTACGCAGGCCCAGTGTGACGGCGCCGGGCAGGATCCATTTGAAGCGGCGTGCTACCAGGCCGAACACGGTTGAGAAGATGATCGCGAGCGCCATGCCCAGGTTGTAGTGGCCGGAGGTCTGCATGATTACCATTAGCAGGCTAGCGACGATTGACCAGGTGGCGTACAGGGGTGCCCCTCCGAAGATTAGGGGCTGGCGCCGGGCTAGGAGGTCTCGAATAACTCCTCCACCCGTTGCAGTGGTGACTCCTAGCAGGATTGCGGGCGCCCAGTCTAGGCCCGCAAACAGTGCCTTGGATGCCCCGGTTGCAGACCAGCAGCCAAGGGCGAGCACGTCAAAGACCGCGATTGAGGCTACCGCGAAGCGTGATTTGAACGGGAAGATGTATGCCGCGACGGCGGCAAGCACAGCAAAGGCAAGATAGTACGGGTCGGTGAGGGCGATGGGAAATCCTTGTTGGAGCAGGACGTCGCGGATCATGCCCCCTCCGAGCGCAGAAGATACGGCTAAGAAAAGGAAGCCGATGAGGTCATAGTTCTTGGTGCGTGCAAGGACGCCTCCAAGGAGCCCGTTTCCTAGTACACCAACGAGGTCAACAACGCGAAAAACGAGGTATGGATCCACACGTGCCCCTTAATAATGACAGCCTTGCTAGCCCGTCCAGTTTGTACATGGGTCATCCTAGTGCAAATTTTGCTTGAAACGGCATGCGTCTATTAGTCGAAATGCAGACCGTTATCTTGAGCCTGCGCGGGCGCCCTAAATCAAGGCAGGGCTCGCACAATATATAATTGTATTCATCTATCCACAGTTGTTTTCTGCGCTCTAAGAGGTTCGCTATGCGGCGTGTTCTAGGTTTAGTTTTATCACTCGGTGTTGCCCTCTCGTTCCTGGGAATCCAGGAGGTAGCGTGGGCCGAAGAATCGTTGAACGATGGAAACGTTGCAACTGACACTGATGGCGCGGGACCTACCTCTGGTAGCGAGTTCGGTTCCCCCTCACAGACGCAGCCCGAGTCTACGGAGCAAAATGAGCAACCGGAACCAGGTTTAGCTCCCTCGGGCGAAACCACTGAGACTTCGCGCGATGAGGGCACATCCGCAGATGAACAGACCACAGCTCCTTCAGAGAGTGAGGATGGTGCGCCTACTGAGGAGCTTGAGCTGTCCGATGAGGAAATCCCCGAAGCGGTTGGCGCACCGGAAAGTTCAAATACCTGGCAGATCGGCTCACCGCGTCGCATTGGATTTGGCTGGAACGGCTCGATTTACAACGCTGGCAACTTTGATCGTTACGGCGCCGATGATGTATTCCTTGTTCGCCCTAACGGCGACCTCCACTTTTACCCGCGCACAGAAGCCACCTGGTTTAATGGCACTCGCAAGATTGGCCGTGGCTGGAACAATATGCGCATCTTAATGACGGGTGCAGATTTTGACGGCGATGGCTACACAGACATTCTGGCGATTCGCTACGATGCAGACCTTTACCTCTATCGTGGTAACGGCGATGGAGGCTTCAAAAGCAGTAAGATAATCGGCTACGGTTGGCACGCATTTCAGTCAGTTGTAATGGTGCCGAAAGGCCCGGGAGGCAACCCTGCTCTGATTGGTCAGCGAGGTGACACTACTTGGGTTTACCCAACTAACGGGTCTGGAACGTGGGGCACTCCGTATACGGTCGAGCTACCGGGAGGAATTACCTCATATACGTTTTGTGCGGGAGATCTAGCCGGAACTGGATATTCAACGCTGATGAGGGTGAACGGCTCGAATCTAGAGGTGTTATCGACAACCGATTACAAATCTTTTTCCGCTATGGAGCCTATTAAGCTGAACGGCTTGCCGGTTAAGTACGCAGCTATTAACGGGTTCTCATCGGGCGCGTCAGGCTACCTCGATGTGGTTAATTCTGACCGTGATTTCCTGCAGTATGAGGTGACACGCAAAGTAAAACCAGCCGATCAGGATTCCCCGCCGCTACCGCGTTCGCGAGACATTTCCTTCTCTGCTAGCAAACGAGCTGGCAGTGGCTGGCCAGGTTCTGGCGTATATGGGCTTGGCGATTTTGATCGCGATGACAATCCTGACCTCGGCATCATTAAGAGTGACGGCAGTTTCATGTTCTACCGTGGGAGTGGAACAGGAGGTTTCCGCTCGCCGTATCCCCAGATAGGTTGGGGTTGGGGCTCTCTAACAGTATTGTCAGGTGTTGATGCAGACGGGGATGGTACCCCCGATGTGATTGCCCGTACGACCTCCGGCAAGTTGCTTCTTTATCCTGGGTCCGGCCGGGGTGGGTTCAGCTCGTCGTATGTTATTGGCTATGGTTGGCAGAACTTCACCCACATGTGGCTGGTCCGGCAAGGGCCGGGAGGATCCCCTGCTATTTATGTTCGCAATCCTGATGGAACTGTAGGCGTGTCAAAGTCGAATGGAAAGGGCACGTTCTACTCGGTAGTTCCAACCACAATCCCCGCTTCGATAGCTTCAGATATGCCTCGCGCCTTTGCAAGTGATGACTGGAATAACGACGGGCGGAGCGACCTGCTGGTAATCAGAAGTAATGGGAACCTGGTTATGCTACCGCAGCTATCGGCGGGTGGTTTTGGTGAGCCTCAGGTTATCGGTTGGGGTTGGCACCGTATGCGTTCGTTGCATCCAGGGGCCTTCTCTGCCTCCTCCAAACAGGTTTATGCAGTGCATGAAGATGGCACGCTCTACTTGTACACCGCAACATATAGGGGCTCGAACCGCGGCTTTTCCACGCCGGCTGGTTATGCGCCTAGGGTGCAGGTGAACGGATCGTGGCTGACTCATCCAATTAGTTGGACTGGCCAGCCCGATGGGTCAACTTGTGGCCCTACCTCTATGTACATGACGCTGCGGTATCTGGACGCTGGAAACTCCCGATATGATGGTAAGCCTTTGACGGTTTGGAATCTGGCCGGGCCCTCTTACGCGAATGTGGGTTCGGGCTATACCGGGGGCACATCTTGGGAAGGTAAGCGTCTGTCAGTCGGTTTGAACCGCTGGCGCGGAACCAATGATTATCAGCAGTGGACGTTCCCGTCTGGACGCGATTTTGACGCGAAGGTGAAGAACTCGTTCTTCACCGGTCGCCCCGTGCTCGTAGACACGGTCGAGAACTATGGCGGGCCGCATTACAACGGCCATGTGGGAACGTCCTCGCATATTATCGTTGCGTACAGGTACCACTCGAGTGGAACAGTTGGGTTTGTAGATCCGGGCGGTCCGGGCTCTGCGATTTCGGGGTATTCTGCTAATCGCTACTTTGATTACCACAACGCTGTGCAGTTTGGGAACAACTTCCTGGGCAACTACGGCGGTGGCGGGCACGGCATGGTGTACTGATGAAACGAAGCGCTCTCCCCTGCGCCCTTATTGCCGCATTGGTTCTGGCCGGGTGCACCACGTCAGTTGATAGCAGTGTTGAAAAGGGCACGGATAACCCCGTCCCTTCTGATTCTCAAGTTGCCTCGCAGCAGATTGGCGAGGTGGATTTTAGGGATCCAGAGCAGTGCGCTGCCTTCGCGGATAAGCCAGCTGATCTTGCAAAAGCTGTGGTCGCGGTTAACGGCTCGCCCGTTTCAGGGTCGATTCACGATTTTGCGGCTAACCGCCCGGCTGATTGGTCTGGAGAGTTCAGTGCGAGTAGCGCTGACGGGCAACGCCTGCAGTTCATCGGAGCGGGTGTGGACGGTGTGGTAGCGAGTTTGCAGATTCTTCCCGAGCCCCGACCAGCCCCGCCTTCGAATGCAGGGATTTGGCAGGCTGGTGTTTTCAAACCCTTCGAGAACACCGAGCTGCTCAGCGAGCAACTTCCAGAAGCCGCGGCGCCGGCGGCTCTTGCTGGCACTTTGAACAATGGACGCGCTACTTGGATTGAGCAGTTGGTTGATCCGAAGCAGCCGCCGTTTGCAGGCGAGATGGCCTGGCGAATCATGACGGCTGATTCTGCGGGTGGCACGGCCCGCGAGGTGACCTCGTCTTGGGTATTGACGGGTGAACAAACAGTTCCTGCCCCTACCCCATGGTTTGCCCCAGTGGCGACATCCAGCCACGTATTTGCAGAAACCTACGTTCGTGAAGGCGATACGTGGACCCAAGCGGTTGTGAAAGCCAAGGTGGATGATCCTTCCAAGGTCGAGATAATCAAGCCTGCACGCCTTCCAGTTGCGGTTGGCGAGCAGGTGGCTTGGGTTGAGGACACTACGAATAATGGTTTGGATGCCGATCGCGATGTGTTCACAATCCGCTGGAATGATTCCAGTGATCCGGTGAAGCTCGAGCTGGCAGATTATTTTAAGGTGCAGTGGCTCGCCGCTGATGCGAACAACCTGATTGTTACGTTGCAGGATCGCTGCTCGGCTCGTACATGGACGGGCGCTTTTGACCGTGGTTCCAATAGTTTCAAATCTTGGGGTTACACCCGCGCTGACGGCGTGGCTGCGTCATTAACAGCCGGCGTATACGCGTGGGGCAATGGTTCAGGCAACGTTAATGGCGATATGTACGTGTGGGACCTAGCCGCAGATACGGCTCAGTATCTAGGTTCTACACCCGGATTCTCAGTTCCATTCGCGCTCACTGAGGGCATTGCTAAGCCAGGTTTCCCTGAGCATTCAGAGGTGCCCCTCGTGGCTTGGCAGGTAGGAAAGTAAAGCTCAGCCTGCAGGCAAGCTCAGCCTGCGGGGCCTCGTCCGAAGCGGGCACCAAACGCGCATGCGCACGATGCCCTGCGCTGCGCCGGGCATCGCCCCCCTATCCCCCGTGGTATAGGCGGGCGTGCACGCGAATCATTGCTCCCTTGGGTATCTCGATGTCGCAGGGCATGGAGAATATGCGCGCCGGGTGGTTGATAGTTTCGACCGCGCGGCCCTTGTCATCTTGCAACCCTTGCGCGGGAACTTCCATGACTACGGGCGCGCGCCCGGGGAATAGAATCTCCATTTCTTTGCCGGGTGCAAGCTTGTTCTTGGAGTGCAGGTAAAGTCTGCGCTCGGCCGCGTCATAGTCGGTGACAATGCCGCCCAGCACCCACTCGTTGATGTAGCCGCCCCGGTTCACATCTTCACTAGCCGGGTTTTCCGGGTAGTAGAAGCCCGTGGAATAGGTGCGGTGAGTAACCTTGTAGGGCTCGTCCGCTAACCAACCCGGGTATTCAACAGGCACCACGGGCCGCGGGTTTTCGGGCAGGTGGATTTGGTCATGGAATGGCGTGAGGATATTACCGGCCAAGTCTTCGAAGCCGCGTTGGATCATGTATTCATTCACCGCTGTCTTATAGGCGTTAGTCATGGCGGCAACGTAGTAGGCGCTTTTGGCTCGCCCCTCGATTTTAAGAGAGGTAATGCCGGTGTCAAGGATGTCGTGCATGTGTTCGATGGTGTTCATGTCGTTAGAGTTGAACAGGAAGGTGCCTTGATCGGTGATTTCAACGGGAATGAAGTCACCGGGCCGACGCTCTTCCACAACGTGGTACTTGTATCGGCATGATTGCGCGCAGTCACCGTGGTTGGCATCGCGGCCGGTGGTGTGTTGCGAAATGAGGCACCTGCCAGAAAATGCCATGCACATGGATCCATGTACGAACGCTTCAATTTCGAGTTCATCTGGAGTGTGCTTGCGCAGTTCGCGAATGTCTTCGAGGGATAGTTCGCGGGCGAGCACAACACGGCTTGCGCCTAGCTGAGCAAGGGCGTTGGCGGCCTGGTAGTTGGTGACGCCGGCTTGGGTGGAGATGTGCACTTCGGTGTTGGGAGCAACTTCGCGGGCGGCCATGAGCACGCCTATGTCGGTGACGATGAGGGCGTCCACGCCGATATCCCCCAGCTGCCCCATGTAGTTGTTCATAGCTTCAACTTCGCCGGAACTGGGCAGGATGTTGCAGGTGACAAACACGCGCCCACCACGCTCGTGCGCGTAGCTCACGGCCTCTTCGATGTCTTCGAGGGCGAAGTTCTTGGGCGCGGAGCGCATGCCGAAGTCCTTGCCGCCCAGGTAGACGGCGTCGGCTCCAAAATCGAATGCGGTTTTAAGGGTGGCGAGGTTTCCGGCTGGCGCGAGGACCTCTGGGCGGGTGCGGCGGCGTACGCCTTCAAACAGTTCAGTCACGTGGCCAAGTGTATCGATATCCGCGAGCGGGTGAAGAACGTAACAAGGCGGCCCGTCTTGCGCGCTCCCAAATCCCAAGGCAATCGTGTTTGACAGCCGCATCAAATCAGTCGAAGGAAGGTTTCTCCAGTTCTAAGAACTCCTCACCTTTTGGTGTCAAAGCGAATACTAGCGGACGCCTACTGACTTCTTCGATCAATCCTGCTTCAGTCAACTCTTTAAGCATCGGACGCACGGTGCTCTTCGATCTTTTGAGAAACTTGGATATCTCATCGAGGCTTCCACCCCTTCTTGGACCGAACAGAAGAATCTGGCCGAGCATAAACAATGTTTGTAGGTGATACGGCGTAAGGCTCTTGAACTCCTTATCAATCACATCGATGCGTTGCGAAAGATTCTCAAGATTCACCAGCCGTATACGCAATGATTCCACCAATCGCATTTGAGCAGCTAGCAATATATCCATCATGTCGCTGATAAAGAACGTTACCTCGCCCATATTCATGGGATCTTCTACCTGGAGGAATGCTTTGTAGTATTTCCTCTTTTGCCGCATAACCTCTGCAGAAAGAGATAAAGCCGTTGGCGCAGACAGGATGTTCCGTAAGTTCAACGCAAGCAAGAAGCGCCCAAACCGCCCGTTGCCGTCGTAGAACGGGTGAGTATGCTCGACCATAAAATGACCGACCAGGGCATTCACGAGCATGGGCTTTTTCTCTGCACTACTGACATCAAGCGCAACGCTTAGCCGACTCTTAATTTCCTCTTCCCCCAACACGCCTTTGTGTATGGATTTCGAACCGTCCGTTACGTGCACTTCGCCGAGACGAAACAGGCTACCATCCAATTTATCTTCGCTGGAAACTTCGGCACCAAGGAGTTGGTCGTAAAGCGCACGCAAATCAGTCAGCGTTTGGGGAAAGGTGATCGTTTCGCCGCCGCTATCACCAATGAGTAGCTTGAAAGTACTAGCCATTTCTTGAAAGCGCTTCGGCTGTCCGGGCATATTCTTATCTATTGCCACGTTGAGTGCCTCAGTTACCTCACGCCGAGTTGACTTAACATTCTCAATCTCATTTGTGGATTGTATTTCTTCAACCAGGAGGGTGTAGAAATAGTGATTTTGTGCCACGCCGGGCAACACATTCCACGCTTTCTGGATTTCCTGCTCGATTTTCCATATGGTTTCCGACAACTCATAGATGGCGCGAGTGATAACAGCGAATAGGGGGTTATTTCCAACGTGGTACGGGTACTTTACGGTCGCAGGACTATTTAGACGGTTTTCGAGTTCCACGTTGACAACGCTACTAGCGTCCAGATTCGTCTTATGGAACAGAACACGTAGCGACTTGTAGGTTCCCATCATCTTATGCCTAACGCTTCAGTGACCATGTTTTGAAGTTTCAAAAGAACAAGATCTTTAGCAAATAGCATACGCTCAACTAAACCCTATTTTGCAAAATTTGCGTTTTTTGCGAAATAGGCCGCGCTCAAGAGGCTCTTATTTGCAAAATTCGCCATTTTTACAAATAAGCCTCCCTTTTTATCATGGCAAAACGATCATGCGATCACTCTGCCTCATTTATGGCGTGATTTCCCTTGTATTTCGCGGGCTAAAGCACAAACATACATGCGCATATCGTAGGATCGAATTATGCGCACAGTGTCAAAAGTTTTCATCTCTTTAACAGTGGTACTTGTCCTTGCGATTGCGGGGGTGTTCGGGTTTGCACAAGCGTACAGTGCTAAGGCCCTGCCCCGTACGACAGTTGCGGGTATCGACGTGAGTGGCAAGACGGCAACTCAGATCGAACAGCAGGTTGAGGCTGCCGCGAGCGAACGCACCGTGGATCTCACTATTGAGGGCCAGACTATTAGTACGCCCCTAGCTGATACGGGCTTTAGTGTTGACTCAGCGCAGACCGCGCAGGCGACTCTTAAGCCTTCCTCCTCGATTTGGAGCCGGGCTACAGGCCTCTTGTCATCCCACCACGTTCCTGCTTCGATGAATGTGGATGAGCAGGCATTCACCAAGTTTGTTGAGTCGTTGAACGCAAAAACTCCTTC
>NZ_KV808731.1:0-373847 GCF_001812395.1 Actinomyces sp. HMSC075B09
AATAATCCAGTCCAACTTCCGGGGGACACTTCAAGAGCAACACCCCACCACTCTTAAGCCATCAACCTGCTTTCATGCGCGGCGGTCAGGCCCGATTAGCGCACCTAATTAGCAGCCGGGTTATCAGCCATTCGCGCGTTCACGTCTGCGAGGTCATTGTAAACATCCGCATTCGCCCAAGCGAGGAACGCCTTCTTGAACACCTCGTAGTACTCGTTGTATACCGCATGGTTGTCTTCGTTCGGGTAGATAAACCCGCGCGTGTGCACCATGTTGTCCACCGCCACGTCAACGGAAGGCAGTGCTCCCGCGCCAACACCGCCAAGAATCGCAGCGCCGAGCGCAGCACACTCGGACACGATCAGGCGCTCAACTGGGCGGCCATAAATGTCGGCTTGCACCTGACTCCAGAACACAGAGTTCGCGCCGCCACCCGAGAGGCGAATCGTCTCGAACGGCTCCTCCATCGCATTTTCCATTGCCTCCACGCTCATGCGCAGCTCATAGGCCACACCCTCGAGCACGGCGCGCGCGGAATGAGCACGAGTATGGATCTGCGTAATGCCCAGCATGCCGCCTCGCGCATTGTCATGGAAGTACGGATTCGCCTGCGAGTTGAAGAACGGGAAGAAGATCAGCCCATGCGAGCCCACCGGCGCCTTCGCCGCCTCAAGCGCGATGAGGTCATACGGGCTCAAATCAAGTTCAGCGGCCGCTCTTACCTCCGGCTGGCCATAGGTGTCACGCCACCAACGCAAGACCGCGCCCGCGGCGTGTGCAGTGCCCTCCATGTCCCAACGGCCCGGGATCGAATGAGCTCCAAACGACACGCCGCTTTGCAGATTCGCGGCCATGTCGGGTGCCTGGTCAAGCTGGGCAACCATGACAGCAGCCGTGCCGAGCGACAGCTCTGCCAGCCCCTGCCTATTCACACCCGACCCTACGGCAGCACACTGTTGGTCACCGCCACCCGGCGAGAGCACCGTGCCCTTCGCGAACCCGGTCTGTTCACTGGCTTGCGCGCTAACCTCGCCAATCGGGCGAAGCTCGTGCAAGAGAGGTGGCATAATGTCTAGGTCGAGTCCCGCACGGTCAAATAGTTCCGGCGAGTATTCCAAGGTTTTGATGTCGAACATGCCGTTGTAGTTAAGCGCAGACGCATTTGCAAACAGCTCGATTGAGCCAAGCTTGTGCAAAATCCACTCTTGCCCGTTAACTATCTTCCAAGTCTTGGCATAAACCTGCGGCCAGTTCTCTTTCAGCCACATCAGTTTGGGATACACCCACAGGCTGGAAATGTTCAAGCCTGAAATTTCGTAATAACCCTCCTCGCCAAACTCCTCCTTCATCCAGCGAGTCTGCTTGCCCGAGCGCCCGTCAGACCACACAATCGCGTCGCTAAGCGGATTCCAATCCTCATCAATCGGAATGAATGAGCCGCGCTGCGACGAAACTCCGATCGAAACAATGTCTTTCACATCGCCCGGGAACGAGGCTGTTGCCTTCCTCGCGGCATAACAAATACCGTCCCAAAGCTCATGCATATCCTGATCCACCCAACCAGGATGAGGATGCTTAGTGCGATATTCCTTGTAACCGCTGCTAATGATCTTGCCGGCACCATCGAAAATAATGACGCTTGCGCCTGTTGTTCCTGCGTCAATACCGGCGAAATACTTGCTCATGCCTTCACACGCCTTTCGTCGTTAACCACACCTTTGTGGCCGTCCCATCACCATACGGGAACGAGGAGACAATTTGGCGCTTTCTCAACTAAATGAGAATCCGGCGTCCCCATTGTAGGCGGGCGCATGCGCGGAGACCTGTCTTAGCGGTGATTCAAAGCCTCTCGGGCGCACTCAACCAGAGGAGCAATCGAGTCACGGTTCGTGTGATCGTAGCCCTGCGCAATATTATCGGCCACGGCTACAGCCCACTCTCCGCGGTCGCGGTACTTCTGCACTCGCTTAGCGAAGATCTTGAGTAGCGTCTTTTCAGCTGCGGGTAGGCCTTCATAGCGGACCCCGCCCTCGAAGTAGAAGAATGGGAACTCACCCTTTGCCAGCTCGTTCCTGGTGAACGTGCGGGCTGCGCACTTCCAATCTCGGTCCGGGTGCTGCGGCGTTCCCCCGTTTGCCCACACGATTACGCGACCTTGATTCAAAATGCCGGCATCTTTTGCCATCTTGCGGAACTTTCTGAAGCCGCGGATGATCGCCATTCGCACGCCAGCGCCGTAGACCACCAGGTCATATGACGCTAGGTTGATGCGGCCACTCTTCACGCCCTCGACTACCTCCGACAATGGGTGAAGATCAGCCTCGAGGTCTTCTGCGATCCAAGTCCCATAGGTCTTAGAAAATCCGGTCAGGGTGTTGTAAATGACCAAAACTCTAGGTGCGCTTTTAGCTTCATCCGCCATTGTTTCCATCCTTCATTCATGAACCGCATACGAATATACACGGCTAAGACCTCGACTTTTTGTTGAAATACAGCGTTTTTTACGACAACCGTGTCAGAAAACCAGCGACGGAAAAACAGCCCTAAAAACAAACTTTCATATATTTTGTGGGTTTTAGCAGAATTCCTGTTGATTTTTGTTAATCGTGTGGATAATCTGATGGTGCATTCAACGAAGAATGGAGATTCTAATGACACCTGAGAACAAGCACCACCTTGGTGCTGGCCCCCTTGTTATTGCTATTGACTCGTCCACCACGTCCACCAAAGCGATCATTGTTGACGCCACCGGGCACGTGCTACACACCGCAAAACGCAACATTCAGCTACACACGCCCGCGATGGACTGCTACGAGCACAACCCGATCCGCTGGTGGGAGACCACGCGCGACGCGATTGGCGAGGCCGTAGCAGCGCTCTCCCCCACAGACCGCGAGCGCATTGAAGCAATCGGCATTACGCACCAGCGCGAGAGCTTCGCACCTTTCAAGGCAGATGGCACACCGCTTCGTAACGGCATTTTGTGGCTTGATGGCCGCGCAACCGAGCAGATCCGCAAGTACGGCTCAGCACACATCCACCAGCTGTCCGGTAAACCTGCGGGCGTGACCCCCGCGATCTACAAGATGGCTTGGGTTGCCCAGCACGAGCCAGAGGTGTTCGAGAAGGCTGACAAGGTCGTTGACGTCCTCGGCTACATCACATTCAATCTGACCGGCCGTTGGGCTTCTTCGCAGGCAGCCGCGGACTCGCTCGGCCTTTTCGATATTGAAAAGCGCGACTACGCGGATGAGCTACTTGAGATCGCAGGCGTGCGCCGCGATCAAATGTCTGAGCTTGTTGAACCAGCTAGCCCAATCGCGATGCTGAAGGATGAACTTGTATCCGAATGGGGCCTGTCGAAGTCAATTCCAGTAATCGCCGGACTTGGCGACGGACAGGCCGCCGGCATTGGCGCTGCGGCAGTTACGCCAGAGATTGGTTATCTTAACCTCGGTACCGCCGTGAATGCAGGTGTTGAATCCCCGGTCTACAAGTACGATCCCGTATTCCGCACGCATGTCTCCGGCATTCCCGGCAACTACGTGTTTGAGGTCCTACAGTCTTCTGGCTCCTACCTGGCCGGCTGGTTCCGCAAGTCGCTGGGCGATCCGAAGCTCCTGGGCGAACCTGACCCGGATCTGGATGAAGCAGCTTCAAAGATTCCTGCCGGTTGCGAAGGCCTCGTAACACTCCCCTACTGGAACGCAGTGCAGTCCCCATACTGGGATTCCGTTGCGCGCGGCGCCGTAGTGGGCTGGCGCGGCACCCATTCGCGCGCCCACATGTACCGTTCGATCCTCGAGTCGATCGGCTTCGAAATGCGCTACAACCTCAACCACATCGAGGAAGGCACGGGTGTGAAGCTTCAGGGCCTACGCATCATGGGTGGCGGCACTCGCTCCAAGCTGTGGCGCCAAATCATGGCCGACTGCACGGGCCTGCCCCTCACTGTCTGCCTCGAAGATGAAACCTCCGCCCTCGGCGCCGCAGTTCTTGCAATGGCGTCCACGGATGCGTACGAGGACGTCCAAAGCGCAGCCGTTGGCATGGCCCGCTATGGCGATACCATTGAGCCAGACATGGATGCGCATGAAAACTACAAGGAGATTGCGGACATTCAGCACGAGCTTTACCCGAAGCTCAAGGACACTTTCGAACGCCTCCACGATCTTTCCTTGAAATACCCATCCACGAAGCCCGAGTCCCCTGCGGCTGAGCTTTAAAGATACGGAAAGGAACAACATGTCGATCATTACCGTACTGGGCGCCGGAGCTATGGGTTCTGCGCTGTGCACGCCACTCATCGATTCGGGCTGGGAGGTACGCCTGTGGGGAACGTGGCTCGACGACCACCTCCTCGATGCGATTGAGGCCGGAAAGCCGCACCCGCGCACCAACGAGCACGTAGCCGAGGGCGTCAAGCTCTACCGCAGTGGAGAACTTAACGACGCACTCGACGGCGCTAACGTCGTGGTCATGTCGGTGGCTTCCGTGGGCGTCGAGAAGATTACGGAGCTAGCCCTTGACGGAATCGAGAAGGCCGAGGCACTTTGGCTGACATCCAAGGGCTTTAATGAAGGCCCGGATGGCAACATCCAGCTGCTGCCGGACGCAATCAGGCGGATTGCTAAGGCTAACGGCAAAACCGTCCCGCCGATCGTTGCAATCGCTGGTCCCGTTAAAGCCAATGAGTGCGCGGCACGCAAGCCCACCGCAACGATCTTTGGCTCGAAGGACAAGGACCTGGCCACGCGTTTCGCTCGCGAAGCCCGCTCCGATGTTTACTGCATTGAGCCGAGCGGCGACGAAACCGGTGTGGAAATCTGCGCTCCCATGAAGAACGTGTATGCCATCGCGCTTGGTATCGCGGATGGCCTTGAGGAAGGAACCGGGGTGCCGCACCACAACCTCAAGGCTGCAACGTTTGCGCAGGCTGTGCGCGAAATGTCCCTGCTTGGGCAGTCACAAGGCGCAGATCCGGCAACCGCTTTCGGGCTAGCTGGCGTTGGAGACCTGGAAGTCACCGGCCTGTCGGGTCGCAACAAGGTTTATGGTGTGCGCCTAGGCCGTGGAGAAACCGCAAAGGAGGCTCTAGCCGAGATGGATCGACTGGAGCAAACCGTTGAGGGCGTACCGGCAGCAGGCCTGGCCGTTGGCTTTGTAAAGCAACACGCGCCCGACCTGGTGGATGAGCTTCCGCTACTAGCGGCTGTAAGCCGCATCATTTCGGGAGCTGCAACCGACGTCAAGACGGAAGTTGCAGCCGCGGTACTCCCCAAGAGACCGTAACTTTCACCCCTGGCCCCGCGAACCTGACGGATCGCGGGGCCAGGTTTTAATATTGAATAGTCTTCTAGACCGAAGCAGGATTTCAACTAGGGAGGGTAGATATGGATAAGAGGAGCATCCACGGACCTAAAGCCCGCAGAAACTCCATACTCTCCCACTTGCTGACCCACGGAAACTCCACGGTTGAGCAGCTCGCGGAGCTTCTTTCTGTATCGCAAATGACCGTCTACCGCGATGTTGCCGAACTTGAATCACTGCAACTGGTACAACGCAGAAACGGATTGATCAGCCCCGCGGCATCCTCGCTGTCAGAGTCCTCTGCTCACCTGCGCCAGCAGGCGAACCGGCCCCAGAAAAAACGCCTCGCCAAGGCCGTGATGAAACACATCACGCGCGGGATGTCACTACTAGTTGACGATTCCACCTCCAATATTTCACTCGTTGAAGACCTATCGGAGGTTACTCCTATAACGGTTGTCACCAACGCGGAGTTCATCGCCAAAATTGTTCGACCTCAAGAAGACGCCAAGCTCATATTGGTGGGCGGAGAATACGAGCCCTGGGCCGACTCCTACTTTGGAGACATCACCATCAAATCGCTTGACCAGCTGAGGGTAGACCTCTGTGTCATGTCCGCCACCGCTCTCACCACCACGCACGCCTTCCACCCGGACCAGCGAGTGGCGGATGTTAAGAGGCAAATGCTTGCCTCTGCAGATAAAAAGATTCTCGTCGCCGATTCCAGCAAGTTCACCAAAAACGCGCTCTATAAAGTTGGGCCGCTAACTGATTTTGACCTTGTCATTACAGACTCTGAAACTCCAAAAACCGTGTTAGAACAGCTTGCCGATCAAGACATCCTTGTTGAAGTCGTGCGGTAGATCCTCTTTAAGTCGGACTCTTTCCGCAGGTGGCAGGCGTTCCGATCCTATGCCTCAGCAAACGAAACGTGACCGACCTCGCACCCTATTTGTAATGATTCTCAGGCTTAACTGAAGACAATTATCAGGATGCATACAGTTTCGCGTTGCTTAATGCTTTTTGATAAATAAAAGAACTGACGCAAAGGAATATTTTCAGATGTCGTTTGTTAAACGAGCTTGGCTTAACGTCTCTCGCAAATTAGCCAAGTCGCTTACAATCTTTCTAGTTTTATTAACCGCCTGCACGCTTCTTCTATCCACCTTCGCGGTGCGAGAGGCTGTGGCCCGCACGAGCGACGAGGTGGGCTCAGAACTGCTAGCTGGCTTCTCGGTACAAAATAATCAGCGCACGAACCCCGGCACTGCTCGAGGTGCAGGAAATGTTTCTCGCGCCCAGATTGAAGCAATCGCCAAGCTTCCGGGCATCACGAAGTACGTGGCTAACATGAGCTCGGTGGCAGACATTGAAAATGCCGAGATTTTCAAACTAGATGGCGCAGCATCTGACTATTCACAAGAGAGAGAAGAAAAGTTTGGCAACGCCGTGATGGTGAACGCGGTGAACAAGTCAGACCTCGCCACCCCCTTCCGCGCGGGAACCTTCACCGTGGCGCAAGGCCGTCACCTCACCGACAATGATCACCACAAAGTGATGGTGCACGAAGAGTTTGCAGCTAAGAACAACCTGAAGGTTGGAGACACGCTGCGCATGCGCGGCAACATTTACGACCCGGACAACCGGTTCCAATCCGACGCCGCTGTTGATGCAGAGATCGTTGGCACCTTTAGCGGCAAAAACGCTCGCCCGGCCGCGCAGCGCCTAGAGCTATACCAGAACGCTATATTTACCGACCTTGATACAGCGCGGACCTTGAACGGCACTACGCCCGAAAATGAGATCTACCAAGATGCTGGCTTCTTCGTTAACAGCGTCAAAGACGTGGACAGTGTTATGAAAGCTGCCGCAGCTCTACCCCTAGATTGGGACCACTATGAGCTAGTGAAGAACACGGACATGCTTGGAGCACTGGCGTACTCGCTTCAAAGCATCAACTCCCTCGTTAATGCCACTTTCATTGGCACCCTGATTTTCACCATCGTGGCACTCGCACTGGTCCTCGCCCTCTGGATGAATGAGCGCCGCAAAGAAACAGGAATCCTGCTGGCCGTAGGCGTAAGTAAGGCCAAGATCTTCGCGCAGTACTTGACGGAGAACATTTTCGCTTTCGTTGTAGCCGTCGTAGCATCGTTTGGCACTGCCACCTTGCTTGCGCAGAAGCTGGGCGACGGCATTGTTTCGCGCGCGTCTGCTCAAACAAGTGCGCAACTTAACGGCGGTCAGAACTTTGGTACCGACTTCTACACCTCCACGATTCAAAAGACTGTGGATCACGTGAACGTTGTAATCGAACCATCGCACCTGGTCATGGTTGGGGTTGCCGGCCTGATTCTCGTAATCGTTGCGACCCTGATTGCTTCGGCACCGATGCTTTCGAAGCGTCCAAAGCAACTGCTAACTCAGATCGGTTAAGTAATGCAGTTTTGGACTCAAGCGGGTTTGGCAGTAAGGCGCCACCCCAAGAAAAGCGTCACGCTGGCAGCCATCATTTTCGTTATTTCAGCTGTTTTCATACTGCAGGGCATAGTTAGCGCAACCGTAAACACCGTAACGAACGCGGCTACCGAGCGAATTGCTCCCGGATTCACGGTTACTTCCACTGCGGGAGATTTCCAAGAAGAGGCCGCACAGAAGCTACTAGATTATGACCGCCTGACGGGCCACAACTTTGTGCTACACACCGCGGCAGAAGCGCAGCAGCTCGGATTCGTTTCCGTAACTGGTGCAAGCGACGTGAGCAAGCTACCGACTTTTGCAGAAGAAGATGCGCAGATAGACGAGACCTCTTTGCAGAAGTTGCAGGGTAGCCAGAGCATCATCATGCCTGAACTGATTGCAGAGCAGCTGGGTATTAAAGCTGGCGACAAACTGACGCTCGGTAAGGACTCTAGCGAAGTTGAGTTAGAAGTTGCGGGGGTTTATAAGCAGGATATTTCTGGCTCCAAGAATCCTGACGTGTCGGTGTATGCAAGCCTAGAAACTGCGCAGAAGCTGGCGGGCAAAACGGCGGTTTCCAGCGCCACCTACCTAACCAAGGCAGAAGACGTTGACCACGCAATCAAGTTCGCGAAAGAACATGCCGCGCAAGGTCTAGAGGTTGCTAGCAATACCGGAGGCGCCGCAGACCTGCTGGGATCGGTATCTGGCTTTGCAACCCTACTGTTGCGGTTGTTGCGCGTCATCTTAGTTTCAGGTGGATTGATCTTGGCTTTCGTACTCGCATTCTTTGTGCGTTCACGCATTCACGAGATCGGGATCTTGCTAACCATTGGTTTTTCGAAACTGCGGATCTTCGCCCAGGTTGTCACAGAGCTGATTATGCTGACTATTCCAGCGTTCATTGTTGCACTGATTGCCAGCGAGATCGCGGGGCATTTCCTCTCCGTACAGATTTTGCAGTCAGCTACTGACGGACAGATTAGCGCCGTCCCGTTGAGCGCGCTAAGTACCTCGGCCATCGCGGCTTTTGGTGGAATCATCGCCATTGTGCTGGCAGCCTTGCTTATCGCTATTTTCCCGATCTTACGCCTTCCGCCTAAACGGATTTTGGCCAAAATGAGCTAATCCCTCGCCCACTACTTTTCACTTACAAAATAGGAAGATTTCCATGACCACGCTAAAACTTGAAAACGTATCTTTTAACTACTTGGCCGGACAGAAAAATGTTCTTGACAACATCAGTGTTGAGTTTGAGTCCGGGAACTTCTACGCCATTATTGGCAACTCTGGCACTGGTAAGTCAACGCTACTGAGCTTGTTGGCGGGCCTTGATGCGCCCACTCAGGGAACCATTTCGATGGATGGTGAGGACATCGCTAAGCGCGGCTACACGCATCACCGGCAGCACAACATTGCTTTGGTGTTTCAAAATTACAATCTGATTGACTATTTGACTCCGCTGGAGAACGTGCGCCTGGTCGACTCGAAGGCGAAAGTTGATTCACTTTTGGAGCTAGGCATTTCTGAGGAAGAAGCGAACCGTAACGTGATGCAGCTTTCTGGTGGCCAGCAGCAGCGGGTTGCTATTGCGCGCGCATTGGCCGCAAAATCGCCCATTATTCTTGCTGACGAGCCTACCGGCAACCTCGATGGTGATACCGCTAGCGAAATGGTGGCGATCCTACGCAATCTTGCCCACGAGCAAGGCAAGTGCGTCATCGCCGTTACGCACTCAAAGCAACTAGCGCGCGAAGCTGACGTGGTTTACCGACTGAAGAACAAGAACCTCGTGAAGCAGTAACGAGCAGGGGCTTGCTGGTTCGGCTTAACTGCAGCCGGCAAGCCTCAAGAAATACATAGAGCGTTGGGGGCGCGTACCTTTTCTGGTGCGCCCCTTACATATAGGGGCATATCGTTGGCGTATGCAGTTGGAGTTGTCAACAGCACCTACCGATCAGAGCAGAAAAAGCGTCTACGACGGATCTGAGATGAAATTCTTACGCAACCAGGCAACCATCTCGTTACCGTTACCTATCACATGAAAGAACCTTTAGGAGAGTTCCTCGTCAAAGAAGTCATCATCAATCTCGTACAAAACGAACTCTTCGCTCCTGTGTACGCCAACTCCGTAAGCAAGCATCAGTGCGGTAAGTTTAATCCCATCAATCAACACGATCTTCCCGTGACGATAATTCGACGCGACCGTCTTGGCTCCGGGCAGGAAGCTTGAAGTCGTAATAAATACACCTCGGTTTGCCGCACGGGAGTCTAAGGACCCGATGAAATTTCGGATCTCCGGTTCACCTACCTTGTTTGTATCCGCATATCGTTTCGCTTGAATGTAAACATTGGTAAGCCCAAGTGCATCCTGACGAATAACACCATCAATACCGCCGTCACCAGAACGCCCCACGTGTTGTTTCTCTCCGTGAGTGCCGCCGTACCCCATGGCCCATAACAGATCTATCACGGCTTTTTCGAAAAACTCAGGAGAAGAACTCTGCAAAAGTTGTCGCAACGCGGTTTCGGTTTGTGCATTAAACGTACGCTCACTTGCTTCCATTATTTCGATAGGGTCACTGGCCGTATCTGATGGTCGCGTTATTGCGTTAGTAGTGTCTTGTTTCCGCGCAGTAATTTCTTCTTGATAATCGCGCCACTGTTTCCACTCCATCATGTCGTTTTCGGAGTATTTCGTCAGGCCTCGCGCGTTCACGCTCAGCCCATCAGGTGATATCAAGTAATGCCCACGTCTTGGCCGCTTCAGTAAACCCGCTTGTGTTAAACCTGAACATGCCCAGTTAATTCGATTTATGTAACGGGCTTGCCCCGACGCAATTCGCTCACTCCTTACCTGTTCTGAAAGTTGCAACTGATTCGCAACTAATTCACATATTTCCCGAAAGGGTCTTTCTGAACCATCAGCAAGAACCTGCAACACTACAGGACGGAACTGGTCAATCGTTGGCGTATTATCAGTCATCATCAATACTTCTTTGCACGGAGACTCTCAGAACTCTCACATCAGTGTAGCGAAACCTAACACTGCACAATCCTCAAATACTACGAGGCCTCGTGCGAAGCAGATTCTAATATTCTCATTCCCCACCTTTATGGAAACTATTGGAACCCGTTTAGCATCTTAGAGATCTCACACAGGCAGCACACCGCTTCGTCTTGCCGGCTCAGCCCAAACTCACATGCGCGATCTTCGATATTGCGTTTCTGCGTACCCAGGAGCTTCGGGTACACCCTCTAGCCGCCCGTCTTCATGAAACTAAAACTAAATCACGAGTACTACTTTTCCCCTCTATTTTGTGGGATCAAACACTCTCAGCCCGCTGGAGCGCCATTTTAGAAACAAATCCAGAATACGCTCAGATTTTTCTAAATTTTTTGCCAGAAACGGTGGTTATTTATAGAAAGTCGTTTTTGACACGCCGGTTTTAGGGAGCATTTTTAACCAAAGAACGGTTCTCTAAAGTATTAGTAAAGGAGAAAACTGAGTGTCTAAACCTTCACGAATCGTGGGGCTAGATGTAGCGCGCTCACTCGCGATCATCGGAATGATTACGATCCACATGGCCTCGCTACTTTGGAGCACCAAAGTAATGCTCTCTGGCCTACCCGCATCATTATTTGCCATCATCGCCGGCGCGACGATGATGATCATCGGACGAAACTACACCAGCACCACTTTCTTCCGGCTGATAGCCCGAGGCGCTTTAATCATCCTCATCGGCCTGGCACTATTGCCCGTCGGTGGAGAGATTCAAGTGGTCCTCATCGTAATGGGCTTAGTAATGATCCTGGTTTCCTGGATGCCCGCATTAGGAACATGGTGGAGGCTCGCGCTATTTATTGCTGCCACAATCGCCGCAACAGTCGTTTACGCCCCCATCGAACTGCCACAGATTTATCCGCTACTGGCATGGATTGCATACTTCACCGGCGGCATGCTTCTTTTCGACGTGTACCTGCGCGGCCGACTACAGCGCAACCCCGCTACGAACGCCACCACTAACACGCGACTGACCTGGATCGTAACCGCAATCAGCGTGGTCATCGCCGGCATTGGCATGTACTTCCGATTCGACCCAAACATTCCCAGCTGGCTCAGCTTCACCGGCCACACCGGCGTCCTAGGCGAGATCATCCTCTCCGTTGCCGTCGCAGCCGTGGTGATCCACCTATGCCTGATTGTAGGAGACCACTCACGAATCGCGGTTTACCCCTTCGCAGCCATGGGAACAATGTCTCTCACCATTTACATTCTGCACATTCTCACCGCTTTCTACTGGCAGCAAAACATCGCGTTGCATTCCACCTTGTCAGCAACCGGTTTCATCATATTTTTCCTCGTCGCAGCCAGCCTTTGGAAGAAGTTCGTAGGACAAGGTCCTGCCGAGAAACTCGTTGCCACCACAATCAAGGCCATTGTTCCTTCCAAGAAAGAGAATTAACCGTGAAAAAATCATCTTTTTCGATCGCGGCCATTGTCAGCGCCACCCTACTAATGACTGCCACTCCGGCCCTCGCACTCGAATATGGCGATCCGGCACCAGAAAATGCGGAAAGCAGTTCCGTTGCCGCCCTCAAAATGGGCAAAATCGGCAACTTTGGTGACTGCACGGGCACACTCATTGCTGACCAATGGGTACTCACAGCACGCCACTGTCTCGAATCAGTTAACAACGAAGGAACCCAGGCACGCATCGCTGGGAAGGTCTACAACGCTGATTCTTGGGCTCTTTCGCCCACATCTGACGCGGGGTTACTGCACCTGACTGAAAAAGTAACTAACGCTACCCCCGCAAAAATCTCTCACGATACTCCGAGCCCAGGGCAGACAGGAACTCTTTACGGTTGGAGTAGCAGCTCGTCCATGGCACGATCCGGACAGCTACCGATGGCCAAAATGGTTGTCAAAGAGCTACTAGGTGGCGCGCCTTCCGGTTCTGACACGCCGAGTGCTCCCGAACCTCCTTC
Organism: Actinomyces sp. HMSC075B09; assembly: GCF_001812395.1. Taxonomy (NCBI): domain Bacteria; kingdom Bacillati; phylum Actinomycetota; class Actinomycetes; order Actinomycetales; family Actinomycetaceae; genus Actinomyces; species Actinomyces sp. HMSC075B09. The sequence goes on from NZ_KV808731.1 coordinate 12,763, forward strand.
CGATTCCGAGACCCCTACCGGCGCTGACACGTCTACAGAGACTGCCCCGCCACAGGCTCTACAGTCAGCACCTGGAATGTCGCAGTCTGGCCAAACCGAATCTGATCCTGAAGGGATGGCGGAGGTCCCAGCTGACAACTCCATACAGCCTAGGATCGAAACCTCCATCCTGGATGTGGAATCAGTTTCTGGAGCTGGCATGCAGGGCGGTGACTCTGGTGGCCCGTTCTTTGTTGACGGAAAACTTGCCGGACTTGCAACCGCAGGAACAGCTAATGGGGACCCAGACCTGCCCTCCCCCAGCGCCGCAATTACCACTCTCGCAGGCACCGCTGAATGGATCGACAACATTGTCTCTGGCCGCGACACCCAAAGCGTTCTAACTGCAGAAAACACTCCTGCACCGCCGAAGAACATTCAAACCAGCGGCGACAACATTTGGGGATACCTTGCGATAGCAGTCCTCGGCCTTGCTGTTGCAGCAGTCGGGTCACGTATCCGCATTGCGCGCCAGTAACAACACCTACACAGTCGCCTACAAATAGCCAATAATCCTTATTAGCCGCCTCCCTAAAAATGCTGGGAGGCGGCTAATAATACGAGCAGTTTCACAGTAACCCGGCGCACACCCCACCTCATCTGTGCTGAGGCTTATTACCGATCAGCATTTTTGAACCTACCGGGGCCGTAGAAAGCCATTTGCCGCTCACCCCACCAAGCGAGGAACTCCTCCGCAGTTTCACCATTGTGCTCGCAATCGAAAGCGGAATCGAATGATGCGATGATTCCCTCACTCGCCTCGGCAAGCGCCGCAGCGACCAGCCCATAACCTGTCGAAGCCACAGCGGGGCCACCAAAGTTCCTGTATTCAAACCAGTAATGGTCTTGCTCCAGCACCTTTGCAAGCCGATCAGGAGGAAGCAGGCCCTCAAATTCTTCCACTATTTGCCACAAGCCAAGATGTTCTGGCTTCGACTCGAATGGGTAAACCAAGTCCTCCTCACAAATCCGGTCTTCATCCTCCACAGGCAAGCAACTGGGCCACGAGCTGGAATCCCACCGCCCGTTAATCCAGTAGGCAAACCCCAAATGCATCCGTGGCTCCCACACCACGTCTTTATCGACATAGCGAATTTCTGCATTATCACTTGGATAAAAAGCCTTCACCTCGATAGTTGCCCCAACGCGGTACCTGTCGAGCAGACTTTGGAACAGTTCTTGTGTGCGAGCGCGCGTTCGTTCAACTAGAGGCATGAAACCATTGGTTGGATAGACGTTGATCGTCGTTGACATGCCACCATTTTACGGATCGCAAGAATGGTTTCATCACCAAGGAGCCACCAGAGGGCGAATACTCATACGGCTTAGAGATCAGTTCGGAACGCTGAGAGAAAGTTTTACTTCTTACGTTCGTGCACTTCTTGTACTCGATCCGCGTGACCAGTACAGAAATGGGTGCATACCAACAAGCTTGTCCCGTTTATGACGTTCCGAACTAAGATCAGGAATGCTCAATCGCCTGGTCGGATAACATTGTGTAGGAGATTTTGATTGCGGGGACTTTAATCTGCTTGAGATTATCGCTCACCGACGAAACAGCTCGTCATGTGATCCTGTTCGTTGAAAATAGGCAAACCCGCCGTCAGTTTTCCAGATAACTAGCCAGTCACCCGCATTTGCAACGTGGCACTCATTGCTGCCATCCCACTCGCCAGAGAGCCTGTGCATCCGGTGCCTGCGTTTTAGGATTTCAATAGATTCCTGCGTATTGTCCAAAACCAGATCAACCACAGATTCCAGTTCTGCAAGGTCCCATTGCCGCTTGATGACCTTCTTTTTCAGATCTCTGCTGAATGCCGAGGTGAACTTCGCCTGTAGACGCCTGCTCATGCCAAGGCTGCTTCGATAAGATCGCGGCCAGTCATATAGCTTTCGCTACTGCCCGAGGCAATCATTTCCCGAGTCTCGCGGATAGCTCGGAGACTTTCCTCGTTTGGACGCTTGTAATCGAGAGACAGAGGAATCGAGTTGGTATTCACCATTTCCGTGAAAAACGCTCGCACGACGGAAGACAGGTCAAGCCCGTAGGATTCCACGACACTTGCCGCCCCGTCCTTCAACTCACTATCAAGACGGATAGTCAGATTACTTGACGCCATTTTCCCTCCATTCACAGTTTGCACTCACAGCTTACAACGCTTGTTAGTGCGCAACAAGGTGATGTGTGCCCATTCAACTGCCGGTAAACGCGCATTTTCGCGCCCCTGTGGCTATATCCGTCAGCGAAAGGGTAAAACTCAACACCCAAGGTCAGTCCCAAAGCAAAACAATTCCGGCCCAGCTTAGGAACCCACCATGCGACCTTTTCTCTCCACCCATGAGGACATTATAAAAATGGTGACACTGAGCAGAAACAATACTCGGAGCATCGTTAAGCCTCGCCTCGCATCAACGACGTCTGGACATTCCTATACCGCCTGGCCCTCTACTCTGTTATCTACGGAACCCTGCTAACCTTGCGAGGCCTCTTTCCGAAACGATCTCCAGAGAAGAAAATGAGCGCAGATACCGTTCCAAATGCCTAACAAGCCGCGTCAACGCATGTCGATTCGTCTACCTTTCCAGTGATCCGTGAGCCACCGGTCGTGGCTAGTAATGATCAATGTGCCCGTCCAGCTTAATAGTGCCCTCTCAAGGGCTTCCATTGAGGCTAAATCAAGATAATTCGTTGGCTCATCGATAACGAGTATGGCAGGAGCAGATGCAAGGGCAGTCGCAATTTGCGCGCGACGTTGATTGCCGGCCGATAATTCTGGAACGGGTATGGACCACATTGCCGGATGCAAGATTCCTTTACCAACTTCTCCAACTCCATCGCGCCAAACATCGGTGTTGAAGCCTGCGTCATTTTCTTTAGGTAAATGCTGAGGCACAAGGCTGATCGATTCGTCGCGCGCAATAATTCCACTCGCTACGGTCCCAGCAGGTGGTTGCCCACTATAGATCCAGTTCAAGAGTGTAGATTTTCCGGAGCCATTCGCACCTGCGACCAGCAAATGTTCACCGTACGAAATATCAAAGCTAATGGCGTTCAGGCGATGCATAACGAATGCTTGCCTGCACGATACTGCTATTCCTGTGCGCGTGGCTGGAGCCTCAAATTCGAATGACAAGTTGTAGATACGTGGTTTGCGCACCTCTTTACTTATTAGGGACTCTAATCGCTTGTCATCGTTTCGCATTCGGCGTTCAGCCGTTGCGGCAGCGCGATCTGCGAAATATTTCTTCGCCTTCCCTTCAGCTGTTGCTAAACGAACTCCGCCTCGGGAGATTCTGCTGGATTTCTGCCTATGTTTTGCCAACCTGCGTTTTTCGCCTTGTTGTAAATCATGCAGCTCATCATGTTTTTTCTGGGCTCTGATTTTTTCTTTCAGGTAGTTGGAATAGTTTCCCACACACCGATAAAGACTCGGCGTTTCACACGTTCCGTCAACCTTCGCAACCTCGTTCCATACAGTCGTGTCCATGTCGTAGATGACTGTTGCTGTATCTTCAATGAAGGCACGATCATGGCTTGCCATCAAAACCGGACCTTTCCAGTCATTTATCGTCTCGGTGAGAAACCTAATCGCTTCTACATCAAGGTGATTGGTAGGCTCATCCAAAATCAACACTTCAGGTTTCAAGATGAGAGTGGCCGCCAGCTGCAGGCAAACTCGCTGGCCTGGAGATAGCGTCCCAACATGGCGATTAAGCCCAGAATCTGTGAAAGCGCTCAAGCCTAGCTCGGTCAATACCTGCGCAACCCGCGCGTTCAGCGTCCAAATGTCGAAGCTTGTCATCTGGGCTAGTAGCTGATCATATTCTAGCCCCATTTCAACGAGATTCGCGTCGGCCTCCAGCCGATCAGCTACGTAATAAAAGTGGGTAGCAATGCTTCGAAGTGGATGCAGCGCCGCGTCGAGATATTCACCGATACTCCCATCAAACTGTTCAGCCTCAGGCACTTGGAACAACTCTGTTGCGAGTCCACTAACTCTTGCCGTACCCATTTCGGGAGCCAGATCGCCAGATGCGATCCGAAGCAACGTGGTTTTCCCGCACCCATTGGGGCCGATCAGACAAGCTCGCTCACCTTCACCAATATGCAGATCAATACGGTCCAATACTGGCTTAGATGAATAAGAAAAAGAAACATTATCGAGGTTGATTGCAGGCATGACGATCTCCAGGACGCAACGATTGTTAGGGCGGCGTCTCAGCCAGGCTGAGTAGAGATCACAAAACCATCGGACATTGCTCCTCGAGAAAGCAATAAGTATGAATTCTAAAATTCAATATAGTCGAACTCCAAGCTACTATCTACCAGTTGGAGTCCCCCCCCAACTCTCTAGCAATGGCTTTACTCAATAAACATCAAGAACTCGCGCTCCGCGCTTTGCAAGCCTTGCCCCCCCCCAATCGTGCCTATTTTCTACTCGCGTCCAAGATAATGGGCACATGAGCAACACCAGCAGACCACTAAACGGCCTACTAATCGGCACCGCATCCGCAGCCACCCAAATCGAAGGGGGCGACACCAACAACAACTGGTACGAGTGGGCACAAGGCCCCAACATTGCGGACGGTTCAACGCCGTTTCGCGCAAACGACCATTGGAACCGCTGGCGCGAAGACAACGAACTCATGAGCGAACTCGGGTTCCCAATCGCCCGCATTGGTCTCGAATGGTCACGCATCGAACCCGAACCAGGCCACTTCGACCATGCGGTAATTGACCGCTACCGCGAAGAACTTGCAGACCTAAAAGAACGCGGAATAAAGCCCCTCGTGACGCTCCACCACTTCTCCAACCCGCTGTGGCTAGAGCGAAACGGACAGTGGACAAACCCGCTCAGCATCAAAGCATTCCTGCGCTACGTCCGCTACGTTGTGCGAGCACTTTCCGACCTCGTAGACGAGTGGGTAACAATCAACGAACCCAACGTTTACGCCACGCAGGCACACCTATTCCGCGAAGGCCCGCCTGGAAACGTCAGCATGCGTGACACTCTAAAGGTTATGCGGCACATGGCCATTGCGCACCTATACGCCTACGAACTCATCCACTCCATCACACCGGATGCGACAGTCACTATTGCTCACCACCTGCGTAGCTTCGCTCCCCTAAACCCAAACAATCCGTGGCACAAGTTCCTCACCAGCGCAGACTCCTACCTGTTCCAAGATCAACTAACCGAAGCATTTGGCAAAGGTAAGTTTGGGCCGGTAATGGGACGCTCACCCGTACCCGAGGGACGCTACGTCGACGTCATCGGCCTCAACTACTACTCGCGCACAGCCGTTGACGGGCTCAAAGACGGCACATTCCCGGATGTTCCGCTAAACGACCTCGGCTGGGAAATCTACCCGCAAGGCCTTGTTGAATGCTCCAAAGACCTAAATGAGAGGCTCGGCGTTCCCGTCTGGATCACAGAAAACGGATGCGCAGATAACGGCGATGCGAACCACCTCGAAAGCTTCCGGCCAAAATTCCTTGCCGACCACCTGAGCGCAATCCTTGACTCCTCAGTACCGATCGAACGCTACTACCACTGGTGTTTTGTTGATAACTGGGAATGGTCCGATGGGGAAATCCCCCGCTTTGGAATTGTCTACAACGATTACGAAACCCAGCGACGCATCGTGAAACCATCTGGCCGCATGCTCAGCGAAATCGTTAAAAGCGGCGAGCTGAGTAGCGACATAATAGCGCGCTACACCGCGGGTCAAACCTATCGCACTCCAAGCACCATCAACCGCGCTGGAACCAAGCACACGAGCGACCCGCAGGAGAAACCGTGAGTGAGCGACGCCCACTGGTAACCCGAGGATGGATAGCCTCCTTTGGCATCATGTACCTGGGCATCAACATCGCGTGGGCCGCGCCCTCCCAGCTACTGATTGCCAACCAAATCCTCGCCTGGCACCCCGCCGACAAAGAGGCACGCCTGGCATTCATCATGGCGCTCGGAGGATTCCTCGGCCTCATCGCCGGCCCCCTCGTTGGCATCTTCTCTGACAAAACCCGTAGCCGGCTAGGCAGGCGCGCCCCCTGGATCATCATCGGCTCCATCGGTTCGGCAAGCACTCTGCTTGCAATGGCATTTGCGCCTGGCTACGTGTGGCTTGTGGTTGGCTGGTGCATATTCCAAATGCTTGTTGCCGCGCCCGTGACTGCCTCGCAAGCAATCCCACCAGACCGGGTGAACCATTCCCAATACGGGATAGTTTCCGGCGTCATGGGAATCAGCTGGACGATGGCGCTAGTGGTGGGCACACTACTGGGCGAAAGTCTATCTATCAAGGCCGCCTACATCGCCAGCGCTGCCCTCATGATCCTGTTGTGCCTGCCCTACCTGGTCAAACACAATCAGACATCATTAAACACCCACCCAACCGAAGGCGCGTTTGCTGGCGCAATCATGGAAGCCGAGGCTGCGGGCGGACTCACCAGCAAAGAAGCCACCGGCATTGCCGCATACCGCGACTTCACGTGGGTGTTCATCTCTCGTCTTGCCGCCACTTTGGGCAACACGGTTGCGCTTTTTTACCTGCTTTACTTCCTGCGCGACCAAATCAAACTCGAAGACCCCGACCTGGGTGTACTGCAGCTAACCGTCATTTACGCTGTTGTCGTTGTTTTTGCCTCAATTATCTCGGGTAAAGCATCGGATAAGGTAGGGCGGCGCAAACCGTTTGTGCTGTTTAGCTGTCTTGGCATCGCAGCGGCATGCCTGCTAATGGCGTGGGCAACCAACTACACGATCGTGATCATTGCAGCCATCATTCTGGGCGCCAGCTGGGGCATCTTCACAGCCATTGACCAGGCGCTAATCAACCAAGTTCTCCCCTCCGCTTCAAGCCGTGGGCGTGACATTGGCATCATGGCCATCGCGGTTGCCACCCCCAACCTGGCCTCGCCAATGCTCGCCGCATTCGCCCTGCTAGTACTGGGCGGCTATCCCGGCCTCTACGTAATGTCAGCATCGCTTGCAATAATCGGCGGAATATCCGTAATGATGGTGCGAGGAAGCCGGTAAGCGAAACCGAATAAGCGAAACCGAATAAGCGAAACCGAATCAATCCGGACTCAGGCCCTTGAAACACGAAAGTTCAGTGCCCGGCCTGCGTTAGGCCGTGTACTGGAGGGCTATGCGATCTTCCGGATGACGGTCGTTCACGTAGAGGACGGCGAGGAAGAACCACTCCGCTGGCTTCATCAAAACCCACACGACATCGGCCGCCCACTGCGATCTGATCAGCTTGGCAACCGGGAAACCATACGTGTCATACAAGCGCCGAATAACCCGATGAGTTCTAGGCACGCGCTCTTCCAACACCTGCTCAAACGCATTGGCCACAAGCAGCTGGCGATTCACAACCACCGGCCGACCATGACGCAGGCCCATGCGAATCGGTTTTACCAGCGCTCGGTGCCCGCCGGCGGCCACAGTGCAAAGATAGTGCTCGTCAAAAGACACATTCTGGGGAGCAACCTGCTGCGATAGATTCCAGTCGCTGGTCTCGGTAAACGCCCTCACCACCATGCTCGGCGATTGGCCAAACAAAGCTAGAATTCCGACCACCACGGCAAGTAGCGGGAGCGCTACCACGAACCCTAGAAGCGGCCAGCGTTTCGCATCCGCCACCATTGCATCCAGTTTGCTCAATACCGAGGAGCCATCGATGCGGCCTCGTCTATCTTCATCAGCTTCGTAGGCGCGAACTTGGATGGCAACTACTTTCACCACAATCGCAAGCACGGCCAGTAGAGGAAGAATCAGCAACGCGTCGAGGGACTTTTCAAAGGTGGTGATCTGGATAGTCCACGCCAGACCGAACGCGGCGCCCAAGTAAAGCCCCGCAATCGCGAGCACAACCACGAGGGGCGGCAACTGCTTCGCCTCATTAAACCTCAAAACGAGGAACCCGAACACGAACAGTAGCGAGATAAACAGCACGTGCGACCACGCCCGCGTGTAAATCGGCGCGTGGGTCTGGTAGTTCACCAGCTGAACGTGCCAGTCCGCAGTAGGCACAACCTCTTTGAAGAACCCCAGGTATATGAACTCATAAACCACTATGACACACAGGGTCCAAACGTCCAGACCCGCGTCGAGAACCGGCAAGTCCTTACCGCTCACGGCTTTGGCCGCGCGGATTATTTGGCTGACAGTCAGCGCCACTGGGTAGCCTGCCGCGAGCGCTATTAGGGCTCCTCCAAGCAGAATCTCAACCAGAATCTGCCCGAGAATCTGGCTCGCATCCGAAGGAGGCTGGGATGCGAGGATGGCAATCGCTCCGGCAACTCCGATCAACAGCGCCAAAACGACTCGCGAAAAAGAGGGGTGTTTGCTGGCGTAGCGGTACAGCTTCACTTGTCCTCCTCTCCTGCAAATACGATACACGCGTTTTATGGAGCCTTGAACTAACGCAGGGATTTGCGGTCACGTATTGATTCGAATACGCAACAGGGGCGCGACTTCAGATAGTTTGAAGTCGCGCCCCGCATATGCGCATTGTTAGCGAATATTGTCGATCACTGGTGTAAGTCTCCCTACAACGAGTGGAACCCTACCGGACTAGTCCTCCAGCCAGGCGATGATATTGACCTGCGCAGAGTCAACCTTCTCGATGCGTAGGGGACCCATCGTGACCAGCTTGAACTTAGGTGAATCACCCAGCGCCACCATCGACATGTCTTCAACAGCGGTGATGAGGTGGTCCGAGTAGTTGCCTAGTAGCCAGTGGTGAGCCTCAGGGCCGTGATCATTAAGCGGCGACGCTACCGAGAGCCAGTCCATGCCCACGCAACGCAAATCCGGGAACTCCTGCGACAACCACTTTGCCAGCTCCGTGTGAATAGCTAGACCTTCACGCTTGTAGATCTCAGGATCCTCCGTACGATACTTCTCGAATCCCGTGCGCAGTAGCAAAAGCCCCTTGCCCTTAAGTTCTTCAGCGAAAGGCTCTACATCTTCCTTGGTGATGATCTCGCCAGGCTTGCACTTATGCGGCAGATCAACAACTAGTACCTCATCACCCATGTAGACGAAATACTCCATGGGAAGATCTTCAAAGTTTGTACCAGTGGTATTGAAATGATGCGGGCCATCCATGTGCGTGCCGAAGTGGTTTGGCAGCTCCATGATGTAGGCGTTGAAGGGATATCCATCAACGCCAGCTTGGCGATCCTGCCTGAGCTTCAGCACCGGCTCTCCGGGGAAAGCAACATCATTTTCACTCATTTTGTGTGACAAGTGTACGAACACCTTTGTTCTCCTTCACTGTTAACTCGTCAAGGTTATTTAAAACGAACATCTCTTGTTCTCAGAGCTCTGACCTCTTGTGTCTAAGCATACGTGACCTGCGCGAACATGTAAACGGATTAAATAAAATTGGGATGATCGGTGATGCGCCGGGCTCCTGCAGTGGTCGACCTTAGAAATCGTGCATCTGGGCGCGTCTTGTAATACTGGCTTCATGTGGATTTCTAACGCGCGCGACCAGTTTGCGGAAAAGATCAAACAAAAGGTGGCGGGGCCGGATAGACAGGCTCGCGCTGATCTGATTTGGCGCACTCCCGGTGAACGCTGGTTCACTAACGATGATCCGATAACCCGCGTGAATGGCGCTCCCACTATGTACATGGCTGGCATCCGCGCCCTCTTGTTGCAAAGCCTACATCCGCTTGCAATGGCTGGCGTTGCCGGGCATTCGGGTTACCAGGATGACCCTTGGGGTCGATTACAGCGGACCGCAGAGTATGTTGCTACCACAACGTTTGCGCGGATTGAGGACGCCGAAAAACTGATTGCTCACGTGCGCCGTATCCACACGTTAGTGAAGGGAGAACTACCTGACGGCAGGGCATACGCAGCGTCGGATCCGCACCTACTAACCTGGGTGCACTGCGCTGAGATTGAGTCATTCATGATTGCCTACCAGCGGTTCAGCCCAACTCCCCTAACACCTGAAGAGTGCGACATGTACGTGGCACAGTCAGCGATTTCTGCACAGCTGCTTGGCGTAGTTGATCCACCTTTGACTGTGGCTCAGCTTTACGAGAGGCTTGCGGCTTACGGCCCCGAGTTAGAATTCTCCGCCGCTACCGCTGACGTTATTGACCTGCTGATCAATAACCCTCCTTTGGAGCTCCCGATGAGGTGGGGCTACGACATGCTGAAGGTTGGCGCTATTTCGCTACTGCCAGATTCAACGCGAACACTGCTGGGTCTCGAGGACTCAAACGAGCCTTCGCGAGTTAGCTTGGAGGATTTTTTGTGGAGGCGACCCGTTGCGCGCGTTGCTATTACCGCTTTGCGCTGGACGGTTGGCCAAACGAAACTATCGGCCGAGGTTGAACGAGCGGCAGAACAGTAGCCCACCATCCGTGGGCCGCCTGACTACGACCTGGCGGCACTCTTCATCGACTACCAACTAGCAACCAAGAAACACGTAAACACATTCTGGATGCTAAAGGAGCACTAGCGGAAGCGCTACGGACCTATTAGACCAAGCGGGCGCCTAGGCGAACAGCTAGTTCTTCCGCATCCGCTGGCGTGTCCACATCCATGCAATACCAGTTCCTGTCCACAACTTTGACCGGCTCAAGTGCGGCAAAACCGTGGCGAATCGAACCATTGCGCTCTGCGGGGACCTCGCGCAAAGTAGCAAGGCGATAGCAGCCATGCAGAAACTGTGGCCACGCCCTCGCATCCTTCGGAACAGGGACAGAAGCCTGGGCCTCGTCAATCTTGCTACAAAGCTCGCCCCAAAGCCTGGGTGACAAAGGGGCATCACACGTCATAAGGGCAACTATCGCGCTACCCGGCAGGTCTTTAAGTGCGGCAACGCCCGCGGCTAGGCCCGCGAGCGGACCCCCGTAGGGAGGATCTTCAAGCGTTAGCTCCACGCCTTCGCGCACCGCCAACTCGCTTGGAGCCACAACAACTATTCGGCCGTCAAACCCGGTGCGGTCAATCTCATCTAGAACAATGTCGATGAGGCGAGCGTTGCCGATCTTGTAGTCAGGCTTAGATACTCCCCCGAGGCGTTTGGCAGTTCCACCGGCGAGGACGATAACTGCGTCTGGAAGCTGCAAACTTTAACCTTGCTGCGTTGGGTCTACCGGAGGTTGCCCCTGCACCGGGCCGGTTGGATACTGCCCCTGTGCTGGCTCTGCAGGAGGCTGCGCGCCAGAGCCGACCTGCGGATTACGCAACTGCATAAGTGTGAACACCGCGCCCACGATCATCGCGATGCCTGCAAGCGTCAAGAAGATAAGGCCGATTCCAATCGAGGCGCCAGTGTCGCTAAGACCGGAAATGCTGCCAATACCATCGATCACGCCAAAGAGGCCGCCAATCAGACCAACCACGCCAGCGGCAATGCGAACTCCGCGGCTTGCAGACATGATCGTTGCAATTCCCAGAGAAATGACCGCAAGCATGAGGATCAGCAAGAATACGCCCTCATTGCCCACAAGTTCACTGAAGTAGTTGATGGAGAAACCAAAAATGTGAGCGATTGGCAGGAACAGCGAGATCAGGCCAAGCACGCCCGCACCCGTCAGGATTATCGGACCGTAAGCGAAAATCTGGCCCTCACTTGATTTGCCCTGCGTTTCGCGCACCGAGTTCTTCGCCACCTCGAACGCTTCGTTGGCCGCGGGGGCCACCTTGTGGTCGTAGAAGCCTTTCATTCCTGAGGCGAACTGCTTGGCACCGTCCTTAATCTGCTGCATGGATGCGTCAGCCTGGTTCGGGGCCGTGTTGGCCGCCTGCGGACCGGATTGCGTGGCCTCAGCCTGAGGGCTACTAGGTGCCGACTCATTTTCTGGCTTCACTTCCGGCGCGGGAACGCTCTCGCGCGGCGTTTGCGATTCTTCAGGCGTAGGTTCGGGCAGATTCTGGTCGGTCATAACTTCCTCCTGGATAGACCTCACACGTGTCGTTCGCAAATTATCACCTTAGCGGCGCGCAAACGACGCCAGCCCAACTTCTAACGGTTGCCACATACTACCGGTGTGACGGGTGCGAGGCCGTGCTCTCACATTTGGTGGGGCGTCATTGGCACCCCGGTCTGGTGAGAGTGGGGCAACGCCGTGGAGATGGAACGATCAGTCGCATTAGCGACCATAGATATTTCTACTATCGGACCACGCACCTATTGGGAATGCAGTGACTGCTAGTGCGGAAGTTCGCTTCAAGGACTCTGGAGTTCACGCACGGATGGAACCTGCAAGTGTTTGTGCACGCCTCAATATTGAACTATTCGCTATCCTCTCGTTCACTCGCACTCACTTGAGGTTCCTCAAGGTATTAGTCACGCAGTCCTCCACAGACGTATCCCTAGAACAAACACCCTACCTGTGGATCATTTGTCATTTGACAGACTAACTTCAAAGAAACTTAGTCGATTAGAGAGGTTTGACGCATGGATGTTATCTCCACATATGAGGCGCAACTGTATTCGGTCCACGGTGCCGAAGTAATCATTTATTTTTTCATAGGCCTGTTAACGAAATTTATGATCCGAACTGCAGGCCCGTTGGTTCTGCGCGGGAAGTACCTTAAGGAAATCACGAGCTACACACTCAATGAAGAGAGTCAGATTAATATTTTTTACCGGATCCTCTCACCGGTGGTTTACTCGTACTTGATTATCGGCGTTGTATACATTTTATCTTCGCCTTTTAATTTCAAAGGACCTCGGAACCTGATGTGGTTACCAGTCGTCTTCTATTGGTGTATCCAAATTGTCACTGTCTTCCGAGCAAGACATGTCAGATATCCAAAGTGGACCCTGTTCGCTCAAGCTTTCCTCTCGATAGGCGTGGGAATTTACTTTGACTGGGTTGTGGTTCGCGAGATCCCTACAAGAGGGATCGGCTGGTTTGAGCAGACAAATATTGGCTGGCAGTTCATGTTGGTATTCTTCTTCGGCGTCAGCGGCCTAATCTTGTCTGGTTTCGTTAAAGGCAACGGACAACGAGAACACGCTAACGACACTACAAACGACGAGGACGACTCCGACGCTCCACCGAAGTTGTACTTTAGCTCTTCACAGGAAGAAAAATTCTATTCCTACAAACGAAGGTTTCACCACCTTTTACCCGATGTTTTCAACGAGGATCCACTACTCCTAAGCCTGTTCTACTCGATCATGTATATCGAAGACGCAAATCGCCCTGCGTGGCACCGGGCGTTAGAAAGAGCCCTGTTCTTCACAAACAGAGTTCGTTCAACCGGCATAATGTAATTGCGGTCACCCGTTTATTTAACCGATGAAGATAGCGTGATAAAGGCCGCACCTTTTGTGCAATCCATATGGTTTGATTTTCTCGAGGATATTGGCAAGGAACGGCACAGCCCATTGGAGTTGTGCCCGCGTGGATACAGTTACAGATTCCCTGATTTATTAAAGTTTTTCATTGCGCAAAGCAACGTTTTATACGGCCGCTACTGCGGCACCATGACGTATGACGTGTCAGAGACATTTGCTGCGATGTCTGGCTTAGTTATCTATTCCGAGAGCTTCTTCACTCCATCGAGCGTAAGGGTTCGGTCCAAGGCATTCTCAACATATACGGAGTTGTTTTCTAATCACCAACTTGAGTTTATGAATGGAGCGATACGAAATCTGGACAACTATCCCCAAGACCATACGTCAGAAGTCGTTTTACGAACCTACTCCGAACCTCCCATCGAGGAGGTCAAAGAAGTCTTGCGATTTCTCGAGAGAACGGGGTGCGTAATTCATCGAGTTATCCCTGCAAGCCCCTTATATTGGGAGATTTCCGTGCACCCACCCACAATGCCTATTTTTGACGAGCTACGAGGCAAGTTCAAGAACTGGCAAATTGTAGCGACACATTCATACCAGACAGATGAAACAAATCTTTGTCCGTAGAGTTCATTAGAATGATTCAAAAGCACTTTGCGGCATTTTGGCACGTCGGTGCGCAAGTCAGACTCTACGTAGAGAATCGACTGTGCCAGGTACCCGGGTATGTGTTCGCGTCCGAATAGAAGGAAAGTTTATGGCCGCTAAGAAGAGTAGGAAGAGTCTAGAGCACACCCTTGGGATGCGGTCGATAAGTCGCGCGGCAATCAGGAGCCATCTGGCTCACTCAAAAACTCATGGCGTAGCTCTTCGACGGGGACGCCAGAACTGTAAACGAGCACTTAGGTAATATCTTCCGTTCAGGCGAACTCGATCAAGACTCAGTTATCCGGAAATTCCGGATAACTCAAACTGAAGGCGCACGCCTCCACGACAAAACACCAGGTGGAGGAAGCCAAACAAATTTTTCGCAAAATAGTGGCTCAAATGGAGAGATGCCACATAAAAAGCACTTAAAACTAGACTCTGCCACCATATTTTGAACAATAGAAGTATGGAAAATAGCGAAAATCGAGACACGCAACATACGAAACCAGAAATAACAGATACGCCACCAACGGAAAATACAACCACCGCAACCTCTGAACTTGCGGCGCTACTATCCGAAGAAGAACAAATCAACGCGGCAGACCTACAAGAAAAGCCCGTTGAACTAATCTCTGAAACTGAAGATCAATCCATCAGCTGGCCGGTAGTTATCCCCGCCATGCTCCTCATCCTCGCAATCGTAGTTTGGGGCCTCGGCAAACCAGCCAACTTTGAAGCCACCGCAAACAGCATGCTCACCTGGGTACTAACCAACCTCGGCTGGGCGTTCGTACTCTTCTCAACCATCTTCGTCATCTTCGTCATCGTCATCGCCGCCTCCAAATTCGGCAAGATCCGCCTTGGAGCCGCCGACGAGCAACCCGAATTCTCCAACGCATCATGGATCGCCATGATGTTCGCAGCCGGCATGGGCATCGGCCTCATGTTCTACGGAGCGTCCGAACCCCTCGCCTTCTACCGCGACGGCGTACCAACCCACCAGCCGCGCGAAGTAGGCACTGCCATGGCATCCGCCATGTTCCACTGGACGCTACACCCCTGGGCCATGTACGCCATCGTCGGCCTGGCCATCGCCTACTCCACCTACCGGATCGGCAGGCGCCAACTCATCTCATCCGCATTCACCCCACTCATCGGTGAACGCCACGCCAACGGAGCCATCGGCAAAACCATCGATGCCCTCTCCATCTTCGCAACCGTATTCGGAACCGCATGTTCACTGGGCCTGGGCGCCCTCCAAATCCGCGCCGGCCTAGAAGTTGCCGGCCTCGTCGAAGATCCTGGCACCGGCCTCATCATCACAATCATCGCAGTGCTAACCCTTGCCTTCCTCCTCTCAGCAATGTCTGGAGTTGGCCGAGGCATTCGCTACCTGTCTAACGTAAATATGATCCTCGCGGCCCTACTAGCGCTGGCAGTGTTCGTGCTCGGCCCCACCATTGCGCAGTTGAACCTACTGCCCGGCTCCATCGGCGCATACCTATCCCAGTTCTTCGAAATGGCAGGCCGCACCGCAGCCTCCGCAGACGGCACCGCCGGCCCCTGGCTATCCGGATGGACCATCTTCTACTGGGCATGGTGGATCTCCTGGTCCCCCTTCGTGGGCATGTTCATCGCCCGCATCTCCCGTGGACGCACCATTCGCGAATTCTGCATGGGCGTAATGCTAGTGCCAGCCGGCCTATCAACCGTCTGGTTTGCAATCTTTGGCGGCAGCGCCATCTTCCTCGAATCCAAAGGCCAATCAATCTGGGGTGACGGCAGCGCGGAAAGCCAGCTGTTCAACCTGCTTCACCAGCTACCGGGAGGCTTCTTCTTCGGCATCATCGCCGTCGTCCTCCTAGGCACCTTCTTCATCACGTCAGCGGACTCGGCCTCCACCGTCATGGCATCTATTTCACAAGGAGGACGCTCCTCCGCCTCCCCGTGGTTAGCCGGAATCTGGGGCCTACTCACGGCATCCATTGGCCTGACCCTGCTGGTCTCCGGAGGCGACGGAGCCCTCTCAAACATTCAATCCGTAACCATCGTTGCGGCCACGCCATTCCTATTCGTGGTTGTAGCGCTCATGTTCGCAATCGTTAAGGACCTTCGCAACGACGTGGTCTACCTAGACCAGCGCTCACAAGAAGCGTTCCAACGCCAGCTCGCTATTGAGCGCCGCCACCGCCGCGAGCGCGAAGAGATTCGCCGCCGCAATCAAGCTATCCGCCACGCGGTAGGCGCCAACAAACGCAAACAGTAAACCTCTACAGATAGTATTTGAGCCCACCTTTCCAGGTGGGCTCAAATACTGTTTCTAGGTCAGCCTAGTTTTACTGCATCTTCCGGCGACGAACCGTCACAGCGGAGATACCCAGGGCTCCAAGTCCAAGGCCAAGGATCGCAAGAGCTGCGACCTCAACACCCGTCTTGGCCAGCGGCTTGCTCGGCTTAGCAGGAGCAGTGTTGCACTTGTCAGCCTTCATCGCAGTCCAAGACCACTCAGTCTGAGCGCCTGGAGCAAACTCGAAGCCATCCACCGGCTCGGCCTTGACGATGATCGTCTTGCCGTAGGGGTAGACATACCGACCATTCGGGTACGGCTTCAACTCCACACCATCCACGGTGACCGTGTACTTCACGCCCTCCGTAGCCTTAACCGTCGCGTACGGCTTAACCGTGCACGAAGCCGGATCAGAAGCCGACGGATTAACGAACTTTGGAGCCACCGGCGTCACAACCACAACCTCACCCGGCTCACCCGGCTCGGACGGTTTGTCCGTCGGGTTGGACGGGTCAGTCGGCTCAGACGGGTCCGTCGGTTCGGACGGTTCCGTCGGTTCGGACGGGTCAGTCGGATCAGTCGGCTGCTCGCCCGCGTCAACAGTGCCACCCAGGCGGAGCTCAGCCGCGCCACCAAACTGAGCGCCGTTGATAGCGCTGAGCTCAACGAGCTTCACGAAGCAGCCCTGAGCTGGAGCCTCGAACTCCACCACCTGGGGAGCCAAGTTAGCGGTGAACTCGCCCTTAGCTACAGCATCGCCCCACGTCTGACCATCTTCGGACACGTAGATCTCATAGCCCTTCGCACGACCATTCGCCGCGTCCTGACGCGTGGTGTACTCGAACGCTGTGATCTCACAGGTAGCGTCCTTCTCGCCCGCCTGCAGAACAATCTCGTGCGGGTAATTGTCAACGGAACCCGAGTACTTCGTATGCCAGATCGTTCCCGGATTACCATCGATAGCGTTAGTGCCGGGGCTGTTCTCGAAGTTGGTTTCCTCAGAGCTGACCGACACCAAGCTCAGCTTCTCGATCGGATCCAAAAGCTCCGGGTTAGCCGGATCAATACGAACCTTCGCGCTACCCAAGCCTTCCTCACCATCACGCACCCATGTTGCGTTGAACGTAACATCAGCAGCAGCAGCGGTCTTCGGCGCAAGAACCGTCCACTTGGCAACAGAAGGCTTACCCTCTTCAGCCGTGTTAGCCGGATTCTCGGTCACCAACTTGGCGGTCCAACCCTCCGGAACGTCAAGAGCATGCTTAACGCCCGTGATCTTACCCTCCGCCATCTCGACACTGGTGGTCACTTCGTACTTGTAGAAGCCTGCCTGATCCGACGCAACGCGCTTCGATGCGATCTCAGCAACCGGCTTCACACCCATGTCTTCAACACGAATGTTGTCGATCACGAGGTCGCCCTGCACGCGGCCACCGATCTTCTTAATACCAAAGAAGGTTGGGTTGTTCGTCGTCACGGCCAGATCGTAGGTGAACTGTTGCGTGCCCGCACCCGCGGCGCCGTTGGCGTCCTTCCAACCTTCACCCCTGGCCATGTCGATCGGAGTTGTGGTTTCGATGCGCTCGCTCCAGCCCTTAGCGGCGGGAACGTCCGTGCCGGTTACAAACTGGTAATCCTGGTCGTAAGCCGCCTGGTAATCGAATGTCACGCGGTAGGTGTGCCCCTTAAGCATCGGGAACGAAGCGTTCGTGGTGCGCAGGATCAAACCACCATTCTCCTGGTGAGCCATCAAAGACCAGTTACCCTCAAGTACATTGTCCAGGTACTTCTGGCCCTCGGTTGCCGTGCGATCAGAATCATTCACGAGGCCGTACCAACCGGACTGCGAGTACGGAGCATGCAACTCAGCAAGCTGCGTGCGCGCGTCACCACGGCGGTTAGTCGAACCCGTCACGAACGGCCAGTATCCATCATCCTGATTCTCGAAATCGTTGAAGTAGATGGTCGCGTCAGTCGCATTAGCATCCTTCGCAGCAGGCTGAGCCACGATACGCAGATCGTCAACGTAAACGCGAGCATCACCGTCAGCCGCAGCTACCGAGAATTCGAACGGCTTGCCATCCGTCTTGAAACGCACCGGTACGCGCTGGAAGTAGGTGTTGACCTTTTCATCCGAAGCCGTTGCGTTAAGCGCGGAGGAAGCCGAAACCATCGTCTTCTGCTCGCCGCCCTCAATGCCGGCGCCCTTAACGCCAACCGTTACGTTACGCGTCTGGCCAGGCTCGATCTCAACCCACGCCCATGCAGAGTATTCACCCTCCGGAAGGGTAATGGTCTGCGACAAGTCAGCAGGCTTCGCACCAAGCTTAGCCTGGAAGTTACCACGATCGGTCTTAACTACCGACACATCACCGGTGACCTTGTAGGCGTCCGTCGTGCCCGAGAAGAAGCCCGGATCGTTGATCGACGAACCTTGACCCCACTTAGGATCAACTGGCTTCACCGGATTGCCTGCCGAGTAGAGAACGTAAGCTACGCCCTCGTCCGTTGCGGGGAGCGAAATCGAACCATCGTTAACCGGAATGTCAGCAACTTCCTCACGGCCAGTATCCGTCAGCTTGTACAGCTTTAGAGCACCCGTATCAGCCCAAGCATCCGTGAGCTGCCAATCCTGAGCCTCACCAGTCGGGTTCCAGTAGTAGAGGCGATCATCGCCACCCAGCTTCCAAGGAAGCAGGTAGGAGCCACCATTCTTGAATACCGTTGCGCCATCGTATTCGATCGTGCGGTTGGTAGGAACAACAGTTCCCGGGATTGAAGTTAGGTCAGAACGTACAACCGTGCCATTTTCGAACGTGATCTCGTTCGGCTCCCACGTCTTGATTTCAGACAGCTGGAGGAACTTCGTTGGGAGATTACGCTCCCACACATTCTGAATGAAAGCGTTGTAGTTGTTGTGCCCCGTCCAGCCCTCGAACTCAACCACGTTCGTGTTGCCGAGCATCGGATCCGGGTTGAACGTATCGCGCTGCGAGTTGTAAACATAGCGCGCGAGCTTAGAGTTCAAGCCCTTGTTGGTAGCGCCACCATACTTCTCATCGTTTGCCCAGTGGGACCAGGTGTTCTGCTCGATGATAGCGTCAGACCACTCCGAGCCAATACGCCAGCCCTGCTTCGCTACCTCTTGACCGAAGCGGTTAGCCTGCCAGCCGCGCTCGTAGTAAACATCCCAGTACAGCCAGTTCAGGTTCGAATCCTCGGGGAAGTCTGCGCGAAGCTCTTCGAGACGCTTCAACACGTTACCCGTTGCAAGGTCCTTCTGCGGGTTCATGTAGTACGCCTGGTTCATCCAGCCCCAAGCCTTCGAAGGCGGCATCTCGAGTAGTTCCTCCGAGAACGCCTTCGCCTCAGAGTAAGACTCGGTTGCGTTGACGTGAATACCGAACGTAGCGTTACAGTTCTTACCCTCTTCAACGAGCGTCTTCAGGTCCTTAAGACCACCAGCCTTGTCGTTGTAGTGACCGCCGTAGTCGCCCTGCGCCGAGTCGTGGCCCTCAGCCTGGTAACCCTTCAACAGAACCTGCTGGCCAAGGTTATCCGTAGCAAGGGAGATACGCTTCGTGTCGTCAAGCGTGCGCAAGAACGGGTGCGCTGCCTGCGAGACAATATTGAACGGAATACGCGCAATCACATAGTTAGGTACGTCTTCAGACTGCGGAAGACGCGGCTTGATATCACGGATCGCCTTAGCGCCGTCCTGCCAGTCGATCTTCGAGTCGCCGTTCGCATCAGCGGTGATCTTGATCTTTACAAACGGATCATCATCCACGCCGATACCCGAACCAGCGTCGTAGTTCGCAACAGCTCCTGAACGGTACACCCACTCGCCGGGCGAAACCGCGCCAACCTTAGCGCCAGATACGCGCGACAAGGTGTACTTGAAACCGGTGTGCGCACTTCCCGGCCTCTTAGCCTTCGTGTCAACCACAGCATTCGAGTCGAAACCAGCGGCGAGCTGATCCGTACCAGCAGCGATCATCCACGCCTCACGCGCCTGCGCAACGGCCCCAACCGGAGCATCCGCAATCTTCGTGAACATGTCTCCGCTATTGTTACGATTCACCGAAACATTCGCGGCGTAAATGCCAGCGCCCTCGTCCGTCTCACGCAAAGAGACGAGGTCGAGGTTCGGAATCTCGATGTAGCGCAGCGAACCATCCGGGTCCGAAATGTCCGTCAGTTTGTAGGTCAAAACCGATTCGGCAACAGAGACCACAACATTAAACGAAACCGCACCAGCAGTCACCGGGTAGGTTACCGAGTCCGCCGCAACAACCGGCTGACCAACCGTGACAGCAGTAGCCTGGCCGTTAATCGAAACCTTTGTTAGCGGATCGCCCAGCTTGCCGGGAAGAACCTTGTCCCCTAGCTCATACTTCACAACCTGCGGGAAATCCGGGTGGAGCACCACGTTCAAAGTGCCATCAGAGATGGTAAGGGCACCCTCTGGAACGGTAATTTCAGGACCCGTGCCAGGTTCGGGGGCTTCAACCTCTGTGCCGGTAAACGCGTTAAACTCCGCGAGGCTACCAACCGTTTCGGGCTTTTCGATACCGCCCCAAGAGCTGTCGTACTGAACCTTCACGCACTTAGCAGCAACCGGCGCAAACGTAACCGAAACCGTATTCAGCCTCTCAGCAAACGGCACAGATCCAGTCGCGACCGGCTCGGCCTCGCCAAACTGATTCTCATCACAAGTCTCGGCGTCAACCGCCCAAATCGTGTACTCGTTCACGCGGCCAGAACCGTTTGAGGATTGCCGTGGCTGAAGGTCGATTCGCGCAAGGTTGTCGACCTTATTTCCAAGATCCACCACAAACCAGTGCGGTAGCGGATCAACCGTGTCACTCCACTTCGTATGCCAGTACGTACTGGAGTCGCCGTCCAAAATCAGCTCGATCGGACCATTGGCTCCTTCGCCGCCCTGCTCAACCGAATCAGTTGCCACAGCACGCATCTGATCTTGAGGGATCGCCGTGTAATCATAGTCGGCAGCTACCGCGGGTGTTCCCACCAACGCTAGCCCGACCCCCAAGGTCATTAATGCACCTGTAGAGCGTGCAAAAGTTGTTTTCTTCACCATGCTTTTCTCCCGGATAGATTGCACTTTGCGTTCAACGTTGACTACTTCGTCAAAAACCAACAGAAAACGCTCATCTCTGATCATTCTCTGCCAATACGCGCATTTCTGCTCACTGCTAAATGTAATAGAATTCGCCGCAAATTTGAACAGAATTAGGAAAATGGACGCAGTAACACCGGTATTTGAAAGCACCAAAGAAAAAAGAGGACGCGGCAAACCCGCGCCCTCAAATCACTGAAACTAACGAATTCCCTTCGCGAACCTTTGAATCTCGCGTTGAGCCTCGCGCTTATCCTGCGCTTCGCGAAGCGCCTGCCGCTTATCCCACTGTTGTTTACCCCGGCCAAGACCAATCAAGAGTTTTGCCCGGCCCTCAATGAAATAAAGCTCCAGCGGCACAATCGTGTACCCCTTCGCCTGAGCCTTCATGCCCCAGCTCAAAATCTCACTGCGATGCATCAACAGTTTGCGCTTACGCGTCGGCGCATGGTTATTCCAAGTACCCTGAAAATACTCCGGGATATTCGCCTGCCTCAGCCACGCCTCGCCCTCATAAATCTCAACCCAAGCCTCAGTAAGCGAAGCTCTGCCCATACGCAGCGCCTTCACTTCCGTGCCCGTCAGTACAAGGCCAACCTCAAGCCTGTCCTCGATGAAGTAATCATGCGTCGCGCGCTTATTGCGAGCAATTACCTTCTTAGCATCCGCCTGCGCCTTAGCTTTTTGCGCAGGCGTCAACTTCTGCTGCCCAGACTTCGCCATAACAGCCTTCCTCAAAATCAGACCCACTTGCAACGGGGTCTGCCATATTACAGGTAATTCGCCGGATCAACATTGGTACCGTTAAGAACCACTTCATAGTGCAAGTGGCAACCCGTAGAGGCACCCGTGCTACCCACGTAGCCAACTACCTGACCGCGCGAAACCGTTTGTCCAACCGAAACCGCGGCGCTTTGCAAATGAAGGTAGTACGTCTGATACGAATTTCCACCAATCAAACCGTAGTTCAGCGACAAATAATTACCGCCCGTCGGTGACCACGTCACCAAGCTGACCACGCCGTTCGCAGTTGCCAACGCCGGCGTTCCACACGGAGCCGCAATATCGGTACCCTCATGCAAGCGCCACGTTTGGTAAACCGGATGCCACCTATAGCCAAACGGCGACGCCAACGGATAGCGTTGTCCCAACGGATAACTCAACACACCAGAAGTTTGCACCCCTCCGCCAGTAGCCGGCGGCGGCGTTTGGTTCTGCTCCCACTCGAGCTGCTTGCGACGGTTCTCCTCATCAATGCGCGCAATGTTCTGGCGGGCAACCTCATACTCGCGTTCCGAGGCCGCTAACTGACGTTTGGCCTCTTCCCGCACCTTCGAAACATCATCCGCCCGCTTCGCTTCCGTCTGCTCCAGGGACTGTAGCTCGCCAAGCTTGGTTTCTGCGAGCGTCTTCGACTCAGACGCAATCCGCTCCGCGTTCTCCGCCTTCGCCTGAAGCTTGCCGATACGATCCGTGAGCGCCTCCTGGCGGGCAGAACGGTTACGCTCCACTGCCAAACTATCCTGAGCGGCAAGCAGCGCACGAGACTGTGCAACCGCCATCGTCTCGGCCCCAGCTGCCCTCCTCGTAATATCCGCCGTAGACTTCGAAGTCATCGCAATCATCAACGGTGAAGCTGCAAAATCTCCAGAACGATACACTTCGCGGACCATCAGCGAAATACCCTGCCGAGACTGCGTTGACTCCGAACCAGCCTTCGCGATCTCCTCGTCAATACGCGCCTTATCTTCCTTAGCCACGTTCAGGCGATCCGTCACCTGTTCCAACTCGCGCTGAGCGCTCGCATACTGGGCCTGAGCCTTATCCAACTCATCCTTAGCTACCGGCAGATCCTTACGAACATCTTCCAGCTTGCGGTACATCTCCTTCAGATCATCATCGAGACCCGCAATTTGCTCTTCAAGATCCGAGCTTTCATTCGCCGCCTGATCGCGTTTATTAACCCAATCATCACGCTCCGCAGCCACAGCGGACACGCCAGAAAGCGCCAACACCGCGCTAGTGAAAGCCGCAATCGCAAATCCAAAACTACGTCGCATGACCTACTCCTTACGCCTTCGTGTACTTCGCCAACGACACTGCCGAAGCAATAACTGCCAGCAAAATAGCCAGCACAATCAGGCCCGGAGCCACAATCAAAAGCTCCCTGGTACCCACGAACCTCGTCCATGCGAACGTACTTGCAAGCCACGAATTCACAAACAGATGCAATCCACCCCAAAGCGCTGCCACCGCACCAATCGCGCCCAGCAGAGCGGCCAAGGCTCCCTCAATCATGAACGGCAACTGGATAGTGAGACTCGACGCGCCAACGTAACGCATGATCGTCGTTTCCTTCTCACGCGACATTGCCGAAAGACGAATCGTGGTGGTAATCAGCAAAATCGCCGCGACCGTCATAATGCCAGCCAGACCCAGCGACAGATACTTCGCGTTATCGATTACATCGAACAAAGGCTCCACAATCTCACGCTGATCCTTCACCTCCGCAACGCCCGGAGCACCCGAGAACTCCTCCTCAAGCAGGCGATACTGCTGCGGATCCACCAGCTTCACACGGAAAGACACCCACATCATGTCCTCCGTCAGCCAATGCGTAAACGGCGTGCCCTCGTAAAGCTCCAAGAAATTCTGGTACGTGTCTTCCTTCGACTCGTAGTAATACTCCGACACGTAACTAGACAGTTCAGCAGACTCCAACTTCGCACGGACGGCCTCAACCTCCTGCTCGGTGGCCTCCTGCTGATTACACGACGCCACCAGGTCATCCTTCGCACACATGTGGATCGACACCTCAATCTTGTCGTACCACTGCGACTTCATCGTGGAAACCTGCATCTGTGCCAGCGCCGCAATACCCACAAACAATAGGGACACGAACGTCACCAGCACAACGGAAATCGCCATCGCCTTATTACGCGACAGGCCCTTACCGACCTCAGAAAAAATAAAACGCGCTCTCATTTACTACCCCTGCGTCCCGTATACGCCGCCCTTTTGATCACGAATCACGTGACCATCCGCAAGCTCAATCACGCGCTTACGCATCTGATCCACAATATCGGCGTCGTGTGTTGCCATCACCACGGTTGTTCCCGTCGCATTAATGCGCGTAAGCAAGCGCATAATGCCCAGCGACGTCTCTGGATCCAAGTTACCCGTAGGCTCATCAGCTAGTAGCAACTGCGGGCGGTTTACCATTGCGCGCGCAATCGCAACACGTTGCTCCTCACCGCCCGAAAGCTCCCAGCGCATGCGGCGTTCCTTGCCATCCAGACCCACAAGCTCCAAAATCTCTGGAACCTGCGTCTCAATCTGGTGGCGCGGCTGGCCCAGCACCTGCATAGCAAACGCCACGTTCTCATACACGTTCTTGTTCTCAAGCAACTTGAAGTCTTGGAAGACCATGCCGATCTGGCGACGCAAATGCGGCACCTTCCACCGCGACAACTCGCCCACATTCTGACCGAGCACCCACACATCCCCAGACGTTGGACGCTCCTCACGGAGCACCAGCTGCAAGAACGTGGACTTACCCGAACCGGACTTACCGACCAAGAACGCGAACTCTCCGCGCTCAATCTCAAGGCTCACATCATCAATCGCGGGCATAGCACCGCGCGTATAAACCTTTGTTACCCTGTCAAAACGAATCATCAGTTCACCTACTGCTCCTGGCCGGCCTCAGAATCTTTACGCCACCGAATACCAGCATTAATGAAATCGTCGATCTCACCGTCGAACACGGCCGCCGTGTTGCCATTTTCATGACCAGTTCGAAGATCCTTCACCATTTGATACGGCTGGAGGACGTAGCTTCGCATCTGATCACCCCATGAGGCCTTCACATCCCCCGCGAGCTCCTTGCGAGCCGCCTGCTCCTGCTCGTGACGTAGTTGCAGCAAACGCGACTGCAAAACTCTAAGCGCCGCCGCGCGGTTTTGAATCTGCGACTTCTCATTCTGCATCGATACGACAATGCCCGTCGGAATGTGCGTCATGCGCACAGCCGAATCCGTTGTGTTAACCGACTGGCCACCCGGGCCCGACGAGCGGAACACATCCACCTTCAAATCCGAATCCGGAATATCAATGTGGTCCGTCGACTCAATCAGCGGAATAACCTCCACCGCGGCAAACGAAGTCTGACGCCTACCCTGATTATCAAACGGGCTAATGCGAACCAGGCGGTGTGTGCCCGCCTCCACCGACAACGTGCCGTAAGCATACGGGGCATTCACCTCGAACGTGGCGGACTTAATTCCCGCCTCTTCCGCATATGAAGTGTCCATCACCGTGGTCGGGTACTCGTTGCGTTCCGCCCAACGCAAATACATGCGTAGCAGCATCTGCGCGAAATCCGCGGCATCCACGCCGCCCGCGCCCGACCGGATAGTGACCACCGCTGCGCGCTCGTCATAATCTCCCGACAGCAGAGTCCTTACCTCAAGATCCGACAAGTCCCGCTGGATCTTCTCTAGCGAAGCTGTCGCCTCTTCAAGGAGAAGCTCGCGATCCTCGCCTTCTTCTTCACCCGCCAGCTCAACAATCGCCTCGAGGTCATCGATGCGCTCCCCCATTTTCGTAACGCGCGCAAGCTCAGACTGCACGTGCGACAAGCTAGACGTCACCTGCTGCGCCTTCTCTGGGTCATCCCACAAATCAGGTGCCGCCGCCTGCTTCGACAGGTCCGCGATCTGCTCACGCAACTGATCCGGGTGCGTAACCGCCACGATATTCGCGAAAGTTAAGCGCAAACTCTCAATTTCCTCGGGGAACTCAATACTCACGCCTCCACCTTATGGCATTAATACAGTTTCGCCGACGCCACCACACGGACAGTCAAAGGTTGATTAATGAAATCCAGCACGCTACCAAACACGGGCATCGCCGGATTCATCGCGAGCTCCACGCGAACCTCTCCCCCGCTCGCCGTTGCGCTCTCCAGCCATGCGGCTCTACCCACGTCGCAAGAGGTTGTGCGCAATTGGTTGAACGTGGCCGTTGCGCGGTCGGGCACGCTGGACTGAGTAACCTCGGCAAAGCCGTCCTCGTAATAACTGGAAGCAGACGCTACCCCCGCTACCGATAGCGCCACCCAATCCGCGCACGAAAGTAACTGCCTGCGCTGCACGTGCACCGTCGTTGCCGCAATCGATGCCAGCACCAGCGCCACCACCAGCAGTGATAAGCCGAGCACCAACAGCGTGATTCGCCCATCCTCGCCGTCTTTGCCGCTAATTAGCCCTGGCGAGAGCTGTCGCAGCCTCGTACGCCCTCGTGTCATTTACGCTACCTCACCAGCTCGATCCGATTCACCGGCACCTGCGCGCTTGAAATTATTGGAACAGTTGGATTCAAAACTCTTGCGATGGCGTCCGGAATCAAGGGCAACGCCACTTGCGTGCGAACCTCAATGTTCACGAACTTAGCCTGACTGCACGGCGTTGGGTCACACGCCACTTTGAGACTGTGGCTACCGCTCACGCCATAGTCGGTGAAAATCTGATTCACCTGCCGCTCCACGTGCACGTGCGCTGCCGGATCATTCGCCAGCAAACGGCCACTCTCGCGCGTGGCAGCGTCCGAGGCGAACACCGCAGCTTGCAGTGCCGCAACCGTGAAGATGAAATATGCGACCGGGATCAAGATGATCACCAACATCGCTACAAACTCCACGGTTGCCTCCCCTGCCTCCTCCCCGCGCGGCGATATCTTGCGCAACTTTGCAGTTACATGATGGGGCGAGGCCGCCGAACACACCGCTTGGAGCTGAGCTGTTTCACTGTTGCAATGCCAAAACCTACGGAACACGCTCGCGTTCCTTCCACGAAGACGCCGATACGTGCAACGTGTTTGCAAAACCGAATGGGCCTAGCAGGGGTAGCGTTGCATCCACCTCGACGCGCACTACCGGTTGCCCATCCACGGCCGTTTCAAACACACGAACATCGCGCGAAACATCACTTCCGAGGGCAGTGTTCAGCAACTGCGAAGTACGATCCGCGCCCTCGGCCAGCGTTGCCCCCAACAGTGACGCCCTCCTTGCCCCCTCCGATGCCGCATCTACCGCAACATTGCGGGTGTGCAGAGCAAATGCCAACTGCAACAAACCGAGAACCACGAACACGACCAGCACCTGAACGAGCACGTGCCCCACAATCTGCGAGCCGTCCTCCCCCTGCGCATTATCGTGGATTCTTCTCATGGCTACGGGCCGGTAACACCTGCAATCGCGGTTTGGAACAAGTTCGACAACGTGGGTGAAGCAATTGCCCAGATCGCGGTAACTAGACCAGCAGTCATGAGCGTCACGAGCACCCAACCGGGAACGTCGCCGCGCTCTGATTCTTCGTCTGCGAACCACAGGTAAATGAAAGTGAGGATTGTATTCATGGGATTTTCCTTTCAAGATTTCTAGAAGCGGAGTGCAACTAGACCTGGATAAAGAGCAAAAACTACTGTCACGGGCAAAATGATGAAAACCACGGGGAAGAGCATTGCTACCTCGCGTTTTCCGCCCGATTCCATTAGGGCTCGACGGGCCTCATCGCGAAGGTCTCTGGCCTGCTCGCGAAGCGTTGTTGCCAGCGGGGCACCTCGCTCCATGGACGCGACGAGGGTGTCAAGCAGGCGGCCAAGCTGAGGTGAACGCGTGGTGCGGCGCAGCTTTCCAAGTGCCCTCGTCACTGACGCTCCATTATCAATGTCTTCAAGGGTTGCACCCAACTGCGTAGCAAGTTCAGGGCCGACGATTTGCTGTACTCTACGCAGCGCGGCTGGCACAGACTCGCCGGCTGATACCGAGAGGGCAAGTAGCTCAGCCGCATCCGCAACTTGGCTGGATACTTTTCGCGAGATCGCGTTCACCCGCACCGTCAAAATACGGTCAAACACCATAGCGCCGGCAACGAAACCTATCAGCATCATTACGATCCACTGCAATATCGACACCGGCCTTGCCGCCGCGATTGCAAACGTCACGAGCGTCATGGCCGTCACGCCTGCTATACCAGCTAAGAACTGTTGCAGACGGAAACGCTCTAGCGTCGTTTTTGATGAGAGGGCATCCAAGCGGTCCGTCACCGACACCGCGGTCGAACCAAGCTTTTCCCACAGCGGGGAAATCCAACCGAGCTTTGGACGCGTCCTACGATCATCACGCCCAGAGGCGAGAACTCGAACCACCAGGCGTTCACGCGAAGCCGCCACCGCGCGCGCCGTCATCAGCACGCCCAAGCTGAACATGCACCCAGTCAAAATCGCCCAAGACAGCATTTACACACCGTCCAAACGGCCAATGAGCCTCATCAGCCCATACGCGATCAAACACGCCAGGCCGCCACCAAACAGCACCAGAAGACCCACTGGCTTCGTGTATGCAGAAGCCGCATCGAGCCTCGTCGAAATCATCACCAGCACAACCCAAGGGGCAGCCACTGCCAGCCTCGCCGCGTTCACCGTCCAAGACTGGCGCGCAAGCAACTCACCGCGAACCCGCACGTCATCGCGTAGCACCGCCGACAAGTCACGCAACAAATGGCCCAGCTCAGAACCGCCCACCTCGCGCGCCAACTTCAGCACCTCGAACAGGCGTGTAGCTCCCGGATCTGACAGGTCGCACTGCACTCCCTCAAGCGCGTCAATAAATCTGCCACTCGCCCGGTACTCGCGCGCAAACCTTTCAAAATACGGGCGCGTTACCTCCGGACCGTTGTGAGCCAACTGCACCACCGACTCCGGGAGAGTTACGCCCGCGCGGATGGACGCCAGCACCGAATCCACCACGTCTGGCCACGCTTTACGCACCACGTCCGCATGCCGTTCAATGCGCGCATACAACCAAGCCGGGGCCAGCGAAGAAGCCGCGAGCGCCACCGCCAGCGCCACCGGCCACGCCCTCGTAAGCCCAAGAATCAGTAGGAATACAACTAGTGGCACGGCAACAAGGACAACGCCAAACACGTTTGTTTCAGATTCGGACAGGCCCGCTCTAGTTCCCAATGCGGCAAGTTTTGAACGTGATCTTTCTTTGCGTTTTGGCATGGGGGTGCTGATAGACCAGTAGATAAGGAGGATGCCCAGGGCAAAGGAGGCTCCAAGAATCATGCTCACGCGAACGCCTCCTGGAACTGGTTCGTTGCAGACGATAGTTTCTTAGAAACCAGATCACTCCCGTTCCATTCGAAAAGTGTGGCCGCTGAGATAACACTTCCGTTAGCACCTTCAACGCGCACGATCTCTTGCACGTGACGCCTGCCGTCCCCGTCTCGCACCACGTGTACAACCAAATCGATGGAGCTACCAACCGTCGGAATGACGAACGCGGAAGTGACATTCTCGCCGGCAAGTAGCGGCAACAGGCAAAGCTTGCGTAACGCCTCACGAGCCGTGTTTGCGTGAATAGTTGAAAGGCCCGGAATACCCGCGTTCAAAGAGAGCAGCATGTCGAGCGCTTCAGCGCCGCGCACCTCGCCCACCACGATTCGATCTGGACGCATACGAAGCGACTCGCGCACCAGGTCTCGAAGCTTTACCTCGCCGTGGCCCTCAATGTTGGCCGAGCGGGTTTGCATCGCAACACAGTCTCGGTTGGGCAGGTTGAGTTCGAATACTTCCTCACACGTGATGACGCGCTCTCGCGGCGGGATTTCTCTGGCGAGTGCGCGCGCAAGCGTTGTCTTGCCCGCCTGGGTTGCCCCAGCGACCAGCACGGTGGCGCCATCTTGGACAGACTCGGACAGAAACCGCGCGGCCTCTTGCGTGAGGGAACCAGCTTCTACCAAATCCCACAGCGAACGGTCCAGGTGCAGATGCTTACGAATGTTGAGCGACCATTCGCGACCCGCAACTGGAGGGATCACCACGTGCAGCCTCTCCCCACCCGGGAGCATTGCATCCACAAATGGAGCAGACAGGTCCAGCCGCCTACCAGAATGGTGCAGCATCCGTTCAACGAGGTCCTTCACGTCCTCGGAACTTAATATCACGGGTGTCAGCTCAGACTGTCCGCGTCTTGCCACAAACACTTTTGACGGCGAGTTTACGTAGAGCTCTTCAACCTCGGGATCATCAAGATACTTTTGGAGCGGGCCGTAACCGCCAATATCGGCCATAAGAGCGGTAGTTACGGCCTGGCGTTCTTCTTCATCATCAACGGTGTAAACATCAAACGAGCGGTCCACAATGCTACGAAGCATCTGCGAGTTCGTAACCGGGTCAAAACCGGCGTCAGCAACCGCCCGGCGTACCCACTCACCCCGTGCACCCTGCGACATTGCGGTCATGCGTCCTCCACCTGTTTTGGTAGACATAAAGTACCTGATAGCCAACGGTAAATACACATGCCCGATCAAAATGTGGATAACTGGGCGTTAGGGCCTTACGGTAGTATCTGTGAGTTTTCAAATTTCCCCTCTCGTTCTTGCCGCACACGCAACCGCAGCAATGCCCGGCCTCAAGATCGTTGGTTTGACCGAGCCGTACGATAATGACGGATCGATGGCACGCCAGGGCGTGGTTGACACGCAGGGTAATCGTTGGGTGATTTGCACACCTCTGACTGACCAAGCAGGGGCAGATATTCAAGCCCAATCAACACTGCTACGCATTCTGCACCGCTCTTACGAGAAGGGCTTTTTGCCGTTTGATGCTCCTGTTCCCGTGGCAAACAAGAACAGCGCGGACGTGCGCGTGATCGTGCACCCTCAAATGCGGGGCAAGCCGGGCTCTTGGGAAGACATGGAAGACTCCCAAATGCTTGTGCGTTCCATGGCTAAATCCATCGCGGCCCTGCACAACCTGCCCGCTGAGGCGATTGAGTTCACCGGGTTGCCCGTTTATTCAGCCGCAGAAGTACAAGCGCGGCTACGTCGCCTACTTGAGGAGGGCGTGGCAGCCAGCACGCTGCCTCCAAATCTGTTTGAGCGTTGGGACAACGCCCTGAACGATGAGAGCTTGTTCCGATTTGAGTGTGTTCCCGTGCACGGAGATTTGGGGCCCGATTCTTTCCTCTGTTCGGCCAACACGGTGTCTTCAGTTTCCGCATTCGCTTCAGCTCATCTGGGCGATCCCGCTGAAGACCTGGCATGGATTCTGTCTGCATCTGCGCATACGCAAGACGAGTTCTTGACTGCATACCGTGATTCACGCAAAGGCGAGTCGGACCTGCATATTTTGACGCGCGCCAGCCTGTGGGCAGAACTTGCCCTATTGCGATGGCTGTTGCACGGCAAGCGGACCGACGACGAGGCCGTGATTGCTGACGCCAAGCAGATGCTGAAAGATTTAGCTAACGAAGTTGGCGATGACGCTTTGGTGCCTGGGCACGCTCATAGCGCCCAGGAGGACACCCCGTTCGACCTGCGGGTAATTGACGAGGTGTTGCCAGCTACCACGCAGGTCGATCCGAACGCTCCTACGGTTAATCTCAGTACTATTTTGAATCGTGAGGATGAGGACTAAAACTGTTTACAAGTTGATCCCACTGCTGCTCGAAGTTGTAATCTCCGAGGAGTTTTTCCAGGTCCTCTAGACGGAGTATCCGCTCGCTCGGCTGCGTGTCTGGGCCTCCGAGGAAGACCAAAACAGCATCTATTTGCGACTGGTCCACGCCCTTTTGTTTGGCCAGAGCTCGCCGATAGATCTCAAGCTGCGTGGCGTACTGGCGCAGATACGGGTTTTTAGCTCCTAGTTTGGGTGGAGCACCGGTCTTCCAGTCCAGGACCACCCATTTGCCATCGCGGTTAAGGACCACGTCGTAACGACCACGGATAGTTACCCCGCTCTTGGTGTAGGCAAAATCCGCCTCAACGGCGTGAACGCCTTCGGGGTTGTTCCCCACCACTTCCCTGGCGCGCTTAGTGAGTTGCTCGAACAACTTTTTCTCAGCTCCAGTCAGACTCTGCATGTCGCCACTGTCACCACTGTCCGCTACCGAATCGATATCTGTTAGCGGCTTGTTAGTTGTGGGCTCAAGAGCATCGTCGAGTTGACCTGCTTTGGCCAGCCACTGCTCCGCCCAGTTGTGGAATGCCGTTCCAATTTGGGCGGCCTTGCTTGGCTCATGCGGGATGGGCCGGCGAACCTGCATCGCATAGCGGTAAGGATCGTCCAGTAGTCCAAACGCTTGTGTGGCATTCAGCCGGTCTATTTCGATCACAGGAGCCGGAGTGCGAGGGCTATTTTGTCGTGTTATTGCGTCTCGCACTGAGTGAACAAGTGTTGCAATTTCACCGTTATTGCCACCCGCTCCGCTTTCGACAGTTTTTAGGAGATCGTCAATTAGCGCATCAAAATCAGTGTTCTCATCTGACTCTTGATAGTACATTTCCATAGCCCGATTCACGGCTTGTGCCGCGCCGGTAATGAGCTGCCGCGATTTAGAAGGCATGGCCGGGAAGACAGCCTGATCCGTGAGGCATTCTTCTGGCTTAGTGGCATCTTCTAGCTTCAACACCACCGGCTGCGGGATCTCTTCTCCAGCCTCAGCTACGAGGTCTTCTACAGTAACCGGAATGGCCAGCGGCTCTGAAGCTTCGGATTTACCCTGCACCATTTGCATGAGGTAACGCGAAGGCACCAACTGGGTTTGACCCGCATACCAGGAGCCCGACAGCACAAGCTCATCTGATGCTCGCGTCCAAGCGACATACGCGAGGCGGCGAGCCTCAGCCAGTTCATGCAGGCTTAGTTGCAGACGATATTCATCGAAGGTTTCCTCTACTCCAACAACATCTAGGCCCGTCATCTCGGGAAGGGTAGGCAAAATGACCCTGCCCTCATGAGTACTATCGAGGCGCAGACTGTACGGGATCTCTCCCAGCTCCGACGTCCAGCCACTGGATGGTTGGATAGCAGGCAACGGTCCGTTTAAATCAACGGTTTGTTTAAGCGCAGCATTTCGGGCATCGACCACGCCGGGGAAATCTGATTCTGTTAGGCCAACCACTACAACCTTGTCCCATTCCAAACCTTTTGCTTGGTGAATGGTTAGCAGTAGCACTACCCCTTCATCGGGTTCGCTAACAGGCGCTTCCAACCTCTCTTCTGTCTCGAGGGTGGTGTCTATCCATTCCAGGAAATTCTTCACCGAAGCATACGGAGTTTCGGCTTCGTAATTGGCAGCGAAATCAATGAATGCGTCTATTGCGACTTCCCCCTGGTTGTCAAACGGATCAGACGCAATGTCCAGGTCAAGGTCAAAAATCTTGACCACCTTCGAGATGAGTGTGGTTACGCCGGCATCCATGTGTTCGCGGACAAGGTCGAGGCGTCTAGCTAGGAGGCTCACACGACTATACGCTTCAGGACTGAACCCTTGCCTACCACGCTTTTTCCATCCAACCGTTGGAGGTGTCAGGACCGCGTCGAGCAGAAACTCAACGCGCAGATCCGCACCCGCTTCCGGTTTGTCAGTGTTGGCCTTCGCTCTATCCACGTCACTAACAATGGTTTCGGGATCTCCAGCATCAGATATTCGCTGTTTGCCTTGTTCTCTAGCCCAGTCCCACAGGATCTTTATATCTGCGGAAGACAGGTCAAGGTTTGCAACCAGACGCATCACAGCCGCACCATTGTCAGGCACTGCGAGGGAGCGCATGACAGCAACAATGTCAGTTACCGCCGGCTCTGTTAGAAGGCCCCCAACACCCACAATCCGCGCATTCACGCCCAGCTTTTGAAGCTGAGCATAAAGGGGTGCAAAGAACTTTCGTTTGCGCGACAAGATCGCAATCGATGGCTGTTTCTGACCGGCCGGCACGTTTTCTTGCCAGCGCTTGATAAGACGCGCAACCAGTTCGAACTCCTCGTCGCGCGTGGATGGGAACATGTACTTCACTACGCCGCGCCCCGGGTGTTTTGGATTGGCACGCAGGCTCTGCATTTCGATTTGGCTTGCCAAATCCATGTGTGCAAAGGCTTCTTCTCGTGCTTGGGTTTCAACCTTGTCGGCACTAGAAACCACGTTTGCGGCTTCCAAAATGGCAGGCCAGTTACGCCACGCATCGCGAAGCTCAAGCACCCCGCCTCGGCCCTGCGTGTCAAAATAGGGCAAGAACATTGAAAGCGAAGCCGCTGACGCACCACGCCAACCGTAAATCGCCTGGTTTGGGTCCCCGACCGCAGTGGCGGCAGTATCTCTAAACAGGCTGGAGAACAGCTGGAGCTGACCAACCGAAGTGTCCTGGAATTCATCCAATAGAACAGCGCGGTATTGGTCACGCAGTTCAGCGCCGATGGTCGGATTCGCGTCAATAATTTGGCGAGCCAACGCCAACTGATCCGTGAAATCAATCAGATCGTGTTCGCGCTTGTAATCCCAATATCGCTGTACCAGAGGCATCAATAGCGCTTTGTCTTCCATGCGCGTCACAAAACTCTTTGCCGAGGCTGGAAGTGCCGTGCGTTGTCTTCCAGTGGCGCCCGTCCCCGGGCCCGCAGATTTAATGGCTGCCGCAACACGTTCAAAATCTTGTGCGGCCCGGGCAGGAACAACTTGATGCTCGGTCAGGCTTTGCGAAAGAGACAGTATGGCATCTCGCATGGTCGAGGCCTTCGCTCCCTGTGGTAGCGGCCCGGTGTATTCCTGCAAAAGACGCTCAACTACCTGCCACGCACGAGCTTCGCTGAGTTGGATTACGGACGGGCTTACCCCGATTTGAAGGCCGTACTCGCTAACTAGATTCTTTGCAAACGAGTTGTAAGTAGCAACGGTTGGTTCCAAGCCGATCGTGTCTGCTTCCCCAAGTAGTCCCGCTTTTCGCATCAAATCAAGCTGCCGCAGGATACGTTCGGTGAAGTTCGCGGTTGCTTTACGAGTGAAAGTGAGGCCAAGAATTGAATCAGGCTCAAGGCCGTCACGATACATGAGGTAGAGGGCACGCAGCGACATCACTTCGGTTTTTCCAGACCCGGCGCCGGCAACCACGAGAGTGGGAACGCTGTCAGTTTCAACTACTTTGGCCTGGTCCGGCGAAAGCATGATCTTCTTCTGTCCCGGTTCAAGCTGGGCATTAAGAGTCTCTACAAACTCCATTGCATTGAGTGTCACTACAGGGTCCTCCTTCCTTCATCTTGGGCTGGGCAAATGTTTTTCACCGGACAACTTCGACATATATTCGCGTTCGGTGTTGCTAGGAAGGTATTTCCTGCCGCTATTTCCGCAGCAAGTTTTATGACCTCTGCCAGTCGCTCTCGCTGATCTGAAACAACCGGGTCACTATCCTTGCGTTCACCCTTGTTAAAGAGGGAATGTTGGATGTACTTGTCTGGAGATTTTTCCCTAAGTGCTAGTAAACGAGCCTTCTGCACGTTCTCACCGCGAGCGTTCAGCGCGAACTGATAAGCTGCCAGTTGCAGGTGGTTCTGCGTTTCTTTTTGTGATGGGACTCTGCCCGTCTTGATGTCTGTAACGACTACACCATCTTCAGTGTGTTCGAGCCTGTCGATTCGGCCCGCGATGCGCAGTTTGGTTCCACCAATATCAACAACTTGCGCAAACGGGTGCTCGATGTCGACCGTCTTGCCCTTCCAAGCTTCGAGATAGTCGGCAAGCTTCTTGACCTTCTCTAATGTGCTTTCATATTCAGCCATGCCAAGGGAAGTCTCTCGGTCGAAATACTCGTCATCCCAGAGCTCATCCAAGTGCGATTTAAGTTCTTCAAAGTCTGCTTCGGACCATTCTTCTGCCAACTTGTGGACCAGATTTCCTGTCAAGATCGCCTCACTTGCAGGCACTGAACCACCGTGGCGCGTCAAGAACCATTTGGCAGGACAATCAATCAGGGTCTCAATTTGTGAGGGCGAAAGCGTAACCATCTGCTTAGACTCATCTGCCGTGGGAGTGAGCCCACCGACACCATTCCACACGCGCGGATTAGCTTGGTCTATGCCCGCTAAAGCAAGTAGTGCGAGGAGGCTTGCATACAGGTGGGCATCGTCTTCTACTAGGCGTTGCGCTAGCTTTTGGCGTAGCGTACCTACCAATGATCGCGTATCGATGCCTGACGGCACCGGGGTTACCGGAAGGTGGTATCCGTCAATCAGAGGAGTTCCTACCCATTTAGCTAAGCGGTAGACGAATTGAGAGGGAACGTCATCCTCATTTTGCACTGCCGATACATGCAAGGCGGATTTGGCCCTCGAAACCGCTGCTGCGAGCTGGCGATACTCCTCGGTTAACCTAGCCTTCCTTCTCGCCCTCCCCGTATTCCATGATTTTTGATTTGCCCACTCGTGCGGGCTCAGGGAGCGCAACTGTGCGATGTCGCCAGCCTGACTCAGCTGGTCACGAAGAGCTAAGTTTGGCCAAGTGCCATCTTGCATTGAGGCCAAGTAAACGACGTCCCACTCCTGCCCCACGGCCTCAGATACCGTCAAGATCTGCACGCCAATGGGCCGCTTGCCTGTCTGTGCAAGAGTGTCTGTGGGCAAACGCTGCGAAAGGAACTCACTGGAGAAATGCTCCGCACTCGCTCCCGGATTACGTTGTTGCCACACGTCCGCGCTTCTAAACAGCGACACTACGGCGTCCAAGCGCTCATCAAACACGGCCGAGTCAGTGCCCGGCCGAATAGCGCGCTGACGCCATTCCTCAGTGACATCTGCTAGTTCCCAAAGCTCCCACAGGGCAATCTGCGGGCTTTCACTACGGACCTTACGCCCAAGTTTTAGCAGGTCGAATGCCTTTGTGACATCATCTAGTACTTCTGCCAGGCCAACTTTGCGGACGTATTCTTTCAACGCCTGGACCTCGGGCTTATCAGAAGCGAGGTCCTCACACATTTGCAGGACCGACTTTACGTCCGCATCAATACGCGCCCGGTACACATCGCTTAGTTTGCGTAGCTTGGCTGTATGAGCGTTTACTAGTGGGCTTCTAAGTAGCCGGTCAAAAAGCTCAAAATCAGTAGGGCCAAACGGATCTGAGCTGAGCAGCAAAAGCAAGATCGAGGTAGTCTGATTTGCCGCATACACCGTTGCGCGGCTTCGAATGGTGCTCTCAATACCATTACGCATCAAACTGAAATGTAGGCGCTTCACATCCGCACTATTGCGAGTGATAACGACCTGCCGATCCAGTGGCACGGATCTGCTGATACCGGGACCACGCCCCAATTGGTAGCGCGTAATCATGCGAGCAATCGCATTGGCCTCCTGCGCAGCAGAACCGTAGGTATTAACTGAAAGACCAGAGCTATCCTCTCTAGAATCAACCGCGCCCATTAAACGATGGCGCGCATCATGGCGGACAGTGGTCTGCTCCGAAACTCGTTGCACGACAGCTCTAAGTGTCTGGTTTCCTCTGTGCGTAGGTCCAAGGTAAAAGCTCTTTGCCCCTAGTCGATCTGCAAAGCGAACATCCAGATGAGGCTCACCACCGCGATACACCGAGACAGCGACATCAGAGTCTGCGGTCACCACAACCCGTGTTCCAACCGCGTGTAGCGCTTCGAGCAAGCTTAGCGTTGCCCGCGTACAATCCTGCAGGTCATCGACCACTACCGCCGCAGGTGCACCCAGATTGGCCACCACTGCCTCACTGCCAGCGTCCTCGTGCCAACGGGTTATGATCTGTGCCGCCCGCTCTTGCAATTCGGCAGATTCAAAGTGGCTCACAGTATCACCGGATTCACGCAAGGACTGCTCCTGCCAGATCTGCATGAGGCGCCCGGTTGCCACCCAAATTTCGCGCTCTAAATCGTGGCCCACGCTCTCTAGTTTGTGACCGTCCCAGCCGGCCTCACGTGCCCTGGCCATGAGGTTGCGAATCTGCATGCGAAACTCGGGCATCCCCAAAGCATCATTCAACGATTCTGGCCACTCCACCAGCTGCGCTTCGATGGCTTCGGCCAGTGCCAAGTCTTCCTGCGCGCCCGTTAGCAACTGCGGGGCCGGCTGCGGGTCCTTGCGTTCTACATACCACTTCGACACGAACGAATACGCGAGCGCAACCGGCGTGCGTACAGGCCGCACAATTCCAGGCAGAGCATGCTCCCCCGCGCTTTGCAACAGATCTACACGCAGCCTGTCCGGTGCCAAAATAAACACATCACCGCCCAACTTTTCACGTAACTGGTGCGCAACTTCGATAGCCACTGACGTGCGGCCAGAGCCTGGGCAACCGCGGATAACTGCCGGCCCGTCATGGCTGACCACTTGATGAACCACTTCTCCGTTCGCCTGGTCAAGCACTCCGAAATCTGCGGGACGGCCAAGAGCAAGCCGCACCTCGCTACAAGTTTGCGCGCGATTTGTTGTCATGGTTGTATTCCACCACAGGGGTCGGACAAAAGTTTTGAAAGTGGCATCGCCCGTCGCGAAAGTGCCTCGTTATGCCTACGATAGGAACAAACGACGATAGGAAAACTATGATCATTCAGATTGGGATTACCGGCGTCACGCGCGAGCTCTCTTTCGAAGTGAAGATGAGTGAGGACGAGCTGTTTGGCAAAGTTCGCGAAGCGCTGGAGGGAAAGACGAACCTTGAGTTCACCGACGCGAAAGAACGCCGCGTCATCATTCCAAGCGACAAACTCGGTTACGTCCTCGTAGCTGAATCTAAGCGCGGGCCGGTGGGCTTCACCGTATAACAACGCCAATCGAAAACGGTCGGACCAAAAGCGAGGTCCGACCGTTTTCGATGCAAGCGTTTTCACGCGCGAGGCCGCCTGGCCTCCGCCCCATCTAGGCGTGCAAGTGCACGGCGGAGAGGCGCTCCTTGTGAGCCTTGGAGACACGATCCATTAGCTCATCCGCATCGGTTCCCGAAATGATCTCCGGGTTGGTGAACAAGAACGCGCGCACAAGCGAGAGGGCCTCGCCCCCCACTCGTCTGGTCCATAAAGACAGACGTGCCTCAAGCTGTTTATCAGCTGCAACGGCCGGCTCAAGACGTTCTCGAACCCAATCACCATGGCCAAAATCGTTTACGTCTTTCGCGTATTCTTCCTGCCCCTGTAGGTGCGCGATTTCGCGTAACGCGTCCGTGAAAATACCGATAGCAACATACGTCTTTGTCATGCGCTCCCACCACGTGGTTGGGCGCAAGCGCGCATCAATATCATCCAAAAGGCCCTCGTATGGCGCGATGGCCTCGGCAATATCTATGTCAGAGCGCTCGGCAACTTTACATACGTACTTGAAGTTCTCCCACGCTTTACCCGACATGTTCGCCATGTCTACATGCTCCCAAGCTTTTGGCGCCTGGTCACCATCCTTTGCAAGACGAGTTTGCGCCGCAATCGCCGCGTAAGCTCCGATGCCCAACAAGTTCTTATAAGAATCGTTACTAGCAATCAAAGTAGCCTCCAAAGCCTTAGCCCCTTTGCGAAGTTTCCATTCCATACTACGTTGAGGACCCAAAAAGTAACCGGTTTGGGACGAGTTTTACACCGCCGCACACTGCTTAGTGATCAACGGCACTAAACGCGCGCGCCCCAAAAATACTGCTACCCTGAAGAAGAACATGCCGTTCGCACCGGAATGGTTTTTGGCACGCAAAAGATTTTTCTTTAATGAATTGCGCGAGCGGTACCACACCTACTTTCACTTTGTTGAGGCTCCCAGGGCGTGCAGGCGAGCTCCAAAGTGAGAAAGACTCACGCTACTTTGCTTGACAAAACTGAAGACACTAAAACCTACTCTGCCGGCGTTGTAAACCTTGAAGGCGTTGCCCTTCCAGAACACACAGATGAAGCGAAAGCTGACATCGAAGGCGACGTCACCAAAGAAGAACTAGCGCAAAAAACATTTGCCGATTTTGGTGTGGCCGCAGATTTCGCGGAGGCACTGGCCAAAAAGGACATTACCTACCCGTTCCCTATCCAGGCTCTGACACTACCCGTCGCTTTAGGCAAGCGCGACATCATCGGCCAAGCAAAAACGGGAACCGGTAAGACCCTCGGCTTTGGCCTGCCCCTCCTTATGCACGTTGTTCGCCCCGACGACCCGGACTACGCGAACAAAGTGCACTTCCCAGACCTTCCCCAGGCCCTCGTAATCCTGCCCACGCGCGAACTGTGTAAGCAGGTGACTCGTGACCTTCGCGAGGCGGCCGCTAACACCTCCATTCGCGTAACCGAAATATACGGCGGTGCAGCCTTTGATCCCCAGATCGAGCAGCTCAAGAGGGGCACCGACGTCATTGTGGGAACGCCCGGGCGTCTCATTGACCTTATGAAACGCAAGGTCCTAAAGCTCACTAACGTGCACACGCTGGTGCTTGACGAGGCCGACGAAATGCTGGATCTAGGATTCCTACCCGACGTAGAAGTCCTCATGTCGCGCGTTCCTGCGGACAGGCACGTCATGCTTTTCTCAGCCACTATGCCGGGCGAGGTGGTGGCACTGGCTCGCCGCTACATGCGTCAACCAACCCACATTCGCGCCCAGGATCCTGAGGATTCCTCTCCCACTGTTGCCAGCGTCAAACAAGTGATCTACAGGTGCCACGCCCTCAATAAACTCGAAGTTGTCTCGCGCATCTTGCAGGCACGCGGGCGCGGCCTCACCATCATTTTCACGCGCACTAAGCGCACCGCCGCATCAGTATCGCGGGACCTTGCATCGCGCGGCTTCGCCACCGCGGAGCTACACGGGGACCTCGGCCAGGGGGCTCGCGAGCAATCCATGCGCGCCTTCCGAAAAGGCAAGGTTGACGTGCTCGTCGCAACCGACGTGGCCGCGCGCGGCATCGACGTTGACGACGTCACACACGTGATCAACTACCAGTGCCCCGAAGATGAAAAGACCTACGTACACCGCATCGGCCGCACGGGCCGCGCTGGCGCATCCGGCACCGCTGTTACGTTCGTGGACTGGGACGACGTACCGCGCTGGCGCCTCATCTCTAACGCGCTGGGCCTAGGCGTGCCCGAACCACTGGAGACCTACCACACCTCCGAGCACCTCTACACCGACCTTGACATCCCCACGGACGTCACCGGCAGACTTCCCCGCAGTGAGCGCACGCGCGCCGGGCTTGAGGCAGAAGAGTTCGTTGATGTTTCTGGCAAGGGCGAGCGCGCCCGCGGACGGGGAACCCGCAGGTCCGGCTCACGTGGGAGAAGCGGACAAAAGCGCGAGCGCAAGCGCACCCGTCGCGGCGGCGCCGCCTCTCACAACTCGGGTGAACGCAAATCAAGCCGAAGCAAATCAGCCGATCCTGCGCGGGGCAAAGCCAGGGAAAACCAAGCTCCCCGCCGCAAACGTACCCGCACGCGCAAGAACTCAGCCGAGTAAGCGCAAGCGCAGCAAAACGCCTGCCACCGATACTTAAGGCCGCTAGGGCCACAGAATCGAGAGCCTTCCTTGGCTCTCGATTTCTTGTATCACCTCAACAGGCGTGGTGTTCTCCCCCAACCGGTTGGGCTTACCCGTGCCGTGATAGTCAGAAGAACCCGTCACCAGCAAATCGCGCTCGCGGGCAACCTGCAGCAGAAACTCCTGATCCTCGGCCGGATTGTCGCGATGGCGTACTTCGAGGCCGGCCAAACCGGCCTCGACCATGTTGTAAATCGCCTCCATGGGAAGCACCTTTTGGCGGGCGCAAGCCCGCGGATGCGCAATGATGGGAACTCCACCGGCGGCCCGCACTTTTTGTACAGCCACAACGGGGTCCTCTGCCCACAAAAATTGATAGTAGGGGCCGCGCGGGTGCAGTACCTGCGCGAACGCCTCATCTCGCGTGGAAAACGAGCCCGCCCTGATCAGCGCGTCTGCAATATGCGGGCGTCCCACCACGCGCACGTCTCCGCCGGTCCCCTCAACCACGTCATCCCAAGTAATCGGATAGTCCTGCGAGATTTTCTCAACCATGATCTTCGCGCGGTCACGCCGTGACTGCAGCACCTTCTGGCTGGCTTCAACCAGCGCGGGATCTTGCGGATCATGCAGGTAGCTCAACAAGTGAACCGTTATCCCCTGCCAGGCGCAAGACATTTCCATACCGCGAAGCAGAGCAACACCGGCTGCGCGAACTTCGCCCGCAGCTTCTCTATGACCGGTGGTGACATCGTGATCGGTAAGCCCCACCATGTCCAGCCCTGCATCGGCGGCCCTGCGCATCAGTTGCGCGGGCGTGTCCGTCCCATCCGAATGATTTGAATGAGTGTGCGGATCTATCTTCAACATGCCTCCAGCTTAAGCGGCCCTCTAGCGGGATGACTATTGACCAGCAAAGTTAGACAATAGGCACATGAGTGAAAAAGAATCAGTAGAACAATCCATGGCCGCGCGCGGCAACAACCGTTCGCGTCGC
Organism: Actinomyces sp. HMSC075B09; assembly: GCF_001812395.1. Classification (NCBI taxonomy): domain Bacteria; kingdom Bacillati; phylum Actinomycetota; class Actinomycetes; order Actinomycetales; family Actinomycetaceae; genus Actinomyces; species Actinomyces sp. HMSC075B09. Next base: position 55,453 of record NZ_KV808731.1, read on the forward strand.
CCCAACTCGCAAGCATTCAAAGACTTCATTGGCACTAACTGGGGGCCACGTTCATTCGAATTGCCGGCCCGAGCAGAGGTTGCTGACTATTTGCAGGCCCGTCACGACCTCGTTGGCGAAGCTTTTAAAGGCGAGCGCCTAGTTATCCCCGCCGGTGGATTGAAGGTGCGTAGCAACGACACGGACTACAGATTCCGCGCTCATTCCTCATTTGCTCACATGACGGGCCTAACGGGAGAACTTGAACCGGACTCAGTTGTAGTGCTTGAACCCACCGAAGAAGGATCCGCTCACACGCATGAGGCCGTTCTTTACTTTAAGCCGCGTGCCTCACGCTCATCCGAGGAGTTCTACGCGGACTCGCGCTATGGCGAATTCTGGGTGGGGGCACGCCCCTCATTAGAAGAGATGGAGGCGCTCACCGGCCTGAAAGTGCGTCACATTGATACACTTCGCGACTCGCTTTCAAAGGACGCCGGACAGGTTTCCTTGCGCGTTGTGCGCGAGGCCGACGCCAACATGACCGCCCTGGTTGACGAGATCCGTCAGCAAGTGGGCCTACCCCACGGCAACGACGCGCAGGCAATCGATGGTGCCCTCCAGCAACAGCTCTCTGAAATCCGTTTGAAGAAGGACGCGTGGGAGCTTCGCGAAATGCAAAAGGCTGTCGACGCCACTAAGGAAGGCTTCGAGGAAATCATCAAGCAGCTTCCGCGCGCCACCAACCATCCGCGCGGTGAACGCGTTGTGGAGGGAGCATTTGGTGCTCGCGCCCGCGAAGTGGGCAACGGCCTGGGTTACGACACAATCGCAGCGTCGGGTAACCACGCAAACACGTTGCACTGGATCGATAACAACGGTGAAGTAAAAAACGGCGACCTGATCCTGGTTGACGCCGGCATTGAGCTCGACTCACTCTACACCGCAGATATCACGCGAACGATGCCGGTTAGCGGAAAGTTCACGCCGGTGCAGGCAAAGGTTTACAACGCTGTACTGGACGCGTGCGAGGCTGCACTGACCGTAGCGAACAAGCCGGGCGCTCGCTTCCGCCACGTGCACGAAGCCGCGATGGAGGTCATTGCCCAGCGCTTGGAAGAGTGGGGCATCCTGCCTGTTCCAGCTGCAGAATCGCTGAAAGTAGAGTCCCAACTTCACCGCCGTTGGATGCCGCACGGAACCAGCCACCACCTCGGTTTGGACGTGCACGACTGCGCGCAGGCAAGGCGCGAAATGTACCTGGATGCAGTGCTGGAGCCCGGCATGGTGTTCACCATCGAGCCCGGCCTTTACTTCCGCGCTGACGACCTCGCAATTCCCGAAGAATACCGCGGTATTGGCGTGCGTATTGAAGATGATGTTGTTGTGAACGAGGACGGCTCTGTCACGCGCATTTCGGAGGATATTCCCCGCACGGTAGCTGACGTTGAGGCCTGGATTGAGCGGGTGCAAAACTCCTAGAACCCCCGATAACGTCTGTTCAAAAAGACTTCAGGCAAATAAAAATTGCGGCCAAGCGGCCGCAATTTTTATTTGCCTCTACCCGGCTTACCGGTTCGGGTTATCATTTGACTCGCCCGGCTGGCCTGCAGAGTCACTCGACTCCGATTCGGGCACCTCGCCGTAAGCAGGCTCTGCCGCATCTGCCACGCCCGCGCTTTCAGACGCTGCCGGTGCTGGTGTCGCCGACTCTGGGCCGCCGACACCAGACTGCATGCGCGCCTGGTGGGCTTCACGCTCGCTTGGGCTGAGGCGCACGCCGTACTTAGGTTGCTCTCCGGGGCGTGAGCCGAAGGCGCTCGGCTTAGACAAGTCCTCGACAGGACGGGTCGGCTGAGGATCGCGAGTCAGGTTGCCCGGGGTGCCTCGCAAAACTTGGCGGAACTCACCGGCTCCCTCTTTCGCTAAAATTGCGTAACGCGCGGCAACCACTTGCGTTGCCGACGTGAAATCACGCTTGCCCCGGCTCAGCGCATACGGCACCGACGCTAGTGACATTCCAAACACGGCGCCCATAGCCATGCCAACGATAACGATCGCAAGCGAAGCATTGGGAGCCCAAAGCGCAGAAAACAAGCCAATAAACAGACCCAGCCAGATGCCGGAGAGGAAGCCATCCCACAGTACTTTTCCCCAAGTCAGGCGTCCTGTGATGCGCTCTACCAACTGCAGGTCCGTGCCCACGATCGCGAGGCCGCGCACATCGTAAGCCTCGTCAGACAGGTGATCGACGGCCGCCTGGGCTTCCGCGTAGGTGCGGTAAGAGGCCACCTCCGTGCCCTGCGCAGGAGTTGGCAAGCCGGTAGCAGAAATTGCTTCAATACGTTTCATACCTTTACTTTTGCAGATTAATCTGCATGTTGCCTTATCAAGTGCCAACTTTTCACTATGAGATGAACCCTTTGGCACTTGTCAGCCTGCTAGCGCCTCAAAGCGGTGCCCGAAAGCTCATGATGGCTAGGTCGCGGCAGTCAGAACCCGGATTTATTAGAAGACCTGGGAGGTGAGTGTGTCGCTTCCCATCGCGCGGCCGGCGCCGCTTTCGGCCGCGCTCAGCTACCCTTGAAGTGTGAGCACTTCAGAGCACAAACTCGCCCCGCGTGGCATACGCGTATTCGTAGGAAAAGTTGCTGGAACCGGCGTTTTTGACCCCATCGGAGACCAGGTGGGGCGCATTTATGACGTCGTTTCCATCATGCGAGTGAATCGCGCACCCGACGTGGTGGGCTTTGTTGTGGAGGTTTCAAACCGACGCCGCGTTTTTGTTCCAATCTCGCGCGTCACCGCCATCGAACCGGGTGCGGTTATCACCACGGGCCTGCTGAACATGCGCCGTTTTACCCAGCGCGAGGCCGAAACGCTCATCATCTCCCAATTGTTTGACCGCGTGGTATCCATGCGCGATGGTTCAGGAGAGGTTCGCATTCGTGACGTGGGCATGGAACAGCGGCTGCCTCGCGAATGGCGAGTAACGGAACTATTCGTAGAACGCGTTACCAAATCAACGTTTGGTTTTAAACGCGCGGGCGAGAGCATGCTGGTGTCCGTTTCCGACGTGACGAAACTGTCCACCCAGGTTGGTGTTCAGGACGCCACCAGCCTTATCGCGTCCACGCATGACATGAAGGCCGCAGACCTCGCTGACATTATTCGCGACCTTCCCGAAGAACGCATGTACGAGGTAGCCTCACAGCTTTCCGATGAGCGCCTCGCTGACGTGTTGGAAGAGCTCCCCGAGGATGACTCGGTGGCGATCCTCGAACGGCTCCAGGCGAAGCAAGCCGCAGATGTGCTCGACGTGATGCAGCCGGATGACGCCGCCGACCTCATCTCTGAGCTAGCGCCCCTAACCGCGCAGAACTTGCTTAACCTCATGGAGCCCGAAGAGGCCGAGGACGTGCGCCGACTCATGCGCTATGACGATGACACTGCCGGTGGCCTTATGACCACCGAGCCCGTGATTTTGCCGCCCGACGCAACCGTGGCCCAGATGCTGGCAAACGTGCGAAACAAAGACATTCCACCCGCCCTCGCCGCCATGGTTATTGTTGCGAGGCCGCCGCTAGAAACTCCTACGGGCAAGTTCATTGGCGTGGTACATATTCAGCGGGCACTACGCGAACCACCGCAATCGCTACTCGGAACTATCGTGGATACTGACATCGAAACAGTTGATCCGCAGCGTTCCATCCGGTCGATCACCAAAACGCTTGCAATGTACAACCTGACGGCCGTTCCGGTAGTGGATGAGCACGGGCACGTACTGGGCGCTATTTCGGTTGACGACGTGCTCGATAACCTATTGCCAGAAGACTGGCGCGATCTGGACGACGAGTTTTAAGGGGGTTTGAATGGCTGAGCGACTAGATACTCCGCTAACCAGGCGACGTTGGCTACCGCGTATCAACCTTGAATCCGAGGGCGTAGGGCGCGTAGCTGAAGCTATCGCCCGCTTCTCTGGTACCCCGCAGTTCCTCATCTACCTAACTATCTTCGTGTTCGCGTGGCTGGGGTGGAACACGTTTGCTCCGGCTCACCTGCAGTTCGACAAGGCCGAGCTCGGGTTCACTGCCCTCACATTGATGCTGTCCCTGCAGGCCTCCTATGCGGCTCCTCTGATTTTGCTTGCGCAGAATCGCCAAGATGACCGCGACCGCGTTACTGCCGAACAAGACAGGCACCGCGCCGAGCGTAACCTTGCCGACACCGAGTACCTCACACGCGAGATCGCGGGATTACGTCAGGCCTTGGGCGACGTTGCTACCCGCGACTTTGTGCGCTCTGAGATACGCGACCTGCTAGAAGAGATTTTTGAACACGACCTTGCTCGCGATAAGTTGCGCGAGACACAAGAAAGCGACGAGGTTAAAGAAGCTGACACGGATCAGTAGCCGCTCACTCAAGTTATAACCGTTGCCCGCGGTGGTATGCGAGAATAACGGGCGGCGCTCAAACGCACGCGCGAATGACTACCCGCGACCCTTAAAATCAACTCCGCGACTTGCTAATTACTCTTCGGATGGATCTGCATCCGGCTGGCTAAAGCTGGCAAGCGCATCTACAACGGTCTGAGCGAAAATCTTCGCGCCGTCATCATCTGGATGCACGTAGTCGGAAGCCAGCAGGTCAGTGTGATCGCGAATCGCGGCGTTCCAGTCCGCTACCCGCACAACATCGGAATGCTTCTGAGCGAACTCGCGAATGAGGCTCGCCGACGGTTCAACCCAAGTGGTTCGCGCGGGCCCAAAACCAGTTACGAGAACGAGGCGCCGATCCGGCCCGATGGTTTTTAGCATGTCATCAAGCTGGCCCAGGTCCACCGGTCCGTTGGTGGCCAGAGCAACCACCACGTACGTGCGCAGTGATCCGTCCTCGGCAGCGGCATGCATGAGGTCAATGCCCTGGTACACCCAGCGCGACACCTCTGCATCAATCTGCACGCCCGGTAGCAATTCTTGAAGGTGCGCGGCCGAAGCCACCGTCACGGAGTCGCCGTAAACCACTGTGTTCTCCCCCGTAGCAGGGCTCAACGTCGGCTCCGGCTCTTCTGTGGGAGCCTCTGTTGGGGCCTCCGTAGGTTGAGAGCCGCCCTGCAACGCATGCTGGCCACGCTCCACAGCAATCTGCGCCTGCGTTTTCTCGGGCGCCGAAAGTAAGAAACCAAGTACGGTGCCAACCACCACAACAGCGACGAGACCGGGCGCCATGATCCGGCGGTAGCTTTGCCACTGCGGAGCCTTCGGCATTGGCGTGGAAGGGTCGATCAAGTCCCACGAGGGGCCGAGCCACCGCTTAATAGTTGCGCCAATCCCCTCTTGCCGCATGGGAACCTCAACGTATCGATACGAGAGGGTAGCGGCCAACACCGACCCGGCAATAACGATCAGCGCAATCAGTATCACGGGTGCGGCCGGCAGCATCTTGCCGGCGATTACCCACAGCGGCCAATGCCACAGGTAGATCCCATATGAGCGCTCCCCCAGCCACACCAGGGGGCGCGCGTCCAACAGGTTTGCGAGGAGGTGGCCGGGCCCGCCCGCCTCGTCAATCTGCGGAAGGAAGCCCTGAATCAAACCCAGGGTAGCCACCACCGCGATGAGAGTGCCCCACGGGTACACCCACGCGCGGTCATCGGGAATGAGGAACCAGGTGCTCACGATGATGGCAAGGCAAATCCATGCGAGGAGGCCACGCAACCACTTTTGCCACCCGGCCGCAACCTTGTCCGGCATGCCCATTGGGTCGGTTGCCACCATTGCGAGGGCCGCGCCGAGCATCAGGCCAAAAGCGTGCGAATCCGTACCCTGGTAGGCGCGCGTGAACTCGGTTGTACCCGAAACCCAAAAGGCCATAAAACCGGCCGAAATTACCGCGAGTGTCAAGGGCACCGCAGGGCGCCACTTGGGGGGCAAGAACAAAATGCCCACCACCGCTAGCGGCCACAAAAGATAAAACTGCTGTTCCACAGCCAAGGACCACACGTTTGTCCATAAATGTGGCTGTGCCTGGTTGAAATAGGAAACGCCCTGCGAGATTTCCACCCAGTTGTATGAGAACGTGAGGACGCCTACGAACTGCGGCAAAATGCCCACCAGCAGATCGCGATTCAAAAGACCGGCAACGATCAGGGTTATCACCGACATCAGCCCCACTGCGGGGAGCAGGCGGCGAATGCGGCGCAACCAGAACGACTTCAAGTTGATGCCGCCAAATCGCTGATTTTCGCGGATTAGGAGAGCAGTAATCAAAAATCCAGAGAGGACGAAGAACACGTCTACGCCCAAGAAGCCACCAATCGCCACTCCTGGAATCAGGTGGTAAGCGAGCACTGCAGCGGCCGCGAGCGCGCGTAGCCCGTCCAGTCCGCGAACTCGCCGAGCGGGGGTGCGCGCCTCGGGTCGGCGTGGAGCTTGCAACTCCTGCTTGCCCATTACGGCCGACGCTTGTTTGCGCACTGGTTCACCATTCACCTATTGCAACCTGCCTCGTAAACTAATAGCCCCGAGATTTTCTTGACTCTTAGACTAACCCCGTAAGGCATCCCATCCATGGACCGACTAGTATGGCGTGTATGAGTATCCTTACAGAAGAACAGGTGCGCGAAGCGCTCAGTTCCGTCATTGACCCTGAAATTCAGCGGCCAATCACCGAGCTGAACATGGTGGGAGATATCGAAATTGACGGCGGCAATGTGATCGTCAACATTTTGCTCACCACCGCGGGTTGTCCGCTTAAGCACACCATTAACGAGCAAGTTGAGAAGACCCTTTCTGCCCTCGAAGGCGTGACCGGTGTGCGCGTCATCATGGGCGCCATGAATGAGGAGCAGCGCAAGGCTCTACGCGAACAGCTAAACGGCGGCGTTGAGGAACGCGAGATTCCATTCGCCCAGCCCGGCTCACTAACGCGCGTCATTGCGGTGACCTCGGGGAAGGGCGGAGTTGGAAAGTCCTCCGTAACCGCAAACCTCGCAGCGGCAATGGCAAAGCAAGGTTTGAAGGTTGGCGTGGTTGACGCCGACATTTATGGTTTTTCAATTCCTCGCATGATGGGCGTTGAACACGAACCTCAGGTTATTGACGGCATGATCATTCCGCCTATTGCTAACGGCGTTAAAGTCATGTCGATCGGCATGTTTGTGCCGGATGGCCAGGCAGTTGTGTGGCGCGGCCCCATGTTGCACCGCGCAATCCAACAGTTCCTTGCAGACGTGTTCTGGGGCGACCTAGATGTGCTTCTGCTTGACCTTCCGCCGGGCACGGGCGACGTTGCCATCTCTATCCCGCAGCTTCTGCCCACGGCTGAGATCCTGGTTGTAACCACGCCACAGCTGGCCGCAGCTGAGGTTGCCGAGCGCGCCGGATCCATCGCGGGTCAAACTCGCCAGCGCGTTGTTGGCGTAGTGGAGAACATGTCTTACCTGCCCCAGCCTGACGGCACGCACCTGAACCTATTTGGTGAGGGCGGTGGATCTACCGTTGCGGCGCGCCTATCCAGTGCTCTTGGCTACGAGGTGCCACTGCTAGCACAGATTCCGCTAGATGTGGACCTGCGCGAAGGCGGAGACGAGGGCAAGCCCGTTGCCCTGTCCGAATCGCCCGCATCGACCGTGCTGAATGACCTTGCCGCAAAGCTTGGCAAGCATGCACGCGGCCTTGCAGGACGCCAGCTGGGTGTAACTCCCAAATAAGACCGGCCCTAGATAAGCAAAGGTTGTGGAGCAGTTCAGATGAACTGCTCCACAACCTTTATCCAAACTATTTTGATTCAGGGCGCGTAAATATGGCTACCCCGTGTCTATTTTCCGCGCTTCAGCGTCTTCGCCCTGGTCTTCATCGTTGGCGAGGACGACGTGCGGATCCGCCTGGGTTTGACCGGCGCCGCAGGTGCGGGAGTCGGCCTGGCCTGAGTAAGCTGAACCCCCTCGGCCTTCGTTGCCGATTGCGCTGGCATCTTGCCGGTACCACTCGATTTAGGAGCGGACGGTCTAGATGAGGGCGGCATCGGGGAAAGCGGATTCATGAGCTTCTTCCACTCATCCATCTCCTCTTGAACGGCCTCGCGAATCAAACGACGCGGATCATACTGGCGCGGATCGAGCTTTGACAGATCAACCTGCTTGAAGTCATCCCCCATCTGATCATCCAGCGTAGCCCGCCACTTCGTGAGTTGTAAGCGCGTGCTCTTCACAATGCGCGTCACGCCCTTTGCCACCGCCGGCATCCTCGAGGGGCCCACAACCAGCATGATGACCACAAGGATCACCAAGAATTCACCGCCACTGATTGAAAAACCCATAACCCCATTCTAATCGTGCACGAAACTATTAGCCCAAGACGATAAACTATACGCATCTGCGCAAAATTTTTCGGGAAAGGGGCGCATCATCGCTACCGATAAGGCACTCAGCTGGTCCTACTGCGAGGAATTCGTACCCGAGGGCGAGGTTTTAATGGCCACGCGCCTCCAGGCCGAAGAGCTCGGATGCACGCCCATCTCACCTGGCACCGGAGCAACCCTGCGCTCCCTCGTTGCCGCGTGCGGCGCCAAAGCAGTAGCTGAAATCGGCACGGGCACGGGCGTTTCCGGACTGTGGCTACTATCCGGCATGAGCGAAGACGCCGTCCTCACCAGTATTGACTTTGACGCGGAACACCATCGCGTTGCCCGCGCCGCATTTGCCGCGGCGGGAATGAGGCCACCGCGCACCAGGCTCATTACCGGACGCGCACTCGATGTGCTCCCCCGCATGGCCTCACGTACCTACGACCTCATGTTCCTAGACGGAGCCGTTAGCGAAACCCCCGAATACGTTGAGCACGCAACGCGTATGCTCCGCCCCGGTGGTCTCATGATCATTGCGCACGCCCTCTGGCACGACCAGGTAGCAGACCCAGCCAGGCGCGAACCAGACACGGTTGCCATGCGCCAGCTGGCCAAAGATATTGCGGACTCCAGCAACTGGGTCACCCAGATCCTCCCCGTAGGTGATGGGTTGCTCGTGGCCATCCGCCGATAAACAAAGCCAAACAAAAATGGTGCCGGCAGATGGCCGGCACCATTTTTGTAAACGCTAAGAAATCGCCTCTTGAAGTTCCTTCGCAAGCACCTTCGCTTCATCAGGCGTGAGCTCAACAACCAGGCGCCCACCACCCTCAGAAGGAATACGCATCACGATTCCGCGCCCCTCCTTGGACGCCTCCATAGGGCCATCTCCAGTACGAGGTTTCATTGCAGCCACGTGTAAATTCCTTCCCCTCGTCTACGGGCGATCACGATTTAAGCCGCCCTATACCCCCTTCATTCTATCGCGACACGTGAGTTTCGGCATGAGAGAGCGCAAAACTGCCCGCATTCACACCACTACTGGTCACATTCACATGCGCTGATCGCGCGAGCGTTTGATGTCGTCAGCCAGGAAATCTTCTATCACCGCCATGGCCTGCTCGGGCGTATCAACGAGGTGGATCAAATCCATATCGTCCTCGTGAATCATTCCCTCTTTCACCATCACGTTTTGTAACCAATCCACCAGACCGCCCCAGTAGGAGCTATCAACCAGCATTATTGGGAAACGGCGAATCTTCTCGGTCTGTACCAGCGTGAGCGCTTCAAACAGCTCATCAAATGTGCCAAAACCACCCGGCATAACCACAAAACCTTGCGAGTACTTCACAAACATGAGTTTGCGCGTAAAGAAGTAGCGGAAGTTCACGCCCAGATCAACCCACTTGTTCATGCCCTGCTCGTGGGGTAGCTCAATGCCGAGGCCAACCGAAACTCCGCCCGCCTCAACCGCGCCCCTATTCGCAGCCTCCATGATTCCCGGGCCGCCGCCCGTAATCACAGCTAGGCCCCGCTCGGCAAGCATCCGGCCCATCTTGTGCGCAACCGCGTAATCCTCACTCTCGTGATGTGTGCGCGCCGAACCGAACACTGAAATCGCAGGGCCCACCTCTGAAAGCGCGCCAAACCCCTCCACAAGCTCGGACTGGATACGAAGCACGCGCCACGGGTCCGAATGGATCCAATCCTCATCAGACTGCGGCTTCAGCAAATACGCATCGGTGGTCTCTTTGGGCACCTGCCTACCCCTGTACAGGAGCGGGCCGCGCCGGTAAGTTGGACGTTTCGTTTTTGGGCTCACTTTTTCTCCACAATCAGTGCAACATTCTGGCAACCTCGGACAAAGTGCCCGAAATCGATGGATAAACCGTGTATGCCGAAGACAGCTGATCAACCGTCATACGGTGTGTCACCGCGAGCGTCAGCGGGAAAATCTGCTCTGATGCGCGCTCGCAAACGATCACCCCACCCGTGATCACACCCGTGTCAGCTTCGGCAAAAATCTTCACAAAACCATCGCGAACACCCTGCATTTTTGCCCGCGGATTACGCGCAATAGGAAGTTGCGCGATCTTGATGTTCATGTGATTCGACCTCGCCTGATCTTCGGTCATACCAACCGTGGCAACCTCGGGCAAGGTGAAAATAGTAGAGCCCACGAGAGACACGTCCAAGGGCGTCACTGCATCTCCAAGGGCGTGCCACATTGCGATGCGCCCCATTTGCGCGGCCACCGAAGCGAGTGGGAACACACCCGTGCAATCCCCTGCCGCATACACGTGCGAGGCAGAGGTACGCGAGACCCGATCCACCTCAATGTGGCCGCGCTCAGTCAGGCGAACCCCGGCTGCCTCCAGGCCAATCCCCTTCGTGGACGGCACTGAACCCACCGCGATCAACACGTGGGAGCCACTTAAAACCTCGCCCGATTCCAGCTCTACCTCAACGCCCTGTCCTGTGCGCCTAGCGGCCTTGGCGCGCGCATGGCCTTTGATCACCATTCCGCGCCTCTCAAACACGTCTTCGATCAAGCGAGCCGCGTCCTCATCCGCATTGGGTAGCACGCGATCACGCGAGGACACCAGCGTCACCTTAGTGCCAAGCACCTGGTAGGCGCCCGCAAGCTCCGCGCCCGTCACACCCGAGCCGATTACAATCAAATGCTCGGGAGGCTCCTTCATGCCGTACAGCTGGACCCAGTTCAAGATCCTCTCGCCATCAAACGGCGAGCCGGGCAATGCGCGCGGGCGTGCCCCCGTGGCGATCAGCACCACGTCGGCACGTAGCGTCATCTCGATCTGATCCCTAGCGGCCTCTTCCCACCCCTTCGACACGAACACCTCGCGAGTGCCATCGGGAAGTAGCGAAGCCCCGATCTTGCCGACGCCATCAACCACGTTCACGCCCAGGGCCTCGAGGCCCGCGCGAATGTCACGGGACTGGGCGCTTGCCAAAGCGCGCACGCGCTCATTAATCCTCATCAAATCAGCCGTGGGACTATCCGTTCCCACGCCGATACCGAGCTCTTCTGCCTGCTCTGTTTGCGTCAACCACTGTGCGGTAGCAATGAGCGTCTTAGACGGCACCACATCGGTCAGAACCGCCGCGCCACCCAAGCCCTGGGCCTCCACCAGCGTGACCTTGGCACCAAGTCGAACCGCGACCGTCGCGGCCTCATACCCGCCCGGACCGCCGCCAATAATCACAACCTTCGAGCCCTCTCTAACCGGCGACGCTGCCGGCTCAGCCCCAAGGCGGTGCGAACCTGAATCTGCGGCCTGCTCGACGCTAGTCATACGATCAATCCCTCACTAAAAATTAATAGGCTGCTTCCCCATTGTTACCTATCAAATGGTTCACCATCACAATTTTCCAGTAAAATAGATGGTTATGAATGAAACCAACCAAAACAATGAACTAGACGTTAATGACCCTTTTGGAAAAGCTGAAGAAGCAGCGAAATATATCGCGGATCGCACCGGCGTAAAGCAGCACGACATCGCCCTTGTCCTCGGATCCGGATGGGGCGGAGCAGCCGAACTTATCGGCAAAACCGTAGCCGAGATTCCTGCCCACGAAGTTCCCGGCTTTTCCAAGCCAGCAGTTGAAGGCCACGTGGGACTAACCCGCTCCATCGAACTTCCCAGCGGCAAGCACGCCCTAGTCCTCGGATCACGCACGCACTACTACGAAGGACGCGGCGTACGCGCCGTGGCCCACGGTATCCGCACCGCCGCGGCAACCGGCGCGAAAATCGTGGTACTCACCAACGGGTGTGGCGGCCTGCATCCCGAATGGACACCGGGCCAGCCCGTCCTCATCAGCGACCACATTAACCTCACGGCGGCCTCACCCCTCGAAGGCGCAACGTTCGTTGACCTGACCGACCTGTACTCGCAAAGGCTTCGCGACCTCGCGCACGAAATTGACCCGACCATTCCCGAAGGCGTCTACTGCCAGTTCCGCGGGCCCCACTACGAAACCCCCGCGGAAGTGCAAATGGCGAAGGTTCTAGGCGCCGACCTGGTTGGAATGTCTACCACCCTTGAAGCTATCGCCGCGCGCGAGGCGGGGATGGAAGTACTCGGCATTTCCCTCGTTACTAACCCGGCGGCAGGCATCTCAAAAACTCCCCTGTCACACGAGGAAGTAATCCAAGCCGGACAAGCCGCAGGCCCGCGCATCTCGGACCTGCTTGCCAACATTGTCCGCAACCTTTAATAGCGCCCGACCGGGCGCCCCAGCGCATGCGCTGTTACCGGAAGGAAACCCATGGCGACATTCAATGAACGCCTAATCCAACAGTGGATCGACGACGATCCGGACGAGAAATCGAGAGCCGAAATAGAGGCCCTCCTCGCCGCCTACAAAGCCGGCGGAGAAGGAAGCGGCGAAGCTGAAGCTGAGCTGACCGACCGCTTCGACGGCACCCTCGAATTCGGCACGGCTGGTCTGCGCGGCAAACTTGGGGCCGGCCCCAACCGCATGAACCGCGCAGTCGTTATCCGCGCGGCTGCCGGCCTCGTCGCCTTCCTCAAAGAAAAAGTTGGAGACGACTTCACCCTGGTTGTGGGCTACGACGCCCGCTACCAATCCGACCAGTTCGCAAAAGACACGGCCGGCATCGCCACTGCGGCCGGCGGGAAGGTCTACCTGTTCGACCAGCACCTGCCCACGCCCGTCACCGCATTTGCGCTCCGCCACCTGAATGCGGACGCAGCCGTCATGGTCACGGCATCACACAACCCACCCCAAGACAACGGCTACAAGGTGTACCTGGGCGGACGCGCTGTCAATGATTCAGGCCAAGGCGCGCAGATCGTGCCTCCCTTCGACACGCAAATTTTTGACCAGATCAAGGCCGTAAAGTCGATCAAGGCAGTGCCGATTGCCGAAGACGGTTGGGAAACCCTGAGCAAGGACATCCTGAACGAGTACCTGACTCGGGCCGCATCGCTAGTCCCCACAGGGGCAAAAGACCTGCGGATCGTCCTGACCTCCATGCACGGCGTGGGTGGCGACACCTGCCTCGAGGCTCTTCACCGGGCCGGTTTCGAGGACGTGCACATCGTCAAAGAACAGCATGATCCAGATCCCGACTTCCCCACCGTTGCGTTCCCGAACCCGGAGGAACCCGGCGCCCTGGACCTGTCCTACGAACTCGCACGCAAGGTTGATGCTGACCTCATCCTCGCCAATGATCCGGATGCTGACCGCATGTCGGCCGCCATCAAGGATCCGCGTGCCGAAGGCGGCTGGCGCCAGCTGGCCGGTGACGAGGTAGGCACCCTGCTGGGAGAAAAAGCAGTTCGCGAGCACGCCGGAACCGACGCGGTGGTGGCCAACTCCATCGTGTCTTCCCGCCTGCTGTCCCAAATTGCCGCGCACTACAACGTTGCCTACAAGGCGACACTGACCGGCTTCAAGTGGATCTCGCGCGTGCCCGGTGTTGTATTTGGCTACGAGGAGGCTCTGGGTTACTGCGTTGACCCCGGCTTTGTTCGCGACAAAGACGGTATCACCGCATGCCTGGAGCTCGCCCAGATGGCAGCTGAGCGCAAGGCGGCAGGCTCGTCGCTACTGCAGGCGCTGAACGACCTCGCACGCCGCCACGGTCTTTACGCAACCGCTCCCCTGTCCATCCGCGTCTCGGACCTCTCCCTCATTCCGAAGGGCATGGAGAACCTGCGCGGAGGTAGTCTCAAGGAGCTTGCCGGCTCCCCGTTGGCGTCCGTGACCGACCTGTCGGAAGGATCCCCGGAGCTTCCACCTACAAACGGCCTCGTGTTCCTATCCGAGCGCGGCGACCGCGTTGTGGCCCGCCCATCCGGCACGGAACCAAAGCTCAAGTGCTACCTCGAAACCATTGTTGCGGTTCCCGAGGGTGCCAGCATGGATGATATTCGAGACGAAGCCGATCGCCGTCTTGAACTCATGAAGAAAGACATGCGCGACGCGCTCGGCATTTAGCAACTAAACGCCAGTAGATGCGCACAAGATTGGGCCGGGCATTACAAATGCCCGGCCCAAAACTCTTGTTAGCTCAGATTAGTCATCCATGCCCGCGAGGATTGCCTTCGATGAAGACAAGCCAAGGCGGGAAGCACCGGCCGCGACCATCTCCAGCGCGGTCTTGGTATCGCGGATACCACCCGAAGCCTTAACGCCCAGGCGATCGCCCACGGTATCGCGCATCAGCTTCACAGCGTGGACCGAGGCTCCACCGGCCGGGTGGAAGCCCGTGGAGGTCTTCACGTAGTCAGCGCCCGCAGCCTCGGAGGCCTTGCAGCAAGCCACGATCTCCTCATCCGTCAGTGCGGCGGACTCGATGATTACCTTCAACAGCGCGCCCTCGCTGGCTTCGCGAACAGCGCGGATGTCGGCCTCTACCTCGTCAAACTTGCCTTCCTTAACGAGCTTCAAGTTCACAACCATGTCGATCTCCTGCGCACCCAGCTGAACCGACTGGCGAGCCTCCGCGGCCTTGACCTCAGGCATGTGCGCGCCCGATGGGAAACCGCAAACCACGGCAACCTTTAGGCCCTCGGGAACCTCAATCGGTAACTGGTTTGGCGAGACGCAGACCGAGAAAGTGCCCAGCTGCGCACCTTCCTCAATCAATGCCTCGACGTCCTTCGCGGTCGACTCGGGCTTTAACAGGGTGTGATCGATCATTTTTGCAAGTTCTGCACGCTTCATATTCTTTACATTCCTTCCGGTATCACAGCAACGAGAACGCGCTGCCAATTACCAAACGCGCGCTCGCGTGTGCAAGAGCGGGAGCGAGCAACAAAATCGCTCCACTCCATCGTCCAATATCTGCCCTCAGCGGGCTCAAAAATCTCTATCTGATTGCCCCTTATAGAGGCGGTAATCACGTGGCGAGGAATCACATCTGCAAAACACCACGGTTTCTTAACCTTCAGTGTTCCCCCGCCCGTGAAGAATGCGACGTCCTCGCCCCGTTTAAGGGCAGACAACGCCAGGTCTTCAATGCCTGGTATCCATGCGTATCGCCGATACTTTAGGCCCGTAGCACGGCTCAGCAGGCCCGTCATCGCCCACGGAGAAGTGCCCAAACTTCTTGGCCAGGGCATTCCCATGCGTGAGGCGATGCGGTGAACGCGTTCCTGTTGCAAAGCTGCCTCAGCCGCGTTCATATCCGCATACTTCTTGACGGAAGGCACATGTTTTGAAGCCACCTGGAGGGCGGCCGCAATGCCACACGTCGTATCCGTAGCCTGCCTATGCATCGGTTAGCTAATCCGATCAAGCACTACCGAGGCGCGCTCAGCCGGCTTCTCATCACCGATGTCGTAGCCGCCTTCCAACGTCTGCAGTGCGCGCTCAAAACGCTGTGGCGTTGCCGTGTGCAACGTCATGAGCGGCTGGCCCTTAACCACCTTGTCACCCGGCTTTGCGTGAAGCTCGATGCCTGCAACGGCCTGAACCTCCTCGCCAGCGCGAGCGCGACCCGCGCCAAGACGCCAGGAAGCCACGCCAACTGAAAGCGCATCGAGGCGGGTTAGGTACCCATCTCGCTCGGCAACAACATCGTGCGTGTCCTTTGCAACCGGGAGTGGAGCATCCGGATCGCCACCCTGAGCGGTGATCATTTCCCTCCAGCGGTCCATTGCGCGCCCATCCTTCAAAGCGGCCTCAATATCCGCATCAGGCTTTCCAGCAGCGGTGAGCATCTCGCGAGCAAGTTCAACGGTCAGCTCAACAACATCCTCCGGACCACCGCCCGCAAGAACCTCAACGGACTCACGCACTTCGAGGGCATTACCAACCGTAAGACCAAGCGGAGTGGACATATCGGTAAGGAGCGCGGAGGTCTTAACGCCATGATCGGTGCCAAGATCAACCATTGTGCGGGCAAGCTCACGCGCCTTGTCAAGATCCTTCATGAACGCACCCGAGCCGACTTTCACGTCCAACACGAGTGAGTCGGTACCCTCCGCGATCTTCTTCGACATGATCGAACTGGAAATAAGCGGAATGCAATCCACGGTGGACGTAATGTCGCGAAGCGCGTACAGCTTCTTATCTGCGGGAGCAAGGCCTGAACCAGCTGCACAGATTACGCATCCCGGCCCGGCCAGCATGTCGATGACTTCCTGGTTGGATAGGTTTGCCCTCCAACCGGGAATCGACTCTAGTTTGTCGAGAGTGCCGCCAGTGTGCCCGAGTCCGCGCCCAGAAAGCTGCGGGACAGCCACGTCAAATGCGGCAACCAGCGGTGCAAGCGGAAGCGTGATCTTGTCTCCGACACCGCCCGTAGAGTGCTTATCTGCGGTGCGGCGCGGAAGCGAGCTGAAGTCCATACGCTCACCGGAATTGATCATTGCGAGCGTCCAACGCCCAATCTCGGCGCGCGTCATTCCGTTTAGGAAGATCGCCATCGCCATGGCAGCCATCTGCTCTTCACCCACGTCACCGCGAGTGTACGCATCGATGATCCAATCGATTTCTTCGGGGGTTAGTTCCCCACCGTCACGCTTGTGACGAATAACGTCTACAGCGTCAAAAGTTTTCTTCATGTTATGACCTTTCAACTTCGTCGAGGTCGTCTGGGCCGAACGCGTCCGGAAGGACCTCGGCCATTGTCTGAATGCCCCTCGGCATCTTCATAAGAAGCTGCTTGCCTCCGTGCTCGTACAAGATTTGCCGGCACCGGCCACACGGCACGATATAGTCACCATCCTGGTTGACGCACGTGAACGCTACGAGGCGGCCTCCACCTCCATTAATGAGGTCGGAAATCACCCCGCATTCAGCGCATAGTGTGACTCCTAGGCCCGCATTCTCCACGTTGCAACCGGTAACAATGCGCCCGTCATCTACGAGCGCGGCAGCGCCAACCCGGTAGTTCGAGTAGGGAGCGTAAGCTCTTTTGTTCGCAGCTACTGCCGCTTCATACAGCTTGGTCCAGACTTCATCAGTAATCTCAGTCATGGTTTTCCTTAGGGTGCTCCGTTAGCCCCCAAAATTTTGGGGGCTAACGGCAAATTGATTCCGGTTTACGGGTACGGTTTACCTTCTGCAGCAGGAGCGCGGACTACTCCGACGAAGCCAGCAACCGCGAGGATCGTAATCACGTACGGGATCATCAGCAAGAACTCGGATGGAACATTTGAGCCAACTGCCTGCATGATGGCACCAAGGTTCGTGGCAAAGCCGAACAGGAGGGCCGCACCGAATGCGCCCTTCGGGTTCCAACGGCCAAGGATCATCGCCGCAAGGGCGATAAAGCCGTTGCCGGCAGCCATGTCCTTCGAGAACGCGAGGCCCTGACCGATCGTGAAGAATGCGCCACCCAGGCCGGCAAGAGCGCCGCCCAGCAACACGTTCATCCAACGCGTACGGTTTACCTTGATACCCACGGTATCCGCGGCACGCGGATGTTCACCACAAGCCCTCATGCGCAGTCCCCAACGGGAGTTGAAGACCATGAACTGCAGGATGATTACCGTGAGGAACATCAGGTACACGAGGATCGACTGGTTGAACAGGATCGGGCCGATTACCGGAATGTCCGCAAGTACGGGGATCTTCAAGTTCGGCAGACGGTTAACCGAGTTCAAAGTCTCCGCGTTGTACTTCAGTACCGTGGAGTAAAGGAACGAGGTTAGACCAACCACCAGCATGTTCAGCACAACACCCACAATGATGTGATCGGTGCGGAAGTTGATAGTGAACAGTGCAAGTAGCACGGCAACTAAAGCGCCCGCGATTGGCGCGCCAATGAGGCCGAAGTACGGATTACCCGCGACGGAAGCCACAACCGCGCCAAGGAAAGCACCGAATAGCAGCTGACCTTCAATCGCAATGTTAATAACGCCGGAACGTTCGTTGACTACACCAGATAGCGCACCGAATACGAGCGGCGTAGCAAACGCTAGAGCGCCGGTCAGCAGTGACACGGCCGGCAGGTGTGCGTCCTTGCCCGCAATGGTGGAGAGCAAGAATGCGATCACGAACGGTACGGCCACGGCTACCAGTAGCCAGCCGTTTACGTGCTTGCGTTCCTTAGCCAGATACCAGATGTATCCAGTTACGGGTACCGCGATTAGCACCATGATCCACGAGGTCAGACCGGCTGGCAAAGTGGTATCCGGAATGGTGAACCACGAGGTTGCACCCGCCCACGAGACCGTTGAGTTTCCCCTGGTGGTGAACGCGATGAGTACCGTGAGGACTGCCATTACGGTTGCTGCGATCGGGTCGCGCAACTGCATCTTCAGGCGAATGTCATCGCCTGCCTTCTTATGCTGAACTACGTTTTCAGTGCTCACTTTGCGGCCTCCTTCTTAGCTCCAGCCGAGGCGCGCGCAGCCACCTTTCGCTTATTGCGGTAGTACTGAACTGCTTCAGATGCCGCAATCAACAAAACGATGATCGCCTGCGTGACCTGAACAATGTCCACAGGAATTCCAGCGGCTGCCTGCATGGTGGAGCCGCCTGCAGCGAGTGCGCCAAACAGGATGCCGGCGAGGACGGTGCCGAGCGGCGTTGATTTACCAAGCAACGCAACCGTGATTGCGTCGAATCCGTATGATCCGGCTGTAGCGCTGGTAAGGAACTTCTCGGTGCCCAACACGGGAGCTGTACCGGCAAGACCGGCGAGACCACCCGAGATCACAAGCGTCAAGAAGATGACGCGCGGAACGGAAATACCGGCCGTACGCGCTGCGTGCGGGTTTGCACCAGCGGCGCGAAGTTCGAAACCAAACGTGGAGCGTTCCAACAGCCACCATACGAAGACGGCAGCCAGGATCGCGATAATGAATGAAAGGTCAAGACGGTAGTTTGAGCCAAGTAAGCTCGGGTACGTGGCCGTGTCGGCAACGTACATTGACTTACCTGCCGAACCATCACCCTTCATGAACTCCTGGCTCAGCGTCCACGAGAGGAACAGTAGAGCAATAGAGTTCAACATGATGGTCACGATAACTTCATTTGCGCCGACCTTTGCCTTCAAGAAGCCCGGGATAGCGCCCCACAGAGCACCACCCAAAACAGCGCACACGATCGCAACAATGAGGTGCAGGACAATCGGAAGGTGCAGGTGCATGCCCACTACTGTGCCCACAAAAGCACCCATGATCAGCTGGCCCTGCACACCGATGTTGAACAGGCCCGCGCGGAACGAAACCGCGATTGCAAGACCGGCAATGATCAGTGGAACCGAACGAGTTAGCGTCTCAAGAAGAGGTTTGATACCAACCGCGAAGGAATCTGCCTGATAGTTGTAGATAGAACCTCTAAACAGCGACGAGAAGAAGCTTTGGAACGTGGATCCAGCCGCTTGGAAGAAGTCCGACGGCTGCGCAAAAAGATAACCGGCAGCGGTTTGGACGTCCTCGTTGAAGATCACAACAATCAACGCGCCAAGCACCAGTGCAACAGCAATAGCACCTAGAATCACGGCCGTATTGATCGAGAACAGGCGCTGCGTCAGCCGGCTACCGAAAGGAACCTTGTCAGATTCCGCCTTCTTTTCTGCCGGCTTTTCAACTTCGCGCTCTTGCCCGTGGATCTCACCAGGCAGTTTCTGGTTAGTCGGCTGCGGATTTGTTTCCTGACTCATTCGCCAGCCTCCTCAATCTTCGTTGTATGAGCCTGCGCCTGCGCCTCTTCAAGAGGCACACCAGCCATCATGAGGCCGAGCACAGAACGCGGCGTACCCGCCGGAACAATGCCCACGATCTTGCCGCGGTACATAACCGCGATACGATCAGCAAGCGCATCCACCTCGTCAAGCTCTGTAGAAATCACCAAGACAGCGGTGTCGTTGTCGCGCTCTTGCACGATGCGTTCGTACACAAACTCGATGGAACCAACGTCGAGGCCACGAGTGGGTTGTGACGCCACGAGGGCCTCTAGATCGCGCGAAAGTTCACGCGCCAAGATAGCCTTCTGCGCGTTACCGCCAGAAAGCGTAGAAATCGGATCGTGGATTGATGTCACGCGAACGTCAAACATGTCGCGTAGTTTCTCCGCGTGTTTTTCCACCACCGCGGGCAACATATTGATGCCCTTGGCAAAAGGTGCCCGATCGTAAACGTCTAGGATCATGTTCTCTGCTATCGAGAACGAGGCGATCATGCCGTTTGTTGACCGGTCTTCCGGGACGTATCCAAGGCCCTTCTTCTGCAAACGTTCCTTGATGGTGAATGCGGCAAGATCTTCACCGCTGATCTTAATGGAGCCAGAGTTTGGCTCAATATCACCGAGGATCGCTTTGGCAAGCTCAGTTTGGCCGTTGCCCTGCACGCCCGCTACACAGACGATTTCGCCCTTGTGAACGTCCAGGCTTACCCGGTCGAGCAGGATGTTCCCCTCTTCGCTTACAACCGACAGGTCCGAAACGGATAGTCCCACTTCGCCCAGCTTTGCCTCGTTCTTATCAACATCAAGCTTCACGGGGCGGCCAACCATCTGGGAGGCCAATTCGGTTTCCGTGGACTGCGGGGATGCCTCACCAACAACCTTGCCGCGCCTAATCACCGTGATTCGGTCTGCAACCGCTCGCACCTCACGTAGCTTGTGGGTAATGAACACGATTGAAGTGCCCGATTCCTTGAGCTGAACCATGATGTCCATGAGCTCATCGGTTTCTTGCGGCGTGAGCACTGCGGTGGGCTCATCCAAAATCAGAACCTTGGCCTCGCGCGACAGCGCCTTAATGATCTCCACGCGCTGCTGCGCGCCAACTGAGAGATCTTCAATACGCGCATCCGGGTCGATATCAAAACCGAAACGAGCCGAGAGCTCGTTAACCAGTTTGCGTGCCTTGGTCTTATTTATAACGCCAAGCGCTCCAGTGGGCTCGTAACCGAGGGCTACGGATTCCGCCACTGTAAAAACAGGGACCAGCATAAAGTGCTGGTGCACCATACCAATGCCAGCTGCGACCGCATCTCCGGGGCCGCTGAAATGAACCGGCTTATCATCAATCAGGATCTCACCGCCATCTGGCTGGTAGAGACCATAAAGGACATTCATCAAAGTTGACTTGCCCGCACCATTTTCACCAAGAAGAGCGTGAATCTCCCCAGGCTCGACGGTGATGTTTATGTTGTCGTTAGCGACGAGCGGACCGAAAACCTTGGTGATGCCTCGAAGTTCGAGTTTCACAATGTTTTCCTTCGTTTCAAAGCGCCCATAAAGCCAGGTAAGGCCCGGATGCCGAGAAGGGCGCCCGGGCCTTACCTACTTGTATTGGTCAGCTCTGTAAATTACGGCTGGTTCTTGGTCTCAACCTTGATCTTGCCAGAGATGATGTCCTGCTTAATCTGCTCAACCTCGTCCTTGAGCTCTGCAGGAACCTTCGAATCGAAGTCGTGGAACGGTGCGATCGAAACGCCGCCGTTCTCGAGATCGCCAACGTACTGCTCCGAAGTCCAGTTGCCATCAGCAACAGACTTGATCGTGTCGAACACTGCCTGGCCGATCTCCTTCATCACCGAGGTGAGGATGTACTGGCCCTGTTCCGGCTGGGTGAGGTAACCGTCAGCGTCAACCCAGATGACGGAAACGCCGTCAGATTCGGAAGCAGCGGTGAGCGCGCCAGCGCCAACCGGACCAGCTACTGGCATGACAATGTCAGCGCCCTGGTTAATCAGCTGCTGAGCGGTGTTCTTACCCTTAGCGACATCAGAGAAGTCACCGGTGTAGGAGCCTTCCTGGCTCTCCATGTCCCAGCCAAGAAGCTTCACGTCGGTCGAGTGGACCTCGTTGTACTTCATCATGCCGCCTTCGAAGCCATCAGCGAAGATAGCGGTCGAAGGAATCTTCATGCCAAGGAAGGTACCGATCTTACCGGTCTGGGTCATGCCCGATGCGAGGTAGCCAGCGAGGTAGCCGGCCTCAGCGGTGTTGAACACAAGTGCGCGAGCGTTCTCCGGCTGGTTCTCGAAGGTCGAGTCAACTAGAGCGAACTTAACGTCCGGGTGCTCAACAGCCTTAGCCTCAAGCTGAGCGGCCATCTTGAAGCCAACGCCGATGATCAGGTCACAGCCCTCATCCACCATCGTGGAGATGTTCGGATCAAAATCAGCATCCGAGTTCGACTCAGCGGTCTTCACCTCAACGCCGAGTTCCTTCTCAGCGCGCTTCAAACCTTCATAGCCCGACTGGTTAAACGACTTGTCGTCAAAGCCGCCCTCGTCAGAAACCATGCAAGCCTTGACATTGCTTGCACCCTGCGCGCCGCCGGTCTCGCCGCTTGCGCCTTCGTTACCGCCTTGATCCGGGGCCGAACCGCAAGCTGCCAGCATCAATGCTGCTGCAGCAGCAACCGCAGATACCTTAATCGTTTTCTTCACAGTTCCTCCTGTGGAAAGGTTTTAGAAGTTTGACGAGTCTCCCCCGCAATCTGGCAAGGTCCGCTCGTATGCACGTAACAGTATAACCGATATAGAAGGCCCCCAGAACTCTGCTTCATGATCGTAAGCGAACAGTTATATTTGCGGCCTGTCTAGCCGAATCCGCACATCACACGTCAAGCCGAATAAAAAAGCGGATTGGGAGACCCCGTCTCCCAATCCGCAACAGCTAAGTGGCTAACTCGGCGAGGATTACTCCTCTTCCGCAGCCTCTTCCTCTGCCTCAGCTTCGCCTTCAGCAGCTTCGCCCTCTTCAGTCTCTGCAACCTCAGGCTCCGGAACTTCCTCAGCAGCAACGATCGAAACCAGAACCTCTTCCGGATCCATCTCGTGCGTTACGCCCTCAGGCATTTCTAGCGCAGCAACCGTAAGGCTATCGCCCTCGGTCATGCCCTCAATGGAAAGCTCGAAGCTCTGCGGGATAGCAATAACCGGAGCCTTGACCAGGATCTCGAAGTGCTCCTGGTTAGCAACCATGTTGTCCTTGACTTCGCCGTGGACGATCAGCGGGACAGTAACCTCAACCATCTCATCGCGGCGAACCGCAAACATGTCAACATGCAGGATGTCACGACGAACCGGGTGACGCTGAATATCCTTAACCAGAGCAAGCTGCTCATTGCCATCGAACACGAGGTTAACAAGAGCGTTCGCGCTGTCCT
Source organism: Actinomyces sp. HMSC075B09 (assembly GCF_001812395.1). Lineage (NCBI taxonomy): Bacteria > Bacillati > Actinomycetota > Actinomycetes > Actinomycetales > Actinomycetaceae > Actinomyces > Actinomyces sp. HMSC075B09. The sequence goes on from NZ_KV808731.1 coordinate 78,854, forward strand.
TAACTACAAGGAACGTCTCGTGGCCAGGTAGATCAAGGTGGATCGGATCAACAAAATCAGAGTAAACAACGGCCGGAACTAGGCCGTCGCGGCGTGCGCGACGGGCAGCGCCCTTACCAAACTCGGTGCGAACCTTCGCTTCCATACGCGTAATATCAGCAGGCATTTATCCTCCTAGGATCTCTCAAAATGAACGTGACCCCGGATGGTGGTGCGAAACAATGCGTTTCGAACGCCCTGTCGATAACGGCCAGCAACGCCAGCCCTCGCCGAGGCAACTTCAATAGTGTAGCGAAATTATGCGACTCCGTCGAATAGCGACGTCACCGAACCATCGTCGAATACCTCACGAATTGCGCGCGCAAGAAGCGGGGCAATGGAGAGGATGGTTAGTTTATCGAACCGCTTGGACGGGACAATCGGAAGAGTGTTGGTCACAACCACTTCCCTAGCGCCGCATTCGGAAAGACGCTGGGTTGCCGGATCAGAGAGAACGCCGTGGGTTGCAACCACAATCACGTCCTTAGCACCCGAAGCAAGCAGAACCTTCACGGCCTCTGCAATCGTGCCGCCCGTATCAATGAGGTCATCCACCAAAACGCACTCGCGGCCCACCACGTCACCAACAACCCGGTTTGCAACCGCAACGTTTGGACGAGTGGTGTCGCGAGTCTTATGAATGAAAGCAAGGGGAGCTCCACCCAGCTTCTGCGACCATTTCTCCGCAACCCGAATACGGCCAGCATCAGGAGAGACCACCGCAACATTAGACAGATCCACGCGGGTACGGACATAGTCAACGAGGACTGGCATGGCCCAAAGGTGATCGACCGGACCGTCAAAGAAACCCTGCGCCTGAGCCGCGTGTAAATCTACCGACATGAGGCGGTCAGCACCGGCAGCCTTGAAAAGATCGGACATGAGGCGGGCCGAAATGGGCTCGCGACCAAGGTGCTTCTTGTCTTGACGTCCATACGGGTAGAACGGTGCCACAACGGTGATGCGCTTCGCGCTTGCACGCTTGAGCGCATCAATCATAATCAGCTGTTCCATAACCCACTTGTTGATGGGCTCGGTATGCGACTGGATAACAAACGCGTCACAGCCACGAACAGACTCGTTGAAGCGCACGTAAATCTCACCATTCGCAAAATCGTATGCCGTGGTGGGTAGAACACCCGTTTGAAGCTCCTCGCCAACAGCCGCCGCAAGCTCAGGGTAGGCTCGCCCTGACACCAGGATCAGGCGCTTTTCACCGGTGGTGATAATTCCAGTCACTTTAATTTCTCCTAAATGCGGTTTTGCAGCTGTTGGAAGGCGGGTAGAAGAGTGCCTGCTTCAACCAACGCGTCGAAGGCAAAGCAGTACGGCATGATGGAGCCCTCACCGACTTCTACATTACGTAGCGTCGTATGAGGGCCAATTTCAGAATAAGAATCAATAAAAGTGTTGCCTTCGAGGATGCAGCCCGGCTCAATCGTCACATCCGGCGCGATTTCTACATCAACATCAATCCACGTTGAGGTTGGATCAACCACGGTTACGCCCCCGCGCATGTGTTCTTCGAGGATTCGCCGGTTCATTTCCGCACGAAGCTCGGATAGCTGAACGCGGTCATTACACCCCTGCGCCTGCCACACGTCCTCAAGAATGAAAGCTCCACACCTGCGGCCCCGCGCAATAGCTGCTGCAATGGTGTCGGTCAGATAAACCTCACCCTGGTCATTATCCGTCCCAAGCGTAGGTAGAACCTCGGCGAGGAAAGCCGCATCAAACGCGTAGATTCCCGCGTTAATTTCCCGCACAGCTAGTTCGTCTTCCGAGGCGTCGCGGTGCTCCACGATCTTCGTAACCGCACCCTCTTCGCGAATAATCCGGCCATAACCCGTGGGGTCTTCCACAACGGTTGTCACAACCGTAACCGCATTCTTCGCACTCTCGTGCGCCTTCCCCAGCTCGCGCAGCGTCTGCCCAGTAAGCAGGGGTACGTCAGCGGACGTAACGAAAACAGTTCCCGCGAGCTCATCCACGTGCTTCGCGAGTTCTTCCAATCCGCACTGAACGGCGCGACCCGTACCCGGAATCTCATCCTGATCTGCAATCACAGCATCCGGCGCGAAATCCTGCACCATCTGCGCCACGCGATCACGCTGGTGACGAATCACCACAACCTGTTTTGCCGCCCCGGATTCTTCTGCCGCAACAATTGCGTGTCCCAAAAGCGGGCGCCCACACATTGGGTGAAGAACCTTTGGAGTATTGGACTTCATACGCGTGCCCTGACCTGCCGCCAGGACGATTACAGCCAACGGGTTACTCACATTCCCATCCTTTTGGTTTTGTAAAACCGCGAGAGTTACGCCAACACCTCCGATCTTAATAGGAACAGAGGCGCCGAGGCGAAAATTTAGGCAGACTCAATAAATTTTTGGGATGAAACGGGGCAGACAAGAAAAACTCCCACGCGTTTGCGTGAGAGCAACCGTTCCGCCCCTAGGATTCGAACCCAGACCTCAAGGCACCAAAAGCCTGTGTGCTGCCGTTACACTAGGGCGGAAAGCCACAAGTCATTGTGCCATACTTTAAAGCTGAGCACCTAAACGAAACCGGTGCCAGTGATCGAAGTTAAAATGCCCGCGAGGGCGGAGGAAATAAAGTGGCTGCGAAAAGGACCAGGCTGAGCGCAATCGAACGCCGTGAACAACTCATCGCAACCGGACGTTCCGTTTTTGCCGCCCGCGGTTTTGACGCCACCACAGTAGAAGAAATCGCGAGTAAAGCAGGGGTAACAAAACCCGTTGTATACGAACACTTTGGAGGCAAAGAAGGCCTCTACGCCGTGATCGTGGACCGGGAAGTACAGCTCCTTGTCACCACTATCACTAACTCGCTTAACTCGGCGGAGCACCCGCGTCGCATCGTTGAGAACACCGCTCTTGCCCTCCTGGACTACATTGACGAGCACACCGATGGCTTCCGCGTGCTCGTTCGAGACGCTCCCCTAAACCGATCCGAAGGCTACTACTCCTCCGTCATCGGCGATGTAGCAAACAAGGTTGAGCATCTTGTTGCCGCCCGCTTCAAGGAGGCAAAACTAAATGCTAAAGCCGCCCCAATCTACGCGCAGATGCTGGTTGGACTAATCGCCCAAGTTGGTCAATGGTGGCTAGAAGAGCGCAGCCCCGATAAGAAGACCGTGGCCTCCCACATCGTTAACCTCACCTGGCTCGGACTACGAAATCTGCACCCCGATCCGCAGCTACTTAGCGACGCTGATTAAGGTGAACTTCAAAATCAACGAAGACAAGAGTCTTGATTTCAAGTATCTTTGAAGCGTGAGTGAAAACAAACGCATGCCCGTCCCAACTCCGGACGACGAGGTTGACCGCATCGTCAGCTCTTGGCAAAAAGAGAGGCCCGACCTCGACTCCACTCCCATGCTCGTTTTCTCGCGCATCACGCGACTGGCCCGCCACCTCGACCTCGCGCGGCGAAACGCGTTTCTTTCGCACGGCCTCGAGCCTTGGGAATTCGATGTTCTCTCGTCCCTACGCAGGTCTGGTAGCCCATACGCGCTCACCCCGGGCGTCCTCATGAACGAACTACTCGTCTCATCGGGAACCATGACCAACCGTATCGACAGGCTGGAAGCAAAAGGGCTTGTTGAACGATCCCCTTCCCCGTCGGACCGGCGCGCCGTCCTAGTGTCGCTAACCGTCGAGGGCCGCAAACGCGTGGACTCCGCGCTCAAATCACTACTTGACGACGAACGTAACCTGCTGGTTGGAATCAGCGAAGAAGATGAGCAGAGGCTTTCACTACTGTTGAAGCCGCTACTACTCGCATTCGACGCTTAACGTGTAGGGCACACCACGCGTGCCTGCCAGCTTCATTACCTAACATTTTCGACCCGATTTGTACCCGACTAAGAGGAAATCGTGAGCAACGAAAACATTCACCAACAAGCTCCCACGAGCCCTACGCAAAGCATTCACAGCACCCGCTTTGACGGACCGCCCATCGCGATCGACGCGCGCGGCCTGACCAAGGTTTTTGGGAATACCATTGCGGTTGGCAACCTAACCCTGGGCATCCCGCGCGGATCCTTCTTTGGCCTAGTCGGCCCTAACGGAGCAGGCAAAACTACGTTCCTTTCTATGGTTACGGGCATGCTTGTGCCAGACGCTGGAACCGCATACATTTCCGGCGTAGATATTTGGGATAAATCCGAAGAGGCCAAGGCCATGCTCGGCGTTCTGCCCGACGGATACCGACTGTTCGACCGCCTCTCCGGCGCCGCCCTGGTGGAATACATGGGAATGCTCCGCGGGCTCGATAAAGACACGTCCCGCACTCGGGCAAAAGAGCTACTCGAAGCGCTCGGCCTTGAAAACACCGGTAAGAAACTTGTAGCCGACTATTCGCAGGGCATGACGAAGAAAGTTGCGCTGGCCTGCGCCCTCGTACACGGCCCGAAAATCGTTGTACTTGACGAGCCGTTTGAATCGGTAGACCCGATATCCGCGGCCGGTATTCGTAGCCTCCTAACCGAATTCGTAGAAGCCGGAGGCACCGTAGTGCTCTCCTCGCACGTTATGGACACGGTAGAAAAACTGTGTGACCACGTGGCGATTTTGAATCACGGTCAAGTGCTAGCGGCCGGCACCACCGAGCAGGTATCAGCTGGTAAGAGCCTGGACGAGCGCTTCCGCGAGCTCGTAGGTGGGGTGAAGGAGACAGGAGGTCTCGATTGGTTGCGTCAATAATTGGCCTTAAACTTCGCTCTTTGTGGAACAACCTAACCCAAAAATGGTGGAAGTTAGTTCTCGTTATCCTAGCTACGCTCTACTTTGGCGCATTCTTTGGTTTCATGCTGATCGCGCCGCTACTGATTCTTGATGCCAGCCTCTTAATCCCATTCACCAAAGTTGCCCTGCTGGTGGCCAGCGCTAGCACGCTAGCGTGGGCAGGCGCTCCTCTATTTGGTATGGGACTAGATGCCACAACCGCGCCAAAGTCCTTCGCCCCTTATGTTGCGCCAACCAGATCTTTGTCTAGAGCGCTCCTTTACGCCTCAGTAGCAGGGCCGGCCGGCCTCATAACACTCCTCGTTTTCGTCGCCGGAACCGCGGGACTATTCAAGGTAAATGAGCCACTTTACGGCGTTCTATCCATCGTGCTGATGCCGTTTGCTCTGGTCTCCCTTGCCCTCGTATCGCGGTTTATAAGCTTCTGGTTTGCTGCCCGCGTTGAGGCCTCTCAAGGCCGGCGCGACCTCATGCAAATGGTTGGCGTAGTCCTGTTTGTGGCAATCATGTGGGGATTTTCCTACTTCATGTCGACCTTTGCAGAAGGCGGAATGAACCTCGACATTGGCACTTTGACAAACATCGCGAAATGGACACCATTCGCTGGCATCGTTTCTATTCCCTACCTTCTGGCAGGCGGTGAGCTCATCCCCGCCCTCGTGCAAGTGGCTTACGGGGTAGCAATCTTTACGGTACTAGGAGCTGGATGGCACTCGCTGGTTCGCGGCGAAATGGTGGGGCGCAAACACGAACTCACCGATGCGACCAAGCAGGCCGTGGCCGCGGGGCAAAGCGTAGTGGATCCGACTTTAGTAGCCACTGAGGTCAAGACTGTTGCCGGCCTAGACCAACAGCTGAAGTCTCTAAACTTCTGGCTGAAACTGGGCCTCAACCCACCCACCGCTGCGCTGGCAGCCCGCAACCTTCACATGTGGGTGCGTGACGCGCGCCTAGCGCCCTCCCTCATCATCATGCTGATGATGCCGATTCTTGGTCTCGGCTTTTCGCTAAGCCCAACGGGTGCGTCCACGGGCTGGTTTTTATTCGTATTCACTCCCCTGATCTTCGGTCAGACTGCGGGTATGTTGCTCTCATACGACTCAACCGCCTACTGGATGCATGTCAGCGCGGGTGTAACCGGACGAGCCGACCGCTTCGGGCGTCTCTTCGCATCACTTCCCGCTCTAATCGTGGTTTCCATATTCAACGGCGTTCTGGCATCCATTGCACTACCAATCGGAATGTCCTGGCTAGCGCTGACCATCGCCTCGTTCTCACTGGGACTGCTTACCGCAAGCCTGATGTCTGCCATAACTGGATACCGCGCATTTGGCGTGCAACCTCCGGGAACATCAGCCATGTCTACCAAGGGCACGGCAAACCAAATGGCCACGTTTATTGGCGGTCTGGTCGTATTCACACTCGGTAGCTTGCTGATGGTCCCAGCAGTTCTTGCATACATCTACCTTGGCCCCATCATCACCGAGGCCGCGGTTTATCTACTGGTATTGGTATGGACGTTGGGGATCAGCTACGTGGCCCTACGCATCGGAGCAGGCCTGCTAGAGCGCAACCAGGCCGCCATCTTGCAACAGATCAAGAGCTGGCCCGGCCATTAGGCGAAGACTACTTGGCGCGTTCAGCGGCCTCTGCGGCCTCAAGCCACGCCATTTCTAGCTCATCATGCTCGCTTTGAGCATCTTGAAGTGCGGCCGACACCCGGGCCATCTCGGCAATCTGATCCGCCGAGGGCTCCGGGTTGGCAGCGAGCTCTTCCAGCTGAGCCTCATATTTCTGTATCTGACTGGCCAGGCGATCCATCTGCCGCTCGATTCGGCGCGCTTCCTTCTGCGCTTCGCGGAACAGTTGCGCGTCGGAAGTTTTTGGCGCGGACGAGGTGTTACTCACGCCGTTTTTGCCCGGTTCTTCGCGGTTAGTATCTGACCACTGCGACGTGCCCCTACCGGCCACGCCGCCCATGCCGGCCTCGCGCATCTGCAGATACTGCTCCACACCACCGGGAATGGCACGAAGCTTGCCGTCGCCAAATAGAACAAGTTGGTGAGTGGTAGTACGCTCCAGCAAATAACGATCGTGAGAAACCACTACCAGCGTGCCGGGGAAGGAATCCAGCAGATCTTCCATGGCCGCAAGCGTGTCAGTGTCGAGGTCGTTGGTAGGCTCATCCAGCAAAATCACGTTCGGCTCCGACATGAGCAGGCGGATCAGCTGCAGCCTGCGCCTCTCCCCGCCCGAAATGTCGGCAACCGGGGTCCACGCCCTACTGCGCGTAAAACCGATTCGTTCAACCAGCTGGGAGGCAGACACCTCCCTATCGCCAATCATCACCGACTGCGCCACGTCAGCCACGGCCTCAACCACCCGCCTATGTGCGACTGCGTCTAGTTCATGCGTATCTTGCGAAAGCGTGCGCACCTTCACTGTTTTGCCGCGCTTTACCCGACCCGAATCGGGCTCCACCTCGCCACTAAGCAGGCGTAGCAGGGTGGTTTTACCCGCACCATTCACACCCACAATTCCCACGCGCTCAGCCGGAGCTAGACGGTAAGTCACGTCCTCAAAAATCGTGCGCTTCTCATCGCCCTCGCCAAAAGCTAAAGACACGCCTTCCAGGTCAATCACCTGTTTGCCCAGACGCGCGGTAGCCATGCGTACAAGTTCAACCTCATCGCGCGGAGGAGGCTCATTAACGATCAGTTCTTCCGCGGCCTCAATACGAAAACGAGGCTTCGAAGTGCGCGCGGGCGCGCCACGGCGCAACCAGGCGAGCTCCTTGCGAAGCAGGTTTTGCCGTTTTTGTTCCGCTAGAGCGTTTTGGCGAGCCCTCTCTGCCCGGGCCAAAATGTAAGCCGCGTAGGAGCCCTCGTACATTTCGATTCGGCCCGGAACCTGCGGGCGCGAACCTCCCGGGTCAATACCCGGCACAACCTCCCACACGTGCGTACACACCGCGTCCAAGAACCAGCGGTCGTGCGTCACCACGATCAGAGCACCACTATTACGGCCCGAACCATCGCGCGGCCCCATCCGCTGATTCAAATGTTTAGCCAGCCAAGATACGCCTTCAACATCCAAATGGTTCGTGGGCTCATCCAACACGAGGACGTCCGCCGGGTGCCCCTGCACGACACCCGCAGACAAGACTCGCGCCAAGTTCACGCGCCGGCGCTGACCGCCCGAAAGCTCACTCATTTTCGCTTCCAGATCAATATCAGCCAAAAGCCCCTCATGAACATCCCTAATCGCGGGCACAGACGCCCACTCGTGGGCTGCAAGTCCGGGATGAACCACGCTTTGAACCTTCTGATCGCTGATTATGTCGCGCTGAGACAAGTGCGCAAACGTGACACCATCGCGCACAATTATCTGGCCGCTATCTACCTCACGTTCACCCGCCAGCATGTCCAACAGCGTGGTTTTGCCCGCCCCGTTTGGTCCGAGCACGCCAATGCGATCTCCGTCTGCCACCGAAACCGAAATATCGGCCAAAATCTTGCGCGAACCACCTATCGCGCCAATGCTCTGCGTTCCAAAAAGATGTGCCACTACTCCACCTTTGCCGGCTGCGCGGGGCCAGACACCACCAGCGTGTTCTCCACCTCGGGCGCCTCTGCGAGGCGCTGCTCAATCTGGCGGGCATGTTCAAGGCTAGTTGCCAGCGCCGCTACCGTTGGGCCCGAACCGGACAGTAAAACTGCGAGCGGCCCGGCCTCTTCAATCACCTTCCACGCTTGCCCAAGCGTAGGGTGCATACTCAAAGCGGTTTCCTGCAGATCATTTTCTAATAGGCCCACCAGTTGCTCAGCACCTTCAAGCACACGCCAATCGCCCTCGCGCAAACTGGTAGGTAGCTTGCTCCGACCTCTGCCCTGTACGTCAAACTCTTTGAACACGGCCGGCGTTGAAAGCCCCTGCCGCATCGTGCACATCACCCAGTAGTGCTCAGGCGTATCGGGCTGGTACAGTCGCGTCATGTGGTCCCCATATCCCAGGCCCAGGCTAATCCCACCCTCCAAACACGCCGGCACATCTGCGCCAAGCCCACGGGCAATCTCATGCATGCTCTCGCGATCGAGGTTTAACCCCAGGAGTTTATCAACCGCTACGAGGGTTGCGGCCGCGTCTGCGGAACCTCCGGCCATTCCGCCGGCTACTGGGATGCTCTTTTCAATTTCGATCTCGAGGACGTGGCCGTCTGGAACCGCTGGAATACCAAGCTTTGCGGCCTCCAAAATCAGCGCTCTTGCCGCTCGAAACGCCAGGTGTTTTGTAGGTTCCAAATCCGATAGGTCCGCGCCCAGCGTGTGCACTACGATCGGCATGCCGATTCGCGCAGATTCATCGCGTTGCGGGCGAAAACGAACGGTTGCTCGCTCCCTAATATTCAACGTTTCAAAAATGGAATAAAGCGGATGGTAGCCACGTTGGTCGGGTTTACCTACCAAAAGGATAAGATTCAGCTTTCCCGGTGCGCTCGCTGTGATCACTAGGCGCCCTGCTTCAACTCGTTGCGGGCCTTAGCTAAGGACAAGAATTGGTCAATATCCAATACCTCACCTCGCGCAAGCGGGTCGATACCCGCGTTTTCTATCAATGCGTCCACGTCCACATCCGCCCACTTCTTCAAGGCAGCGCGAAGGGTTTTGCGACGCTGAGAGAACGCGGCATCCACAACCTCAAAAAGTTCTTGGCGAGTAACACCCGCCTGCTCGGCAGCCGGCAAAGCATCCGCCTCGTAACGCGAAATTCGTACCAGTGAAGAATCAACATTTGGGATGGGCCAAAAGACGCGCCGGGAAATAGTGCCCGCTAGCTCAGCATCGCCATACCAAGCGACCTTGACGGACGGCACGCCGTAAATTTTTGACCCTGGATTGGCGCTCAGGCGCTGCGCAACCTCAGTTTGCACCATCACTAAAAGCTCACGGATGGATGGGAAGTTATCCAATACACCTAGGATCAACGGCACAGCCACGTTGTACGGAAGATTTGCCACGAGGCGGGTGGGAGCCTCCCACTCTTGCATCTCTCCCTCAATAGGCTTCGCCTCATTCAGACGATCCAAAGTGGTGACCTTAAGAGCATCCGACTGAAGAACCCGAAGCGGCGCACCCGGCGCATGCCCGGCTACAGTGGCCGGCAGAGCCGTTGCCAAAACCGGGTCAATCTCAATCGCCGTCACGCGCGCGCCGGCCTCCAACAAGCCCAGCGTTAGAGAGCCCAGACCCGGACCAATCTCCAACACGTGTTCCCCGGCTACAACATTCGCGGCTTTCACAATCTTGCGAACCGTACCGGCATCATGAACGAAGTTCTGACCCAGCGTTTTTGTAGGTTGGATGTGAAGGGCGGCGCAGATCTCGCGCACATCCCTTGGCGTCAACAACTTAACTTCGCTCATAGAACCATTCTACCGGGCAGACACAGACACAAATTACAAGGGGAAGTGGTAGCTGAGCCACCACTTCCCCTACTAGACGCTTTAGTTTATCGCAGTCCAAGCATTGACGAGCATGCCGGCCACTGTCCCCAACCAGCGCGCTGCTGGAGGATCTGGGCTCGCATCGTCTGCTCTTCAGCCGAAGCATCCGACGGCAAGCCACTGCCGCCTACCGCTTGCCACGTAGGTAGCGAGAACTGGTAGAGGCCGTAGAAACCGTTACCCGTGTTCGTGCCCGGATTGCCACCGGACTCACACTGAGCCAGCGCGGCCCAAACACCGGCCGGCGCGGAACCCGTACCCGAGCCCTGCTGCGGAGCAGCCGCTACAGCTCCAGCCGGGCGCTTCTTGGTTCCATGCTCAACGATCTTGTCGGTAGGCTCTTCACGATCTTCAGAAACCTTGGTAGAAACAAGGACCTCACTGCCACGCTTCTGCTCGTACTTTACAGTGGTGATCTTGCCCTTCTGGCCCTCTTGCACCACGCGAGATTCACCCTCGTAAAGCTCATCCGTGTCACGCTCAACCGTCTTGAAATCAAGCTCCTCGACGTCGGTTACAGTGCCGCGCGTTTGGCGCACGATGTTCACCTTCACGTCACCGTCACCGGTTTCTAGGAAGACCTGGTCAATGGGTGAAGGAGTAATGTTTGCTGCTTCAAGGATCTCAGGAACGGTTGCATCCTCAGGAACCTCAACAGACTTGGCATTGCCGTCAACCACAACGCTCACAGTGCCAGCCTCGTTAAGAACTGCAGGCAGGGCCTCGCGAACACTCGAACGATTCGCAGCGATGGCAACATTGCGGCCCGAATCAGCGAACACGCTCATCACGCCCTCAAGCGAATCGGCGGTGGACCAAACCTCAGAGCGGCCCTTCTCATCGCGAATTGTGTAAGGCTTCGCAGACGTGAACGTAATCGTCTGGCCCTTTTCTACCGGAGCGGAAACTGCAGGGGTTACGAGATCATGCTCGCCAACCTTTACACCAGCCGCCTCCAGCGCGCCGCCAACCGTGCCGCCCCAGACCGTTACAACCGAAGTTGCACCATCAGCGTTCACCAGGACGTCGGTACGCGCCGAAGCAATCGAAACGCCAGCCGTCGCTACGAGGGCCAAAGCAGACGCAGCTGCAACGGATTTAATGGTCGTTTTCGATGCGTTCGTTGCCCAGCGGGTTGACGCTACATTGTTGAAAGCCAAACTTTTACCTCTTGAGTAGATAACTAACTACTCCCTACCGTAACCAGATCGTTATAGAAATGGGAAGCTAATCCGCCGGCAAATTGTGCAAGCTCACACAAAGTTTGTGCCTTTACTTACAAAGCACTTCAAGCAAAAAAGACATTGCCATACACTGCTTCACTATTTTTCTGTAACTGCTCGAGGGCGTCCTCCTCACTACGCTCCCACATCTGCGCGATGAACCGAACCGTATGCGCAATAACGTATGAGGCGTTCGGATGACCGCGATACGGCACGGGAGTGAGGTAAGGAGCATCTGTTTCTACCAGAATGCGGTCTGGTGATAGTGATTTGAAGGCCTCGCGCAGATCATCGTTAGCCGCAAACGTTAGTGATCCGCCAAACGAGGCGTACCAGCCGTTCTTCTCTACGTGCCGAGCCAGGTGCGTTCCACCTGAAAAGCAGTGGAACACGATTGGCGCGTTCCCCTTATCTGCACCCGTGTCGTAGAGGACGTCCAAGCACTCCTGATGTGCATCTCGGTCATGGATCTGCACTGGTAAGGAACGCTCAAATCCCATGCGCAAATGAGCAGCAAACGATTCCTTTGCAGCGATAAGGCCTGCGTCGGCCGTGCGGAACAGGTCGATACCGGTTTCTCCCACAGCCACAATGGACGGATCATCCAGCCGGCTCTCCACCGCGGCAAGAGCCTCATCTAAAGGCACGTGATGATCCTTCAGCTCATGCTCCCAACCGTCGGCGGCCACGTCCAACACACCCGCGTGTAGCGGCGCCTCATTGGGATGGAGCGCAATAGCTGCACGTACCCGCGGGAAACCAGCCGAGTCACCAAACTTGTGGGCAAGCTCAATGGTGGGATCAAAATCTGTAATCTCACAGCCCACCGTAATGAGCCCGCGGACTCCCACCTGGTACGCGCGATGGAGCTGTTCCTCAAGGGGAAGCTTGACGCCGCCAGCTTTGGGGATTTCCCACTCCCCAATGGGCAGATGCGTGTGATTATCGAGCACAGGACCAGCTAGAGCCGCAGGGGGCCCGGGCCAGTTCCGAGGCTTTTTCCTACTCATCTTCTACTCCACCGTCATACATCTCATCTGCGTCCAGGGTTTCCTCGTTAAGCTCCCCCGCTTCGGCCAAGGCAGGTTCATCCTGGGGCAAGTCACTCTTGGCGATCTCACGCTCGTGCTTGCGCTTCAACTGGCGTTGCCTGGTTTTCCGCTCAAAAACAATCAAAGCTATCAGTAGCAATAACGCGAGGGCGCTGGTGAGTTGTCCCGCCCGCAATCCGATAGGCGTGAAACTCATATGCACCTGGTTATCACCCGCTTGCACCGGAATCAGCATGAGCGAATCATCGAAAGGCTCTATCTTTACATTCTGCCCGTTAACTGTAGCTTCCCAACCCGGATCGTAAATATTACTTACCAGCAAGTAGCCTGCCTGGGGTGCGCTGATGCTCAAATCCATAGAACGACCGCCCCGCTCAATCTTCACGGGGGTGGCTTTCGCCTTCGCAACGGCACTTTCATAAACCGAATCATTCATTACGCCGGCTTCGAAGCTAACCGTGCCGGACTTGTCTTTCTCGGTCTTGAACTCCACTCGACCGGTATCGCCCGCGTGCAAAACGCCCAAGTCAACCAGACCATTCTTTTGGGTACTTACCTGGACCTTCTGTTCATTCCCGGTGTAAACCGAAACGTTTTGCACCTTCACCGTTCCAGACTTGTAGGCGAGGAAGTAGTGGCCATCCTTTTGCGCTGTAACCCTCACGTTTGCAACGGCCTGTCCGGAAGAAGATTCAATCTTGACCTGCTGACCAAAAGGCTCGTTAGATTGCTCAGACACCGTGCCCGTGGTAGCTGAGAACTCTGCCTTCACCGTCTCATACAGGCCGGAGGTGCCAAACGCAGCCTCGTACATCCTCGCTTGATTGGTAAGGAATCCCTCGGCTCCGGTTTTGAAATCTTTGGCCGCGCTATCAACCAGGAACGCATTAGGCAGGGCGTCCGCGTTCTCGTAAACATTGAGACTGGTCGATTCGTAGTAGGTCGGGTAGTCAATCAACTGCCCGCGCTCTTTGTCGCTGGCCATCACATATTTCACGCCCAGGAAGGTATCGAGCGGTTTAGCCGGATTGTAAGCGTAGGAGTTAATGCCGTTAGTGGATAGGCCAACGTCCTCCATGAGTTTCAACTGCGCCTGGCTGAATGAAGAACCAAACAGCGTGACACCGTCATAGCCGTAGAGGAATGCGTCGTTATAGGTCTTGCGATTAGCGAGCTCCGCCCGCGGATACCCGTCATTGTCAGTCTTGATCTTAGCGGCAACCTCGCGCACATCCCGGGGGAAGTCGCCCGCGGCATAGCCGTCGCGATTGCCAAATACCTGCCCGTCTCGCACATCTTTAATGCCCACAATTGATGAAGCCAGTAGCTCCATTGAGACCAAGCCGATCATGGTTGCCACTGCAACGCTCCGCGCGGCAAACACTCGCGGCGACTTCCTCAGTTTCAAGGTGATTTCTTCTCGCCTAGATACAGCCGCAAGAACCGCCACGTACAGCGCGCTAACCGCGATGGTCGCGACCATCGAACGCGCGGTCACAGCCTCTTTATCGATTCGATACATGACCAGGGCGAGCAGACCTATTCCGGATGCGATCTTCGCCAGTGGAAGCGGCTCGGTTTTGAGCGCACGGAAAGCGTCGGCAGCCATTACCACAAGGAGGAATACCGCGGTGAATGCAAACCGGTGGTTCAACTGGTTCGGGTAGTGCATTCCGTGCCAGAAGAAGTTCAACGAGTTGACCGACAAGCTGAGCGCCATGACGGTCAACAGAATTCCGTTAGCAACCTTCACCTTTACGGAAATACTTCGAGTCAGGAAGTAGGCCGGGATCAGCAACAGGACGAGGGTTCCCGCGTAAATGTTCGGAAGACCCTCGCGCACAGCGGGTGCGGACAGGAACATTTGGCGCCCAAGCAAATCAATGGGCGAATACATGAAGTCCACTTTGTCTGGCCACGCATCACCGTATGCCGACGTGTGTTGCAACTTCAAATAGACCGGGATTAACAGCGCGGAGGCCAGCGCAGCCCCGAACACGGACGCCCCACCAAACAGGATCGCTTTAGCCACCTGATCTCGCCAACGTTTGAACGGAACGTTCTCAACCAGAAGGACCAGGAAATACAGGGCGATAAACAGGACGGCGAAGAACGCCGCGTAATAATTTACGAAGAGGGTTATGGCCGTGAAAATCACGTAGGGAACAAGCCGCTCATGCTTGACGATCAACCACGCGCCGTAAGCGAGGAGAGGCAACATGATCTGCACGTCCAGCCACATTATGTTCCAAAAGTACGCGAGCGTGAACGAAGAGAGCGCGTATCCGAGGGAGAACAAGACGGCAACCCACGGGGTGTGAGCGCGGCCTCGACGCAGGAAGAAATAGCTGGTGTAGCCCGCCAAGCCCGTTTTCAAAACGACGTCGAACAGCACAAAGTTAGACAGTTGCGAGGCGGGGAACAACAAAATGAGCAGGTTTATTGGACTTGCCAAGTAGTAGGCGAAGAGCGAAAGGAAGTCGGTACCCAAGCCTCCTCGCCACGAATACATAAGAGTCTCAAAGTTTGACAGCTTGCGCTGATATTCAGCGAGGAACGGCGCGTACTGATGGTACAGGTCGATAGTGAGGATGTGCCGGTTGCCGCTGGGCCACACCCCCGACACCTGAAACGCGATGAAAATGATCAGTGCCGGAATGACGAACGCGGCAATACCCGGACGATTCTTAGAAGCAAACCAGGCTTTCGGATTCAATAGCGCGTCCCTAAACCTACGCACCCTGCTTGGCACCGTAGCTTCGACTGTTGCCGATTGTTCAGACGCGTCTACGGGCTGGATACCCTGCTCACTCTGCTCCGAATGCGCTACCGGCACGCCCTCAGGTTCCGCGTCCTGGGGCTCTACGTCCTGGAGCGCTGCGTCGTCCGGCATAAAAATCTCCTCGCTCATCACTACACTGCGACAACAGTATTTTGGCAGACTTGCGCCCTATCAGCACCCACCTGCCTTAAGAACCGGCCCCTCATAAGCATTTTGGGGAGGGCAGCGCCACGCACTGCCCTCCCCAAAACATCACTCTATGAGATTACTCCCACTCGATCGTTGCCGGCGGCTTCGACGTCACATCAAGCACAACACGGTTGATTTCCGGGACCTCGCTGGTGATTCGCATCGAAATGCGATCCAGCACATCGAACGGCACGCGTGCCCACTCGGCGCTCATGGCGTCCTCAGAAATGATCGGGCGCAGAACAACTGGGTGACCGTACGTGCGCTGATCGCCCGTGACACCCACGGACCTTACATCAGCAAGCAGAACAACCGGGCACTGCCAAATAACTTCATCAAGGCCAGCATTCGTTAGCTCCTCGCGCACAATGTAGTCAGCTGCGCGCAGAACATCCAGACGCTCCCGAGTCAGCGCGCCAACCACGCGCACACCCAAGCCGGGGCCGGGGAACGGCTGGCGCTTCACCATAGAGGCCGGCACCCCAATCTCGAGGCCAAGCTCGCGAACCTCATCCTTAAAGAGGGCGCGCAACGGCTCAACCAGCTCAAAGTTCAAATCCTCAGGCAGGCCGCCCACGTTGTGGTGCGACTTGATGTTCGCCGACCCTTCGGCTCCAGACTCGACCACATCCGGATAGATTGTGCCCTGGACGAGGAACTTAACTTCCTCCCCATCGCGATCAGCTTCTGCCACGAACTTCTTCTGAGCATCCTCGAACACACGAATGAACTCGCGGCCAATGATCTTGCGCTTCTGCTCCGGTTCGGTGACGTCCTTCAACGCGTTCAAAAAACGTTCGGACTCATCAATCGTGACCACACGGATACCCATCGTGGCTGCGTAGTCACGCTCAACCTGCTCACGCTCACCCAGACGCAACAGGCCATGGTCCACGAAGAAACAGGTGAGCTGATCGCCAACAGCCTTGTGTACAAGCGCTGCCGCAACCGAAGAATCCACGCCGCCAGAAAGCGCACAAATCACGCGCGCAGAACCAACCTGCTCGCGGATCTTCTGAATCTCACTATCGACAATCGAGGCCGCGGACCACTCGCCCTCAATACCGGCAATATCGCGCAAGAAACGCACAATCTGATCCTGACCGTGCTCGGTGCGACGAATCTCCGGGAGCCACTCCACGCCGTACAAGCCGCGAGCTGCATCCTCGGCTGCCGCAATCTTCGACTTCTCCGTGCTCGCGCTCACGCGGAACCCATCGGGGAGCTCCTCGACGCGGTCAGTGTGAGACATCCACACATCCTGGTCACCATCAGTACCAAGCAGTTTCGAATCCGAAACCGTCACAGTTGCGCGGGCGCGACCATTTTCAGGAACATCTCCGGGGGTAACCACACCCCCCAAGGCATCCATCATCACGTGGAAGCCCGACGAAATAGCAAGAACTGGAACCCCAGAATTAAGAATGTCCGCGTCAAACTTAACGTGCGCGGACGACGGACCACCAGAAAGAATAATCGCAGCAGGATTTTTTTCACGGATCTGCTGCGCACTATAAGTCTGGGGAACAATCTCGGAGTAAACATGGGCCTCACGGACCCGGCGGGCAATCAGCTGCACGTTTTGTGCACCCAGGTCGACCACCAGAACCGGGCGATTCTTCATTTCATTTGCGTTAGTCACAGCTAAATTCTACCGCGCAAAATTTGCCTTCCGTCACCGCGTCCCAAAATTAGGGCAGAATATTAGACATGGCACACAAGAAGTCGGCAACGTCGCTTTCAGAAGTCTTCATCCGTAAATGGGGCACGCGCAAGCTCAAACCCCTTACAAAAACCGAAAAACAAGCCATCGACGCCATCAATCACGACTTCCTTCAAGCCGCCAACGAAGCCGCCACCGCGGCTCACTGCCCCGACACAGCGTGGTTAATATCTCTTTGGACCAGCCCTCGTGACCTCGGAAAACGAAAAGGTCCAGACCTACCTGACCTTGACCTGGTACTCGCCGCTATCAACATCATTGAAAACGAGTACACCAACCGCACGCGCACACTACCGCGCCGCAAAATTCGCGAGCCCCTTGCCCGCATGTGGCAGGCCCACGAGGCCCGAAAAACCAATCCAAACTGGGAAGAACTTACCGACAGCAAATCCCGCTGGTACACCACCGAAGACCTGCAACAGTGGTACAACAACGTAGAAGAGGGCGCCAAGAACCTTACCGTTTTACCCACCCGCACCTACCCGCATGCTTTTGTGCAAGCCGTGGCGTGGGTGGAGGCGTGGGACGAGTTCCTTAAACTGCGCGGCCACATCGGTGAGCGCTTCTCACTACGTGAAGAACTAACCCGACTGCACAACTGGCCCGGAGACCAGTGGAATACCGGCGATGACTACGAATCCGCCCAAAACCGCTTCCACCGTCGGCTCGCCAAAGCTCAAAAGCGCGTTGCCGACCCGCTGCGAGACCAGGTGCTTCGCCGCGCCCTCTACCTGCGCGAAGGTCTGCTCACCGAACCCGTTGATCCTCTCGAATGGTTCCTAGCCTCCGCCTCATACACAGCCATCAACCCCGGCGTCATGATTCCGTGGACGCAAAAGGACTACAACGCCCTCGGCGATCTGGTTGATAGCTTTGAAAACCTGCGCCTGCGCTCCAAACGCAAGTCGTTCGAGGCCAAGAAGTCGGACCTTAAACTAAAACTGACGTCCATTGACGAAAGTGAACTAACGTGGGTATGCGGACCGCAACAAATGATTGACCTGGATGAGGACGTCGTGGCTGCCCTCCCTCCCGGATGCGCAGTGAAGCGGCTTATCGTCTCACGCAAGCACCCAATCGGGCCGGACTGGATGGTGTACTGGGTTGAATCTGAAGATGGCGGCGCCAAACCTATCCTCAACCTCGTTGAAACTGCGAAGTTGCGCCCGCCAATCCTTTTCGTCTCAGATGGCACGCCCGCGAACCTTGCCTCGCTGGTATCTGAACACCTTGATAGCGCCTTCACTATCCCCACCCACCCGCTGAGCGTGTGGAACAAACCCGACCACCCATTCTGAAAAATATCTGCCGCGCGTTGACGTACAGTTTAGGTGCAGACCGTAAGTTTGAACTTCGCACAATAAAGCCCCTGTGACTAAATAAGGAGTAGCACGTGAGCCTCACGATTGGAGTTGACGTAGGCGGCACCAAGATCGCCGCAGGCCTTGTTAATGAAGAAGGTGAAGTTCTGCGCACGGAAGTTATACAGACTCCTGCGCAAGAAGTTGACGCAACCGCGGGCGCAATCGCCACGCTGGTTGCAAAGCTGCGTGAGGGCGAGGAAGTAAGTGCCGTTGGTATTGGAGCCGCAGGTTTTTGCGACGCCGCGCGCACTTCGGTTGTGTACGCGCCAAACTTGGCGTGGCGCAATGAGCCGCTGGCTTCAAAGATCACGGAGGCAACAGAGCTTCCCACTGTGGTCGAAAACGACGCAAACGCGGCGGCATGGGGCGAGTTCCGTTTCGGAGCTGCCCGCGACGCGAAGAACGCGATTGTTATCACGCTAGGTACTGGCATTGGTGGCGGCATCATCGTTGATGACAGGCTGGTGCGCGGTTATCAAGGATTTGCCGGCGAGGTTGGCCACATGCAGGTCAAGGCCGGAGGACGTCGCTGTGGCTGCGGAAATCGAGGTTGTTGGGAACGCTACGGTTCGGGCACGGCTCTCGTGCACGAAGCTCGCGAAATCGCCACTGTTGCACCCGCGTCTGCGTTGCGACTGCTAGAAATGGCTGACGGTAACCCGCAGCAGATCACCGGGCAGATGGTTACGGCCGCTGCGAAAGAAGGCGACCCGGTTGCGCTCGACGTGGTTGAAACCATTGCGGAGTGGGTGGGCCGCGGGCTTGCTGACCTCTGTGCCATCCTCGATCCGGAAATGATCGTGCTAGCCGGCGGCGTCGCCTCTGCGGGAGAGTTGTTGCGTGCGCCCGTCCAAAAGTCGTTCGAAAAGAACCTTACTGCCCGCCTGTACCGCCAGCCTGCCCAGATCACACTGGCTGAGCTTGGCGTTCCCGCTGGCCTAATCGGCGCCGCCGACCTGGCTCGCCAATCGGGTTAGCATCAAAGTCGCTCAAATAGAGGGGCGCGGTGAACTATCCTTACGGACTCGGTTCACCGCGCTCCCCTTTTACTATTCGTGTTGCCAGGCTCTCCACAAGGAAGCGTATTCGCCGCCGCGAGCTACAAGTTGATCGTGTCTGCCGAGCTCCACTATGCGTCCGTCCACCATCACCGCTACGCGGTCCGCGTCGTGAGCCGTATACAGCCGGTGCGCGATCGCAACGACGGTTCGCCCCTCCAACGCCTTCCCAAGGGAACGCTCCAACTGCCTTGCCGCCGTTGGATCCATCAGCGAGGTAGCCTCGTCAAGAATCAAAGTGTGCGGATTCATGAGGACAATACGGGCAAGCGCTAACTGCTGGGCCTGCGCTGGGCTGAGTGTCAGAGCGCCCGAGCCGACCTTGGTGTCCAACCCATCCGATAGCTCCTGTACCCAGCTGGCCGCCCCCATGCTTTTTAGGACATGCCACATCTGTTCAACCGTGGCGTCCGGTTTTGCGAGCCGGAGGTTGTCCGCAATCGTTCCAACAAACACGTGGTGCTCCTGCGTCACCAGGGCCACGTTTTGGTGCAACTGGCTTTCCGTGAGTTCGACTAGAGGAACTCCTCCAACCGTTACCGACCCGGAAGTGGGCGGGTGAATACCTGCAATCATCCGGCCGAGTGTGGACTTGCCTGCGCCTGACGGCCCCACGATTGCGAGGGTCTCCCCCGGCCTCAGCTCTAAATCAACCCCGTGCAAAACGGGATGTTCCGGCCGGTACTCAAAGCTCACGTCTCGTACGCTTACAGCGTTCGAGGTAGGCTGCTTGCCCGACGCTATCCTGTCCGATTCCACCTCGTCCACGCCAAAAATACGGGCCAACGAGGTTGCCGCACTTTGAAGCACATCCACCCAGTAAGAGAGCTCGTCGAGCGGATAAGAAAGCTGAACTCCGTAGAGCGCGATCGTGGTCACCACGCCCAGCGTGGCGTAACCGTTTGGAATCGCCCATGCTCCGGCTAAAGCCACCAACAGCGCCGGGGTGTGCAGGAAGAAAATCACTGCGTTTAACAAGAAAATGCGCAGGTAAGCGGTGTAGCGCTCCAGATTCCAAATTTGAGTGATAGCCACGTCAAGGATATTGTTTCTAACCCGGCGCAGGTTCAGTGCATCAACCGTGGAATGCTGTTCAACCGTCTCCGTGGTGATGCCAGAAAGCGTCGCCCACTGTGCGGACTCCGCCTGGTAGCCCGGCACAGCGCGGCGCATGTACCAACGCAACACAAAAATGAGCGGAATCAGCGGAGCCAGAAGTAATAGCGCCAAAACGGGAGCAAGCGCAAATGCAGCAGCATAGGTAACTACCACAGTGAACACGATCATTATGATCCGGTAGATTCCACGCTGGACCAGAAACTGGATGCGGTCAATATCGTGAGTTGTACGCCCAATCAGGTCTCCCGTACCTGCCGCTTCCACAACAGACAGGGGCATATGGGTAACCGAATACACCAGATCCTCACGAAGCTGGGCAAAAACCGCCTGGCCAAATACGCGCGAGAAATACTCGCCCAAATAAGTCAGCAACAACTGTGCGGCCACTATCGCCCCAATAATGATGAGGTAGCGTGTCACTTCCGCGCGAGTAGTCCCCGCCACGATCAGATCCAAAAGTCTACCGATGAGCCACGGGGTTGCCACCACGATTAGAGACGCCACAACTTGGAACACCAAAACCGTGGCAATTAGCTTGGGGAACCGGCGGATAACAGCCCAAAACCTCGAGATCACCTGCGGGCGAGCGGCAATAGGAAGCTTCATTACTCTCCTCCCTGAGCGCGCTGAACAACCTTTTGATACTTAAGACCGCTCTCCTCGCGCCTTAGCGCGCGATCCAGCAGTTCATCGTGAGATCCGCGAGCCACTTCCTTGCCGTCCTCACCAATAAACACAACCTCGTCACACTGTTCTAAAACCAATGGGGAGGAGGTTACTAGCACCGTGGTGAGCTGCTGGCGCCGCGAGCGCAACCGGCTGGCAATCCGCGCCTCTGTATGCGAATCCACCGCGGAGGTAGGCTCGATTGCGATTAGCACATCCGCGTTTGTCGCGAGGGCACGCGCAAGTGCAACGCGCTGGCGTTGCCCACCAGAGAGCGTGCGGCCCTTCTCTGCCACTGCTCCGTTCAATGCCCCAGGAATGGAATCCAGCACGTCTTGAGCGTCCGCAGTCCACATAGCGTCTAGCAGAGCCTCATCCATCGCATGCTCCCCCACCTCAACTTCGGGGCGCTCCTCGCGAATCCGGCTATCCAGATAGGTCTCAAAAATCGTGTTCTGCACCGTCAGCGGCTCGCGCATATCTGCCCGATCAGCCAGCAGATTATCTCGCAAGCTTCCCCTAAACAGGTGGTCTTGTGCCGACGCCAGGACGATGTGCTTGCGCACCTCATCTACCGGGCGATCACGCAAATCATCTTTGCCAATAAATACCGGGTTCTCGTCGTCTACCCGACAAAGCCTTGTAGCCAGTTGCGCGGAAACATCCGGATCAGCAGCAACCAGTGCGGTAATAGCGCCGCCCTTCACCTCTACGCCGCTGATACCGTCACGCAGAGGTTGCAGATACCGGCTGTCCGTTGAACAAGAGCTAGTTTCGTTTTCCGGGTTGTTGTCCACGTTCTCATTAGCGTCCGTCCGATCCTGCACGCTCGATTTCAGCTCCTGCACGCGAGCCACCTTGCGCAGTCCCACCCACGCGCGCGTGCCCACCTGCATCGCTCCTACGATTATGAACAGCGGGGTGGCCAAATACCCGGCAAAACCGTAAAAAGCGATCATCTCTCCGGCAGATAGCTGGCCTTCAAAAACCAAGAACGCTGCGATTGCCACTACCGCGAGAGCGAATGCGTGCGGCACTCCCTGCGATGCTGCGCTTAGCAAAGCCTGCGGGCGGGCAGCGTGAATCCCTCGACGACGAACCTCTTGCGACAACTCCCTGTAGCGCTCGTTGAATACGTCTTCCCCTCCAATTCCGCGCAAAACTCGCAGACCGGTCACAACATCCGTGCCGATATTAGTGAGGTCGCCTTGCGCATCACGCTGGGATTGCTGGCGCTGCTCGAGCGGTTTTATAAGCAAGGACAGACCGCCAACTACCACCGGCATTCCGATCAGCACCACTAGCCCCAAGGGAACTGAGACAGAGAACATCAGAGCGGCAATCACGACTGTTGTAATCAAGGACGCAGCCAGATCTGAAATGTAAGCAAAAAGTGCGCCAATATGGTTGGAGTCGGTTGTTATCGTGGCAATGATGTCTCCGGTCGCCATATCGGTTTTTGTATTCCCACGCCGGTTTGTCACATGATACGAGGACATTCGCGCACTTCCAGCCTGGGCTTGAAACCAAGTTCCGATCTCGAATACTTGGTACAACCCCGCAAAGACCGTTGCGATTAGGATCAGCGAGAAGAAAATCACGACGGGGCGAACAAGGTGGCTACCCAAGCCCATATCCAGGCCGGCATCCAAAAGGAGCCCCAGCGCCCAAGCCAACAGAGCTGAAGACACCTGCGACAGGGTTGCCACCAATGTGGCGCCAAGAAGCAACCATTTATTCTTACGTAAGAGTCCTAACAAAATGCGCCGAGGCGAGGCCTCCATATCGACAGGATCCCCCAAGGGAGGGCGCAAGAAAGACGGCCACCAGCCAGGCTCTTTTGCTACCGTAGGAAGCTCAATACCGTTCCTGCTGGCAAGACCACGGCTTATGGCCTCGTGCCTTTTGTTAAAACTCATGTTGTGCACCCGCGTAACGTTACATCACGAATGTTATGTATTCACCACTCAAATGCGACTTTGGTGCCTTGAGACATTTTTGACTCTACTTTCATCGTCGATTTTAACTACCATTAGGAAGAGCCTTAAAAAATAATTCCAAAGGAGATAGTTTTGGCACGCACACTTTTCGTTGCCTCGCCAGAGCCTCGCACCGGTAAACCAATGGTGACTATCGGGCTGGCTTCATTTTTTATTGAAAAAGGTATGAAGGTTGGCCTCTTGCGCCCCATTGTGCGAGACCGATCCACAGACGCGATGCTGAACATCTTCAACAACGGCACCGTTATTTCTGGACCTGCCGTTGGCGCCCTCACCTATGACGAGTACATTGCGGACCCTGATTCCGCTTTGGAAAGCATTGTGCGAACACACCGCAAGCTTTCTGAAAACGTTGATGTTGTCATAGTTTCAGGTTCCGATTTTGAAGGCGTCGTTGGGTTTGACGAGTTTGAGTTCAACTGCCGAGTAAGCGCCAACATTGGGGCACACATGGCCGTTGTTCTATCCGGTATTGACCGCACCCCAGAAGACGTGATGGATGCCGGACGCCTAGCCGTGACTACGGCTCGCCAGGAGTTCGCCCACGTGGCGGGTGTGGTTATAACGCGCGTTCCAGAGGAAAATGCGGATGACTACCGCCGCAAGGTGGAGAAGATCCCCACCTACGTGATCCCGGAAGACCCGTTGCTTACCGCCCCTCGAGTCATCGACATCATGAACTCCACCAACGCCACACTGGTAAATGGTGACCGCGCAAACCTGCTTCGCGAAGCCGAAAACGTCCTCATTTGCGGCATGAACTCCACGCACGTACTCGAGCGACTACAAGATGGTCAGATCGTTATTGCGGCGGCGGATCGCCCCGAGCTTTTGATGACCGTTGCCGCAGCTCACGCGGTTGAGGGCGAGCCAAGTCTCGCCGGCCTCATTCTAAATGGCGGTTTTGAACTGTCTGAACAAGTGATGGACCTGGTTGGCAAACTCGTTCCGGACCTGCCGATTATGACGGTTTCTACCGGAACTTTTGAAACCGCGGACAGGGTTTCGCGCACTCGCGGCCCAGTGCATCTGCACACCCCTCGCAAACTTGAGCGCGCTATCGAACTAGTTCGCAAATCGATCAATCCGGCCGCAATGGAAGCCATTTCTGAGGCGCCTGGCACCGCGCACGTCACGCCGCTCATGTTCCAGATTGATCTGCTTGAAAAGGCTGCGGCCAAGCGCATGCGCATAGTCTTGCCCGAGCCCGAGGATGATCGCATTTTGCACGCTACCGACACGATTGTGCGGCGCGGCGTGGCCGACGTGATTCTGATCGGCGATGAGGAAGCGATCCGCGCCCGTGCGGGCGAGTTGGGCGTCGAACTGGCAAACACACAAATTGTGTCGCCGCAGGATCCGGAACTCTTGGAAAAGTATGCGGCCGAGTTTGCGCGCCTGCGCGCAAAGAAGGGCGTGACCTTGGAGCAGGCGCGCGAGAAGGTTCAAGACGTCTCCTACTTCGGCACCATGATGGTGCATATGGGGGATGCGGACGGCATGGTTTCAGGCGCTGCCCACACCACGGCTCACACCATCGTGCCGTCGTTCCAGATCATCAAGACCAAGCCCGGCACCTCGATCGTGTCTTCCACCTTCCTCATGCTGCTGAAGGATCGCGTACACGTTTACGGCGACTGCGCTGTGAATCTGGACCCGTCGGCCGAACAACTTGCCGACATCGCGATTTCGTCCGCTGAAACGGCCGCCCAGTTCGGAGTGGAACCTCGCGTTGCGATGATCTCCTACTCCACCGGCACGTCCGGCCACGGCCCGGACGTGGACAAGGTTCGTGAAGCCACCGAACTCGTACGTCAAAAAGCACCCGGCCTTGCCGTTGATGGCCCGCTTCAGTTTGACGCGTCCATCGATCCGGTAGTTGCCTCGCAGAAGATGCCAAACTCGGACGTAGCCGGCAAGGCCACCGTGTTCATCTTCCCCGACCTCAACACCGGTAACACCACGTATAAAGCCGTGCAGCGTTCCTCCGGCGCTGTGGCCGTGGGCCCCATCTTGCAGGGCCTCAACAAGCCGGTTAACGACCTTTCGCGCGGCGCCCTCGTGGAAGACATCATCAACACGGTTGCGATCACCGCCGTGCAGGCCCAAAGCATCAACAACGAGCAGAACTAGACAGGAAGCAATCAATGAGTGAAACTCCTCCCCGGGTGCTTGTTATCAACTCCGGATCCTCATCGCTCAAATACCAGCTGGTAGAGCCCGAAGATGGCGTCTCCATCGCCTCGGGTATCGCTGAGAGAATTGGCGAACCCGTGTCTCACACCGAACACCGGTTCGGAGACAAAGAGGTTGCGATGGACCAGCCGATCCTCGACCACACCGCAGCACTGCGCGAGGCCCTGCGCCTATTCGATCAGGTAGGCCCAAAACTCGAGGAAGCCAACATTGTGGCAGTTGGACATCGCGTGGTCCAAGGAGGCAGGTACTTCTCTGGCCCCGCCCTCATAGATGATCAAACGCGTAACCTAATCGACCAGTTGTCCCCGCTGGCCCCGCTACACAACCCCGCCCACCTCAAGGGCATTGACGTAGCGCGCAAAATGCTTCCAGACGTTCCTCACGTAGCGATTTTCGACACGGCGTTCTTCCAGTCTCTGCCCGACGAGTCGGCAACCTACGCATTGGACAAGGAAACCGCGGACAAGTACTCGATCCGCCGCTACGGCGCGCACGGAACCTCGCACCAGTACGTCTCTGGGCGGGTCCATGACCTGCTGGGCCGCAAACGCATTCGCCAAATCGTGCTCCACCTTGGTAACGGCGCGTCCGCATCCGCGGTTGTAAACGGCGAGGCCGTAGACACCTCGATGGGCCTAACCCCCCTCGAAGGCCTTGTGATGGGCACGCGAACCGGTGACATCGACCCGGCGGCTGTGTTCCACCTCATGCGCAACGGCGGCATGAAGATCGATGAGATCGACACTTTGTTTAACAAGCGCTCCGGTCTGAAAGGCCTTACCGGCGACAATGACATGCGTAGCGTTCGCGCCCGCGCAAACGCGGGAGATAAGGAAGCTCGTCTTGCCCTCGACGTCGTACTGCACCGCCTGGTCAAGTACGTTGGCGCCTACGCTGCCGAAATGGGCGGCCTGGACGTTCTCACATTCACCGCAGGCATTGGCGAAAACGACTCGGCTCTACGCCAAGAACTGTGCGACAAGCTGAAGATGTTCGGCATAACGCTGGATCCGGTTGCAAACGTTTTGCGCTCAAAGGATCCGCGCACAATCTCGGCCTCCGACTCGAAGGTGCGAGTAATGGTTGTGCCTACCAACGAGGAGCTAGCCATCGCCCAGCAAGCGATGTCGCTGCTTGACTAAAACACTGTGGCGCCCCGCTCCCGCGAGGAATAGACCGAGCTGTTCGGTTTTCTTCGCGGACCGGGGCGCCATTTCAATTTGGGCTCTAAAATCGTAATCAGGGATAACCAAGCCCTGCTTTACCTGCCATTCGTGAAGGAAAAACATGTACGACTTTCACTCCCCCATCGCAAACGGGTTTGCCCGTGTAGCGGCAGCTAACATCCCCATCAAGGTTGGAGATCCCGCCGCGAACGCGATCAGCATCATTGAAGCCGCCAACCGGGCGGGCGAGGCCGGAGCAAGCGTGGTCGTATTTCAAGAGCTTACGCTGGTGGGAGTAACGGCAGACGACCTGCTGTTCCAAGACACTATGCACGAAGAATGTGAAGCCGCGGTAGAGACCATTAAGCAGGCTTCCACCGAATGGCCACTAGTAGCTCTGTTTGGGACGCCCCTGCGGGTAAGCGGCAAGATTCTGAACGCCGCAATCGCGGTCACGCGCGGCCAAATAGCAGGAATCTGGTTTGATCCTATTCAAAACGCCCCGATGCGAAAGCGCTGGTTTAGTTCCCACTCTGATGCCTCCCCCGCCTACTCGGTCATATTGGACCAGCCGCTATTTGTTGCGGGCGAGATACCTCTGACGACCCTGGATCTCCCCGGCCTATCTATCGGTGTGCAATTGCACGAACCAGTCGACTACCAGATGCAAGCAAAGCGCGGAGTGAGCCTAGTTGCGAGCTTGGGAGGAGCACCCGCGTTTGCAGGAACTGCACGGCATCGTTTGGCCCGGGCACGTGAGGCCTCGCGAACCGCAAGACTCGCGGTTGTGTATGCGGGCGCAGGCGAGGGAGAGTCCACAACCGATTACGCGTGGGACGGGCAGGCTTTCATCGTGGAGGCCGGCGAGGTACTGGCACAAAACGACCGGTTCAGATCCGGCGTGCGCCTCACTTATGCCGATATTGATCTAGCTCGACTACAGGCAGAGCGCAAGGTTTTAAACCCGACGCAAGAAGAAATGTTTGCCAGCCAACAGGTGCGGGTGCAACCGCGGGGCGACTGGACGCTAGAGCGCAGGCTCCCCCGCTTCCCGTATTTGGATACGGATCCACGGCTTTGGGAGTCTGACCTGGAGGACATGTTTGACCTGCAGGTCCAGGCCTTGATGCGCAGACTTGAGGCCACCGGAAACCCGCACCCGGTTATCGGCATCTCGGGCGGGCTGGATTCAACGCATGCCCTCCTCGTGTGTGTTGAGGCTATGGAGCGCATGGGCCGCCCCCGCACCGACATTTTGACCTTCACCATGCCGGGCTTTGCCACCACCTCGCATACGAAGAACAATGCGACGAAGCTGTGCGAAGTTCTAGGCACAACGTTTGAGGTGATCGATATTCGCGATACCGCCCGCCAAATGCTTGCCGACATGGGGCACCCGTTTGGACGCGGCGAAGAAGTGTATGACGTGACGTTTGAGAACGTGCAGGCGGGCCTGCGCACTGATTTCTTGTTCCGCATTGCCAACGGCAGGCGCGGCCTGGTGATCGGTACGGGCGACTATTCGGAGCTCATGCTCGGGTGGTGCACGTTTGGCGTTGGTGACCACATGTCGCATTACAGCGTAAATCCGGGCGTTCCAAAAACGCTTATGCAGCATCTGATCCGTTGGATTATGGCCTCGAATCGTTTTGGCGAGGACGTAAATGACACGCTGGATTCGATTTTGAATACCGAAATTACGCCGGAGTTGATCCCCACGCGCGAAGGCGAAGAGGCCCAGTCTACGCAGGCAATGATCGGCCCCTACTCATTGCAGGATTTCAACGCCTACTACCTGGTTTACCTGGGTCTTTCCCCGGAATTCACGGCATTTCGCGCCTTGCATGCTTGGAGCAACGCAGACGAAGGCGTTTGGCCCGCCGGTTTAGAAGCAACGGATCGCGCAGAGTTTGACCTTCAGCAGATCCTCACGTGGCAGCGCGTATTCCTGCGTCGCTTCTTCACAAACCAGTTCAAGCGTTCCACGCTGGCAAATGGCCCGCGCGTACTAGAAGGCGCGAACCTGTCGCCTCGTGGTGGCCTGATGCTCGCATCTGATCTCTCGCCCGCGCCTTGGCTTGCACGTATAGACAAGTTGGCTGATAGCCTCGGCATCGAACTAGAAAAGAGGTAGCCGTGACCGTACTGCTATTGATTTTTGGGGGCCTTTTCATAATGGCCGCTACCCTCGGCGTGGCTTTGATTGCGAGCATTGTGAAAGAGGATGCCTGGCAAGGCTCCGCCTTGCGTTTGCCCGTGCGGTCGGATGATACCGAGGTGGTTCGCCACGTGCACCGCGCGTCCTTGCCGATTCTGGGGGCCCTCGTGTTCATTGCTCTGGCTCACGGAGCCACCTTGCTGATCCTAGCTTTCTACCCTTCGGTGACCGTAGCCGTGAAAGTGGCGGTCATCGTCGCGGGCCTCGTAACCGTTGGAGGGTTGGCCGCCACGATCATCTCTTATGCAAAACACCCACACGTGAAGCGCTGAACCACGTTTGTAGTTTTGCTCCGAGGCCACTTGAATGGCCTCGGAGCAAAATCATTTTGGACTAATCTTGTACGGGTTTGCGCTCTTCAAGCACAACCGTAGAGACGATGACCAGAACGCCTCCGATAGGCAAGATCACGATGGGCGCCAGCAGGGACGTTGCGACAACCGCTTGGCCTAGAAGCGGTGGCAACAGCAGGAATGACAGGCGCATGAGCCAGGAGACAATCATAAGGCCAACCCCCGGTTTCAATCCGGGGACGTCGTCTGCGGCGTTCATTGCCAACGGAACGGTGGTGGCAGCGCCAAAGCCCGCTGCGGCGAAGGCAATGACGGTGACGAAGATGTTTTGGAATAGGAGGGCCGCGCTCATACCAACAATGATGAGAGTGCCACCCATCAAAATGGTGCGCTTCGCGCCAAGCTGATCAACAAACCTGTCCCCCGTAACGCGCCCCAGGAAGTGGAAAGCGAGCATACACACGTAGGCTGCGGGAGCGAGGGCCGCGCTGGCCCCCAGGTAGTCACGCATGTAGAGCGTGGACCAAGATTGCGCGATGTCTTCGACGAGCACACCGGAAATCGCTAGAAGTAGCAAAAGCGCAATAACGAGGGGAACAGACCAGTTTTTTGCAGAGAGCCGGTGAATACTGGGTTCGTCTTGATCTTCCCCGTCATGTCCCGGGAGGGTGTGCTTGCTGGCGATGAGGGCAACAATACTGAAGAGGACTCCGGCAAATCCGATGTGGTAGCCGATTGGAACGGCGAGCGCGGTGGCTACCATGGCCATCAGTCCTCCGGTCATTGCGCCCAAGGACCAGGAGGCATGGAAACTGTTAATAATGGAGCGTCCGTAGCGTTTTTGTACGCGCAGGCCGTGCGCGTTTTGACCCACGTCAACGATTGCATCTGTTGCTCCGCCGAGCGCGAAAAGAAGGGCGAATGGGACTACGAGGATAGCTCCCCCACCCTGCGCAACGGCTACCAGGATCGCTGAAAGAGTCAGCGCGATTCCAATCAGGAACGTGCCGTAGGCAGCGACTTTAGCGGAGGTAAAATGCTCCACGAACTTCGCGGCGAACGGTCTACCAATGATGGCGCCTAGCGGGAACGCCGCGATGATGAGGCCATAGCCTCCCGCGGTTAGTTCGAATGCGTCTTTTAGTTCTGGGAACCTCAGCGCGAAGTTTGCAAACAGTGCGCCGTTGGTGAAGAACAGTGCGGTTACGCCCGCACGCGCTCTAGCGACATCAGCAGAAACCAACTTGCCTCGCCCTTTCAAAAGTGGATCTCGGTTGATTGTGCCAAAGTCAGCGCACACTTTCCAACCACCGATTATGCGAGTAAACCGGGCCACACAAATAAAAAGACTCGCGTCCAACCTTGCTGGACGCGAGCCTTTTTCAGCTTTGCTAGTTGGCCTTCGGATGGGTCATGGACGCCACGTCGAGGGCTTCATCAAGCTGTGCTTCGGTGATCTCACCGCGCTCTACGAATCCGAGGTCAATCACGGCCTCGCGAACCGTGATGCCCTTAGCTACGGAATGCTTGGCGATCTTCGCGGCGTTCTCGTAGCCGATGATGCGGTTGAGCGGCGTAACGATGGACGGCGAGGACTCGGCAAGCTCCTTGCAGCGTTCAACGTTTGCGATCAGGCCGTCAACCGTGCGCTTTGCGAGGACGGTGCAGACGTTGCCAACGATGTTGATCGACTCGAGGATGTTGCGAGCCATGACGGGCAGCATCACCAGCAGGTCGAAGTTGCCCTGCGCGCCAGCGAACGCGATAGCCGCGTCGTTACCGATAACCTGGGCTGCAACCATGACGGTGGCTTCAGGAACAACGGGGTTAACCTTGCCCGGCATGATCGAGGAGCCCGGCTGCAGGTCAGGCAGGTGGAGCTCGCCGATGCCGGTGCGCGGGCCGGAGCCCATCCAGCGCAGGTCGTTAGCGATCTTGGTTAGTGACACTGCGATGGTGCGCAGCGCGCCGGACAGTTCAACGAGGGAGTCCTGGGCGGCCTGGGCTTCGAAGTGGTTGCTGGCTTCCTTGAATGGAAGGCCCGTGTTCTCGGCGATGAGCTCGATGACGCGCTCGGAGAAGCCGGCCGGCGTGTTGATGCCGGTGCCCACAGCGGTGCCGCCAAGAGGGAGCTCATACAGGCGCGGGAGGGCGGCGTGCACGCGGTCAATGCCGTAGCGGATCTGGGTGGCGTAGCCGGAGAACTCCTGGCCGAGCATGATCGGGGTTGCGTCCATCAAGTGGGTGCGGCCCGACTTCACAACGTCCTTGTACTCTTCAGCCTTGGCTTCGAGCGACTTCGCGAGGGTTTCAAGCCCGGGCAGAAGAACCTCATCAACGGCTTGTGCGGCAGCGATGTGGATTGACGTGGGGAACACGTCGTTGGAAGACTGCGACGCATTGACGTGGTCGTTCGGGTGTACCTTGTCGCCCTTGATACGGGTGGCGAGGGTAGAGATGACCTCGTTGGTATTCATATTCGAGGACGTGCCCGAACCGGTCTGGAAGACGTCGATGGGGAACTCACCGTCGTGCTTGCCGGCAATGACTTCTTCGGCGGCTTCACGAATGGCGTCCGAGGTGGCCTGGTCGATGACGCCGAGCTCGAGGTTGGCAATCGCGGCAGCGCGCTTCACCTGGCCGAGTGCGGCGATGTGGTGATCGGAAAGTCCGCGCCCGGAGATCGGGAAGTTCTCAACTGCACGCTGCGTTTGTGCGGCGTAAAGGGCGTTCTTGGGAACGCGAACTTCACCCATCGTGTCGTGCTCAATGCGGTATTCGATTTCGGTCATTAGTTCTCCTTAATCGTTGATCGCGCGACGTGCGCGCACTTACTTCTATTGTCTAACACGGGGGCCATGCTGGGGGCGGTTTGCACGCATGCCCAGGCAGGCAATGCCGTATCGAATATTGGTGAGGAACCTTTAGTGCGGTTCGTAGGGCGCCACCACCATGTCTACGCGTTGGAGTTCTTTGACTTCCAGGTAGCCGGTGGTTGCCATGGTGCGGCGGAGCGAACCGATGTAGTTAACGGTGCCGTCGGCCCGTGAGGATGGGCCGAAGAGGATTTCTTCCATGCTGGCAACCGTGCCCACGTGCACGCGGTGTCCGCGAGGAACTTCGGGGTGGTAAGCCTCCGATCCCCAGTGCCATCCGCTTCCGGGGGCTTCTTTTGCGCGAGCGAGGGCTGCGCCAAGCATGACTGCATCCGCGCCGCAGGCGATTGCCTTTGGCAGATCTCCGGAAAGCCCAATACCTCCGTCGGCGATGATGTGCACGTATCTGCCGCCAGATTCGTCGAGGTAGTCGCGCCTAGCCGCGGCTATGTCTGCGAGCGCTGTTGCCATGGGCGCGTGGATTCCGAGGAGCTGGCGGGTGGAGTGCGCGGCTCCCCCACCAAAGCCGACGAGCACGCCGGCGGCTCCCGTTCTCATGAGGTGTAGCGCGGCATTGTAGTTGGCTACACCGCCCACGATGACGGGCACTTCGAGTTCATAGATGAAGCGCTTTAGGTTTAGTGGTTGTGCCCTGCTGGATACGTGTTCTGCAGATACCGTGGTGCCGCGAATGACGAACAGGTCCACCCCGGCGTCAACAACGTAGCGCCAGTACTTTTGGGTGCGTTGCGGGGAGAGCTTGCCGGCAACTACAACTCCGGCCTCGCGAATCTGGCTGAGGCGCTGGCCAATGAGTTCAGGTTTTATGGGCTCGGCGTAGATTTCTTGAAGCCGGCGGTTTGAGGCACGCGCGGGCAGTCCGCGGATTTCCTCGTAGACAGGTTCGGGGTTCTCATACCTGGTCCATAGGCCTTCGAGGTCGAGGACGCCAATGCCACCCAGCTTGCCTAGCGCGATCACGTTCTCGGGGCTCATGGCCGAGTCCATTGGCGCGCCCAGGACGGGAATGTCCACGTTGTATGCGTCGATTTGCCAGGACGTATTCACGTCTTCGGGGTCGCGCGTGCGCCGGGAGGGGACGATTGCCACGTCGTCCAGCGAGTATGCGCGGCGGGCTTGTTTGCCGCGTCCAATGTTAATCGTCTCAGTCACACTTCCATGATACGAGCCTTACGTGATGCTTGTTGAAATAGTTGTCCGTATGGGCATATAAGCTCTACGTAGTGAAACGTTAAGGAGGGTCCATGTCTTGGATTGCCGGCCCGTTCGTGGGTTTTGATACAGAGACTACGGGGGTTATTCCAGGTAGTAGCCGGTTGGTTACAGCCTCGATTATTTTTCGAGGTGAGAACGGCGATGAGGTTTCGAATTGGCTGACGGATCCGGGTGTTGAGATCCCCGAGTCTGCCCAGAGGGTGCATGGGATAAGCACGGAGTATGCGCGCCAGCATGGGCGTCCTCACCGCGAGGTGTTGGAGGAGGTCGCGCAGGCTCTGACCCGCGCGCTCGGCAACGGTATTCCCGTGGTGGCGTTTAATGCAGGGTTTGATCTGGGCCTGATGGAGGCCGAGCTTGCCCGCATGCAACTACCCACGCTAACGCAGCGTTTAGGTGAGATCCGCCCGGTCATTGACCCGCTGGTACTCGATCGCGCACTTGTTCCCAGGCGGCGCGGTAAGCGTACCCTGGCAGACCTGATGGAGGCCTACGGCGTTAGTGCCGATGAGTCTTTGCACGACGCGGAGGTGGACACGCGTGCAACTTTAGATCTGCTGAAGCAAATGATTCGCAAGCACCCTCGCCTGGCCATGTACAGCCTGGACAGTCTGCACGAGTACCAAAAGCAGGCGCACGCGGTTTGGGCCGCTGATTTTGAGGCTTTCTTGCATAGCAAAGGCCGGGAAGCCAATATCAACCGCACCTGGTTGGTTTAGCTTCCCGGCCTGCTTCTACGCTAGTTCAGCTTAGCTACCAAGCGATTCTTTGCCCGCTACCCCTCGTTGATGTGGTAGTTCGGGGCTTCTGACGTGATCTGAATGTCGTGCGGATGCGATTCGCGCAGGCCCGCTGAGGTTACGCGAACAAACCGGCCGTTCTCCTTTAGCTTCGCGATGGTGGGCGCGCCAAGGTAGAACATCGACTGGTGTAGGCCGCCAACCATTTGGTAAATCACTGCGGCTAGCGAACCCGAGTAGGGCACCTGACCCTCAATGCCTTCGGGAACAATCTTGTCATCCGAAGACACGTCCGCTTGGAAGTAGCGGTCCTTCGAGTAGGACTTGCGTCCGCGCGAGCTCATTGCGCCAACGGATCCCATACCGCGGTAGCGCTTGTACTGCTTACCGTTGGTGAATACGAGGTCACCGGGAGATTCCTCGCAACCGGCAAGCATGGAGCCAATCATCACGGTGTCAGCGCCTGCAACGAGGGCCTTTGCGATGTCGCCCGAATACTGCAGGCCACCATCAGCGATGAGCGGCACACCTGCCGGCTTGCAAGCAAGCGATGCCAAGTAGATCGCGGTTACCTGGGGGACGCCAACGCCTGCGACCACGCGCGTGGTGCAAATGGAGCCGGGGCCTACGCCCACCTTCACCGCGTCCACGCCCGCGTCAATCAGTGCCTGTGCACCTTCGGTAGTGGCAACGTTTCCGCCAATAATGTCGATGCCGGCAAAACGCTCATCGGACTTGATTCGGCGAATCATGTCCAGCGCCAACTGTGCGCCGCCGTTTGCAGTATCAACAACGAGGACGTCTACGCCTGCTTCCGCGAGCGCCACTGCGCGATCCCACGAGTCGCCCCAGTAGCCCACTGCCGCGCCAACTAGAAGGCGACCCTCCGCGTCTTTTGCCGCGTCCGGGTATTGCTCGGTTTTAACGAAGTCTTTAACGGTGATGAGGCCGGCTAGGCGCCCCTGGTCATCAACGATGGGGAGCTTCTCAATGCGATTCTTAGCGAGTAGTGCTTTCGCATCTTCACGGCAGATCCCAACGGGCGCGGTGATAAGCGGCGTGGGAGTCATGTGCTGCTGCACCGTTGCGGTTGCCCATTCGCTCGGAGGAATAAAGCGCAGGTCTCGGTTGGTGATGATGCCGTGAAGCTTGCCGTCCTCGTCTACAACGGGCAGGCCGGAAACTCGGTAGTGGCCGCACAGTTCGTCCAGCTCCTCGATGGTGGCTTCCTTGTGGATTGTCACTGGGTCGCTAACCATGCCGGATTCGGATCGCTTCACCTGGCGCACCTGCTGCGCCTGATCTTCGATAGACAGGTTTCTGTGCAAGATGCCAATGCCGCCCTGGCGAGCCATCGCGATAGCCATGCGCGCCTCGGTAACGGTGTCCATTGCCGCGGACAGCATCGGGATTTTAAGAGTGATGTTTTTTGTTAGCTGCGCAGTCGTATCAACCTCGGAGGGCACAACATCTGTGATTTCAGGCAGTAACAAAATGTCGTCATACGTTAGGCCGGTAAGGGAAAAAGGATTATCGATCATTTCGCTCACGCGACCAGTCTAACGCAGAGCGCGCGATGGTCTCATCCGCGCCCGCATAGTGACGAGAAACTTCTTATCGCCCAAAATCCGGCCGGCGTAGAGGTTGCCCGCCGGACGCAGTTAACCTCCTCCGCCTCGCGGCGGGCCAGCCTCTTGCTGGACTCAGGCCTCAATTGGCGAGTTTCACCCTGAGGGTTGCAATCTCAAACGGGTCCAGATTGAACTCGAACGCACCCGAAACTTCACGCACCTGCACACCCAGGTCCGAGTCTCGGTAGCGCAGATCTTGGCCGCGCACGCTCGCCGCTTCGGGCCAGACCAGGCGCGCAAGAGCGCGGCCGCCGCTCGCCTCGTATGCTCGAATGATCACGTCACCAGAGCCGTCGTCTACCATGCGTATCGACTCCACGACGGCGCCATCGAGGGTGAACAGCGGGCTGATCTGGCCGGTTACCTGACGCTGACCGAGGTTCAGCATTTGTGCAAGCGCCACTGTCTGTTCAATGGACGCGGCGGGCACGAGCTGGAAGTTCCACTCGTGCACGCCTTGATCTTGATGCGGGTCGGGGAAGCGTGAAGCGCGGGCCAGCGATGCACTAACTTCGCTCCACGTCCCCCGCTGCCCACTGGAGTGACGCGCAACGCTCCACCCGTACGTGGCGTCGTTGGTGATAGCCAGGCTGGCGCTCGCATCTGCCAGGCGCACCCAGCGGTGTGCGCTGACCTCAAACTTGTAGGCCTCCCACGAGGTGTTCTCATGTGTTGGACGCGTAATGTAGCCCATTTGCATCTCGTACTGCGCGTGATCGGTGTGGATGTCGACCGGCATGGCAAGCTTCAAAATCTTCTCACTCTCATGCCAATCCAGGCGTACGTGCACATCGAGGGAGCCCGATCCGGGTTGCAGAGTCCAGGTGACCTCGGCCTTCGAGTTAGAGAACTCGGCTGTTGTACGCACTCTTGCGGCGCCGTCAGTGCTTTCATAAACAGCGTTCTTTGGCACAATCACCTGCTTGGATCCGCGGTAGAACGGGTCGAGATCCCACGCGTCCCACTCATTGGGGAAGTCTTGGAATAGGTGCAGTTCCCCGCCGCGTTGGCCCGCCGGCACGTACTCGCGCCCCGTTTCTTTCTGTACTAGCGAGGTCAGCAGGCCCACCTCGTCAAACTGGGCACGTAGATATTCATTTTCGAGCAGGTGCCCTCGTACCTGTACCGGCACCGCCTCAGTTGGGGCGGCAGCGGAAAGGGCGGGAACACCGTGTGCCGTGAAGCTCGAAGCATTAGTTAGTGCCGGGGTTTCGTCCTCGACAAGTGCCGTGAGCGAGCGGGCGATAATAGCTTCGAGGCACTCTTGCACGCGATCGTAAATGGCCGCAACTTCGCGGTAAACCCATGCAACGGATGTGCCGGGCAGGATGTCATGGAACTGGCACAGCAGCACGTCACGCCACACAGCTTGCAACTGTTCGTGAGGGTATTCCACGCCCGCCCGCACGCTTGCCATCGTGGCCCACAATTCAGCCTCGCGAAGTAGTGATTCGGCGCGGCGATTATTGCGCTTGGTTTCAATCTGGGAGGTAAATGTGCCGCGATGCAGCTCAAGGTAGAGCTCGCCCACCC
The DNA here is from genome assembly GCF_001812395.1 of Actinomyces sp. HMSC075B09. Classification (NCBI taxonomy): domain Bacteria; kingdom Bacillati; phylum Actinomycetota; class Actinomycetes; order Actinomycetales; family Actinomycetaceae; genus Actinomyces; species Actinomyces sp. HMSC075B09. The sequence goes on from NZ_KV808731.1 coordinate 116,233, forward strand.
ACACGGGCGGATTCTTGTACTCGGCCTGGGCGCGTTCAAAAAACTGCGCGGGTGATTCGATGACGGTACGGGCAGCGCCAGCCAAGTCAGCAAAGCGTTTGATTCGCTCCATCATTTCGCGAGTGGGGCCGCCTCCCCCATCGCCGTAGCCAAACAGTAGCGCCGAGCTGTTGGCACGCCCCTTGTCCTTAAAGTTCGAGGCGGCGTGGGCAAGGTTTTGCCCGGTAACCTCCGAACCGTAGGTGTCTGCGGGCGGGAAGTGCGTGAAAATGCGCGAACCGTCAATCCCCTCCCACATCAGAGTGTGGTGCGGGAACGTATCAACTTGGTTCCACGAGATTTTTTGAGTGAGGAAACGGTCAATCCCAGCTAACCGCGCAATTTGCGGAAGCGCGCCCGAGTAACCAAACGAGTCGGGCAACCAGATCTCTTCGCACGTGGCCCCCAGTTCAGATTCGAAAAAGTCCAGACCTTCGGTTAGCTGGCGGCACATTGCTTCACCGCCGGGCAAAACCGCGTCCGGCTCCACCCACATGCCGCCAACCGGAACGATAGCTCCGGCCTCCACCTGCTTCTTAACCCGTGCAAACAGCTCTGGGTCTTCTTCTTTCAGCCACGCCACGTGTTGCGCGGCAGGAAGGGCAAAAATCAAGCCTGTTCCGTCCTCGATAAGTCGCACCACGTTCGCGATAGTGCGCGTGACCTTTCGGCGCGTTTCGCGGATGGGCCAAAGCCAAGCCGAGTCGATGTGCGCATGCCCCATTGCAGACAGGCGATGCGCATTCGCGTAGGCCGGCGTGGCCAGAATCGGCTTCAAAACCTCAGACGCGGCGTGCGCGGTACCCGCTACGTCATCGAGATTTATGAGGTCGAGGGCCTCGCTCATCGCCAGCAAGATTTTCCAACCCCACGGGTCGTCTTCTGCAGTAGTTTCTGCCAGTTCCACAAGCACAGATAGGTCCATTGCGAGGCTATAAACGTCTGCTCGCAGTATCGCGAGGTCTGCACGTGCCAGCCTGTACTGTGGCTCATTCCCACTGGTGAGCTTGTCGCCATCCTCGGTCACGGGGAACAGTGGGAGCGGGAGGATAAATGGGTTTGCGGCGGCTTCAACATAGAACACGTGCGAACCCGCGCCGGGCACGGGAATCCAGTTATTGCGCGGGTTGAGGGCTTTTACAATCTGGCCGCTCTCGTTGCGCACAAGCGCCTCGCACTGAAAACCGGCAAACTTATCCAGCCAGCCGAGGTCAAACACAACCTCTAGGCGATCCTCGCCCTCTAACGCGAGCGGCGCAGCGTCAACTTCCAGGCGGAACCACACGGTCTCCCACGGCTTGCCCCACTCTGCTCCAATCTCAATCGGTTTATACGAGGCGACTTTCGCCTGCTCGAATGCGACGGGTTCACCAACTGTGCCGTCGCAGGCCGGAACTATCCAGTGGCTGACTGACACACCCGCTACTGCCTCGTACTGGGCGGGGATAATCCTTTCGCGTAACGTACGGCGGGCGCGGTTTAACAGGATTTCGCGATTGTCGTGCATGGAACCTCCACAACTCGTCGTTGAGCGGCCTTCACCCTACCACTTATGCGCAGGGCTCCCCCTCTGATTCTTGCGCTCTTCTTTGCCCAGCGGCGGCCTTCTACGCGATCGCTTCCTTGATCGCGCGCGCAAACGTGGGCGCAAGTGGAAGCTCGGGTAGCAGCAGCATTTGCGCCACGTGATAGGCGTCCGGTTTGCCCGGCCAGGTCAAGGTGGATGGCTGATTGTTCTCATCCAGCTCATGCCACCAGCGGCCCGACTGTTCAATCAGGTAGCGCTCGCAGTACTCCCACCAGGCCTCAGCGCGAGCTTTCAGATCTTCTGCCTTCGCGGCGTCGCCGGCCGCAAACCCGTCGTTTCCTTCGAGGGCGCGCGCCAGCGTCACGGCCGCCCCGATCGCTTCACACGCCACCCAGTGCATGCGCTCGCGCGCCACGGGCTTGCCGTTTTGATCAATGGTGTAAACGAATCCGGGGGCACCGTCCACGTTCCACCCGTCCACTACTGCGCGGTCAAACAGTTCGAGCGCGCCCTCTAGCATCCAGTGCGGCACTTTTTCTCCGCTACGCGCCAGCTGCGCCCCAGCGTGTACGGCAAGGCGAGCCCACTCAAACCCGTGCCCCGGTGTGAAACCGAACGGACGGAACGGATCCTTGGGCCGATCCCGGTTGTAGTCCGGCAGCACGTTCCAGTTCTCATCGAAATGCTCGGGCACGTGCCAATTGTTCTTCGAGGCTTCCTCAACAACCCAGTTGAGTATCGCCACCGCACGGTTTAGCCACTGCCTCTCATCCGTCGCGTCATATGCGGCCAGGTAGGACTCAACGGTGTGCATGTTCGCATTAACGCCGCGATACTTTTCGCATTCCACGAACCCACGATCATAGCTTTCGCGCACCTTCGCCTGGTCGCCCTCCCACCAGAACTCGTCCTGCACGGAAAGCGCTAGGTCCAAAAGGTCCGAGGCCCCCTCGATACCCGCGATTTTTGCCGACGAGGCCGCTAACACCACAAACGCGTGGGAATACGCCATTTTTGTGCCATCAACAATATGCACGTTGTCAGCGTCATGCCCAATGGCTGAGAACCAGCCTGAATACTGCTGGTCGAAGAAGTATGTGGCCAGTGCTTTCACGCCGTGGGTGGCCAGCACATTTGCTTCGAGGTCGCCCATCATTGATGCCAGTGAGAACACGTGCGTCATGCGGCAGGTGATCCAAAGTTCTACGGGGCGCGAGGAGTCAACGGTGCCGTTTGCATCCAGGTAGCCAAAGCCGGTTGGCACTTGGGAGGCTTTTGCAAAATCGATTAGGGCATCAAACTGCGCGGCGCGCGTATCCGAATCGAAAGTCATCTGGCATTACTCCAATCAAGGCAACGGAATAATACTAGTTAACCCCAACGTTTTCAGGGATGGAGCAGTTTCGAGCTGAATCCACGGCTTCCTCCACACATGCGGTTAGTGTGCGCAGGCGCGTGGCGCCCGGGGCGGAATCCAACGGGCAGTGCCGGCCAACCAGAATCAGGTTTGAACCCCCATCGTCCACACCCTCGATAACTTTTTCATCGGATGAAAGCAGGCCGATGAGGATGAGGACGTGCGCGCCAAAACTGTCACGGTATTCTTTGATCGCTTCGCTAACGTCTTGGGGGCAAATGTCGGGGCCTTCCGCGGGCGCAGTGACGGGGACGATGCGGGCGGGAACTCCCTCCCATTCGAGGGCCACGCCCACAATATGGGCACGCAGTTCATGCGCGGCGTCGCAGACAATGAGGACGGGGCATGCATCCGGGAATCCCGCGGAGTGTTCCGGCGCTTGCTTGGCTACCTGATACACGGCATACAGTGTTGCCTGCGTGATTAGCGACCTAGGAGCGATGCCGGGTTTATCTCCTTTGGGCGGGTAGTAGGTGCCGCGCATCGCGGGGCCAATGTACTCGTGCCAGGTATGGAGTAGGCCATCTCGGGAGATCAACACGTCAAGATTGCGCTGGAGGGAGTTGAAGTCGCCGCGGTGCGCGGTGTCGAGGATTGACTCAACCGTAATTGCAGATTCACTATCGGTGAGTACTTCATCGGAAGATTTGATCGCTTGCGCGGCATCCGAGGGGAACACGCCGGAACGGACTAGGCGAACCATTTGTTCAAGCCGCTTGAGTTCAATCTCGTTATACCTTCTGCGTTTGCCCGGTTCGCGTTTTGGCCCTAGCCCGTAGCGGCGCTCCCACGTACGGATCGTAGACGCGGAAACTCCCAGGCGCTGCGCAACCGTTGCGATGGTTAGCGGCGCGGGATTCATGTGCGCGCTTAGATCTGGGCGGGGCATTGTTCATCTCCAGTTTGGACAATTTCCAGAAAAGTTTAAGGTACATCACCTATTAATATTGTTACGCCCGAAGAAGCGAAGCGCCACCGGAGCCTAACTTCTTAAAAGTTTCGAACAATATGCGGAAGGGTCTTGAACAACTTTTGCATAACTAATAATATAGGTTCTGGTCGCAGACAGAGGCGATATGAAAGGAAGCAGAAGGATGACAGATATCTCCAGGCTTCCCGGTCCCGTAGCGGATCGGTGGGATTGGCAATACCTCGGCGCGTGTCGCGACATGGACACAGAACTTTTCTTCCACCCGGAAGGTGAGCGCGGCTCAACTAGGCGCCGCCGCGCGGAGGCAGCCAAAGCAATTTGCGCCGCTTGTCCCGTACTCGAGCAGTGCCGCGAGCACGCCCTGCGCGTACAGGAACCATACGGCGTATGGGGCGGCTTGACCGAAGAAGAACGGCGCGAAATTATTAACCGCAAGAAGCGCTTCCGCGTAGCATAAACGCAGGTAGCTTAAGCATCACAAAAGCATCCCACGCCAATGGCGTGGGATGCTTTGTTAGAAGAGCTAGTTACTTCTCAACGATCGCGAGGACATCGCGAGCCGAGAGAATCAAGTACTCCTCACCGCGGTACTTAACCTCGGTGCCGCCGTACTTGGAGTAGATAACAACGTCACCTTCGGAAACATCCATCGGAACGCGGTTACCGTTGTCATCAACACGGCCCGGACCAACTGCAACAACGGTGCCCTCTTGCGGCTTTTCCTTCGCAGTATCAGGAATAACAAGGCCTGAAGCCGTAGTCTGCTCGGCCTCAACCTGCTGGATCACAATACGATCCTCAAGTGGTTTAATGGAGATCGACATTGGCCAACTCCCTTTCACATTCGTAGTTGAACTGCACGCATTTGCTGCATCCGCCGTCGCGGGTGGTCGGATACGGTAAGCGTTACACATACAAGATTAGATCCTCGATTAGCACTCTTGCAAGCTGAGTGCCAAAAGCTGGATGAAGGAGCCTCGTGAGTGTTTCTCCCGTTGAACTGGTTCTAAGGCCACTCCCCTGGCAGGTTTTGGGTGACCTGCAAGAGATCCCCGAAGCTGAGCGGGAAAGCGCCCTCGCAAATTTTGAGCTTGAAGCGGGAGAACGCGCGGCTGTGCTCACGCAGCTGACCTTGCGCAGCCAAGCCGAAGATAAGTTGGGCGAGTTTGCGCGCGCCATGATTTTCACGCGCGACGGCCTTGAACAGGCAACGAGGTTGCAGGTGGCCGCGATGCACGCCGCCCGGTTCAAGGACGCGGGAATCACCACGGTTGCGGACCTGGGTTGCGGTATTGGCATTGATTCCCTGGCGATGGCCAGCCTGGGCTTGCGCGTGCGTTCGTGGGATATTAATCCAGAGGCCGTTGCCTGCACCAAGGTTAATCTGCGGTTTATGCCCGACTGCGAGGCCAACCTGGGGGATGTAACCACCCTCGATATTGAACATTTGATCAGTGAGGGCGTGCAGGCAATCTTTGCTGATCCGGCCCGGCGCACGGGCGCTGCGGCTGGCGGGCGGCGCATCAGCTCCCCCGAGGAGTGGTCCCCTTCCCTCCCTACCGCGCTGTCTTGGCGCGAGCCGCTCCGTAAGGGCGGTTTTGACGCGCTGGGCCTCAAGGTTGCGCCAGGCTTGGGCTACGAGCACATCCCCTCTGATTTTGAGGCCAACTGGGTTTCCGTGGACGGGCAGCTACTGGAGGCGGGCCTGTGGAGCCCGGCACTACAAAGCCACGGTCCGGGCCGCTCCGCCACAGTAGTTAGAGGTAGCGAAGCATTTACTTTCAGACAGGCTTGCGACCCCTCGGAGCCGGCCAAGCAGTTGGAAAGCGCGGGCCTGGGCACGTATTTGTGGGAGCCTGACCCGGCGGTAATTCGCGCTGGCCTCATCGCTCAATTTGTAGACAACACGGCGCTAGAAGGCCCGATTTCGCCATCTATTGCCTACCTGACTTCAAACGAGATCGTTGCGGGGAAGGAAGCCAACGCGCTTAGTGGATTCGAAGTGCTGGACGTGACGCAACTGCGGCCGAAAGCCATCTCGAAGGCACTGCGCGCCCTCGAGCCAACCAGCGTGGAGGTAAAGAAGCGCGGTGCGGACATTAACCCCGCGGCCCTCCAAACGGCCTTGAAACGCATTTTGGTGCCAAGAACCAGCTCTTACGAAAACCCCGTAACCGTCATTGCAACAAGGGTTGACGGGCGTCACCAGGCAGTCATCGCGCGCCGCCTCGACCTTTAAACTAGGCTCGTAACAGAGAGCAAGCGACCAACATAGGATAACCATGCATTTCAACGAGTCCGAGCGCGGCCTGATTGGCGTGGAGTGGGAACTCCAAATGATCGATAAGGACACGGGCGACCTCAGACAAAGTGCCGATGCCGTCATGGACATCGTGGAGTCTTTGGGCGACGTGCCAAACATCCACCGCGAAATGCTCCTAAACACCATTGAGATAACGTCAAAACCGCGCCGCCACGCCTCCGAATGTTTGGACGACCTGCTTGAGAACATTGCGATCATCCAGCCGGTGACTACGCCTATGCGCATCGACCTGGCAACCGCGGGCACACACCCCTTTGCGACCCCCGCATACCAGCGCGTTACCGACACGGGCCGCTACAACGACCTAGTGGAAAGAACGCAGTACTGGGGCAGGCAAATGCAGCTGTACGGCGTTCACGTGCACATCGGCATTGAGGATGCCGCCAAGGTTCTGCCCATCCTGAATGCCCTACTCACGAGGTTTGCGCACCTGCAGGCGCTGTCTTCTTCCTCGCCGTACTGGGCGGGCGAAGACACCGGGTACGCGTCTAACCGCGCCATGTACTTCCAGCAGCTACCCACCGCAGGCATTCCGCGCCAGTTTGAGAAGTGGGATGACCTCGAGCGTTACGTTGAGGACGTGACGCGAACCGGCATTATCAGCGACTTCTCTGAAATTCGCTGGGACATTCGCCCCTCGCCAAAGCTGGGAACCATTGAGATTCGCGTTTTTGACGCAGCCACGAACATTCGCGAGGTGGGCGTACTTGTTGCCCTCACGGCCACGCTGGTTGAGTACTATTCGCGCATGTACGACCGCGGGGAAGAACTGCCCCGTATTCCCGACTGGTATGTAGCGGAAAACAAGTGGAGGGCATCGCGCTACGGCATGGAAGCTAATCTGATCGTTGACGAGGCCGGCAACCAGGAAGACGTGATAACCACGATCCGAAACATGCTTCCCGAGCTACTCCCCATTGCCGAGGAGATCGGCTGCCGCGACGAGCTGGAGCATATCCACGAGATTATGCGCATAGGAGCGGCCTACCAGCGGCTCAGCATTGCGGCTGCGCGACACAAGGACGGCCCGCGAGCGATGGTTGAACTCATGCAGGCCGAGTTCAAGGCCGGCCACCCGATCGACCCGCTTACCTTCCTGGCCAGCAAACCCAACGAGCTCAAGAAAGAAGTGCGCAGGCAGTAGCGCGGACTCGGCGCTTTAGGCCGCGAACTAAAACTGCAGCTAGCTTACCGTTGTAACGGCGGGATTGACCGCCTCGACCCCTAACCGGGCCTCGGCTAGCTAACCGAGTTTTGGCGGGCTAGCCGAGCTTGAGGATGTCCCCCGGCTGGCACTGGAGAACCTCGCAGATTGCGCTGAGCGTAGAGAACCGAATCGCGCGTGCCTTGCCCGTTTTTAAAATCGACAAATTCGCCATCGTGATTCCCGTGGCCTCGGATAGCGCGGTGAGCGTCATCCCTCTTTGCGAAAGCACAGCATCTAACGTCACCTCAACGCGGTGCGGCAATGGTTTAGACGACATAGTCGAGCTCCTCCCGCATGCGCGCCCCCTGCCTAAACGCCGCCCACAGCGCCAGCGCCAACACTCCTGCAAAGAACAGCGCCATGGCAAGCAGCGGCTTCTCCCCCACGACGAGAGTGCCGGACCCCGGGTGCACGGCCTCTTGGAACGCAATCAGGTCCTGCTGCAGGGCAGACCTAGCCGCATCGGAGACAAAACCACAGACAACCCCACCTAGCGCAAGCACTATGCCGGTCACCCCCATAAGCCGCACGGTGCGCCTCTCAAAAGCGCGGCCCTTACTGATTGCCCGGATAACCGCAGTACCAATAATGAGGCCGGCCGCGACAACTACAGCAACAAGCGCGGCCTCAGCAATAGCAAGCTGAATGCTAGTGGCAGAGACGTAGCTTAGCGGAACCTCCGATTCGCCCTGCAAACAGAAATTCGGCAAGTCGCAGGCGCTAATTGGAGCGCCTCCAAATAAGCGTTTCCCACTTGCCAGTTCAATAACCGTCACCGCCTGACCGGCAATCACCAGTAGCGACAGCACCCACACCAGCGCAACCGCGAACCAGAACGGCACTTTTTCAAATCTAGACATCATGGCCCCCTTATTGTTTATCGATATTATTGTTTAACGATAAATCCAGGTGGCATCAAAGTCAATAGCACCAAAAGAACAGTTCTCACACGAACTGGGCACTACCGCCACTCAAGTTCATGGCACTACGTCATTAAAACCGCAGAATGTAGGCGTTTACTCGCGGTTCAAACTATCCTTTCTGTGGCTGACATAGACACAAAGGGGAAACATGACCGCCGCGCAAGAGCTCACGCCCACGGAACCGAAGAAGAAAAGCGGCCTGGCCGCCATCAACGAAGACGAGTTTGACGCCCTCACCGTCATTGGAGGCTGGCGCGTTATCGTTGAGGCCGTGACCCCCACGATCATTTTCCTTGTTGGGCTGAACCTCACCGGAGACTACCTGCTCCCCGCGGGCCTGGCTCTTGGTTTCACGTCGATCGCCGCGCTCATACGCCTGATTCAGCGACTTCCCGTGCGCCCTGCCCTCATCGGAGTGCTCAGCATGACCGCCTCGGTATTTGTGGCGTGGAAAACGGGACAAGCCGTCAACGTGTTTGCCATCTCCATCTTGAAGAACACGTTCTACGGCTCACTCCTGCTGATCTCCATCCTGGTGCGCTGGCCGCTACTCGGCGTCATGCTCGGAGCAGTGCGCGGAGAGAAAACCCGTTGGCGTAAAGGTGAAGGGTGGCAGCTCACCCGCCTGCGCTACTACCAGATCACGTGGATATGGTTCTTCGTGTTCGTTGCCCGCCTCAGCGTTCAAATCCCGCTCTACTTCACCGATAATGTGCAGTGGCTGGCACTCATGAAGCTGTCTTTGGGAATGCCCGCGGACATCGTAGCCGCATACTTTTCCTGGAGGCTTTTGCGTACGCTACGCCATCGCCATCTCGTCTAGCGACATCTGCGAGTCCGGCGAGAACTGCAAGGTTGAGGGCTCCACACCATTTCGCACCAGTTGCGAACCCATTGCCGCGATCTGCGCCCCATTGTCCGTGCAGAAACGGATCGGCGGAATTCGAACCTCAACGCCAGCCGCATTTGCGCGCTCAGTCAACAGCTCACGCAAACGCGAATTCGCGGAAAACCCGCCTCCAACCACAATCGTCTTCACATCGTGGTCAAGCGCTGCCTGAACAGCCTTAGCCGTCAGCGAATCATTCACGGCCTCACTAAAACCAGCGCAAATATCAGCCTTGCTGATCGACTCACCGCGAAGTTCCTTGGCTTTCACGTAGCGCGAAACCGCGGTCTTCAAACCCGAGAAAGAGAAGTCGTAGCGGTAGCGTTCCTTGTCGCGCCCACCCGACAGGCCGCGCGGGAACTTAATCGCTTCCTTATCGCCCTGCTGCGCCAGCCTATCTACGTGCGGGCCACCCGGATACGGTAGCCCCAGCAAGCGGCCAACCTTGTCGAATGCCTCGCCGGCCGCGTCATCGAGCGTGCCTCCCAGCTCGCGCACATCCGTTGCAATATTGTTTACGAGCAAGAGGTTAGAGTGCCCGCCCGACACAACCAGCCCAATGAACTTATCTGGAAGCGGCCCGTGCACCAGCTCATCAACAGCCAAATGCCCCAGCACGTGGTTCACCCCGTACACGGGCACACCCAAAGAAGTGGCCAGAGCCTTACCCGCGCAAATCCCAACCGTTAGCGAGCCCACCAAACCGGGCCCTGCCGCAACAGCCACAGCATCCACGTCTGAAAGCTGAACTTCGGCCTCCTCTAACGCCGCTTCAAGAGTGGGTAAGAAAGACTCAAGGTGTGCGCGCGAGGCTATCTCGGGAATAATGCCGCCATAACGCGCGTACTCGTCCATCGACGTGGCTGTACGATCAGCCAACAGTTGCCCGCCGCGAACCAGCGCCACGCCAGTTTCGTCACACGTCGACTCAATACCTAAGACCAAAGCATCTTTCATTTCCATCACCTCAAGCATTCTAAACCCTGAGCGGCACAATCCCACACCAAAACCTATTGCTTACCCGCTCCATTAGTGTGAGACGATAAAAGTATGAAAAGACTAGTATTTCTCGACCTTGACGGAACCGTTGTTACCCAGCATCAAACCGTCCCCGAATCCGCGCGCGAAGCGCTTCAGAAGGTGCACGATAACGGGCACACCCTGTGGATTTGCACGGGCAGGTCAGCACCCGAGATCTATCCGTGGCTGTGGGATCTAGGCTTTCAAGGATTCATCGGCGCAAACGGTGCTCACGCCCGCCTTGACGGGGAGGACCTTTTTGATCACCGACTTTCTAAAGAGTTCATAGAAGAGGCTGAAGCTTACTTTCGTGAACACGGCATTGTGAGCCTGTGGCAAACCCCTGATGCGCTTCATCCAGCTGAGGGGTTTATGGAAATGTTTTTCCAGTCCACTCCCGAAGCAGTTGAGCGGTGGAGCGCCTACATTGACCAGGTCACCCCGTACGTCAAGAAGGGACTTCCAGCGGGCTCATCTAAAGGGATGATTACCATTCCCCCAGCCTCGGGCCTCACGATCGAAGACGTTAACGAACACCTTGGCCTGCAGATCCTCATCATTCCCGCTTCGGTTGATACCGGCGTGGCAAATACGGGAGAGGTGATGCTATCGGCGTACAACAAGGGCACGGGACTTAAAGAGGTGGCCGAAGTGCTTGGCTTCCCCATTGAGCAAACCGTAGCTGTTGGGGATGAACTGAACGACCTGCAGATGGTCTCCACAGCCGGCATGGGCATCGCCATGGGCAACGCCGTTCCAGAAGTGAAAAAGGTAGCGGATTTTGTCTCTACCCACATTGAAGAGGACGGCCTCGCAAACGCCCTCAAACACGCGGGCCTGTACTAGCCGCCACGCTACGAAAACAAAAAGGTGGCTTCGAGATAATTCTCGAAGCCACCTTTTACTTGGCCAATACGGCTTGGGTTACACGCCCTTCAGGACGGCCTTTCCAAGCTGGCGGTTCAGCGTAGAAATAACATCCAGCGGGATCTGCTTCGGACAGACCGCCGCGCACTCACCAATGTTCGTGCACGTGCCAAAGCCTTCCGCGTCATGCTGGTTCAGCATGTTCTTCACGCGCATAAGGTTCTCCGGCTGGCCCTGTGGAAGCAGGTTCAGGTGCGTGACCTTAGCCGAGGTGAACAGCATTGCCGAAGCGTTCGGGCAGGCAGCCACGCAAGCACCACAACCGATGCAAGCGGCAGCCTCGAACGCGCGGTCGGCGTTCTGCTTTGGAACCGGCGTAGCGTGAGCGTCCGGAGCCGCACCCGTGTTCACGGAAATGTAGCCACCGGCCTGAATGATGCGGTCCAGAGCCGAGCGGTCAACAACCAGGTCCTGAATAATCGGGAATGCGGTTGCGCGCCACGGCTCGATGGTGATCGTGTCACCATCGTTGAACGAACGCATGTGGAGCTGGCAGGTGGTGGTGACCTCCGGGCCGTGCGCAACGCCGTTGATTACAACGCCACACTGGCCACAGATGCCCTCACGGCAGTCCGAGTCGAATGCGATCGGCTCTTCGCCAGCCTCGAATAGTTCCTCGTTGAGGATGTCCAGCATTTCCAGGAACGACGAGTCTTCCGACACATTGTGTACCTGGTATTCGTGCATCGCGCCAGCATCTTCGGGATTGGCCTGGCGCCAAATCTTAAGGGTGATGTTCACTTGTAACTCCGCTGCTTAAGCTCGATGTTGTTGTATATCAGGTCTTCCTTGTGCAGGGTCGGAACGCCGTCGGTGCCAAACTCCCAGGCAGCCACGTAGGTGAACTTGTCGTCATGACGAAGTGCTTCACCTTCAGGCGTCTGGTGCTCTGCACGGAAGTGGCCACCACAGGACTCCTCGCGGTGCAATGCGTCAATACACATCAGTTCACCCAGCTCGAGGAAGTCGGCAACGCGGCCGGCCTTTTCCAAAGACTGGTTCATCTCGCCCTTGGTCTTACCCGGAATGCGCACGTTGTTGTAGAACTCTTCGCGAAGCTCACGAATCATTCCAATAGCCTTCTTAAGGCCTTCCTCGTTACGCTCCATACCGCAGTACTCCCACATGATGTGGCCGAGTTCCTTGTGGAACGAGTCAACGGAACGGTTACCGTCGATCGACATGAGCTTATCGATACGAGCCTGCGTGGAATCCAACGCCTCCTGAACGGCAGGCGAGTTCTCGTCAAGCTTGTCGAAGCCGAACGCACCAGCGAGGTAATCGTTAATCGTGTTCGGAAGAACGAAGTAGCCATCGGACAGGCCCTGCATGAGCGCGGAAGCACCCAGGCGGTTAGCACCGTGATCCGAGAAGTTAGCCTCGCCAGCTACGAACAAGCCCGGCAGGTTGGACTGCAGGTCGTAGTCAACCCACAGGCCGCCCATCGTGTAGTGAACAGCCGGGTAGATACGCATTGGAACTTCGTACGGGTTGTCGCCTGTGATGCGCTCGTACATGTCGAACAGGTTGCCGTACTTAGCGGAAACCGCGTCCTTGCCCATGCGCTCAATAGCTTCCGCGAAGTCCAGGTAAACACCGCGTGCAACACCGTTAATCTCCGGACCCACGCCGCGGCCATCGTCACACATGTTCTTCGCCTGACGCGAAGCAATGTCACGCGGAACGAGGTTACCGAACGACGGGTAGATGCGCTCCAAGTAGTAGTCGCGATCCTCTTCCGGAATATCGCGCGGATCCTTCTTGCAGTCCTCAGCCTTCTTCGGAACCCAAATACGACCGTCGTTACGGAGCGACTCTGACATCAGCGTCAGCTTTGACTGCTGGTCACCGTGCTGCGGGATGCAGGTTGGGTGAATCTGCGTGTAGCAGGGGTTGCCAAAGTAGGCGCCCTTGCGGTGTGCACGCCAAACAGCCGTACCGTTACAGCCCATTGCGTTGGTGGACAGGAAGAATACGTTGCCGTAGCCGCCCGTTGCCAAAACAACAGCATCCGCCGTGTAGGTCTCCAGCTCACCCGTTGCCATGTTGCGGGCAACGATACCGCGAGCGCGGCCGTCCGAAACAATGAGCTCAACCATCTCGTGGCGGCGGTGTTCCACCACCGTGCCCGCTTCAACCTGACGTTCAAGCGCCTGGTAGGCGCCAATCAAGAGCTGCTGGCCTGTCTGGCCACGAGCGTAGAACGTACGCGATACCTGCACGCCACCGAACGAGCGGTTATCTAGCAGGCCGCCGTATTCACGAGCGAATGGAACGCCCTGGGCAACACACTGGTCGATGATGTTTGCCGAAACCTCAGCGAGACGGTAAACGTTGGTCTCACGAGCACGGTAGTCGCCGCCCTTAACAGTGTCGTAGAACAGGCGGAATACCGAGTCGTTGTCGTTGCGATAATTCTTCGCAGCGTTAATACCACCCTGCGCAGCAATGGAGTGTGCGCGGCGGGCGGAATCTTGGTAGAAGAATGCGTCAACGTGGTAACCCATTTCGCCAAGCGAAGCAGCGGCAGCGCCACCTGCAAGACCGGTACCTACGATGATCACCTTGAGCTTGCGTCGGTTAGCCGGGTTCACGAGCTTTGCGTTGAACTTACGGGTTTCCCAACACTGCGCTAGGGGCACATCCAAGGGTGCCTTGGTGTCCGCGATTTTCTCGCCTTCGCGGTAGAGGCCGTGGATAAGCTGATCAGTCATTTCACGTTCCTCAAGAAATAAAGCCGAATGCGATAGCGACCGGCGGCAGCATGAACATCACGAACACGATTGCAGCAACAATGCCACCGATTACAACAGTAACGTGCTGAGTGTTACGACGGAGCCAGCCCATGGACTGTAGAGCCGACCAAATGCCGTGACCGATGTGCATTGCAAGGGTTCCAACAAAAACGGCGTACAGGACAACGAGGGCCGGGTTAGAGAAGGCTCCAACCATCCTCATGTACGGGGACATCTCGCTTGCTTCGAAGCCAGCGGGAATCGTTGCCGTGGTGAAGTGGAGAATATGGAACACAATCATGAACAGCAAGATCACTGCGGATACGCGCATGGTGCGCGCAGCGTAGGAGTCTGCAACGTTCTTCTTAACCGAGTAGCGGTCGGCGCGTGCCTTCTTGGAAACATACCAGGTGTGGAACGCGGCGAGGATGTGCACGAGCGCGAACAGAATCATCGCCGTGCGGAATACAACGATCAGTCCACCTTCAGGCAGTAGCGGATAGAAGGCGTCACCCTTCAACCAGTGAGCGTAGTGATCGTACGCCTCCTGGCCGAGGAACATCTTCAAGTTTCCGTACGCGTGGACGATAACGAACATGACGAAGAAGAGGCCGGAAATTGCCATTAGTTGCTTCACGAACACGTTCGTGTTCCAGGCGCGGCGCTTCCTCGTTTCGAGATTTTTATTGGCCATGTATTCAAGGGTACATACGTGAAACGCAGCTCATGTCGTATACGATAGTCACGCCGGTGCAGGACCCTCGCACATATTCCTACTTTTGGGCTATATGGCGCGAATTAGCGGGCTTTGTTCTGCCGCCCCGACCGAGAGGTTTGAGGCCACTTTGCGCCTTGTTAACGTCATAAAAATATGTCTATTAGGCAACACTTGGGTTTCATAATGACCGATCGTCATCAAACCTGTCGCCACCAACTGGTTTTTACGCATTACGAGATTGCAATTGGGGCAGTGTTTACCTGCCCACCTATAGGCCCAGCTCCATCACGACGGCTTCTTCGCTGGGTGCGCAATAGTAGCGCGGAATCCTTGCGATCTGCTTGAAACCGCGCGATCCGTATAACCCGATCGCGCTGGCATTAGATGCGCGGACCTCCAGCATCACGCGACTAACCCGGCGCTGTGAGCGCTCTATGCCCGCCACGGATTCGCTGTCATCCTCGCTCGACGTATCGCTAGCACTGGCAGGATCTGCCATCGCGCGATCATCCTCCAAAGGCATCAGGTAGTGCACCTGGCTCGGCGTGAAAAACCGGGCGCTTCTAAGCACCTGCAACAGGTGATCGAGTAGTGCGCCCGCTATCCCCCGGCCCCGATATTCTGGTAGCACGCCTATGGTCAGCACATCGGCCACCTCGTTTATGGAAGCCCCCGCGGCGGCAATCAGCACGTCGCGGTCAAACATTCCAAAGTGGATGCGATCTGGGCTAGAGAGCTCCGCGGTCCAGCTGGCGCGGCTCCACTGGTCGGCTTTTGGAAAAACCTGCTGTTCAAAGTGCAGCACCTGTTCTAAGTTCGCCGCGGTTAAAACCACCGGGGCGGGCTCCAGGCTCACTTCTTTTCGCCGTGAATATCCGGGCGGCGCAGATACTGCGGATCTACCGGAAAGTCCTCCACCCCATTTTCAAGGCGAGCGCGCACAATCCGCGCAGCCACAGCCACGTCAAAACCTTGAGCGTCGCGAGTGCTCGGCAAAGCGTCGGAGTAAATCTGGCAGGCCGGGCCCGCGAACTCAACGCCGCTACCTTGGAACTTATTGGCCACAAAATCTGCGGTGTTTACGGCAGGGCCTTCAAGTATCTCAACGTCGTTTGGGCCAGCTGCGCGCACGTGCGCCCAATACACCTCGTGACGGCGAGCATCGGTCACCACCACAATCTCGGCGCCTGCGGGCATGTCATCTAGGTAAGAGCGAGCCAAAACCTCGAGCGAGCCAATCCCGCGCACGGGGATCCCAGCCACGCGGCCAATTACTCGAGCGGTTACGAGGCCCGCGCGAAGCCCCGTGAATGGAGCCGGCCCGGTACCGACGATCACCTGATCCAGGTCCGCCTCTTTTGCTGTCTTGCCAAGCCCCGCCTCACTGATCGAAAGCGAGATAAGTTCGGCAAGGCGCTCAGCGTGAGCGCGAGAGTTGGGCTCCGTATTTACCGTTGTCCCGGCCTCGGTTACAACCGCAACTACCGCACCACCGGAGGTATCAATGCACAGGTCTTTCATGCGTAAGCTCCCTCAACTGCCTCGCGAAGCGTTTCTTCAAGCGCGTCCTCACCGGTCCAACGCGGACCGACCGGGTTGAAAGTGACCTCACGAATGTTGGAATCAGCGTGCTCCAAGTTTTCACTCAACTCGTCCACGGCGACAGGGTTCTTAAAAGTCACTTCAAGGCGGTTCGGGGAAAGCGACTCGGTTTTACCTTCGCCCCACTCAACCACAAGAACGGACTCCTCCAGCGCGGTGTCCAGATCCAAAGTTTCTAGATCGTCAAGATCCTTAATGCGATACGCGTCCACGTGCACCAAATCCGGATCGCCCTTATGCACGCGCGCAATGATGAACGTGGGGGAAGCAACGCGGCCCTTCACGCCCATAGCGCGTCCAAGCCCCTGCGTGAACGTGGTCTTACCCGTCCCCAAATCGCCGGTGAGCATAATCATGTCGCCCCCGCACACAAACCGGGCAAGAGCGGCCCCCAAGCTACGCGTATCATCCGCGCTTCTTGCAGTAATCGTAAACATGGTCTTCCTTTACGTATCAGCGCCGCTCTAAGAGTACGCTCTTGGCACGCGCGCACCCAACCGAGTAATGATCTCGTAGTTGATAGTGCCGCACGCCTGCGCCCAATCATCCGCAAGCGGACACCCGGGCGTGGTTTTTGAGTTGGGATTGCCAAACAGCACCACGGTGTCGCCGGCCCGGGCGGGCGGCTCGTTTTCCTCCACGGGCCCAAGGTCGATCACAAACTGGTCCATGCACACGCGCCCAACTACGTGCGTGTCGATCCTCCCCGCCTGCGTATAGACGCTGACCGGGCCTTTGCCCGCAGCGTGGCGCGGGATACCGTCCCCATATCCAAGAGGAACCAGGCCGAGCCAGCGATCCGTGGGAGCAACCCACTGCCCTCCATATGACACGGTTTGACCCCGCGAGACGCGCTTGACCTGCACCAGGTCAGCCTTCAACGTCATCACCGGTTGCAACCCCAAGTCCAGCGAGGGCGTGTTCTGCGGCTCTGGCGAAAGTCCGTACAACCCAATGCCGTCTCGCACCATGTCGAAATGGGCGTCCTCATGCCAGATCTGGCCCGACGTTGCCGCAAGGTGGCGCTCAAAACCGGCCAGGCCAGCCTCTACAGCCGCCTGCACTGCCTCGTTAAAAATCTTGATTTGAAGGTCGGTGGCCCGCTTGCCTTCCGCGCCGGCTTCGTCCGCGCGCGCCAAATGCGACCACACGCCCACGATCTTCGCGTGTTTTGCCTTGCTTGCCGCGAGCGCGAGGGCGGGGAACTCGGTTGGGACCGCTCCCCCGCGGCCCATCCCCGTGTCCACCTTCAGATGAATACGAGCTGGCAAACCTTGACTCTCTATCAGGTGAAGCTGGTCCAGGTTAGACACGGACAGTTCAATGCCAGCTTCAATCGCTTGGCGAATGGCAGCTTCGTCAGACACTGGCAAGATCCAACTGAAAACACTGACCCCATCAATGCCCTCTTGTTTGAGGAAACTACTGAGATCAAGAGCCTCGGCAAGCTGGGCGATACCCAAAATGTCGTAGCCTGCTCGGGCAAGCGCGCGAGAAACCTCGTGGCTACCGTGCCCGTAGGCGTCAGCTTTCACAATCCCCAGGTGGCGAGCCTTCGGAGCGAAAGTGCGCATGCGCGTGGCATTTGCCACAAGCGCGGCAACATCGACCTCGACAACCGCCGGATAGTGCGCTAACTGTTCACTCACTGTCATTCTCCTCGAGACTATGACACCACCGGGACGCTACTTCTGGGCGGCATCCGTTTTGCTGGCGAACACCACGAAACGCTGCCCCGCATAGTTCAACGCCACAAACAAAATCATACCGAGACCCATGGATAAGTTATCCGCAACCTTCACCGAAAGCCCCGAAGTAAGCGCATAAACCAGGGGCTTAGCCAACCCGTAGGCAAACAGGTAGCACGCCGCAATATTCACAATGAACAGCCACACTTGACGCAGCGAACGCTCCTTGTTTTGGAACGTGAAGTACTTATTCAGCACGAAGCTCACAATCGATCCAATAATGTAGTTCAACGCTGAGGACACCCAGTAGCCAAAACCCAGCCAGTTATACGCCAAGAACATGACGGTTGTGCCCACAATCGTGTTCACAATGCCCACCAGGATGAACTTCCACGTAGTTGCGTCAATCAACTTGCGGCGAGCTTGGCCCGGCGCAGAGGGCTTTGCAGGTGCCGCCGGGTGGGCCGAGGATCCGTCCGGCGTCGAGGGGCCCGGCGTGGGCGGCTCGATTGGGTTTGGGGTTCCTGGGTTTTCAGTCACATAGCCTCCCGGGCAGAATTCTTATGCGAGCGCAGGGCCTGCCCAAAAGCGTCAGGCAGATTGCGCGCAATATCAGAAGCCGCTATCGGGCGGCCACCTTCCAAACCATAGCCCGGACGCAGAGCAACCCCGCCGGCCTGCCCATCCACGTCCTCGAATCCAGCTGCACGCCGCGCCGCCACCCCGTGCAACCAAACAGCGGCCGCCACCGCGCGCGTCAGCTCCTCCCAATCGAGGCGGCCCGCTTCCTCCTCGACGCGCGCCTGCACGCCGGCAAGAACACCCGCAATCGCACCGGCGAGGACGTCGCCTGAGCCGGCCGTGCCCGCCCATGCCGGAGCCTGCGCCTGCACAAACACGTGGCCGCGCGGGCTCACAATCAGCGTGGCAGCACCCTTCAATGCAATTACCGCGCCAGATAGCCCAGCCAGGCGCATAGCGGCCTTGATTGGGGCTTCCTCCACGCGTTCACGCGTCCATTCAGATTCATCCAGGATCGATAGCGCCGCTGCGGCCTCCCCCGCGTGCGGCGTCCACACCATCTGTGGCGCTGCCGCGTGACCAGAGTGCACCAGCTGCGCTGCCACCGAAATCGCGCCCGCATCAACCACCAGGGGGACTTCCGCCTCAAAAATCTGTGTAGCGATCCGGCTACGATCCTCCAAGTTCTGCGGGTCCATACCGCACCCAACTGCCACTGCTTGTGCGCGTCCATCCACTGTTACAACCTCGGGAGCGGCAGTCAGCACCAGAGTGCGCGTAGCTTCATCAGTGACGAGGCGGATCATGCCGGTACCAACTCCGCGTGCTCCCAAGGTAGCCAAGACCGCCGCGCCCGGATACTTCTGCGATCCCACCACCAGGCGCACCACGCCGCGTGAATACTTGTGATCCGTAGCGGATGGGAGTGCAACAACCTCACGCACGTCAACGCCTTCAAGTACGCGGGCAAAATGAGGCCCCAAATCGAGCCCCAAATCCACTAGGCGAACCTCGCGCTGGTAGTAGCAAGTGGGAGGGAACACCGCCGACGGCTTCAACGCGCCCATCGTCACCACGATGTCAGCGCGCAGCGCATCTGCCGGAACCGTACCGTCCGGTGTTGCTAGTCCCGACGGCACGTCAACCGCCACCACCTTGCGGCCAGGCAACTGGCCCCGCGCCTCTTCTAACGCGGCAACAATTGACGCCAGCGGTTCCTTCAGCGCGCCTTCGGTGCCCGTGCCCACAAGGCCATCGATCCATACAGTTGCGGAGGCAAGCAACGGCAACACGTCAGCGGCGGTCTTAGCAGGCTGGCAGATTTCCACCCCAGCCGCGCGCGCGGCAGTCAAAGCACGTTCGTGTGGATGATCACTCAGCACGACGGCCTTAACGGGAACGCCCTCACCGCACAAGAATGCGGCCGCGTACAGCGCGTCTCCCCCATTGTCACCGCCACCAACAAGCGCAGCTACCTCGCCGGCCTGGTACACATCTTGCACCGCGCCTGCAACGCCTCGCGCCGCTACCTTCATCAACTCATCTAGGCCCGCAGCCTTCACAGCTGCGGCCTCCCTGGCGCGGATCATTGACACGCTAAAAACTCGCTGCATTTGCCCTCCTCAACTACACAACTTTACGTCCTAAAACAGGGCGCCATCATCCGAGGCGAAAAATCGCGAAAAATCAGGCAAAATAGTTGCGTGCATTTCAACCCGCCTGCCCGGCTCTACGCAGAGCAATCACCGTTCCAACGTTTCACGCGCGAAGCCTGGAGCGACCTTGCAGATTCAACGCCACTACCTTTAACCGTGGAGGATGTTGAGCGGATCTCCAGCCTTGGCGACCCAATGGATCTTGCGGAAGTGGATGCCATTTACCGCCCTATTTCCGCGCTTTTGCAAATGTATGTGAACTCGGCGCGCAGGCTGTCACACGACCGACACTACTTTTTGCGCGAACCCCACCGCCCGCCGGTCCCGTTTATTATTGGCGTGGCCGGATCGGTAGCGGTTGGTAAGTCTTCAACCGCACGCCTGTTGCGGGAACTGTTGCGCCGGTGGCCCAACACTCCCCGCGTGCAACTGATTGCAACGGATGGATTTTTGCTACCCAATGCCGTGTTGAAAGAGCGCGGCATAATGGCAAAGAAGGGCTTCCCAGAGTCCTACGACCGCGCGGCTCTGATGAAGTTCATGGCCGACGTGAAGTCTGGCCAGTCTGGCGTGACCGCCCCCGTTTACTCGCACCTCACTTACGATATTGTTCCCGGCGAGCGTGAAGTGGTGAACCAGCCGGACATCCTCATCGTTGAGGGCCTGAACGTTCTCCAGGCTGCAAGAACCGCAAAAGACCAGACGGGCGCTGTAGCGGTTTCGGACTACTTTGATTTTTCGATTTACGTGGACGCAGACCAAGACCACATTGAGTCTTGGTACATCAACCGTTTCTTGAAGCTACGTTCAACTGCGTTTAGTGACAAGAACTCGTATTTCCGCGCCTACGCGAATCTGACGGACGAGGAGGCCGTGGCGCGCGCCCACGAAATTTGGAACACCATTAACTTGCCTAACCTAACGGACAACATCCTGCCCACCCGCGAGCGCGCTACCCTCGTTATTCATAAGGGAGCAGACCACCGGGTTAGGGAACTGCGGTTACGCAAAATCTGAAACTAGGTTTAGAAGAAAACACCTATGGCACACCAGCACTCACATATTTCTCGCACTGCTGAGGCTTCAACAACTTCGCCAAAGGCGCGTTTGGTAATCATTGTTCTACTCGCATTCATTACGGCTCTGACCGCTGTTGGCGCGTACGTGCTACGGCCTGACTGGGAGGGACTTGAGCATGTTCAGGCCCTCACGGGTTATCAAACCGCACCGGGCGTTTCGCGGGAGCAGGCCAAAATTCTTGAAGTGGAGCACCGGTGCGAGAGCGCTGCTCTGGCGGCGAGCGGAGCGCATTCTTGTGTGACGCTTACCGTCCGGCTGACCACGGGTGAGGATGCGGGGAAAGAAGCCGTGATGGAATCGCCTGGCCCTGCCGCCGCCTCGCACCTGTCTGTAGGAGACGTGATTCAGGTAATCAGTTCACCCGGCCCAAACGGCTCTGCGGTTTACAGTTTCACGGGGATTGAGCGCAATCTGCCCATCCTTCTTTTCGCGCTACTGTTCGTTTTGGTTGTGCTGGCCGTGGCGAGGGCGAAGGGAGCTATGGCGCTGGTAGGGCTTGCGTTTGCCGTGCTGGTGCTCGTTCGATTCATGTTGCCGTCGCTGGCGTCGGGAAGACCCGGGATTCTCGTGGGCGTGGTTGGTTCAACTGCGATCATGCTGGTTGTGATTCATGTTGCGCACGGTTTTTCGATGCGAACTGCCTCCGCAATGTTGGGCACCTTTGCGGGCCTGTTGTTGGCTGCTTTTCTTGGCACCGTTGCAACGAGGTTCGGGCATCTGTCCGGTTTTGTTGACGAGACTGCGTTTAACTTGTCCTCAAGCCTGCCGGGCCTAGATATGAGCCAGCTTTTGGTTGCGGCCATTATTTTGAGCGGACTGGGCGTGTTGAACGATGTGACGATCACGCAGTCTTCTGCAGTTTGGGAGCTACGCATTGCCTCCCCCACTTACACGAAACGAGAGATCTACTCGAGCGCCATGCGCATTGGGCGCGACCACATTGCCTCCACGATCTACACGATAGTGTTTGCCTACACTGGCGCCGCATTGTCTTCCGTCATGCTGATTGCACTGTTTTATGACCAGTCTTTATCGGACCTGTTCGCGGTGGAGAGCCTAGCGGCCGAGGCCCTGCAAATCTTCGCGTCCGGCAGCGCCCTCATTTTGAGCGTGCCCATCACAACTGCGATCGCAGTCGCAGCCGTACGCGGACCGCAAGTGCCCGCAGACACGCAAACGCCGGGAGCACAACAAGCGCTCCCGGCGTAAGGCGGTATTTGCGCAAAGCTTTGCTTTCTATGAGAATCTAGGTCGCACTTTCATTCAGCAGATTCGCAGCGCGTTTCAATAGTTCTCTCTTCAAAACCTTCTCAGGCATGACTCCAGGGATGCTCACTGCCGTCAAATAGGTTGCCTGTTTGGCAAGGTCACGGAAAAACAGCCTGTGATTGACGCCCTTAGGAACAGATTCATCTGTAACCTCCAGCAGGAGTTCAACCAGGCGCTTATCAGAACTGAGCAATGGGCGTTCAACCGTTTGCTGCACACTGTCCTGGTCTAATATGTGCTCATACTTCTCTTCTAGTTCCAACCTAAACGCCTCACGTCTAAACCAGAGCCTATGAAGAGCATTCCTTCGAGTAGCTCCGAATCTCGCTTCGCTAATCTTCGGGAACCGTCTGAGAACGTACTCAGGCAATATGAAAGTCGCTAGCGTTGCCCACATCAGACCGTCCTCAATCTGAGCGGGGTGCACCCTCATTTCTGTGTGGAGAAGGGATGCAAAGTCAGCATCAGTTGCGAAAGATAGAAATTCCCCTTCTCTAGTCTTATCTATTAGCGATGCCACCTTATTCTGCAGTTCTTTAAGATGTGCCGCAGTAACCTTGGTACCACCGACTTGGTTCAATTCGGGTGAGTAGGCGAAAGATGGATGCTCGAGCCGAACATGCGACCGCATGTCCATCCCCGAGGCATACATAGAGGCAAGGTTTTCGAACTGCTGACTCAGCACATCCGAAGACGCTACTGGATATAAAAACCAGCTACCGTTAACGGACATTCTTCTTCACCGCCTTCTTGATCTTATTCTCGATCTCCACAAAGTTTGACGGGTCACGGTAAGCCCGCAATAGGTCAGCGCTAGTCCAGTTGCTGTCCATCATCTTTGCATATCTAGCAACGGCCGCTGCCAGTGATTCCGGATATTCCACAGCGCAGTCATCTACCTCATTCAAGTCATCACTTGCTAACGAGGAAGCTGCTTGAATCGTGGTCCGAATAACGTCACACACCAGCGCCCATTGCAATACCTTGTCGCCTGCATTCAAATCTCGAATGAGCTTCTTTTCATTCGCATTTAGACGGGGATTGATGTGATGCTGATACCGGTCAGTTAGGTCTTGGAAGCTAACGTGAATTTCCCAAGGTGATTCTAATCCCTCGACCTCCCGAGTCGGGATAATTGCAGAGTCTCCTCGGGCAAGTATCTTCGTCGTATTGGTCGCAAGACGAGCAAACGGGACGGCAGGAACGCTCTGATCATCAGACACATATCCCGGTCCGCATATGGTGGCTGTAAGTTGGATCTCGCCGATAACCTTGGATGCGTCAACACTGACCGAAGTGACAAGAGTGCCGGCATTTCGCGAACGAAAACCCGATGTTTCATGGACTAGATAGCGAGTTCCGGGACAGTAAGCCTCAATCACCAGACTGTACAGTTCTCGGTCCTGAACATGTACGTTCTCAAAGAACCGATCGGATACTTTGGCTCCAATCTCGAAACTAACAGATGGAGAAGGAGGCCATTCATCCATCAACGATTCAAAAGAATCGTCCTCACTGCCGTTTACCGACCATTTACCCCACTGAACGTCCGAGTCTGAAGCAGCAAAAAACGGGAATGCCTGAACTTTTCTCACTGGGCTCTCCTCCCTTCTCGCTTATTCTCAGGTTTCTCGGCATTCAACTTGGTCTCAAGCAAGCAACCTCCCGGAGCTTTGACTTTCGCCAAGTACTCAGCACCACCAACTAGGGTTGCCTTTAGACCCGTCGAGTTATTGCGCGGGTCATTCAGATTAATCCATTGAACTTCCAGTTGCTCATCTCTGAGAACCTCTTTTGCCTCCGCAACGATCGAAACCTCAAGGGACACGTTCAAAGGTTCAGTTTCGTTTTCAGGGGTCTTGATGAGTAGATGTTGAATCTGCTGGTTACCGCTAATTCCTCCAAATTTGCACTCGATAATTTCGGGCAACAGTACTTTCGTTCGCCCCTTACTACCACTTCGACTCTTCGACGAAGTGGTCATTGATTCGGGTAGGGCTGGACGTGGTAACAGAGAGCCCAACATCTTAGAAACCGTGATATTGATATTCGCTCCTGCACTAGCCTCGTCATGATTCACAGGATTCATGAACGCAGCTGCCACAGCCCGCACGTCTCGTCTAGCTCGCTCGACTCTGTTCTTGTAAACACGCTTCGCACCGTCTAATTGGCCGGTATTCCATTCGGTGTGAGTTGGGTTTTCGGCAGCTGAGAATGCCTCATCTACCTCCGGATCTCGAGACGCTTTGAACACTCCGCACGTATAAGCGTCTTCATTAGACTCTGTGCCAAAAGGCAGGTACCTGACCACAAGTTCAGGAGCTCGCAACAGGCATAATGTTCCGTTCTTCCCTACCATGGCTCGTTTAAAGGGCGTTTCATCCATCGGGAAAAGATCTCTAACAATCGCAAGTGATCCAAGATCCTTTACGCCTTTGGTCCTTTGTTGATACCCAATCGTCTTCACGACCTTGATGTCGTTTTCCCCTTCGGGGCTCTCCTCAATCTCACCATCCTCGAGATCACGCACATCATTTAGGACTTCGGCCCATATGCCCCATAAATCTTCATGGGTAGATCCCATTGAAAGCTCGACACCATTTGCTAGCACTCTTATATCCATCGGCAACACCCCAGACGACGTAGGGGTCATTTTCGGCCACAGATTAACTAACGCATAATCTCGTAGCTTCGCTCCGAGTTCGTTCGTATCAATCTGGCGATCATTCACATCGCCTGAAGCTATTTCTTCTTCGCTCTCCGCGTTCGTATATACGGGATCGATTACAAGGATATTTGTGCCCGTTTCCTGTCCTTCAAAGTGATGATCGAATATGGCCTCACCAATTCGGCGAGCCCTCTCTCCAGTTACAGGAACGAACTCACCGTCCTGTTCGTCTCCCCACCAATGCCGGCCAATATGTTGCTTGCCGTTCTCTTGAAATGGAGAACCAATATGCGAAGCGATCAATCTATATTCGAGTTGCCCGCGATACCAGCAACGAGTCCAATAGATAATCGTCATCGATTTGCTGACCAAAAAAGCAGCAATTTTTCCGAACCCATACGTTCCACCGCCTAGCTCGGTATCACGTGTCGCACCTAGTGTGAATACGAGGTCTCGAAAATTCGTATCCAAGATTCTCCCCTGGGAATCCCTTTTTGGTGCAGAAATGCGCGCTTCACCATCAAGGCCCGACGTGCCCCTGTCCAGGATCTCGATGCATTTCAAATGATCTTTGCTACGAATACTCTCAACTAGGCTGGTAGCGAGATTCTTCCGAGAACCAAGGACCACATTCTTTACAAGGTCATCCTGCAACTCTGAAAGCTCACGAACATCCACCAAGAACCTTGGAGTCTGACACGACTCAAGCTTTGCGTCCCAACTGTTTTGCGCACATTCTCGGATCATAATCTCGTAAGGATCCATAGCAAACGTGCCGAGTAGCTTATGCGTTCCATCTGCGGATACCGCATTGGCCCCTGTCTCTGGCGAGTACTGTTTCAGCGGTTTAAGGTTCGACATTCGTCCTCACTGGCTCTAGAAAAACGCTCGTCATTTCTTCGTTGGATAACCGGTATGCGTATTGCAATTCCACGTCATATTGCAGGTTCGATACGCCTTCCATTACGCGTGGCGCCCCGAAATCCCCAATATGAGGGAAAGTCTCATCAACCTTGTAAAAGCCGATGTCTTTAACCAGAAGAGGGCGAGTGGTGTCATCTTCTAAGATCTGGGCAGATACCATCTGGATCTTGCCAGCCAGATCGATATTACTTATTCCCAGCTCAATGATGTCATCGCGAAGTTCGTGTATTGTTCGCCCCCTCGGATGAGTCGTTAAAGCCACTCTAGCTAGATAGAGCGGGATTCCACCTGAGGGGACAAACTGGTTGGGATCGCTTACGTGCAGGCGATTGTAATTTGTCGCTGTAGTGGTCTTAACTTCAATATTCCAAGACGCGCTCTTAAAGTCAGGGCCTTCGTTCTCTGGTCCTGACCACGATTCAACAGCGAGCGTCGGGTCATTTTGAGCCACATACTCGAGGACTACAAGCTCTCCAAATAAGCCAACGAGGGTATTAAAAGAGACCTTTCTGATGTCCTGTTGCAAAAGCTCTTCCCACTTAAGAAACACATCCTCAAACGTCTCAAACGCACTTGTCTCCATCCCATCTAGCATTCGGATGAAATCAACAATGAGCGATTCAAAAGTTGATGTTAACGACGCTCGGGTACATGTGAATGCGACATACCTAGCCTTGCGGCCGGTTTTTCTATCTGTGTGCCAGACAGTTTGTCGGTCGATAAATTTCGTCAGAGCCCCACTCATGACGGCGAGCTCTTCCGAAATTTGTATCAGTAACTGCCTTTGAGCTTCCGGGGAGAAAGTAACCCATACAAGTTCCCCGGTACCTGGGCATTCAAGCCGAAATGCTCTTACCGTTTCATCATCGGGGCTCTCAAATGGTTTTTCTAGGTAACTACGTAAATCTTCACCAGGCGTATTCACTGTTTTCCTTCACCTAGAGCTTTCAGGTTTCACTGATACATAATCGCCATCGCTCTTTTCAGTTCTTGAGAGGAATGGAGGTATCAAGCCGAACAAAGGAACATCTGCCGGCGCATTAAGCGCACATCGAGTTTTCGAGTCATTATTCGAAGGAGCAGAGTACTTGTCAATCAAATACAGCAACAAAAGCCCGTTACCGCGAGCGTCCCGCCTGCGCGCCTCAATTTGTTGTCTTATTCCTAATCCTGGCTCAACTGCTTCAATATCGGCACTAACATCATCCGGAGCAATAACTGCCCTGATGTCTGTTGCATCATCATCACTTGTAATAGTTCGAGTACGTTTTGACAGGGTAATCTCCATCCCGTCGACTAACTCAACCCGTTTGCCGAACTTTGGTGAAACAAGGACTACATTCCACTGTTTAGACATCGCATGTTTATTAATCCAAGCGCCTATCACTTCGGGCTGGAGCGAACTCACCTTTTCGTGGACGTTATATCGGTCTAGAAAAGCCAATATTTCTGCCGAGGGCACATCAAACAGTACCCAGTTGTTTCGAATGCGTTTCGCCTTCGAACAGGATTGATTAAAAGCCGCGACCGAATCGACGAACGCCTGCCAGTTATGTGCAATCGGCTCCAGATCATTCTCGAATATTTGCGTCTGTAGCCTTACCCCTTGAAGATTACGGTCTACCTTGTGCGCAAAGTACATTTTGTTGTTCGAGGTTAACTCGAGCACCCCGGGGTATGTGCGCATCCGCACTCCAATTTCACCCGGCGTCTGTTGCCCATCTACGAAGAACTGTGCTTCTTCACGTAATTCGGACTCAATATCAGCTATGTACGTGAACTTATTGCGCACGCCTAGACTCATCCACACTCTTACAAGATCTTCATATCCTGGCCTATAGCCGAACCAACGGCCCATCTGCGCCAAGGTATCGGCAGCCTGGGATACACGTGCGAAATACGAACAAACTAATCCTTCAAGCGTTAACCCTCGAGAAAGCGTGTTACCACCAACAACAATGGTCGTAGCCGGGGCATCAGCATCGTATTGCAACCGCTCATCTGACTCTGAGTTGTCGACAATGACATTCGCCTTTTGAACTAACTCCAACAAGATAGGTTCTAGTTCTCCCCAAGATTCACCGGGTTCCACATCAGGTGACAAACGCGCTAAATATTCTACGGAGAATACCTCTTCGAAATGTTCTAATAGCTCTGCTTCAGACAGATCCTGCAATACGTCTAGATAAGCATTGATGAGACTCGCGACGGACTGGTGTGATGAGGTTTTCATTGATGTGTGCACGAGCATCGTCGAATGACGCTCCCCGTTGCGGAGCCTTCTTATCGCAGTCGCCACAATGAACCAGTCAATGGCCGCGCGCAGACTCGGAACCATCTCAGGTACGCCATACACGCCTTTACGCTTTTTTGGTTCGATACGTTTTACTTCACTGTCGGGGATTTCTCTAACGGCATCTAGCACGGGTTCAAAACCAGGTTTGTCCGTTAATCCAGCCTCACGTCGTCCAAAGTATTCCAACGCACCGTAATAACCATCGGGCTTCTTCATAGCGATAAAGAAATCAGAAGGATAGAGTTCGAACTCGTCATTCGGATCCATTAGTAGATTCGCAAACGGCGTGGCGGTGTATGCGACATATGACCCGATTTTCACCGATTCCCAGATCGTACGGATGCGCTTGTTGATAGTGGAAATTGCGTTCTTTTCAGCCTCGGTGTTTGGGGTTGCTTGATCCGACTCATCATCGATTATCAGTACGGGAAACGTTGCCAAATCAGAATCCCGCATGTTCTTTAGAAATCTACTGACATTCTGTAAAACTACAGTGTTCTTCTTAACAACTGCCAGAAACACTTTCTCACGGTCTTCCACGATGCTCGTCGAACCGATTTTCGCAGCTCGAGCATTCATGTCGCCGTCAGCTGATGCAACGGTTTCTAGATCAACACTCGTTAACAAGAACCATTCGTGTTCTTTGGCAGTCCCTTCAGGTATAAAACGTTGCCCAACAGCCAGGTCTCGCTCAAGACGCAGCTGTGTTTGCTGGCGAAGCGCAGTGTACATGCCCGAGAGCACGATAATCATCTTGTATCCGGCATCGACTGCCTTTGCTATGACGGCTGCGTAGTTAGCAGTTTTACCTGATTGCACATAGCCAAGTACGAGACCCTTTTTCCTGTCACCTCGTTTCAAAGGGTTTGCCAACTGGCCCACTACTGTGCTGGATTCCGAATCGATAGTATTTAGCGCGCTCCTCATACCGGAGTCGTTGGAAAGTCGATCCCGATATTGCGCCCAGCAACCGCCAGATTCCTTTGCTCCGTGATACCAATCTGCAAATCCGTCTTTAGTGGTAACCGAAGTCTTCAGAAAATTGGCTTGCACCTCTTGATGCCGGGCTTCTAGCTGGCCATACACTTCATCGAGTATTTGAGGCAAGCAATTGGCCCTATCAAACTGCGAATATCGCTTCTCTGCTTGCTCCCTCGTACCCTGCTTCTTCGCGAAAGCATCGACTTTCTTGCGTAGCCTCTGCGCCCAAGGTTGATTAATACAGTCCATTATGCCTTCTAGGTCACGCCGGTGTGAATACAAGTTCAGTATATTTGAGAGCCTCCAAAAGACTTAATGTTCAAGCCCCGACGAGCAATTCCATATCCAGATAGTCTTCCGGACCATCAAGAGCCGCTACAGATATGCGCTACTTGAAACTGGGCTCCTGCCATTCGTATTCGACACCAGCCATAGTTTTAAGAATCGCTTCGAAAATGACCTGCGCTCCCTGGGGTGGGACAGCCATTCCGATTTGGCGACGAACTTTTTCTTTACTTCCACAAAAGTCAAAATCATCTGGGAAAGTCTGCAAACGAGCCCGCTCACGATTAGTCAGTGCGCGCGGCTCATCCCAGTGATACATATGCGTGCCTCCGCCCCCAGAACCTGTAACCGTGTATGCCGGCTTATCAGGGTCTAAACGCCTGTAGATCTGACTTATCCGAGTCCTAGTATTGATCTGTAAGCGAGCCGGTAAGTCGGCTGTGAACGCATTCTGCCCGGGTTTAATGTGCTTGAGTCTCTCAACAACTTGAGAGGACTGCCTAGTCTTTT
This sequence comes from Actinomyces sp. HMSC075B09, assembly GCF_001812395.1. NCBI lineage: Bacteria > Bacillati > Actinomycetota > Actinomycetes > Actinomycetales > Actinomycetaceae > Actinomyces > Actinomyces sp. HMSC075B09. The sequence continues at coordinate 146,370 of NZ_KV808731.1, forward strand.
CAGTTCCGGTCAAACCACTCATGTTTCCTGCCAATGCCGTGGACACGGAGACATCCACATGCTTGTAGGGTTCAACAGACGGCACTTTGAACGGTTTCTTTAGATCTTTATGCATACCGACCACGATTATTCGGTGACGCGCTTGAGGGACGCCGTATTGCTCGAACTTGTATAGGTTTGGAACGATTTCGTAACCAGCTCCCCGAAGTTCCTTCATGATGCGATCGAAGGCTTTGCCCGCATTGTTGGAGCGCAATCCCCCAACATTTTCTGCAATAAACCATTGCGGTTGGAAAACCTCGAGAGCCTTCACTCCATACTTGTAAAGAGGGCCGAATTCGCCAGAGATTCCTTTTCGTTCGCCAACGATTGAAAAATCATTGCAGGGAAATCCAAACGCAAGACCATCAATACCGCTGATCTCGCTCAGTCGGTTGTAATCTAACTCGCGAATATCCTCACATATGACCGACCGTTCAGAAGCACCTTCAATGTTCTTGATATAGGTATTACAAGTATCCGCATCATAATCAGTGGCCCACACATGCGTGATCTTGTCACCGTTACCTATCTGCGCATGCTGAGCCCCTAAGCCCAATCCTCCCGGGCCGCAGAACAGCTCTCCAAGGCGATAATTTCGCAAAATTTCCCAGCCTACTCCTACGTACGTACTACGCACATGACATATCACGAACCGTGATAACTACACGCAGCATATCAAGCAGCATACCAGGCAAACCGCTTGAGTGCAGCTCTCACCCATAACCTCTAAAATGCCGTGTACTGTACTGCCATAACAGGTCTAATGAAAACGGAACTGCAGGGACGAATCCCCACAGTTCCGTTACTGTCCTGGAAGTCACCTAGCGACAGATGACTATTACAATCTAGAGCGACAGGCGTTCCTTCACCACGTCGGCGATTAGGCCGGCCTCGTGATCAGCCTGCTCCTGGGTTGCTGCCTCAACCATGACGCGCACCAAAGGCTCCGTGCCCGACGGACGCAGCACCACACGACCGGTCTCGCCCAGTCGCTCCTCAGCCTCACGCACTGCAGCCACAACTGCCTCGTCATCCGTGCGCTTCTTATCCACGCCACCCACATTGATCAAAATCTGCGGCAAACGCTTCACAAAATCTGTAGCCTCGGCCAGCGAACGATCCGTCTCCTTCAACATGCGTGCGATCAACAACGACGTCAGCACACCATCACCCGTGGTTGCATGGTGAGAGGCGATCACGTGGCCGGACTGCTCGCCACCCAGCGTGTAGCCCTTCGCTCGCATCTCCTCCAACACGTAGCGGTCACCCACAGCCGTCTGAACCGTCTTAATGCCCTGCTCCTTCATCGCGAGCACCAGGCCCAGATTCGACATCACCGTGATCACCAGCGTGTCATCAAACAACTTTCCACGCCTACGCAGATCCAACGCCAACGCGCCCATGATCTTGTCACCATCAACCAGGTTGCCCTCAGCATCAACTGCCAAACAACGATCCGCATCACCGTCATACGCCACACCAAAATCAGCCTTCGACGCCACGGTGAACGCCTGCAACTGCTCCGGATGAGTAGAACCGCAATCATGGTTGATATTCCTGCCATCAGGCGACGCGTTAATCACCACAACGTCAGCCCCGGCCTCGCGAAGCGCCTCCGGACCAAACCAAGATGCCGAACCGTTAGCCGCATCAACCGCGATGCGCATACCCCTGAGCGACGTACCAACCGCACCTACAAGATGCTCAATATACGAAGACGAGGCGCGCGAATCATCAAACTCGATCTCGCCAACCGCTTCGCCCACCGGGCGCTCCCACGGTTCGCCAATCAAACGCTCGATCGTGTCCTCAACACGGTCCTCCAACTTAAAACCGCCGTGGGCAAAAAACTTAATACCATTATCCGGCATCGGATTATGCGACGCGGAAATCATCGCACCCAGCTCAACGTTCTCCGTAGCCGTCAAATGCGCCACCATCGGAGTAGTAGCCACGCCAATACGCGTCACATCCATACCAGCCGCCGCCAAACCAGCAGCCAGCGCATGATCCAAGAACTCGCCCGACAAGCGCGTATCGCGGCCAATAATTGCGCGAGGACGCGACCCCGAACCATTAGAAGAACGCGCCACATACCTAGCGGCAGCCTCCCCCAGTTCCAACGCCAAATGCGGGGTTATATCCCGATTTGCAAGCCCACGTACACCATCAGTACCAAACATCCGAGGCATAGCATTCCTCCAATCGCGGGCTACATGCGCCCTCTAACAAACAAGAAAAACGATACTCCTAAAAAACTTTTACCCCACAATCATATGAGCAAAACACAAAAAAGAGGCCCGCACCACGTGGTGCGGGCCTCCAAAACGCAATCAGCCAAACATTAACGCTTGGAGTACTGCGGAGCCTTACGTGCCTTCTTAAGACCAGCCTTCTTGCGCTCCGTGACACGAGCGTCACGAGTCAAGAAACCAGCCTTCTTCAAAGCCGGGCGGTTAGCCTCACGGTCAATCTCGTTGAGCGCGCGGGCAATGCCAAGACGCAAAGCGCCAGCCTGGCCAGACGTGCCGCCGCCATTAATGCGAGCAATCACGTCAAAACGACCCTCAAGGTCAAGAAGTACAAAAGGTGAGCGAACCAGCTGCTGGTGCAACTTGTTCGGGAAGTAGTCGTCCAACGAACGACCATTGACCTTCCACTCGCCAGTGCCCGGAACTAGGCGCACACGCGCAACGGAGCGCTTGCGACGGCCCAGGCCAACACCCGGAGCGGTAATCGACTGGCCAGCGCCAGTCTTCTCGGTCTCAGTTTCAGTAGTGTACGAGCTGGGGGCGTTCTCCTCTTCCAGCACGTCGATATCGGTGGTCTCAGCCACAGTTCTCCTCAGTTTTACTTACTGGCGTCCACAGCGCTGGGCGCTTACTGGGCGACCTGGGTGATCTCGTAGGGAATCGGATTTTGAGCCGCATGAGGGTGCTCCGGACCTGCGTAGACACGGAGCTTCTTCATCTGAGCTCGACCGAGCTTGTTATGCGGGATCATACCGCGAATAGCCTTCTCAACAGCACGCTCAGGGTACTTAGCAAGAAGTTCACGGTAAGAAATCTTCTTCAAACCACCCGGGAAACCGGAGTGGCGGTAAGCGAACTTCTGATCCAGCTTGTTACCAGTAACGGCGATCTTGTCAGCGTTAATAATGATGACGAAATCACCCTGATCAAGGTTCGGCGTGAAAGTAGGCTTATGCTTCCCACGAAGTAGCCTGGCAGCCGCAGCTGCCACACGGCCGAGGACGAGGTCAGTGGCGTCGATAACGTACCACTTCTTGACGTCGTCTCCGGGCTTAGGAATATAGGTGCGCACGGGCGTGGCCTTCTTCTTCTAATTCGGGAGCGCCGCAATATTCAATGACGAATAATTGCAACCGCTCACATTCAGGTATTGCTCGCGTCATTGCGTCTGGGCGTTAGACCAGTGAGTGGGAAGTTCTGATCCGCGCACACTAGACGCACAACGTCTTACAGCTTAACGACCTAGCGGATCAGCGTCAAAGGAACAGCGCCCATTAGTGGCGTATTACTCATAAAACACGCTGGCGTCGACCTATTAGCAGCCGAGCGACCTCAACCTGCGCGTTCGTTTCTGCTGGTCCGCCCATTCGTCCTTACCAGGATACTCCACCGCAACCAACGTCAGGCCATGTGCGGGCGCGATCGGCACCGAATGAGATCTGCTGGGCTGTTCCACCAGCTGCCTAACCCACCCGCGCGGACGCCGCCCGCGTCCTACCTCTATAAGCGCCCCCACCACGGACCTCACCATCGAATGACAAAAAGCATCCGCCGACAAGCGCACTTCAATTCCCGTTGAGGAGCGCTCCACCCTCACCTCTTCCAAGGTGCGGATAGTGGTAGCCCCCTCCCGAGGCTTACAAAATGACAAGAAATCGTGCTCCCCCAGCAGGCAGGTTGCTTCTGCCTGCATGGCGTTCACGTCCAACTGCGCACCAGTCCACCACATCGTGGCAGCGGTGAGGGGATCGTTCGTATCCACCCGATCTGAAATGCGGTAGCAATAGTGGCGCTTAAGTGCACTAAACCGGGCGTCAAAATCAGCGGACACCACCCGGACAGACTTCACCACCACATCTGCGCCAGCACCCTCACTGCCGCGCGACAACAAACCGTTCAAGCGTCCCTGGAGGGCCGCCATCCCGGCCTCAAAATCACCCTCACGGTTGAGCTTTGAAATACGGCTTTGCTCCACGTCAAAGTTCGCCACCTGAGCCGCCGCATGAACACCAGCATCAGTACGCCCCGCCACCGTTAGCGTCGCCGGCGTGCGCAGAAGAGTTGCCAAGGCCTCCTCAACCTCACCCTGCACCGTACGCAAACGCGGCTGACGTGCCCAACCGCGAAACGATGTTCCCAAATACGCCAGATCCAAACGGACACGAACCACGGGCTCTGCGGCCTGCTCAACTACGGGTGGCGCGGGTTGTTCTAAACGTTCCAAGCTCGCACCCCGCCACGGATTCCCGCGTCATTAGGCACAATCACCACGTCATCACCCAAATGCTCGCGGTGAGACGGCGTAATCCGCACCCCATTGCCTCCACCGATATACAAGCGGTCCCACATGTACATGGGACGGAGTGCAGCTACCGTGCGGCGAACGCGACGCGACCAGTGCGCGTCCCCTAGCCGCAACCGCTCATGCTCCCCCAGGTAATCGTCATAGGTCAAACCCCAGCGAATCGGCCCCTGAGAGATCTCCGTATGCGGCGCCAGCCTGCCCGCATCAAACACCGCGTTTCCCAAACCGGTCCCCAGCGTAATGATCATCTCTAAGCCCGTGCCCGCAATCGCCCCAGCACCCGCAACCTCCGCATCATTCAGCACGAGCGTAGGAACCTGTAGGCGCTCCTCCAAACTCCTGCGCATGTCAAACCGCGACCACAGCTGCACCAACTCGGGCAAAACCTTAGAGCGAGGGCCATCCTTCGTAATGTAGTGCGGCGTCGCAATCACCACACCGTGGCGAATCATGCCGGGCATACCCACCGTCACGCGATCCGCATGCGGCAGATGCACCGCTAAATCCACAATCGTGTCAACCAGTAGCGCTGGCGGCAAAGGGTAGGGCGTAGCCGTGCGCACAGCCGGGGCAATCATCGTGCCGTTCTCATCCAGCACCGACGCCTTTATTCCACCCCCACCGCAGTCAACAGCCAGGGTCAAAATCTCACTCATGCTCCCCATCCTAGCGGCCCGCAACCTGCGCAAAAACAAAAGGAGGGCGCGGACCAAACGATCCGCACCCTCCTTGAAGCAGTCAGACTTACTTCTCGGTTTCCTCAGCAGCCTCGGCCTCTTCAGCCTCAGCAGCCTCTACAACCTCTTCAGCCTCTTCAGATTCAGGAGCCTGGGCGGTCTCCTGCTCCTTGACCTCGTCCTCAGCCGCCGCAGCCATAGCTGCAGTCTTGTCGGCCTCCGCGATAACAGCCTTCTTCTCAACCTTCTCGGTCACGATAGAAATCTGAACCATCGGAGCGTTGTCGCCACGACGATTGCCGAGCTTCGTGATACGGGTGTAGCCACCCTGACGCTCCGGATCAATCGACGGTGCGATCTCGTCAAACAACGTGTACAAAACGTCCTTATCCGAAATCGTCTTAGCAACCGTGCGACGAGCGTGAATGTCACCGCGGCGAGCCTTGGTGATCATCTTCTCGGCAAGCGGCTGCAAGCGACGAGCCTTAGCGGCCGTCGTCGTGATCTGTCCGTGAATGAACAGTTCCCTGGCGAGGTTCGCCAGAATGATTTTTTCGTGCGCCGGGCTTCCACCCAGACGAGGGCCCTTCGTAGGCTTGGGCATGATTTCTCCTATAAAACTTCTGTGCGATGCTTACTCGTCGCTGAACTGGATAGAACGAGGCTGATCAGTGGAACCACCGGGCATTACTGCGTCTTTAAGCGTCATGCCAAGACCAGCAAGCTTCTCCCTGATCTCCTCAATAGACTTCGTACCAAAGTTACGAATATCCAGAAGGTCAGCCTCCGAGTGAGCAACCAGCTCGCCAACGGTCAAAATACCGCGGCGACGCAAGGCGTTGTAAGAACGGGACTGCAGCCCAAGCTCTTCAATCGGAAGAGCCAGATCCTGCGCAAGCGTCTCATCCGTAGCGGACGGACCAATCTCAATGCCCTCAGCCTCAGTATTCAGCTCGCGAGCTAGACCAAACAGCTCAACAAGCGTCTTACCAGCTGAAGCAAGAGCGTCACGCGGCGAAATGGCCGCCTTAGTCTCGACATCAACGACGAGACGGTCAAAGTCCGTACGCTGCTCAACACGAGTAGCTTCAACCTTGTAGGTAACCCGCAAAACGGGGCTGTAAATCGAATCAACCGGGATGCGAGAAATCTCTGCATCCGCGCTCTTATTCTGAGCGGCCGAAACGTAGCCACGGCCACGCTCCACGGTCAGCTCGATCTCCAGCTTGCCCTTCTCAGAAAGCGTGGCAATGTGAAGATCCGGGTTGTGAACCTCAACCCCGGCAGGAAGCGTAATATCTCCCGCCGTTACCTCACCGGCCTCATCCTTACGAAGGTACATGACAACAGGCTCATCATTCTCAGACGAGAGAACGATCTCCTTGATGTTCAGGATAATCTCGGCGACATCTTCCTTAACGCCCGGCACGGTCGAAAACTCGTGCTGAACGCCATCAATGCGGATAGACGTCACAGCCGCCCCCGGAATGGAGGACAGCAAGGTACGACGCAAGGAGTTACCCAGCGTGTATCCAAACCCCGGCTCTAGGGGCTCCAGTGTAAAACGCGAGCGGTAGTCGCTAACCTTCTCTTCTGTCAGAGTGGGTCGCTGTGCAATGAGCACGTCTGTGATCCTTTCTGCTCAACATCCGCCATATGACATTGAGCGGTGTTACCAGCACTTGCTGGAACAGGTTTGGCGTTGAATAACCGGGAGGCTAATCAACATCGACGTGGAGACTCAAAGGTCTCGATGAAACGCTCAGACGCGGCGACGCTTCGGCGGGCGTGCACCGTTGTGCGGCTGCGGGGTGACATCCTGAATGGAGCCAACCTCAATACCCGTTGCCTGAAGCGAACGGATAGCAGTCTCACGGCCGGAACCCGGACCCTTAACGAAAACGTCAACCTTCTTCACACCGTGCTCCTGGGCGCGGCGAGCTGCGGACTCCGCAGCAAGCTGAGCAGCAAACGGGGTGGACTTACGCGAGCCCTTAAAACCGACCTGGCCGGAGGAAGCCCAAGAAAGGACAGCGCCGGTTGGGTCTGTGATCGACACGATCGTGTTATTGAACGTCGACTTAATGTACGCGTGGCCGTGGGGCACATTCTGACGAGTCTTGCGCTTACCCTTACGAGCCACCGATGAACGCTTAGTAGTAGCCATAACTTATTCTCCTGCGAGTAACAGCCAACCCCGTGGGTTAGGCCTTCTTCTTTCCGGCAACAGTGCGCTTCGGGCCCTTACGGGTACGAGCGTTCGTCTTGGTGCGCTGACCGCGGACCGGCAGGCCACGACGGTGGCGCAGACCCTGGTAGGAACCAATCTCAATCTTGCGGCGGATATCAGCCTGAACCTCACGGCGCAGGTCACCTTCCACCTTGTAGTTGCCCTCGATGTACTCACGGAGCTTTACGAGATCCTCTTCAGTGGCGTCCTTTGTGCGCAGATCCGGTGAAACACCGGTTGCGGCCAAGGCTTCCTTAGCGCGCGTGCGGCCAACGCCGTAAATGTAAGTAAGCGCAACTTCCAACCGCTTCTCGCGGGGGAGGTCTACGCCGGCAATACGTGCCATGTTTTCACTCCAATGGTGAAGTAGGAGGTGGTCACTTCATCATCTAGGTTCTAATCCCCAGCCCCGGCCTCCTCAACCGAGGGTCTCGCACCCGGGAAAATCCCCCGGAGCGGCCGATGAAATGCTTATTGATTTATAAAACAGCTTTGGGCTTAGCGGCCCTGGCGCTGCTTGTGTCGCGGATTGTCACAGATGACCATAACCTTGCCGTGGCGACGAATCACCTTGCAGTTGTCACAGATCTTCTTGACACTCGGCTGTACCTTCATGGTTCTACCTCCACCGAAAATCGGCTTAGTGTCGGTTTTACTTGTAGCGGTAAACGATGCGTCCGCGCGACAGGTCGTACGGGCTAAGCTCGACGACGACGCGGTCCTCCGGAAGAATACGAATGTAGTGTTGGCGCATCTTTCCGGAAATATGTGCCAGAACTAGATGCCCGTTACCAAGCTCAACTCGAAACATCGCGTTAGGCAGAGCCTCCACGACGGTTCCTTCCATCTCAATGACGCCGTCTTTTTTCGCCATATCCTCCGTCTATCCCCTACAGGTCGTTTGGAAACCCCCAAAACTGAGGGCGAGCCTATGCACACCGAATTTCGGGTACAGATTATGGCCCAACCATCGAGTTTATAGGATATTTGATGGCCTGGAAAGGCCCCGAGCTTGTTAAATCACTCACGCGCTGAGCGGCGTGGGTTTCACCCCGTACGGAGCCAAACCGGCTGCGCCGCCATCTGGAGAAGTCAGCACCCAAACGCCCTGACTTGTACGCGCGATAGTGTGTTCCCAATGCGAGGCCAAGCTTCCATCCGAAGTCTTAACCGTCCAGTCATCTTCAAGCACAAACGTTTCAATACTTCCATCGGTCAGCATTGGCTCTACCGCCAAAACCATGCCCGGTTTAATTCGTGGTGACAGACCGCGTGGACGGTAATTCAATACCTCTGGCGCCTGATGCATTGCGGTGCCGATACCGTGCCCCGTGTACTCCTCGATGATTCCGGCCTCCCAGTTGCCGTCGCGGCGCTTCTCCACCACTTCTTCAACCGCGTCGCCAATATCGTAGATGCGCTTCCCCTTCGCAACCGCGGCGAGGGCAGCCCACATGGATTCTTCGGTCACCGAGTTCAAACGACGAGCCTCATCCGAACCGGCTTCATCGCCGCCCACAATCATCGTGAATGCCGCGTCGCCATGCCACTGCCGGCCTTCGCGCTCCACGTAAGCCCCGCAGTCAAAAGAGACGAGGTCACCGCGCTCCAGCCGCGTCATATCCGGGATGCCATGCACCACCGTGTCATTCACCGAGATGCAAACCGTTGCCGGGAAACCTCCGTAGCCAAGGAAGTTTGACTTCGCCCCGTTCTTTGCAATCACACCTGCCGAAACTTCGTCCAGCTCTAGCAATGTCACACCCGGCACGGCCGCTTGACGTAGCGCCCTATGAATATCTGCTACAACCAGCCCGGCCTCACGCATCCACAAAATCTGCTTATCGGACTTCAGCTCAATTCGAGACATACCAACCTCAACACGTATAAAGCGGTGAACCCGCTGAAATCTCAGCGGGTTCACCATCATCAAACTACTTTTCTAGCAAGCCGTGCTCGATGAGCACCTTGCGGATGCGTTCCCACACCTCATCAACCGTGCCAACACCATCCACTTGCACCAGTTTGTCCTGGTCCGCATAGTAGGTAACCATCGGTTCCGTCTGATCCTTATACACCTCAAGGCGGCGACGAATCACCGGCTCAGTGTCATCAGCGCGTCCCTCGATCTCGGCCCGCTTCAACAAACGCTCAACGACCTCATCAAGTTCAACCGCGATCTCAAGAACCAGATCCAAATCGCGCCCCGTGGCGGCAAGCACGTCACGCAAGTAAAACGCCTGTTCAATCGTGCGCGGGTAGCCATCAAGCAAGTACCCGCCTGCAACGTCTGGCGCCGACAAGCGTGCCTCCACCATCGGGTTGGTAACCGAATCGGGAACGAACTCGCCCGCATCCATATAAGACTGCGCTTTTTGACCAAGCTCGGTGCGGTCTTTCATGTTCTGGCGGAAAATCGCGCCGGTAGAAATTGCGGGGATCTGCAAAGCCTTGGCAATACGCTTAGCTTGCGTTCCCTTCCCAGCACCCGGTGCACCAAGAATCAAAATCGCAGGGCCTACATTTGCCCCATCTGGAGTTATCACTGGAGGAACCCTTCGTAGTGGTGCTTCTGTAGCTGCGAGTTAATTTCCTTAACCGTCTGCAAACCAACACCAACGATAATCAAAAGCGTTGTTCCGCCAAACGGTAACTGGCCAGCCTCAAGCTTCAAAGGAATGATCGCAAGAGTTGGGAGCAACGCGATGATTGCGAGGTAGATAGCGCCCGCCGACGTAATACGGCTCATCACGTAACGCAGGTAATCCGCGGTTGGACGGCCCGCGCGAATACCGGGGATAAAACCGCCGTAGCGCTTCATGTTGTCCGCGGTCTCTTCCGGATTGAACGTGATTGACGTGTAGAAGAACGCGAAGAAAATAATCAAGATCGCGTTGATCAGCATGTACATGGCGCTAGTGGACAAGAAGTTACGCTGAATCCACAGGACCCAATCCGCAGTGGGTTCACCGAAGTTAGCGATCATCGGAGGTAGAGCAAGAATAGACGTGGAGAAGATGACGGGGATAACGCCCGACATGTTGATCTTCAACGGAATGTAAGTGGCGGAACCACCCATCAAGCGGCGCCCAACCATACGCTTCGCGTACTGGACCGGAATGCGGCGCTGGGCCTGCTCCACATAAACCACGGCCAGGGTGATCGCCAGAATAAGAGCCACGATCCAAAAGACCTTGCCCCATCCGCCACCACGGCCGATAGACATGAGGCGAGCAGGCAAGGTCGCCGTGATCGACGTGAAAATAAGGAGCGACATGCCGTTACCAATACCGCGCTCCGTAATGAGCTCACCGAGCCACATGATGACGCCAGTTCCAGCGGTCATAACAATGACCATCAGAAGGAACGTGACCGGACCCTGATTTGGGATCAATGGCACGGAGCAGCCTGGGAACAGACGGCCCGACATCGCCAGCGAAATGATGGTCGAAGACTGGAGGACACCCAAGAAAATCGTCAGGTAACGCGTGTACTGCGTGAGCTTAGAACGCCCCTGCTGTCCTTCCTTATGAAGATCATCAAAACGAGGAATAACCACGCGAAGAAGCTGAACGATAATCGACGCCGTAATGTAAGGCATGATACCGAGCGCAAAAACCGACAGCTGTAGGAGCGCGCCACCGGAGAATAGATTCACCAGATCGAGAAGCGAGGTCTGATCCTGCTGTGCCAAACAAACCTGAACATTCGGAGTGGAAACACCCGGCGTAGGAATGAATGAGCCCAGCCTGAACAATGCCATGACCATCAGCGTGAACAGCATTTTGTTCCGAAGATCAGGTGTTCGGAATGCCTGTGCAAATGCGGAGAGCAAGCGTCCTCCTGGGATAAACAAATCAATTCAAGCGTAATCGATCTTAGACTAGCGCATCATTATGCTAGGTCTGAAACCAGATTAAGCAAACGGTAAAAGTGCGGCCCGACCATACTGATCGGGCCGCACCTCATCTCAGACAGCTGACATTAGCGAGCGGAAATGGATCCGCCGGCAGCAGTGATCTTAGCTTCAGCAGATGCCGACCACTTATCAACCGTAATGTTGAACTTCTGGGTGAGCTCGCCCTGGCCCAGAACCTTCACTAGTTCGCCACCGCGAACAGCGCCCTTGGCTACAAGATCCTCAACGGTGACGTCGCCACCCTTGGGGAACAGAGCCTCAATCTTTTCCAGATTCACAACCTGGTACTCGACGCGGAACGGGTTCTTGAAGCCACGCAGCTTCGGAAGGCGCATGTGCATAGGCATCTGGCCGCCTTCGAAACCTGCGGGAACCTGGTAACGAGCCTTCGTGCCCTTGGTACCACGACCAGCGGTCTTACCCTTCGAACCTTCACCGCGGCCAACACGCATCTTGCGCTTGTTGGAACCGGGTGCCGGCTTAAGGTCGTGGAGGCGCGTGATTGAGTATTCTTCACTCATGGTCAGTCGACCTCCTCTACCTCGACCATGTGGCGGACGGCGCGAACCATACCGCGGTTGGACTTGTTGTCCGGCAGAACAACCGACTGGTTGATCTTACGCAGACCAAGAGCACGCATCGTGGCGCGCTGACGCTCGGGACGACCAACATCGCCGCGAACGCGAGTAATCTTCAGATTCTTAGCCACTAGTTGCTCACCCCTGCCGCAGCCTTATCGTTCTCGGCCTTCTCAGCAGCAGCGCGACGCTCAGCTTCACCCTCCGCGCGAGCGCGAAGCATGGAAGCCGGAACCACGCGCTCCAGCGGAAGTCCGCGACGCGCAGCAACAGCCTCGGGAACCTCAAGTTCCTTCAGCGCTGCAACCGTAGCGCGAACAATGTTGATTGCGTTCTGCGAGCCAAGCGACTTCGACAGAACGTCGTGGATACCCGCGCACTCAAGCACTGCACGAACCGGGCCACCGGCGATAACACCAGTACCGGGGTTTGCGGGACGTAGCATAACAACGCCCGCAGCGTCCTCGCCCTGAACCTTGTGCGTGATCGTGCGACGGATCATCGGAACGCGGAAGAAGTTCTTCTTAGCCTCTTCAACGCCCTTCGCAATAGCCTGAGGAACTTCCTTAGCCTTGCCGTAGCCAACGCCGACAGTGCCTTCGCCATCTCCAACGACTACAAGAGCCGTGAAGCTGAAACGACGACCACCCTTAACCACCTTAGAGACGCGGTTAATGGTAACTACACGCTCAATGTACTGGTTCTTGTCGTCACGCCGGTTGTTGTCACGGCGCTGATCGCGACCTGAGCGGCGCTCGCGACGCTGCTCGTCGCGTCCCTCAGAGTTTTCCTGATTTTTAGCCATCAGTGTGTTCTCTTCCTTTCGTCGCTTCTTACAGCGTCAGGCCGCCCTCGCGGGCACCCTCTGCTACAGCGGCGACACGGCCGTGGTACTTGTTGCCACCGCGGTCAAAAACCACAGCGGTGATACCGGCATCCTTAGCACGCTGAGCGATCAGTTCGCCAACACGGCGAGCCTTCTCAACCTTCGTGCCCTTGCCATCAAAATCCTTTTCCAAAGTGGAAGCGGATACGAGCGTGTGACCAACCTGGTCGTTCACAACCTGCGCAACCATGTGGCGGTTAGAGCGGGTCACTACCAGACGAGGACGCTCCGCAGTACCGTTAACGTTCTTACGAACACGCTGGTGACGACGCTTGCGGGCAATGAATTTGCCCTTGCCTTTAACCGTGTAAGCCATTACTTACCAGCCTTTCCAACCTTGCGACGTACCTGCTCGCCGGCGTAGCGAACGCCCTTGCCCTTGTAAGGCTCGGGAGCGCGAATCTTGCGGATCTTCGCAGCGGTTTCACCAACCAGCTGTTTGTCGATACCGGAAACAGAGAACTTGGTCTGGTTCTCAACCTTGAACTCGATCCCTTCCGGAGCCTCAACGACTACCGGGTGGGAGAAGCCAAGCTGGAACTCAAGGCCCTTGCCCTTCGCGGCAACACGGTAACCCGTGCCCACAATCTCAAGTTCCTTGGAGTAACCCTGGGTTACACCAACAACCATGTTCTCAATCAAGGAACGCGTAAGACCGTGCATTGCACGAGCCTCACGATCGTCACCATCGCGAGAGACCTTAACCTCGTTATCCTCGATAACCGCGGCAACCGGGCCCTTCACGACGTAGCTAAGTTCGCCCTTCGGGCCCTTAACCTTAACTTCGCGATCCGAAATCGTAACGTCAACACCAGCGGGGATCGGGATCGGAGTCTTGCCAATACGTGACATGAATAGTTCTCCTTACCAGATGTAGGCGAGGACTTCCCCACCTACTCCCCTGTTGTATGCCTCGCGGTCAGTGAGCAGGCCGGACGAAGTCGAAAGAATCGCAACGCCAAGACCGCCACGAACGCGCGGCAGGTTGGTGGACTTTGCATAAACGCGCAAACCCGGCTTAGAGACGCGCTTTACGCCAGTGATAGCGCGCTCGTGGTTAGCACCGTACTTGAGGTCAAGCGTCAGAGTTTTACCAACGCGGGCGTCCTCTACCTTGCTAGCGGCAATGTAGCCTTCCCTAACAAGGATCTCAGCAATAGCTGCTTTGAGCTTAGAATGCGGCATCGACACCGACTCATGCTGTGCCGAGCTCGCATTACGCAGACGCGTGAGCATGTCTGCGATGGGATCAGTCATTGTCATCGGGGTTTCTCCCCTTCCTCAACGCGGTTTCCAAAACTGCTTATCAGCATTGGACCTGCGATGTAGTCGTTACCAGCTGCTCTTAGTCACACCCGGAAGCTCGCCGTTAAGAGCGAGTTCACGCAGGCAGACACGGCACAATCCGAACTTGCGGTACACCGAGTGCGGACGACCGCAACGGTTGCAACGCGTGTAAGCACGAACCGCAAACTTAGGCTTGCGGGCGGCCTTTACTTTCAAAGACGTCTTCGCCATTTGTCAGTTCTCCTTGAGCGGGAAGCCCAGGCCGCGCAGAAGCGCACGACCCTCATCGTCGGTTTTGGCTGACGTGACGATCGTGATGTCCATGCCACGAACGCGATCAATGTTGTCCACATTAATCTCGTGGAATACGGACTGTTCCGTCAGGCCGAACGTGTAGTTGCCGTTACCGTCGAACTGCTTCGGGCTTAGACCACGGAAGTCGCGAATACGCGGAAGTGCAAGAGAGATCAGGCGATCCATGAACTCCCACATGCGGTCACCACGCATCGTGACGTGCGTGCCAATAGGCTGACCCTCACGCAGCTTAAACTGCGCGATCGACTTACGAGCCTTGGTAACAGCCGGCTTCTGGCCGGTGATAACGGTCAAGTCGCGAATCGCACCCTCGATAGCCTTCGAGTCACGAGCCGCATCTCCAACACCCATGTTCACGACGACCTTAACCAGGCCACCTACCTCCATGGTGTTAGCGTGCGCGAAGTCCTTCTCCAACTTCGGGCGGACCTCATCAATGTACTTTTGCTTCAAGCGAGGGGTCATGCTCCGATTTCCTTTCCAGGTTCGAGGCCGCGCTTGGTACCACCACGAACCACGCGGATCGGGTTGCGGTTAATACGCTTGCCGTTCTCGTCGCGCTCAACGCGGAAGCCAACACGAACACGCTTCTTCGTATCCGGATCCACAAGAGCCACCTTGGAAATGTGGATCGGAGCCTCAATGTGCTCAATGCCGCCAGTTGTGGCGCCCTGGGCAGACATGCCCTGGCGCGTGTGGCGGGTCTTCACGTTGATGCCCTCAACGAGGACCTTCTGCTCGGCTGGGAACACCTTGATAACGCGTCCCTGCTTGCCCTTATCGCCAGGCGCTAGAGGAGCAAGCCCCTCGGCCTCGCGGCGCTTGTTGCGCTCATCAATCTTCTTCTGATCGCTCGTGCGACCAGAGATGACCTCTACCAGGTCACCCTTCTTAATTTTTGCTGCCATCAGAGCACCTCCGGTGCGAGTGACACGATCTTCATGAACTTCTTGTCACGAAGCTCACGGCCGACGGGGCCAAAGATACGGGTACCACGCGGTTCGCCATCACTCTTAAGGATGACAGCTGCGTTTTCATCGAAGCGGATGTAAGAACCGTCTGGGCGGCGGCGTTCCTTGCGGGTACGCACAACAACTGCCTTGACGATCTCACCCTTCTTCACGTTGCCGCCGGGGATAGCGTCTTTCACGGATGCGACGATAGTATCGCCAACACCCGCATAGCGCCGACCCGAGCCACCGAGGACACGGATGCACAGGATTTCCTTAGCTCCCGTGTTGTCGGCAACCTTTAGTCGCGACTCCTGCTGGATCATTCGTTGTACTCCTGTCGTCGAGCTGGTTCTCATACACGCACAAAATGCGCTTGAGCCTGGCCGAACGTATACGGACTTGTGCGCGAAAACTCGCGCTATGTTACCTCTTCACTTCAGACTCGAGCACACCAGGAAACCATCGGTGCTAGGTCTCTGAAACAAAGCAGGCTGGGTCTTACAACGTGGGCGTGGTGGGTTAAGCCACTCAGTGCTATACGCGCACGTTTGGAAAAATGCGCACACTGCCACTGCTGCAAAGACTGCAACCCCAACAGCTTACGCTACTTCCCCACTCAAACCAAAGAGAGGGCGGAAGAAAAACCCTGTGCCTTTGCTCACCCACATCATAAATAAAGAATGTAGCCACCCACTCGGATGGCTACATTCTGAAAGGTTGCAAGTAGAAACTACTTGGCTCGCTCGATTACCTCGACTACGCGCCAGCGCTTCGTCTTGGAGAGCGGACGAGTCTCCATGATGCGAACCAAGTCGCCAACACGGATCTCGTTGTTCTCGTCGTGCGCCTTAACCTTCTTCGTACGGGTAACAACCTTGCCGTACAGAGGGTGCTTGGTGCGATCTTCGAGCTCTACCACGACCGTCCTATCCATCTTGTCGGATACGACGTAACCGCGGCGAACCTTACGGTGGTTACGAACTACAGGCGTTTCGCTCACTTAACTCACTCCTCGCTATTCGGTGCGGTGCGAATACCGAGCTCACGCTCACGCGCCACAGTGTAAATACGGGCGATGTCACGGCGAACAGCCTTAAAGCGGCCGTGATCCTCAACCTGTCCGAGAGCCTTGGAGAAACGCAGGTTAAACAGCTCTGCCTTAGCCTTCTCAAGCTCGCTCGCAAGCTGGGCGTTATCCATCTCGTCGAGCTCAGCCGTCGTTAGACCCTTCTTGTCTGCCATTATGCGTCACCACCCTCACGGACCACGAACTTGGTCTTAATCGGGAGCTTGTGCTGCGCGCGACGCATAGCTTCACGAGCTACGTGCTCGTCAACACCAGCAAGCTCAAACATGACACGACCCGGCTTCACGTTAGCGATCCAGAACTCCGGAGCGCCCTTACCGGAACCCATACGGGTTTCAGCAGGCTTCTTCGTGAGCGCATGGTCCGGGAAAATGTTGATCCAGACCTTACCGCCACGCTTAATGTAACGGGTCATTGCAATACGAGCGGCCTCAATCTGACGGTTCGTGATGTAGGCGGGCTCAAGAGCCTGAATGCCGTAATCGCCGAACGCAATCTCAGTGCCACCCTTCGCCATACCCTTACGGGTCGGGCGGTGCGGTTTGCGGTACTTAGTCCGCCTTGGGATAAGCACGACTAGGCCTCCGATCCAGATGTCTCAGCCTTCGGAGCAGCTTCTTCAGCTGCCTCCTGCGGCCTCTTGTTCCTGGGCTGATCGCCACCACGACGCGCGCCACGACGGCCGCGGCCACCACGACGGGCGCCACCGCGGTTACCAGCCTCCATAAGCTGCTGCTGGTACTCGCGCTCGGTCACGTTGCCCTTGTAAATCCAAACCTTCACACCAATGCGGCCGAACGTCGTACGAGCCTCGTAGAAGCCGTAATCGATGTAGGCGCGCAGGGTGTGCAACGGCACACGACCTTCACGGTAGAACTCGGTACGAGACATTTCAGCACCACCAAGGCGGCCCGACACCTGGACACGAATGCCCTCGGCGCCACCGCGCATAGCGGACTGAATGCCCTTACGCATTGCGCGACGGAACGACACGCGAGCAGCAAGCTGCTCCGCGATGCCCTGCGCAACGAGCTTCGAATCAAGCTCAGGGTTCTTAACTTCAAGAATGTTCAGCTGAACCTGCTTGCCCGTCAGCTTCTCCAGCTGCTGGCGAAGACGGTCAGCCTCTGCACCGCGACGGCCAATAACAATGCCGGGGCGAGCAGTATGTAGGTCAACGCGAACGCGATCGGTAGTGCGCTCAATAACGACCTTCGACACGCCAGCGCGCTCCAAGTGCTCGTTCAGGAAGTCGCGAATCTTCACGTCTTCAATCACGTAGTCGCTGTAACGCTGGCCTTCCGTGGTGGAGTCAGCGAACCAGCGGGAGCGGTGCTCGGTGGTAATACCAAGCCTAAATCCGGTGGGGTTAACCTTCTGACCCATTACCGGCCTTCCTTCCCTTTGTCGTCCTTCGTACCAACCACCAAGGTGATGTGGCTCGTGCGCTTCAAAATCTGAGCTGCACGACCCTGCGCACGCGGGCGGAAACGCTTCATGGTTGGACCCTCGTTTACGTAAGCCTCAACTACGTAAAGATCCTCTTCCTTGAAACGCTCACCAGCGTTTTCAGCCTTCACTTTCGCGTTGGCTATAGCACTCATCAGAATCTTGCGGATATCTTTTGCGACAGCCTGCGGAGCGAACCGCAGAATGTCCGCTGCCTCCAAGGCATTCTTGTTGCGGATTTCATTCACAACGCGACGTGCCTTGAGGGGCGTGACGCGTACATAGCGCGCCTGCGCCTTGGCTTCCATTAAAACCTGCCTCACTTCTAGCTACAAGACCAGGCTTAGCGCCTGCGTGCCTTGCGATCGTCCTTGTCATGGCTACGGAAGGTGCGGGTCGGAGCAAATTCACCGAACTTGTGACCAACCATTGCTTCCGTAACGAAGACCGGCACGTGCTTACGGCCGTCATGCACTGCAACAGTGTGCCCCAGGAAATCCGGGGTAATGACGGACCTGCGAGACCAGGTCTTAATAACGTTCTTCGTACCCTTATCGTTCTGCTCATCAACCTTCTTCAGGAGATGCTCGTCAACGAAGGGTCCCTTCTTTAGACTGCGTGGCATAATCCAGCTCCTCTATCAGCGCTTCTTGCCGGTCCGGCGACGGCGCACAATGAGCTTGTCGCTGGGCTTATTCGGACGACGGGTACGGACTTCGGGCTTACCCCACGGGCTAACCGGGTGACGGCCACCAGACGTGCGACCCTCACCACCACCATGCGGGTGATCGACCGGGTTCATAGCAACACCACGAACGTGCGGACGGCGTCCCTTCCAACGCATACGTCCAGCCTTGCCCCAGTTGATGTTGGACTGCTCGGCGTTGCCAACAGAACCAACCGTTGCGCGGGCCATGACCTCAACGTTGCGGATTTCGCCAGAAGGCATACGCAGCTGAGCGAAGCGGCCTTCCTTTGCAACCAGCTGGACAGAGGTGCCAGCAGAACGTGCGATCTTTGCGCCACCACCAGGGTAAAGCTCAACAGCGTGAACCACGGTACCAACCGGGATATTACGCAGCGGCAAGTTGTTGCCCGGCTTAATATCTGCGCTTGGACCAGACTCGACGACGTCGCCCTGATTCAGGTTTGCAGGAGCTAGAATGTAACGCTTTGCACCATCGGCGTAGTGCAGCAGAGCGATACGGGCAGTACGGTTCGGGTCATACTCAATGTGAGCGACCTTAGCCGGAATGCCATCTTTATCGTTGCGGCGGAAATCAATCAGACGGTAGGCACGCTTGTGGCCGCCACCGCGGTGACGAGCCGTCACGCGACCCTGATTGTTACGACCGCCGGTCTTGGTCAGCGGGCGAACCAGAGACTTCTCCGGAGTGCTCCGGGTAATCTCCACGAAGTCCGCCACGCTCGAGCCACGACGACCAGGAGTCGTGGGCTTGTACTTACGGATTGCCATTATTTGTAACCTTCTTCTTCGATGACTCAGGCGAGATCGCCGAAGATGTCAATGGTGCCTTCGCTTACAGTAACGATGGCTCGCTTCGTGTTGTTTCGACGGCCAATGCCATCGCGAGTGCGGTAGCGCTTGCCCTGTCGGTTCTGCGTAGCAACGTGGCTTACCTTCACATCGAAGATCGCCTCGATTGCCTGGCGGATTTCTGTCTTGTTCGCGCGCGGATCTACAAGGAACGTGTACTTTCCAAGATCCATCAGACCGGAAGACTTCTCGGTGATAACCGGCGCGAAAATAATGTCGCGGGGGTTCTTCGACTTTTCGAGACTCACTTGTTGTCCTCCCTCGCTGCAATGAAGCTTTCAAGAGCGTCCTTGGTGAACACAACATCTTCCGCGTTGATCACGTCGTACGTGTTGAGCTGATCCGCCCAAAGAACGTGAACGCTAGGAAGGTTACGAACCGAAAGACGGTTCAGGTCGTCCTCACGCGTTACAACCACAAGAGCCTTGCGACCGTCAACGATCTTGTCAAGAGCTACTCGCGCGGTCTTGGTGGACGGGGCATCGCCCTCAAGGAGGCCGAGAATCACGTGCATGCGGCCACCGCGGAAGCGGTCCGAAAGCGCGCTGTAAAGAGCTACAGCCTTCATCTTCTTGGGGGTACGCTCAGCGTACGAGCGCGGCTGCGGGCCGTGCACAACGCCGCCGCCTACCCACTGCGGAGCGCGGATCGAACCCTGACGAGCCCGACCGGTGCCCTTCTGACGCCAAGGCTTCTTGCCACCGCCGCGGACCTCGCCGCGGGTCTTGACCTTGTGGGTTCCAGCGCGAGCTGCACCCAGCTGAGCCTTAACAACCTGGTGGATTAGCGGAATATTAAGATCTACGTCAAAGTACTTTGCGGGAAGCTCGATCGTGTCGACTTTCTTACCCTCAAAGCCCAAAACGTCAATAGTCAACTTAGCCATTTATAGTTCACGCACCCTTCACAGAGGAGCGAACCAGAACAACCGCGTTCTTCGGGCCAGGAATGGCGCCGCGAATAAGCAGCAGACCCTTTTCAGCATCAACTGCAAAAACAGTCTGGTTCTGGATGGTACGACGGACATTGCCCATGCGGCCGGCCATGCGGGTGCCCTTAAATACGCGACCAGGGGTCGAAGCACCGCCGATAGAGCCCGGCTTACGGTGAATCTTGTGTGCACCGTGGCCGCCGGGACCGCCAGCGAATCCGTGACGCTTCATCGTGCCAGCAAAGCCCTTGCCCTTCGTGTTACCGGAAACATCAACCTTGTCTCCAGCAGCGAAAACGTCCGCCTTGAGCTCCTGGCCGACCTCAAACGAATCAGCTTCAGAAGTGCGGACCTCAACGAGGTGACGGACAGGCTTAACGCCAGCCTTCTCAAAGTGACCAGCCAAAGGCTTGGTGATACGGCGAGCATCGATCTCGCCAAATCCGATCTGTGCGGCAGAGTAGCCGTCAGTCTCTTCAGTGCGCACCTGCGTAACGACGTTGGTGCCCACCTGCACAACCGTCAAGGGAACGACCTTACCGTCGTTATCCCATGCCTGGGTCATGCCGAGCTTGCGGCCAAGTAGCGCCTTTACGGGCGCAACCGCCTGCTTGGTGTTTTTAGTCATGTCTGCAGGTTTCCTCAGAGTTTAATATCGATTTTTACGTCGGCCGGAAGGTCGAGTCGCATAAGCGAGTCAACTGCCTTCGGCGTCGGGTCGATGATGTCAATCAAGCGCTTATGAGTGCGCATTTCAAAGTGTTCGCGGCTGTCCTTGTACTTGTGGGGCGACCGAATAACCGTAAAAACGTTACGCTCGGTCGGCAGCGGCACCGGGCCCACTACCGTCGCACCTGCGCGCTGCACAGTGTCGACGATCTTGCGCGCGGAGCTGTCAATGACCTCGTGGTCATAGGACTTGAGCCGGATGCGGATCTTTTGTCCCGCCATGCCGTCTTACCTCTCTTAAACAGCTTCTCACCGGTCCCCGCGCTCGGGCGTGTCGCTTTTTCAAACAGCTTCGCGCGGTGGCTCCCCATTGGAGGAACTGGACCGTTTTCTTGTGATCAAGAACATGGAGCATAAAGCCCCTCAGCAGATTGCACATTCATGCTCTCCACTGTTCGCCCTCCCGAGATAGCACTCCCGTTCGGACACAACCACACCAGTTTGACAGATTTAAGCACTGATTCCAAATGATTTGGAATTTAGTGGTGTGATTCTCAAAAGCATCACTTGCGGTCGAGACGCATCTCCCCCATCAAGAAGCAACCGCGACGTCAAGCCATGCCATCTTAAACGTGCACGCGTTTGTAACACGGTGCCAGGCAAAAGTGATGGGGAGTAAATAAGTTGTGGCCCAAAGCGTTCGCTTTGGGCCACAACTAAAAGTCAGTCAGACTTAGGAAAGAACCTCAGTCACACGACCGGAGCCAACGGTGCGGCCACCCTCACGGATAGCGAAGCCGAGGCCCGCCTCCATTGCGATCGGCTGAATAAGCTCAACCGTGATCTCGGTGGTGTCACCAGGCATAACCATGTCGGTGCCCTCAGGCAGCTCGATGATGCCGGTAACGTCCGTGGTACGGAAGTAGAACTGCGGGCGGTAGTTGGTAAAGAACGGCTTGTGACGGCCACCCTCCTCCTTCTTCAGGATGTAAACCTGGCCCTTGAACTTGGTGTGCGGGGTGATCGAACCCGGAATGGCTACGACCTGGCCACGCTCAACATCTTCACGCTTGGTACCGCGAAGAAGCAGACCACAGTTCTCGCCTGCCCAAGCTTCGTCCATCTGCTTGTGGAACATCTCGATACCGGTAACGGTGGTCTTCTGCGGCTCGCGAATACCGAGGATCTCAACCTCAGCGTTCAGCGGAAGCTTACCGCGCTCAACACGACCGGTAACAACGGTGCCACGACCGGTAATGGTGAAGACGTCCTCAATCGGCATGAGGAACGGCTTGTCCATGTCGCGCTCCGGGGTCGGGATGTACTCGTCGACGGTCTCCATGAGATCCTCAACCGACTTTACCCAAACCGGGTCGCCCTCAAGAGCCTTAAGAGCCGAAACGCGGTGAATCGGGGTGTTGTCGCCGTCGAAGTCCTGCGAGGAGAGCAGCTCGCGGATTTCTTCCTCAACGAGCTCAAGCATCTCTTCGTCATCAACCATGTCGGACTTGTTCAGTGCAACAACCAGGGTCGGCACGCCAACCTGGCGAGCAAGCAGAACGTGCTCGCGGGTCTGAGCCATCGGGCCGTCCGTTGCAGCAACAACGAGGATAGCGCCATCCATCTGGGCAGCACCGGTAATCATGTTCTTCACGTAGTCAGCGTGACCCGGGGCGTCAACGTGTGCGTAGTGACGCTTGTCGGTCTGGTACTCAACGTGAGAAACGTTAATGGTAATACCACGGTCGCGCTCTTCCGGAGCGTTATCAACCTGGTCGAACGGGGTAAACTCGTTCAGTTCCGGGAACTTGTCAGCCAGTACCTTGGTGATCGCCGCGGTCAGGGTCGTCTTACCGTGGTCAACGTGACCGATGGTACCGATATTTACGTGCGGTTTGGTACGCTCGAACTTGGCCTTCGCCACTTGTGTCCTCCTGGACTCGGGTAGATAAGTTCTTGTCAGCTTAGTGCTAGAAGTAGCCTAACACTTGACTTCGAATACTTCCTACAGGGTTTTCATTAGTGTGGTCTTTATAACGCCACTTTTTGGCTAGATCAGGCTCTTACTGGCCCGAAGCGTTGCCAATGATTTCCTCAGCTACTGCACGAGGAACCTCATCATAGCTATCGAACTGCATCGAGTAGACTGCGCGGCCCTGCGTCTTCGAACGCAAGTCACCAACATACCCGAACATTTCCGACAGCGGAACGAGTGCTCGCACAACCTTCACACCGGAAGCATCATCCATCGACTGGATGGTGCCACGACGGGAGTTCAGGTCGCCAATAACGTCGCCCATGTACTCCTCAGGAGTGCGAACCTCAACAGACATGATCGGCTCAAGAAGCACCGGAGATGCCTTGCGAACACCCTCGCGGTACACCATTGCGCCAGCGATCTTGAACGCCATTTCAGACGAGTCAACATCGTGGTACTGGCCGTCAAGCAGCGTGGCCTTCAAGCCAACCATCGGGTAACCAGCCAGGACACCAGTCTGCATGGCCTCCTGAATACCGGCGTCAACCGACGGAATGTACTCACGCGGAACGCGGCCACCAGTGACCTCGTTGCCGAACTCGTACGTCTTCTCGCCATCCAGCGGGAGCGGCTCGAAGCGAACGATCACCTTTGCGAACTGGCCAGAGCCACCAGTTTGCTTCTTGTGCGTGTACTCAACCTTCTCAACGGTCTTGCGGATGGTCTCGCGGTAAGCAACCATCGGCGCACCAACGTTAGCCTCAACCTTGAACTCGCGACGCATACGGTCAACAAGAACATCAAGGTGAAGCTCGCCCATACCGCCAATAACCGTCTGGCCGGTCTCCTCATCGAGGCGAACCGTGAAGGTCGGGTCTTCTTCGGCCAGCTTCTGAATAGCCGTACCGAGCTTCTCCTGATCCGCCTTCGACTTCGGCTCAATAGCCACGTGGATAACCGGATCCGGGAAGGTCATCGACTCAAGAACAACCGGAGCGTCCTGCGCACAAAGCGTGTCGCCCGTGGTGGTGTCCTTCAAGCCGATGAAAGCGTAAATGTGGCCAGCGTGTGCAACATCCACAGGGTTTTCCTTGTTGGAGTGCATCTGGAACATCTTGCCGATACGCTCGCGCTTACCCTTGGTCGAGTTCATCACGGTCTCGCCGGATGCAACCTTGCCCGAGTAAACACGAATGTAGGTCAGCTTGCCGTAGAACGGGTGAACAGCAACCTTGAACGCCAGAGCAGAGAACGGCTCGTTCTCATCTGCGTGACGCTCAATAACGGTCTCTTCATCGCCAACCTTCGTGCCCTTAACAGAAGGCACATCCAGCGGCGAAGGCAGGTACGAAACCACGCCGTCAAGCATGACCTGAACGCCCTTATTCTTGAACGCAGAGCCACAGAATACCGGGTAAGCCTGCGAAGAAATGGTGAGTTCACGAACGCCAGCGCGAATCTGATCGTTGGTCAGTTCACCCTCTTCAAGGTAAATGTCCATGAGCTCTTCGTTAGCCTCAGCAGCGGCCTCGATAAGAGCCTCGCGGTACTCCTCAGCCTCAGCCTGAAGCTCCGCCGGAATCTCTTCCTCAACCACGCGTGCACCATAAAGATCGTTGCCATCCTCATCCTTCTCCGGGAAGTAGACGGCCTTCATCTTCATGATGTCAACAACGCCCTGGAAGTCGGCCTCCGCGCCAATCGGGAAAGCCATGACGATCGGGGTTGCACCCAAACGGTCCTTAATGGTCTGAACCGAGTACTTGAAGTTCGCGCCCAGCTTATCCATCTTGTTGATGAAGCAAATACGCGGAACGTCGTACTTGTCAGCCTGACGCCACACGGTCTCAGACTGCGGCTCAACGCCTTCCTTACCGTCGAACACCGCTACCGCGCCGTCAAGCACGCGCAGCGAACGCTCCACCTCAACGGTGAAGTCAACGTGTCCGGGGGTATCAATAATATTGATCTGGTTGTCATTCCAGAAACAGGTGGTAGCAGCGGACGTAATGGTAATGCCGCGCTCCTTCTCCTGCTCCATCCAGTCCATCGTGCCAGCACCGTCGTGGGTCTCACCCAGCTTGTAGTTGATGCCGGTGTAGAAAAGGATGCGTTCTGTAACTGTGGTCTTGCCAGCATCGATGTGAGCCATGATGCCGATATTGCGGACCTTCGTGAGGTCGGTGAACACCTCTTGTGCCACGTGTGTTTCCTTCGCTTGTTAGATCTACGAGCAGAGCTGGGATTACCAGCGGTAGTGAGCGAAAGCCTTGTTGGACTCCGCCATCTTGTGCATGTCTTCACGACGCTTCACAGCGCCGCCAAGGCCGTTGGATGCATCGAGAATCTCGTTCATGAGACGCTCGGTCATGGTCTTCTCACGACGCTGACGGGAGAAATCAACCAGCCAACGAAGAGCAAGAGTGGTACCACGCGAAGAACGAACCTCAACCGGAACCTGGTAGGTTGCGCCACCAACACGGCGGGAGCGAACCTCAAGAGCCGGACGAATGTTCTCAAGCGCACGCTTCAAAACAGCAACCGGATCCTGCTCAGTCTTCTGCGCAACGCCCTCAAGAGCGCCGTAAACAATCTTCTGAGCAACGGAACGCTTGCCGTCAAGCAGAACGCGGTTAACCAGCTGGCTAACAACCTTCGAACCGTAAATCGGATCCTCAACTAGAGGGCGCTTGGGAGCTGGACCTTTACGAGGCATTACTTCTTCTCCTTCTTCGCACCGTAGTGGGAACGAGCCTGCTGACGACCGCGAACACCCTGCGTATCGAGAGCGCCGCGAACGATGTGGTAACGAACACCCGGGAGGTCCTTCACACGGCCACCGCGAACGAGCACGATCGAGTGCTCCTGCAGGTTGTGACCCTCACCGGGGATGTAAGCCGTGACCTCGATACCCGAGGAAAGGCGAACACGAGCCACCTTACGAAGAGCCGAGTTCGGCTTCTTAGGCGTGGTGGTAAATACGCGAGTGCAGACACCGCGGCGCTGAGGGCTTCCCTTCAGTGCGGGCGTTGCTGCCTTCGCCGGCTTGGTGCTGCGTCCCTTGCGCACCAGTTGCTGGATGGTAGGCACTACTTCTCCGTCTTCCTTAAACAACAAACTTTTAGTATCGCGACGCCGAAACGCTTACGCGCTACCCCGCGTGGACACACTGGTGTCCGCCGGGGCCGGCCCGCCAACAGCCTCACAGTCGCATATCGTGAGGGTTAAGGATGACGTCCGGAGCTCAGACGAACAGTCAAAGAGCCCACTTGTCAGAAAAATCTGAACGGTGGATACCCGGCGACGCGGGCACCGTCGT
The DNA here is from genome assembly GCF_001812395.1 of Actinomyces sp. HMSC075B09. Taxonomy (NCBI): domain Bacteria; kingdom Bacillati; phylum Actinomycetota; class Actinomycetes; order Actinomycetales; family Actinomycetaceae; genus Actinomyces; species Actinomyces sp. HMSC075B09. The sequence continues at coordinate 172,805 of NZ_KV808731.1, forward strand.
CAAATATAAGGCTTTTTGTCTGCAATGGTCAATACCAAGGCCTTTTACCCGCGCCTATTGTGCCTGATCTAACAATGTAAACGGTAAAGAACTCCCTCCCGCCCGACCGCCCTGATGAATTAGTTTCGCCCCCTCCGCAGAGGGGGCGAAATCTAAATGCGCTTCAAACCGGATTAGCGGAAGTCGCTATCCGAGAACGGAGCTCCAAAGTCGATCGAGTCGAGCGAAGCGAGGAACGCCTCATCGACCTCACCAACCTGGAAATCAGCCTCAACGTAATCCGCGTTAGCCATCGCCTCTGGCGTGGGCTCCACGTGGATCTTGTTGTAGCGCGCAAGACCCGTACCGGCCGGGATGAGCTTACCGAGAATCACGTTCTCCTTCAGACCAATCAACGGATCCGACTTCGCGCTAATAGCAGCCTCGGTCAAGATCTTCGTGGTCTCCTGGAACGAAGCCGCAGCAAGCCACGAATCCGTAGCCAGCGAAGCCTTCGTAATACCCATCAGCTCCGGACGCCCCGCAGCCGGGCGACCGCCCTGAGCCACAGTTGCACGGTTAATGCGCTTGAAATCGACCTCGTCAACAAGCTGACCGGGCAGAAGCTCGGTGTCGCCCGGATCATCCAGAACCGTGACGCGACGCAGCATCTGGCGAACAATCACCTCAATGTGCTTGGAGTGAATGTCCACGCCCTGCGAGCGGTACACTTCCTGCACCTCATCAACCAGCTGACGCTGTGTCTCCGACTTGTTGCGGATGCGGAGCATCTTCTTCGGGTCAAGACGACCCGTGGTGAGCTTCGTGCCAACCGCGATGTGCTCGCCCTCCTCCACAAGGAGTTCTTGGCGACGCGAAACCTCAACCACAAGGTCGGCCTCGCCATCATCACGAGTGATCACAATCTTGCGGTTGGTGGGATCCGTATCATCGATGTGGACCTTGCCCGCTGCCTCTGCCATCGTTGCCTCACCCTTCGGGGTGCGAGCCTCAAAGAGCTCCTGCACACGCGGCAGACCCTGCGTAATATCCGCAGCCGATGCAACACCACCGGTGTGGAATGTACGCATCGTCAGCTGAGTACCGGGCTCACCAATCGACTGTGCCGCGATAATGCCCACGGCCTCGCCGATGTCTACGCGCTTGCCCGACGCGAGCGAACGGCCGTAGCAAGCCGCACACGTACCCGTAGCGGACTCACAGTAAAGCACCGAACGCACCTTAATGGTGGTGATGCCCGCATCCACGAGCTTGTCGATCAAGACGTCGCCCACATCCGAACCTGCCTCAGCAACCACGTTGCCCTCAGCGTCCTTCGCGTCAGCCGCGAGCGTACGCGCGTATGCAGTGGTCTCAACAGTGTCGAGGCGGTGCGCCTTGCCCTCTTCGTCCAGCTCCGCAATATCCATGTTGATACCGCGACGGGTGCCACAATCTTCCTCGTGCACCACGACATCCTGCGACACGTCAACAAGACGACGCGTCAAGTAGCCGGAGTCAGCGGTACGAAGAGCCGTATCAGCAAGACCCTTACGAGCACCGTGGGTTGCAATAAAGTACTCCAGAACCGTGAGGCCCTCGCGGTAGTTAGCCTTAATCGGCCGCTCAATAAGCTTTTGCTTCGGGTCCGACACGAGGCCACGCATACCGGCCAGCTGGCGCACCTGATCCCAGTTACCACGAGCACCCGAATCAACCATCTGGAACAGGTTGTTGCGCTCAGGGAACGCCTCTTCCATCGCGTCCGCAACCTCACGAGTTGCAGTGGTCCAGATTTCAACCAGCGCGTTGTAACGCTCATCTTCCGTGATCTTACCGATCTCGTAGTCGCGCTGAATCCGTGCTGCTGCTGCCTCGTGCTGGGCAAGAATCTCACCCTTATTTGGCGGCGTCATGATGTCATCAAACGCAATGGTGAGGCCAGACCAGGTAGACCAGTAGAAGCCCGCAGCCTTCAGCGCGTCAAGCGACTCGGCAACCAGAACCTTGGGGTAAAGCTCCGCAAGGTCGTTGACAACCCTGCCGAGAACCTTCTTGTTCACAACGGCCTCAACGTAGGGGTACTCCACCGGGAGAAGATCGTTGAACAGGGCACGACCAAGCGAGGTTTCCAGCTCGATCGGATCACCCTCGCTCCAACCTTCCGGAGCAACCCAGTTCTTCGGCGGCACAATATCCGTGAAACGAATAATCGCGCGCGCATTCAGGTGCAGGTCACCGCGGTCAAATGCCATGATCGCCTCGGCAACAGAGCTGAAGTGAGGCAGGATCGGCTCGCCCGTCTCCTCATTACGCGGAACCGGGATCGACGAATCCGGGTTCAGCGTGAGGTGGTACAAGCCAATGATCATGTCGTGCGACGGCATGGTCACCGGGCGACCATCAGACGGCTTCAAAATGTTGTTCGAAGACAGCATGAGGACGCGCGCCTCAGCCTGCGCCTCCGCACCAAGCGGAAGGTGCACGGCCATTTGGTCACCATCGAAGTCAGCGTTGAACGCGCCGCAAACCAGCGGGTGTAGCTGAATGGCCTTACCCTCAATAAGCTGCGGCTCAAACGCCTGAATGCCAAGGCGGTGAAGCGTAGGTGCACGGTTCAGCAGCACTGGGTGCTCGCGAATAACCTCATCGAGAACGTCCCACACCTCGGGGCGCGAACGATCAACCTTACGCTGCGCGGCCTTGATGTTCTGGGCATACTTCTTTTCAATCAGACGCTTCATAACGAACGGCTTGAACAGCTCCAACGCCATCTGCTTCGGCAGACCACACTGGTGAAGCTTCAACTGCGGACCAACCACAATAACCGAACGGCCCGAGTAGTCCACGCGCTTACCAAGAAGGTTCTGACGGAAACGACCCTGCTTACCCTTAAGCATGTCGGACAGCGACTTCAGCGGACGGTTACCCGGACCGGAGACCGGGCGGCCGCGGCGGCCATTGTCAAACAGGGCATCCACAGACTCTTGCAGCATGCGCTTTTCGTTATTCACGATGATTTCCGGAGCGTTCAGCTCAAGAAGACGCTTCAAACGGTTGTTGCGGTTAATCACGCGGCGGTACAGATCATTGAGGTCCGAGGTCGCGAAGCGGCCACCATCAAGCTGCACCATCGGACGCAAGTCCGGCGGAATCACCGGGATAGCGTCCAGAACCATTGCCTCTGGAACGTTATCCGTAGTGAGGAACGCGTTCACAACCTTCAAACGCTTAAGCGCACGCGTCTTACGCTGACCGGTACCGGTAGCAATAATCTCGCGCAGGGCCTCAGCTTCAGCCTCAAGATCGAAAGACTGCAGACGCTTCTGAATAGCGGCCGCACCCATCGCGCCCTTGAAGTAAATGCCGTAGCGAGCCTGCATGTCGCGGTAAATGAGCTCGTCACCCTCCAGGTCACCGACCTGCAGGTTCATGAACTTATCCCACACCTCTTCAAGGCGGGCAAGCCTCTGCTCGTAGCCACGACGGATCGCGTTCATGTCACGCTCACCAGCACGGCGCTCGCGGTCGCGAGTCTCCTGCTTGTTGCCCTTCTCTTCCATCTCGGCAAGACGGGCCTCAAGAGCCTCCGCGCGGGCATTAATGTCGGCCTCGCGGCGAGCCTCAATGTTCTTGCGCTCAACCTCAAGCTCGTTACGCAGGGTCGGAAGATCCTCGCGGCGAGCCTCCTCATCAACCTCAGTGATCATGTAGGCCGCAAAATAAATGACCTTCTCAAGATCCTTCGGTGCAAGATCAAGCAGGTATCCAAGGCGCGACGGAACGCCCTTGAAGTACCAAATGTGCGTCACCGGAGCGGCAAGCTCAATATGGCCCATGCGCTCACGACGCACGTCCGCACGCGCTACCTCAACTCCGCATCGCTCACACACGATGCCCTTGTAACGCACGCGCTTGTACTTACCGCACGCACACTCCCAGTCCCGCGTAGGACCGAAAATACGCTCACAGAACAAACCGTCCTTTTCCGGCTTGAGCGTACGGTAGTTGATCGTTTCTGGTTTCTTTACTTCGCCGTGGCTCCACTCGTGGATGTTGTCAAGAGTCGCCAGTCCAATGTGAAGCTTGTCGAAAGCATTGGCGTCGATCAAAGTGTTTCCTTCTGTAGTACACCGGGTCCAGCGTTGGATGGTCCGGCTCCCCTGCCGCCCGCTGGAGCGGCAAAGGCGCCTTCCCGCCACCACCTAAAACCGAGGTGGCGGGTAGGCGGACTAAATGTCGTCAAGCAGCGCGCCCGCATTCGGACGAGTGTCGAGCGTAATGCCGAGCTCCTCCGACGCCGAACGCGCCGAATCGCTTTGCGTAGCAAGATCAATCGCGTTGCCGAAAGCGTCAAGAGCCTCAACGTTCAAGCACAGCGAACGCATCTCATACATGAGGACGCGGAAAGACTCAGGAATACCCGGCTCCGGGATGTCCTCGCCCTTCACGATCGAGTTAACAACCGAAACACGACCCTGCATGTCATCCGATTTGATGGTGAGCAGCTCCTGCAGAGCGTAGGCGGCGCCGTAAGCTTCAAGCGCCCACACCTCCATCTCACCGAAGCGCTGGCCACCGAACTGTGCCTTACCACCAAGCGGCTGCTGCGTGATCATCGAGTACGGGCCCGTTGAACGAGCGTGAATCTTGTCATCCACCAGGTGGTGCAGCTTCAGCATGTACGTGTAGCCAACCGCAATGCGGCCCGGGAACGGCTCACCGGAACGGCCATCGAACAACTGCGCCTTACCGCTTTCGTCAATCAGACGATCACCATCACGGTTAGGCAGAGTGTACGAAAGCAGGCCCTTCAAAGCCTCCGGCTCCAAACCGTCGAACACCGGCGTAGCAACATTCGTACGAGCCGGGGCCTTAATCCCCTCTTCTGGAATGTACTTCGCCCAGTTCTCGCCGTTCTTCACTGCCTCGGAAATGTCCCAACCCATCGCGGCAATCCAGCCGAGGTGGTACTCCAAGACCTGACCCAGGTTCATTCGCGGCGGAACACCCAGCGGGTTCAAAATAATGTCAACCGGCGTGCCATCCTCAAGGAACGGCATGTCTTCAACCGGGAGAACCTTCGACACAACGCCCTTGTTACCGTGACGACCAGCCAGCTTATCGCCGATCGTGATCTTGCGGCGCTGAGCCACGTAGACGCGCACCTTCTGCTGCACGCCCGGCTGTAGGTCATCCTCATCCGCGTTCTGCTCGCGAACACCAATTACGATGCCCGACTCGCCGTGCGGCACGCGCATCGACGTGTCGCGAACCTCACGCGCCTTCTCACCGAAGATTGCGCGAAGCAGGCGCTCTTCCGACGTCAGTTCGGTCTCACCCTTCGGGGTGACCTTACCAACCAGGATGTCGCCAGCCTCAACCTCGGCACCAATACGCACGATGCCACGCTCATCGAGATCCGCGAGCGCATCCTCAGAAACGTTCGGGAGGTCGCGGGTAATCTCTTCGTAACCCAGCTTCGTTTCGCGGGCTGCGATCTCGTATTCCTCAATGTGAATCGACGTGAGGAGGTCATCTTGCACAACGCGACGCGACAAAATGATCGCATCCTCGTAGTTGAGGCCTTCCCACGACATGTACGCAACCAGCAGGTTCTTACCCAGTGCCAGCTCGCCGCCCTGCGTTGCCGGGCCATCTGCAATCAGATCGCCAACCTCAACGCGGTCACCCTCGTTAACTGCCACAATCTGGTTGGTGCAGTTACCCGGGTTTGAACGGCCAAACTTCTCCAGGCGGTAGGAATCCGAGCCGCCCTCATCCGTCATAACGACAACGAGATCAGCAGAAACCTCGGTTACAACACCGGCACGCTTCGCGGTCACCATCTCGCCGGAGTCCATAGCGGCGCGGCGCTCAATACCGGTACCCACCAGCGGAGCTTCCGTGGTAAGTAGCGGCACGGCCTGGCGCTGCATGTTTGCACCCATGAGAGCACGGTTAGCGTCATCGTGCTCCAGGAACGGGATAGCCGCGGTGGCAACCGACACCATCTGGCGTGCCGACACGTCCATAAGGTCGATCTCTTCAACCGGAACCAGTGCCGGGTCCTCGCCCGCAATACGGCAGACCACCGAATCGTCAACGAAACGATTGTTCTCATCGAGCGCCGCCGAAGCCTGTGCGATCGGATGCGCGTTCTCTTCATCAGCCGTCAGGTAGTGGATCTCGTCCGTCACCTGGCCATCACGCACAACGCGGAACGGGGTCTCGATGAAACCAAACGGGTTGATACGCGCGTAGGTTGCAAGCGAACCAATAAGACCAATGTTTGGACCTTCAGGCGTCTCAATCGGGCACATACGGCCGTAGTGAGACGGGTGAACGTCACGAACCTCCATGCCGGCGCGATCACGCGACAGACCACCCGGACCAAGAGCCGAGAGGCGACGCTTGTGCGTTAGGCCAGCAAGCGGGTTGTTCTGATCCATGAACTGCGACAGCTGCGAAGTTCCGAAGAACTCCTTAATAGCAGCTGTGACCGGGCGGATGTTGATCAGCGAGGTCGGGGTGATCGCCTCAATATCCTGCGTGGTCATGCGTTCGCGAATGGTGCGCTCCATGCGCGCCATACCGGTGCGAACCTGCGCCTGAATGAGCTCACCCACAGCGCGGATACGACGGTTACCGAAGTGGTCGATGTCGTCAACCTCAAGCGGGAGCAGAACCGGCTCGCCGCCACGCATGCCCGGGAACTGGATCTGATCGCGCTCACGGCCGCTGGCATTACCGCGCTTATGTAGCGCAAGCAAGTACTTGACCGTAGCAACGATGTCTTCAAGGCGAAGCGTGGACTCGTCAAGATCAGCCTCAAGACCAAGCTTCTTATTGATCTTGTAACGGCCAACCTTAGCCAGATCGTAACGCTTAGGCGTGAAGTAGAAGTTATTCAGCAGATTCTGCGCGGCCTCAGCCGAAACCTGCTCACCCGGACGGATCTTGCGGTAAATATCCGTAAGCGCCTCTTCCTGAGTGGTGACCGTGTCCTTCTCAAGGGTCTCCAGCAGAACCGGGTAGTCCTCGAACTCAACGCGAAGTTCCGACTCGGTCATACCCAGCGCCTTCAAGAAGTGCGTCACCGGCTGCTTACGCTTGCGGTCAATACGCACGCCAACGGCGTCACGCTTATCAATCTCAAACTCCAGCCACGCGCCGCGCGAAGGAATAATCTTCGACGAGTAGATGGTGCGGTCCGAAGTCTTATCCGCAGCGGCCTCAAAGTAGACGCCCGGAGAACGGACGAGCTGGGACACAACCACACGCTCGGTACCGTTAATAATGAAGGTGCCACGCTCCGTCATGAGCGGGAAGTCGCCAAGGAACACCGTCTGCGACTTGATCTCACCCGTAGTCTGATTCATGAAGTCCGCTTGTACATACAGCGAAGCCTCATATGTCTTGTCTTTTTCGCGGCACTCCTCAACGGTGTACTTCGGCGGTTCAAAATGGAACTCACGGAAGTCCAGTGCCATCGTGTTGCCGACATCTTCAATCGGAGAAATCTCCGCGAAGATATCCTCCAACCCCGAGGTTGTAGGTAGCTTCTGAGCGCCAGAAGCATTTGCCTTCTCAACCCGCTCACGCCACTCGTCAGTTCCAAGAAGCCACTCGAAGCTCTCCACCTGGAGGCTAAGGAGGTTTGGCGCTTGCATCGGCTCGCGCAACTGCGCGAAAGAAATTCGTTTATTCGTGTGCTTTGCGGCAGATTCGCTCTGTGCAGCCAAAGGGGATCCTTCCCTGCTTTACTAATAATCAGCGCGCACGCCTCGAACCCCTCGTGTGATCCATACCCAACCCACGCTCAGCGCATTCATTAATTGCGTGCAGGCATAGTACACCTCGGATACAGGCGTAATGATCAGAATATCTAAGAGGGGTTACGAAACTCTACCCTTCGACGCGTGCAGTTCATCACTTTCACCAAAGCGTGTACTATGCCGCCCACCACCAGAGCAGTTGAAAACGACATCGCGAATCAGACCCACGAATGCGTCGTTGCCAAAATAAAAGGAGCGCGCGGGAAACCCCACGCGCTCCTTAGTAGCTTGAGTTAGAAACTACTTAACGGTGACGGTGCCACCAGCAGCCTCGATGTCAGCCTTAGCCTTCTCAGCGTCTTCCTTCGAAACACCGGAAAGGATGGTGGTCGGAGCACCCTCAACCTTGTCCTTGGTGTCCTTCAGGCCCTCGCCCGTGATGGCCTTGACAGCCTTGATGACCTGGACCTTCTTGTCGCCAGCAGCTTCAAGAATGACGTCGAACTCGGTCTTAGCCTCATCAGCCGGAGCCTCGCCACCAGCAGCCGGAGCTGCAGCAACAGCGGCAACCGGAGCGGCAGCCTCAACATCGAACTCTTCCTCGAACTTCTTGATGAAGTCGGACAGTTCAACGAGGGTTAGTTCCTTGAAAGCATCAATGAGCTCTTCAGCGGTGAGCTTTGCCATTTTGGCACTTCCTTCCATTTATTCCTGCTGTAGAAGCAGATGTCAGTTTGATGGACCTCGGCACGGTACCGGGAATCCGGGGTGGCCTTAGGCCGCTTCTTCCTGCTTCTCGCGCAGGGCGTCGATGGTGCGCACAGTCTTGGTAGGCAGTGCGGCGAAAGCGAACGCAGCCTTGGACATTCCAGCCTTGAGGACGCCGGCGGTCTTGGCCAGCAGTACCTCGCGGGACTCAAGGTCAGCGAGCTTCTTAACATCATCAGCGGAGAGCTTCGCGCCCTCCATCACACCGGTCTTCAGAACCAGTGCGGGGTTCTCCTTAGCGAAGTCACGCAAAGCCTTCGCAGCGTCAACGACCTCGCCGTTTACAAACGCGATGGCGGTTGGGCCAACCAGGTCTTCTTCCAGGAAGTCGAAACCAACTTCCTTCGCAGCAATGGTGGCCAGCGTGTTCTTCACCACGGAGTACTGCGCGTTACCAGCCATCGAGCGACGAAGGGTCTTCATCTCCTCAACGGTCAAGCCGCGGTATTCAGTCAGCACAACAGCAGATGAAGAGCGGAAACGCTCCACTAGCTCTGCAACTGCAGCTTCCTTGTCAGGCCTTGCCATGGGCCCTCCTTCCGTGATCATCCGCCGGCCCAGAACAAACCCGGAGCGGGGAATAAAAGATCCCCGGCGCGCAAGGCACACGGGGACAGACAAAAAGTCTCACTCGTTCACCTGCGCAGGTTCCATCTGGATTACACCTCAATGAGGTACCAACGGTCTTTGGCTACCAAGTAGGCTACCCAGCCGCGGCTACAAGTGCAAGCACGAAAACACCAAAAGAAGGCAAATATGAGCGGTTTAACAAGAAAACTGGCCCCGGTAAAACCGGGGCCAGTCACGTGTTTGAAGCTAGATTAAGCAGTCTTAACCACGACATCCAACGGGATACCAGGACCCATGGTTGTCGAAACAGTAGCCTTCTTAATGTAGCGGCCCTTAGAGGAAGCCGGCTTCAGACGAATGATCTCGTCGAACACCGCGCGGTAGTTCTCCGCGAGCTGCTCAGCGGTGAAGTTCGTCTTGCCAACGATGAACGCGAGGTTCGAGTGCTTATCAACACGGAACTCGATACGACCGCCCTTAATTTCCTTAACGGCCTTCGCAACATCCATCGTTACCGTGCCCGTCTTCGGGTTTGGCATAAGACCACGCGGACCAAGCACGCGGCCCAGACGGCCAACCTTGCCCATCATGTCCGGGGTAGCAACAGCGACATCAAAGTCGGTGTAACCGCCCTGAACCTTCTCAATGAGCTCGTCGCCGCCAACCTCATCCGCGCCAGCATCGAGCGCCTCTTGAGCGCGCTCGCCAACGGCAAAGACCAGGACCCTGGAGGTCTTACCGGTGCCATGCGGAAGAGAGACGGTGCCACGCACCATCTGATCAGCCTTACGCGGATCCACACTCAGGCGGAACATAACCTCAACGGTCGCGTCAAACTTGGTGGTCGAAGTTTCTTTAGCTAGCTTCATCGCGTCGAGCGGAGCGTACAACTCACCGGGGTGAATCTTCTCGACCGCTGCGCGGTAAGCCTTTGAACGAGTAGCCATATCTGCGTTTCTCCTTGCAGTTGTGGTGTCTGTGGGCGGCTATTGCCCTGCCACGAAATAGTTAGTGGAATCAGGCCTCAACCGTGATTCCCATGGAACGAGCGGTGCCAGCAATGATCTTCATAGCCGCATCAACGTCATTCGCGTTAAGGTCTTCCTTCTTCAGTTCCGCGATCTCACGAACCTGAGCCTGCGTTAGCGAGCCCACCTTCGTGGTGTGCGGGGTGCCAGAGCCCTTTGCGACGCCAGCAGCCTTCTTAATGAGCTGAGCCGCCGGAGGGGTCTTGGTGATGAAGGTAAACGAACGGTCTTCATACACGGTGATCTCAACCGGAATGATATTTCCGCGCTGAGACTCAGTAGCCGCGTTGTAAGCCTTCGTGAACTCCATGATGTTCACGCCGTGCTGGCCAAGAGCTGGGCCAACCGGCGGAGCCGGGGTTGCAGCGCCAGCCTGAATCTGGAGCTTAATCAGGCCGACAACCTTTTTCTTCGGTGCCATAAAATTGGGTCCTTTTACTTGTCAACTTTCCAAACTGCCATGTCGCAGATTTGGGCAGTGTCCCCTCTCAACCCTCGTGTAACCGATTTTGGGCACACGAATGCTGAAAGGGTGCACGATCGATAATCATAACGCCCACGCCGCCTCTAAAGCCAGACGGCGTGGGACACATCACCCAGATGGTGACTAGTCGATTTTCTCAACCTGATCAAAGTTGAGTTCAATCGGAGTTTCGCGCTCGAAAATCATGATCGAGAGCGTGAGCTTACGCTGCTCCGGGAAGACTCCTGAAACCGTAGCCGGCATGTTCTCGAACGGGCCGTCCTTAACCGTGACAGACTCACCCACCTCGAACGTGATCGCCGGAGCAGTCACTACCTCGGCCGTCTCCTGCTGCTGCGCCTTCGAAACCCACATCGGGGCGAGCATATTAACGACCTCATCGAGGTACAGCGGAACCGGATCGCGAGCATCGCCCACAAATCCCGTAACCGCAGGAGTTTCCTTGACCACGCGCCAAGACTTCTCATTCATCTCCATGCGCACAAGCACATAGCCCGGAATGCGCACGCGATCAACCTGCTTCTTCTTACCGGCCTTCGTCAGTTCCGTTACGGTCTCCATCGGAACCTCAACCTGGTAAATCCAATCCTCAGCATTCTGCGAAACCACGCGCTGCTCAAGATTAGCCTTCACGCGGCGCTCATGCCCCGAGTAAGAATGGATGACATACCAATCACCCGGCAAGTAGGACAACTCCTCGCGCTTAGCTTCAATCGGATCAACAACCTCGGTCTCCTCGCTTGGAGCCGAAGTGGCCTCCGCGGAAGGCGCTTCCCCATCAGTTGCGGCCTCTTCCACAACCTCCTGGGAAACTGACTCCTCTACGGCCTCGGACGCGACTTCTGGAGCCTGCTCGCCTTCAAACTTCTCTTCAGTGCTTTCCTGATCCACCTAGGACCTCCTTGAACACTTCCTAAATAGGCTAAAAAAGTAACACACCCTGGGCGGAGCCTCGGGTGTGTCTATCAACGATATGAGTTTAACGCATAAGCGCGGGATTTACTATCCAAAAATCCAAACGCTCAACTGGCCAAACGCAAAATCAAGCAGACCTGTGTAAATCATGATCGAAACCACGAATACCAGCACGACCAAGAAATAGGTCCACCATTCTTCCTGGCTAGGCCAAATAACCTTCTTCAGCTCGGCAATGACCTGGCGAATGAACAGCAAGATGCGACCAAAAACGTTCAAGTCTTCCTTGACGTTTGGGTTCTGCGAAGACTTCGTCTGGTCTGACATCTTCTTCCTCCTGCATAAACTACAAAGAGCAGGGCAGGCGGGACTCGAACCCACAACCGCCGGTTTTGGAGACCGGTGCGCTACCAATTGCGCCACTGCCCTACGCTCATACCCGGCAAGCGAATATGTGCGACGTCAAGCATAACCCGACACGGCTACCAAGTCCAACTGTCACCCTCCAGTGCCAGCTTTGCGACACAAATAACAGTGGCTCATCACGTGCCGTCCAGTAATCGGGCCCGTCCTACTAATCCCGAGCTTCAGTGTTTAGGCTTAGCACGTGAGCAAAAATCGAGTATCAAAACGCCTGGGTGCCATTGCGCCATCAGCCACCCTCGCAGTATCAAACCGCGCAAAAGAACTTAAAGCCGCAGGCGAACCCGTTATCGGATTCGGCGCGGGCGAACCCGACTTCCCCACCCCCGACTACATCGTGCAGGCCGCCGTTGCCGCCGCGAATGAGCCGGCCATGCACAAATACACGGCCAACAAGGGCCTGCCAGAGTTGCGTCGCGCGATCGCGGAAAAGACTCTGCGAGACTCCGGCGTTGAGGTGGACCCCGAAACGAACATTCTGGTCACCAACGGCGGCAAGCAAGCTGTATTCCAGTCCTTTGCAGCCGTAATCGACCCGGGTGACGAAGTTCTACTTCCCGCCCCATACTGGACTACCTATCCCGAAGCCATCACCCTGGCCGGAGGCATTCCCGTTGAGGTCTTTGCCTCCGCCGAACAGGAATACAAAGTCACCGTCGAGCAACTCGAAGCGGCCCACACCGAACGCACCAAAGCGCTCCTCTTCTGCTCGCCGTCTAACCCCACCGGTTCCGTCTACACTCCCGAAGAAGCCGAAGCCATCGGCCGTTGGGCGCTAGAAAACGACGTGTGGATCCTCTCCGATGAGATCTACGAACACCTCCTCTATGACGATGCGGAACCCGCGCACCTGCAAAAGCTTGTGCCCGAGCTTTTTGACCGCATCATCGTTATGAACGGTGTTGCCAAGACCTACGCCATGACCGGTTGGCGTGTGGGCTGGATGATTGGCCCGGCAGACGTCATCAAGGCCGCGTCCAACTTCCAATCCCACCTCACCTCCAACGTGTGCAACGTTGCCCAACGAGCTGCCCTCGCAGCCGTGTCCGGGGACCTCGCCGCCGTTGAAGACATGAGGCAAGCATTTGACCGCCGCCGCAAGAAGATGGTGGAACTACTCAGCCAAATCGACGGGTTCAAAGTTCCCACTCCGAAGGGCGCGTTCTACTGCTACCCCTCCGTTGAAGGCGTTATTGGGCGCGAGATTGCAGGTACGAAGATCGAGTCTTCCGCTGACCTTGCCGAAGTGATCCTGAACGAGGCCAAAGTTGCGGTAGTACCGGGAGAAGCGTTTGGCCCATCCGGCTTCATTCGCCTTTCCTATGCTCTTGGCGACGATGACCTTGTAGAAGGCGTAACTCGCATCAAGAAGCTTATAAACGGCGAGAACTAACCGCTTCCTTTCAATGGTGGCCAGACCCGCTTGTGGGACTCTGGCCACCATTCTTCTTGCCACGCACTTGCACTGGCCGAGCGTAAAGCGGGCGAAACTCAGCGCACTTTGACAAACTTGAAAACATGAAAGCTGAACTAAGGAAGCATTACGCGGATGATCCCAAAGCAACTGTTCTGATTCTGCACGGATACGCCGAACATCAAGGACGATACAGCCACCTGATTGACAGCCTGGTTGAAGCCGGTTTCGACGCCGTCACCTATGACCAGTACGGGCACGGCACCGCACCAGGACCTCGCGCCAGAGTTGACGTGGGCCAGCTCATCAAAGACCACCTCGAAGCACGCGAGCAGGTTCGCCAACAGATGCGCACCGAGGACCTGTTCCTATTCGGCCACTCCATGGGAGGCCTCATTACCGCCGCCTCAAACCTCATCAATCCACGAGGCGTCACCGGCGTTGCCCTCTCCGGCCCCGCATTCAGCACAGCCGGCGGCATTGAACGAGACAAAGTGCGTGCCGTTGCCAAAGCCGTACTCAAGTTCCCCGCAGGCATGCCCACCGCCTCGCTAGATGCCGAAGCAGTCAGCTCTGACCCAGATGTGATTGCCGCATACAAAGCCGACCCGCTCAACTACCACGGGCGCGTGCCCGCCCGCACCGCCGCAACCATGATCTTGCAAGGTCTTGAAACGCTTGAGCGCGCCGACAAATGGCAAAATCCACTCATCATCTTCCACGGCTCCGACGACACTCTGGCAGACCCTTCTGCCTCTTGGGAGTTTTCGCAAAAAGCGCGCATGGGCGGCGCCCCCGTTGAAATGATCGAAGTTCCCAGTGCTCGCCACGAGGTTTTCAACGAACCACACGTGAACGGAATGCTCATGGAAACCCTCAACATGTGGATGTTTGGAATCCTTCGTGCCAAAGCCATTACAGACCCGCAGAACTAGGGTTTAGGAGGCAGACGTAAGCCGCAGGAGCTGGCCATAGCGGCTCGCCTTAGGCGGGGCCGTAACGGTGACCTCAGAATCCATCCAGTCCGAGGTCTGCCCACCACTGCGCTCTCTTGAAGCGTGCCCTTGCTTCGGCCTCGCCAAAACGCAACGAGGTCGAAGCCGCGAGCGATAGCGTCACCGCCGCGCACCGCGCATACAGGTCAGTAGCTGCAACCTCCCGCTCGGCGCCTATTCGCCACGCTTCAAGAACCGTTTCAGACTCGGGGTACGAGCGGCATCGCCTTCCCGGCAAAAACTGATCCAAGCGAGTGCGCCACGGCTCGGTTGGGGATGCGGACACCCACCTGTTTGGGTTCAGAAAAGGTAACACCGACACGTGGGCCAACAAACACGCGTAATCGTCCGCGCGAGTTCCTGGACCCAGCGAATCCAAATCCAACACCGTGGAAATGCGCCCTCCCCTCGTCAACAGATTCGCCTCGAAGAAATCACCGTGCGCCGACACCAGCTGCGGGTTGGGAGTCAACATCGCATCGATTTGCTCCACCAAACGTGCAGCGGGGGCCTCCAGATCCGGCATCGACTGTCCGATCGCCTTCGCATGGTGGCGCCGCCTATCCGTCCACGACTTCTGGCGCGGCAAATCCGCCACCGCGAGTGGAAGCGCGTCCAAAACCTCTTTTATCTGACCAAACATGCGCGCCGCCTGCAACGGCTTTTGCGAAATCAGATTCGCAAGCGGCGCCCCCTGCCCGTGCGCCTGCACAATCACGCCCTCACTAGGAGTGCCGAGCACGGGTGCAAACGGAAAGTCAGAACCCTCCAAAGTAGAAATTGCCTGCAACAGGGGCTGTTCCAAACCCGGCCGCAACACCTTTGCCCACGCGCGCGGCTGGGCCCCATCGCTCACGCGCACCATCGCCCTGCGGGTCGGGCGGTAAACCACCCTCTTCAAATGTGGATCAGCGATGTCAGTAAACGCGCGCACCTTCGCCGGATCGCTCGCCCAAACCAGGCCCGGTAACTCCGGATCCCGCGGTAGCGTCCACACACTAACCTGCACCGGCGCGAGCTCTGGATCCGCGCCGAGGATTTTCGGGTCCGCCCGCAACGACGCAGCAGATCCGTGGCGTACCCGCTCCGTTGAGGCCACCGTCCAAACCACCATCGCCTGCCCAGCACTTGCCAAATGCACCTCGAACACGATGGAGGCACCCGCATTGGGCCGCGCATGGGTTGAAACCACCTGCCACGAAGCTACCTCGTAATCGCTCAAATAGCGCAAACCATGCAAGACCTGCCCAGGTGGCAACGGGGGCGCCGAACGCAAAGCCGCGCCAATCAACTCCCGCGCGCCCTCGCCGGCCATGAACTCCAGCAATCTCCGATGCGAAATCACAATCCAATCCCATCACACAGGTGGTTAATTAGCTGTGTTTCGTGGAAGACTTTAGGCATGAAAGACCTAGCTGCCCTTCCCAAAGCCCACCTGCATCTACACTTCACCGGTGCGATGAGGCCCGCAACTATGGTTCAGCTAGCGCAGCAAATGCGGATCCGCCTGCCCCACCACCTTCTCGAAAACGACCCCATGCGCGTGCCCGCAAACTCGCGCGGATGGTTCAGATTCCAACGTTCCTATGACTCCGCCCGAGCACTCGTGCGCACCGAAGAAGTTATGCGCCGCATCATTCGCGAAGCCGCCGAGGATGACGCCGCCGAGGGCTCGCGCCGCCTCGAAATTCAGGTGGACCCCACCTCCTATGCCCCGTGGGTTGGCGGCCTCACCCCCGCCCTTGAAATCGTCCTGGACGAAGCCAAAATTGCCAGCCGTGAGACCGGGGTGGACATCGGCGTAATCGTTGCGGCCTCTCGCATCCGCCACCCCCTCGACGCGCGTATCCTTGCACGCCTTGCCGTCCAATACGCCGGCGACCAACCCGGCGAAGTGGTTGCCTTCGGCCTGTCCAACGATGAAACCGCGGGAGACACCTCCCAGTTCTCCGCCGCTTTCCGCATCGCGCGCCGCGGCGGTCTCAAAGGTGTGCCTCACGCGGGTGAACTACTAGGCCCGGCGCACGTACGCGACGTAGTCACCCACCTTAAGCCCCAGCGGCTTGGCCACGGCGTGCGCGCCTACGAAGATCCCGAGCTACTCGCCCGCCTCGTCGATGAAAACATTGCGTTCGAAGTGTGCCCCGCCTCCAACGTATCGCTCGGGGTGTTCCAAAACCTTGACGAAGTGCCCCTGCGCACCATGTTTGACGCGGGCGCCACCATTGCCCTTGGAGCCGACGATCCGCTGCTATTTCGCTCTCGACTGCTCGACCAATACGAGTTCGCCCGAGCCGCGGGATTCTCTGATTCTGAACTGGCATCGCTCGCGCGTTCTTCAATCGAGGCATCTTTGGCTTCACCCACCAACAAGGCACGCTGGAAGGGTGAGATCGACCAGTGGCTACACGGGCCAGACGACGCCGCTGTGCACCAGACGATTGCACGGGCGACGCGTTTCAACGCTGAAGGGAAGCAATGAGCGACTACACCGTCACGAACTCCGTCGTTTCCATTGGCGATGGGATCCTCATGCGAGTACACCGCTTTCGGCGCGACTTCATTGACGAGGGCGCTCCCACGTTCGTCCTCGTTCACGGCATCGGCGTCTCATCCGAATACTTCGTTCCGTTAGCACAGCTACTGGTTGAACATGGCGATGTGATCACGCTTGACCTGCCCGGCTTCGGTGACACCACGCGCCCACCCCACCCACTGTCCATCGCCGGATTTGCCGCCGCCGCACACAAAATCATGCGCTTCGAAGACGTAAAAAATCCCGTCATGCTGGGCCACTCGATGGGCGCGCAAGTAGTTACCGAAATGGCGGCACGCGATCCCGAGTGGATCAACCGCATCCTCCTCATCGGCCCGCCCGTCAACGCCCTAGAGCGCACATTCACCCAAGTGGGACTGCGCTTCATGCAGTCCTCCATCTTCGAACCCCTCGAAGTGAGCCGATTCGCGGTAGGCGCATACCTACGCTCCGGCCTCCCCTGGTTCATGGAAACCCTGCCGCAAATGGTTGCCTACCCCGTCGGTCTGCGCCTGGCTGACGCCCGCGCTCGCACCTACCTCATGCGCGGCCAGCACGACGCTGTGGCACCGCGCGCTTGGCTTGAAGACCTACGCCTCGCCGCTGTCAGTAGCACCGGTGTAGACGCCCAAATTTTTGAAGTCGAGGACGGCGCGCACTCCGTTATCGTTGCGCACGCCGACGAGGTGGCCCGCGCCCTCATCGCCCTATCTCAAGAGCCGCCTGCAGAAAGCCTGACCAAAGGACAAACTGCGGCCGGGCAGGAGCAGGTCAAACAGCTTACCGAAGCCGCAGCCAGTCCCTCGCGCACGGTTGAAAGTGAAACCGGAGTATGGGAGCAGCTGCGTGAACACTCGGTAGCCTCTCCGCCGCTGTGGGCAGCCGTGCCGATCGCCCTCACCGATTACGCTCGCTCCGGCGTGCAGGCGGTGCGCGCCACCCTGATTCGCAGCCGACTTGCCGGGCAATCCGCCGAAGCTTTGCGACTAGAGGGAGCTCCAGTTTGCATCGGCATTCCCGGCATCATCGAAACCAGCGAGCACCTGCACGTTGCCGGTCACGCCCTGCGCGGCGCCGGATGGGACGTACACTTTGTGCCCGCCCTCGATCACCTAAACGGGCCCATCCCCCTCTTTGCCCGCAGGTTAGAAAAATACCTCGTCGATAAAAACCTGCAGGATGCTGTGCTGTTCGCACACTCCAAGGGCGGACTCATCGGCAAGACCGTCATGACCGGCCCGCAGGGGTGGCGCATTCGCGCCATGGTTACACTGGGCACGCCCTACGCGGGATCTCCCCTGGCTAACTACGCCCCCAAACTGCTACGGGTTGCTGACATGCGCACCGATGCTCTCAGCCTGCGAACGCAGTACGAAGACATTCGCGTGAATCCGCGCATAACCTCAATCCAAGCCCGATGGGACCAGCAAGTCCCCACCGGCTCATGGCTACCTGGCGCGCGCGTAGTCACTGCCAACATCTACGGTCACAACAACCTGCTCACGGCACCCGAAGCCCTGCGAGTGCTCGTAGCTGAAATGGAACGTCACAAGCCACGCGTGTAAAACACTATTTAAGCGTTGGCCGCGAGCGGCGGCAAATCCCAGCCCACGCGAACAGGTTCGGGAACCAGCTCGATCTGCCACTTCTTCCACACTCCATCGCGCACCGCCTCGGCAAGGCGCGCCACGTCTTGGAGGGAGGCCGACCCCGTATTCGAGATTGCTAGGACATGGTCCGAGGACAATGCCGCCCCCGAAGCTGGATCCAGCTTAAACCCGCGCTCAAAACCCGAATGATTAATCAACCAGGCAGCCGAAACCTTAACCACGCCCTCCTCAACGCTGTCCACGTCAGGCACGCTACCTGCAGCCGCAACCTTGCGGACCGGGAACACAGGAGCGTCCTGCGGCAGTCGCTTAGCCGCGTCCTTCGAAATGATCGGATTTGTGAAGAAAGAGCCCGTGGACCACGTATTGCGATTCGCGTCATCAAGCACCATCGACTTGCTCCGACGTAGCTCCAACACCGCCTCACGCACATCCCGCTGATCCGCGCGATCACCAACCTGCACGCCAAGGGCCTGCGCCAACTGGCCATAGCCAATCGGCAAAGACAGCGAGGCGTGCGTGAACTGGAACTCCACCCACAACACAATCCAGCGGCCCGTTGGCCCCCACAAACGTCCCTGCGACAGCGACGAATCATACGTTGAACGCTTGAGCACCGACGTACGGTAGCCAAACTCTAAATCAGTTAACATTAGCGTCTTCCGGCGCTTCTCCAGCCGGTCATAAACACGGATCGCCGAGATCGTGTCCGCAACCTCTTTGCCGTAAGCCCCCACATTCTGCACCGGCGATGCACCCACAGTTCCTGGAATGCCCGACAGGGCCTCCAAGCCCGACCAATCATTCTCCACCGCGGTTGCCACGAACTCATCCCACGCCATGCCCGCATCCACGCGAACCACAGCGCCACCACAGCCCGTGTCATGCACCAGCGTGTAGCCCGAGCGGCCATCGCGCACCACAACGCCTGCAAACGGCTCATCCGCCACCAGCAGATTCGAACCACCGCCCAGCATCAATACCGGCTTGCCTGCCTCATCTGCGGCACGCACCGCCTCAACAATCTCATCCTCACTACGCGCGACAACAAAGCTTTCCGCTTCACCGCCCACGCCCAGCGTGGTCCAATCGGCCAGGCGCTTCGAACCCTCGTCATACTGACGATTCGAGTGCACCGACGTCACCGGACTCGGATTCGGCGTCCGTGGGAAAAAGCTACACGTATCCATATCGACCTCTCTCACGCCCGTTCACTAGGCGATGGCGCAAGCAGAGCCAAACCGGCAGTGCCTACGCCTCCTCATCAATATAACGAGCCAAGTACAAAGACAACAGCACCGGAAGCGCCACGAAGCCCAGCGCGCTGCGGTAGCCCACCCACTGTGCAATATGACCAATCACCGGCGGGCCAACCAAGAACGCGCCATAACCAATGGTGGCCAGCACCGAAATGCGGGCGGCCGTCATCTTCGGATCCGTTGACAGCGCTGAGGCCGCCGTGGGGAACCCCAGCGAAGCACCGATAGCCCAGCCCGCAATACCCGCCATAGCCAGCCACGGCCACGGCGATAGTGCAAACAGGATCAATCCCACTACCGCAATCGCGAGGAACACCTGAAGCATCGGGCGCGGGCTCCACCGCCGTTGCATGCGCGGCGTTAAAAGCCTAGCTGCTGTCAACACCGCCAAGAAAAAGGCAAGCGCTGCAGTACCCATCGCGTGCGAAACATCGAAACCATCAACAACCGCCAGAGGAATCCAGTCGTTTGCCGCGCCCTCTGTCAAGCCCGTTCCGATAACCATCACGCCGATCAAAATCGTGCGCTTCTCACGCCACGCAGCCTTTGTGCGCTTCGCGTTTGACGCACCCGACTCGTCCGTTGATATTGCTGCCACAATCCACTGGGGCACATACATCAGCCCCGTTAAAAACATGAGGACTATGGTTGCAACTATGACGCCCAACAGGTGAGCTCTTACCCCCACATGCAAGTACGTCATCAGCACACCCGATAGTGCAGCAGTTACCGTACCAATCGAGTAGGCAGCGTGATACCACGGCATAACTCTCCTACGCGAGAGCGCCTCAACGTAACCGGCCAAAATATTCATGGTCGTGTTTGCCACGGAAGTGCCGACATTTGCTACGAACAGAGAAATAGCGAGAAGCAAAATATTGCCTTGATCGAGAGTTACGATCACCGCCAACATTCCCACAGACCACAGTAAAAAGCCCGCCCACGCCGTCACTCGCGGGCCGAAACGACCCGCGATTGGTCCCGTAGATGGAAGTGCGATAACCGAACCCAACGAGCCAATCAGGAGGACGTTGCCTAGCATTGCCGGATCCAACGAAAAAGCATCCCGAATAGACGGGATACGCGAAAGAAATGAAGCGAGGGTGAATCCAGAAAAAAAGAACGTTATCGCCGTCGCATACGACGCGCGCGTGTACACAACTGAATCCGGCCTAGGAATATCCACTGCATCCCCCTCTTCTAACCTGATAGTACAGGCCCGCAAAGCGCAAACACGAGTTTGCGCAAAACAAAAGAGCCCCCATAACACTGGGGGCTCTCAAACCCGAACTTAGCGAGTTTCGCGGTGCAGCTTAGATGAGCGGCAACGCGGGCAATACTTCATAAGCTCGAGACGATCCGGCGTGTTACGACGGTTCTTCTTCGTAATGTAGTTGCGCTCCTTGCACTCCGAGCAGGCCAGAGTGATCTTAGGGCGAACGTCAGAAGCCTTGCTAGCCATCCCTTTTCCTTTCAATCTGCTCGGCGTTTCCTCATTGAGGATGAGCCGGTAGCGGGGGCGGGGCTCGAACCCGCGACCTCACGATTATGAGTCGTGCGCTCTCACCAACTGAGCTACCCCGCCGCTTGGGGGTTTGTAAACACTGCCTGTGCCCACAAACAGAGCCCCGAAAGGGAATCGAACCCTTGACCTTCTCCTTACCATGGAGATGCTCTGCCGACTGAGCTATCGGGGCAACGCGTGCAACTTTACTCGAATCAAGGCCGCGGGGGCAACCCCCGGAACCGAGTTAATCGTCACACAGCCTTTCGGCTTGTGGCGGAGGAGGGATTTGAACCCCCGAAGCATAACGCGGCTGATTTACAGTCAGCTCCCTTTGGCCGCTCGGGCACTCCGCCATCGTCTCAAACATCACAGCTTGGCGACGCCAATGAAGACTATCAAACCTGAACCACAAAACGCCAATTCATTCAGGCATAAAACGAAGGTTAGTGACGCATGTCCTACACGTGCGCCAACCGCGCCTCGAAAACTTAGTATCCAGCCATTCGCTCAAGACGCTCAATGCGCTGCTCCATCGGCGGGTGAGTGGAGAACAAACTCCGCATACCCGATCCCCTGAACGGGTTAGCAATCATCATTGCAGCGGTCGTTTCGCGCGATGGTGAAGGCTCTAACGGTGACATAGTATTCCCTCGCTCCAGCTTTCTAAGTGCCGACGCAAGCGCCAACGGATCCCCCGAAAGCTCCGCACCGTCATGGTCAGCGTCAAACTCGCGCGTCCTTGACACTCCCATCTGTAACATCGTTGCCGCAAACGGGGCCAGCAGAATCATTAGCAAGCTCGCAATCGGATTACCGCCCTCATTGTTTCGGCCTCCGCCGAAGAAGAAAGCAAACTGTGCGATTGAGGTAATCACCTGCGCCATTCCAGCCGCGATCGTTGAAGTCAAAATATCGCGGTTATACACGTGGCTAAGCTCGTGCCCAAGCACCGCCCTAAGCTCCCTATCATCCAAGAGCTGCATAATTCCGCTAGTACAACAAACCGCGGCGTTCTGCGGGTTTCGGCCCGTTGCAAAAGCGTTCGGGGTGCTCGTTGGGGCAATATATAAGCGAGGTTGCGGCTGGCCTGCACGCGCAGACAGCTCCTCTACCATCGCGTACAGCTGCGGAGCCTCCTGCGGTGTCACCGGTTGGGCCCTCATTGACCGTAGCGCCAGCTTGTCCGAATTCCAATAAGTGTACAGGTTCATACCAAACCCAAGCACAATCGAAACGAACAACCAGGAACTATTGCCAGTGCCGCGAGAAATAACCCAGCCAATAAGCACCACCAGCGCCCACATAGCCGTCAATAAGCCAGCCGTTTTCAAACCGTTTTTACTCATACTCAACCTCAAAGATGCCAAAACCTAGGACTCACCCTAAATGCGAATACTTAAAGATTGCTAAAAACCCGCCGAATAACCCATTAGATAGATGAGTGGGGCAATGACTTGCGTCACTGCCCCATCCCTCAAACTGACTTAGGAAGTTTTACTCGCCCGGATTTCCAATCAGATCCGCGTCCCCAAGATCCTGTCCCTGCGAGATACGAATCATGGCCTCGCGCGAAACCACCTTCACACGCTCGCGGCCGCCGCGACCACCCACGACCTCACCGAAGTCTGCACCAAGCTTCTGCTCATACTCATCCAAAAGCTCCCAACCGTGCCACTCGGTGTAACGCACACCGCGATCCTTCAACAGCTCAATCATCGCGTCGTGTCCAACCTCTGCCGAAGTCGCATGAAGCTTACCCGCCTCCGCGTCCTCCACCAACATCGCAATCGTCTCTTGTGCGTCCGATTTTGTTGAGCCAATCAGACCCACCGGACCGCGCTTCACCCAACCAGTGGTGTAAAGACCCGGGACAGGCTCACCCGCCTCGTCAACCACACGACCCGAAATGTTAGGAATCACGCCGCGCTTGTCATCAAACGGCACGCCCTCAATCGGGCTAGAGAAGTAGCCAATCGCACGGTAAACCGCCTGCACCGGAGTCTCCACGAACTCTCCCGTGCCGCTCACCGAACCGTCACCATTCAGCTTCGTGCGCTCCGTACGGATCGCCGCTACGTTACCTTGTTCATCCGCCACAATCTCACTGGGCGAATGGAACATGTGGATGTGGATGCGACGGCTGGCCGTGTGCTCATCCTCCATCGCGTAGTTCGTCAACGCCTTCACAACCTGCTTCGTCTGATTAGACGCGCGGATGGCCTCCTGAGAGCCCTCGTCAAAATCAAAGTCTTCCTCGTACACGATCACGTCCACGTCCGGCTGCTTACCCAGTTCGCGAAGCTCCAGCGGCGTAAACTTCATCTGCGCCGGGCCACGCCTACCAAATACATGCACGTCCGTCACCGGATTCTTAGCCAGGCCCTCGTACACGTTCTGCGCAATCTCAGTAGTCAACATGTCATCCGCGTGCTTCGCGAGGACACGCGCCACATCTAGTGCCACATTACCTGCGCCAATGACCGCAATCTCCTTGGCCTCCAGCGGCCATTCACGCGGATAATCCGGATGCGAGTCATACCAGTACACAAAATCCGCCGCGCCATACACCTGGGGTAGATCCGCGCCCGGAATGTTAAACGGCTTATCGCGATCCGAACCCGTTGCGAAAATCACGGCATCATAGTGCTCGTGAAGGTCCTCAACCGTAATGTCCTTGCCCACGTGCACGTTACCCAGCAGGCGAATGTCACCGCGCTGCAAGATCTTGTACAGCGCCACAATGATCTGCTTAATGCGCGGGTGATCTGGCGCCACACCGTAGCGAACAAGACCGTAGGGGGCAGGAAGCTGCTCGAACAGATCAATTGCCACGTCCAAACCGGACTTAGACAAAATGTCGGCCGCGTAAATACCCGCCGGGCCGGCTCCAATAACAGCAACATTTAGTGGACGCGTAGAGCTCACTTACTTCCCTCGATCCTACGGATTAATAATGCAACCTATAGTTTACGAAAATGCGGGGCCTTATTTCTACAGGACTTCTCTCACTCCTGCGCCGCCCTGCGCTTTTGTACCGATCAAAAACGCCCCTTTTGAAAGGGGCGTTTTACAAGTTCAGCTTGATTAAGCCATGCGGTCAACCGCCGCGTTGGCAAACTGAACCAGAGCTTCCTTCACCGGCGAATCCGGGATGGGCTCGAGTGCCTCCAAAGCTAGATCGGCCCATTCGCGGGCTTTTGCCCTCGTCTCGTCCAACACCTCGTGATGCTTCAAACGCTCTACAACAGAGGCAAGGAGGTCATCATCAGTGAGGTCACCACCGTCGATGTCAGCCAAGAGTTTCTTGCCATCTTCATTCAGGAGACCGGCCTCCGCGTGCCTACGCAAAAGGAGCACCGGCATCGTGGCAACACCCTCAACCAAATCAGTTCCGGCGCTCTTCCCCGTCAGTGCTTCATCAGAGGCAAAATCAATCACGTCGTCAGCAATCTGGAACGCCACGCCAACCCGCTCACCGAAGACGCGCACCGCATCCACCAGCGCATCGTCCGCATCTGATAGCCAACCGCCAAACACAGCGGATGCGGCGATCAAAGAACCGGTCTTATCTGCCAATACTTGAATGTAGAAGTCGACCGGATCCGCGTCTCCCGGACCAAACGTCTCGTGAAGCTGGCCCATGCAGAGGCGCTCAAAAGTCTGCGCGTGATACTCAATGATCCTCTGACCCAGCTTCGATACCAAAAGCGAAGCCCGCGAAAACAATACGTCTCCGGCCAAGATAGCGCGGTTGTTGCCCCACTGTAGTTGAGTTGCAGTCACTCCCCTACGCTGTGGTGCCGCGTCCATTACATCGTCATGGTAAAGCGTTGCCAGGTGGGTCAGCTCAACCGCGGTTGCAGCTGCCACGATCTGATCAGAAGCAGGCTGGCCTTCACTACCCAAATGCGCACAAATGAGAGTGAGTGCAGGGCGCAACCGCTTTCCACCAGCTTTAGCAAGGTGCGAAAGGAGCTCGTGGATAAGGTCATCCGACCCCTTCACCGAATCAGTGAGCAACTGCTCAACTCGGGAGAGGTCGGATGACACCTGCTCTTCTAGAGCTTCAAGCGAAAACTTCGAATCCGTCACGGTAGCAATACAACCACATTTGCCAACGCATCAAGAATCGGCTGCGGGAACACGCCCAGCAGGATCGTTGCCACAGCGGCGACAACAACTGCAATGAACGTGTAGCCTTCCGACTTCACAACCACGGTGTTTTCACTAGGTTCGGTGAAGAACATGAGAACCACCAGACGGAAGTAGTAGAACGCCGTGATTGCCGAAGCTACGAGAGCCAGGATTACAAGGCCGGTATAGCCAGCGGAGATACCATCTGCAAACACTACGAACTTGCCGATGAATCCGGACGTTAGCGGGATACCCGCAAACGAGAGTAGGAAGATCAGCATGGCGCCAGCCACAAACGGCGACTTGCGGCCAAGACCAGCCCAGCGGGAGATCTCGGTAGCCTCACCCGTAATGTTCGCGTTCTCATCAGCTTGACGCACCAGTGCAACCACGCCGAACGCACCAACCGTGGCGATGCCGTAACCCAGCAGGTAGAACAGGACCGAACCCGCGCTACGCGAGGTGGCCGCCAGAACTCCAATGAGAACGAAGCCGGCGTGAGCGATCGATGAGTACGCGAGTAGTCGTTTAATGTCGGTCTGAACCAGACCAACGAACGTACCGATCGCGATGGTGAGCGCTGCAACCGCTGCGAGGATCCAAATCAGATCCCATTCGAGGCGGACACCGATGGTCAGGTAAATACGAACCATCGTCGCAAAAGCCGCAACCTTAACGGCTGCCGCCATGAAACCAGTAATCGGCGTTGGAGCACCCTGGTAGACATCTGGCGTCCACGCGTGGAAAGGTGCGGCACCAACCTTAAACAGAAGGCCGACCATAACCATGAACACACCAACGATGAGCATCCAGTCCATGCCCGGGATCATCGGAACCTTGACCGAGATTTCGCTCAGGACCACCGAACCAGAGAAGCCGTACAGGAGCGCGCCACCCATCAGGACAAACGCGGATGCGAATGCACCGAGAAGGAAGTACTTCAGCGCAGCCTCCTGTGACAGCTGGCGACGACGGCGAGCCGTTGCCACCAGAATGTACAGGGGTAGGGAGAGCACTTCGAGGGCAACAAACAGTGCGATCAGCGTGTTTGCCGCGGGGAACACCATCATGCCGCCAAGAGAGAACAGCACTAGTGGGAAGATTTCAGTACGCTGGTAGCCCTTCGCGATCGAGAGGTCTTCATCCGACGAACCGGGGCGATCCGAAGGCTGGGCAGCAAATGCTCCATCACCGAGCTCAGAACGATCCGCGATTACGAGGAGCGCTAGGAACGCTACAACCAAAAGCAACGCCTGGGTTGCGAGCGTTAGCGTATCTTCGATGTACTCCCCGTGTGCTAGAGGAGTCTGTGCGATCTCGGTCCAGCGCGCCACGATGGCGACGAACGAGACCACTACCGCAATGATCGAAAGCAGAACCTGCGTACCGCGGCGGGCCTTGTGCGGCACAAACGCTTCAACAAGGACGCCGATTACAGCGGCTCCGAGAACGATCAGAATTGGGGCAAATGAGACCCAGGCGATCTGCGGGGCTTGAGTTACAAGATCCATTAGTTGTTGCTCCCTTCCGTGCCATCGAGCAGAGTGGATGCTCCGGCGCTGTTAACGAGCTCAATGCGCGGCTGCAGGTGCTCAATAGCACCGTCAGCAACCGGGTTGAGTGCACTTACCAGAGGAGCAGACCAAATACCGAGAACAACCATTGCCACGATAAGCGGGGCGATTACGCCCTTCTCGCGCATGTTCATGTCGGTGAACTTCTCTGCATTTGTTGGCGGCCCCGTGAAGATCGCCTGGTATGGGATCAACAGGTAGAGAGCCGCTAGAACTACACCCAGCACCGCGAAGATGGCGGCCAGCGGGTTAATCTTCCACGTGCCAAGAAGCACCATGAACTCGGGCACGAAGCCTGACAAGCCCGGAAGCGCAACCGAGGCGAGGCCGGCAACTAGCCAGGTGCCCGCAATGACCGGGGTTACGCGCTGCATGCCACGGTAGGCCGCGATCTCTCGCGTTCCTCCACGCTCGGTGAGGAAGCCGGAGATCAGGAACATCGCCGCGATCGAGACGCCGTGCGCAACCATGTAGAACATGGCGCCCACCAGAGCCACGTGCGAGCCGATGTAAATACCAAGGACCATGAAACCGAAGTGCGACACGGACGTGAACGAAACGAGTCGCATAAGGTCTTTTTGCCCAATGGCTGCCAGGCCGCCGTACAGAATCGAAATGACAGCGAGAACAATGATGACCGGAGCGGCCGTGCTCGAAGCATTAGGGAAGAGCGGTAGGGCCAGGGCGATCATTCCGTAGGTGCCGATCTTGTCGAGGACACCGACCAGCAGAACGGACGTGCCAGGCCGAGCAGCCGCAGCTGTATCGGGTAGCCACGTGTGAACTGGAACCATCGGGGCCTTAATCGCAAATGCGATAAAGAACGAGATGAAGATCCACATCTCTACGTTCGACGCCATCGGCGTTCCGGAAAGATTTTCCATGAGGAACGCGTTTGGACCGTGATCGGAAACCACCCACAGGCCGATAACACCGGCAAGCATGATCAGGCCACCAAACAGCGAGTAGAGCAAGAACTTCAATGCTGCTGCGCGAGCGTTCTTGCCACCGAAACGGCCAATCATGAAGTACAGCGGAATCAGCATCGCCTCGAAAGCAATGTAGAACAGAACCACGTCGCGGGCCGCAAAGATCAGCACCATGAATCCCTCAAGAATGAGGATCAGAGCCATGTACATGCTGGACTGGCGAGCCCCGTCGCGCTTGCCCGCGTCCTCGCGCCAACCGGCGATGAGGACGATAGGTACGAGCGCAACCGCGAGTATGATCATCGCCATCGCGAGCTGGTTAACACCAAGACCCCAACTAACACCGATCGCTGGAATCCAGTTCTTTGTTTCAGCGAGCTGGTAAGCATTAGCAGCAGACCAGTCGAGGGCGGCCGCAGCCGCAACGCCAAGAGCCAGCTCGACGATCGACACCACGAGGGCGATGGGGCGACCGATAACGCGCAACGGCGCCACGGTTACCACCAAGATGCCCGCGATCATTGGTAGGGCGATCATAATGGACAGCCACGGGATTGAAGCTGCCGAGATAACTTGCATTTCCATCAGTTTCCTCCGCTCTTAAATCCGCGTTGCCAAAATGACGACTAGAGCTAGTAGAACGCCACCTGACACGTACGCCGCGTATGAGCGGACATAGCCGGTTTGTGCCTTCGATACGGCCCGTCCGGTGCCAGCCGCAAGTTTTGCGAGGCCACGGACGATGCCGTCTACGAAGGAGTGATCTGCCGCGGTCACGCCACGCATGAGCGCCTGGCCGGGAACCATGAACAGACCTTCGTTGAGTTGATCCTGGTACAGGTCGTTGCGGGCCGCGTGAACGAGGGCTCCAGCTGCGGGCACAGCCTGCGAAACCTCTTCGCGTCCGTACTTCTTCCAGGCGTACAGCGCGCCGATAATCACGACGAGGAGTACGAGAACCTGGATTGCAATAACCGGTAGTACCGGCTCTGCGTGCACTGTTTCTCCAGTGACCGGCTCAAGCCAGGTAACGAACGTCGAGTTGATCGTGAGGAGACCGCCGAGGGACACTGCGCCAACCGCGAGAATAATCATCGGAACCGTCATTAGCGGCGATGACTCGTGCGGCTGGATGGGTTCCCCCGCCATTGTCTTAGTCCAGCGGGCCTTGCCGTGGAACGTCATGAAGAACAGGCGAGACATGTAGAACGCGGTGATTCCTGCGCCAACGAGAGCCACCGTGCCAAAGATCCAGCCGGGCCAGGAAGCCTCAATGTTGCCGAAGTTACTGGCTGCGAAAGCTGCCTCGATAATCGGATCCTTTGACCAGAAGCCGGAGAACGGCGGTACGCCAAGGATTGCGAGCCAACCCATCATGAAGGTGATCCACGTGATCTTCATTGCGCCCTTCAGGGCACCGAAGTTACGCATGTTCACCTGGTTGTCCATCGCGTGCATCACCGAACCGGCGCCAAGGAACATGAGCGCCTTGAAGAAGCCGTGGGTGAACAGGTGGAAGATCGCGAATGCCCAGCCGATTGGGCCCAGGCCTGCACCGAGCATCATGTAGCCGATTTGCGACATCGTGGATGCTGCAAGCACCTTCTTGATGTCATCCTTCGCGGTACCGACGATGGCTCCGAAGAGGAGGGTGATTGCACCCACGATTGCCACGACGGTTGCGGCGATCGGCGCTTGGACGTAGACGGCGCCGGAGCGCACGATCAGGTAGACGCCAGCGGTAACCATCGTTGCCGCGTGGATGAGGGCGGAGACCGGCGTGGGGCCGGCCATGGCGTCGCCCAACCAGGCTTGCAACGGGAACTGTGCGGACTTACCGGTTGCGGCAAGAAGCAGGAACAGGCCGATCAGAGTGGCCGCGCCCTGCGATGCGCCAGTTACCTCCGCCGATACCGTACGGAAGTCCACCGAGCTGAACTGGGCAAACATGACCATCATGGCCGCCAGCAGACCCATGTCGCCAACACGGTTCATGACGAATGCCTTCTTAGCCGCCGTGGCGTATTCGGGAACGTAGTTCCAGAAGCCAATCAGCAGGTAGGAGGCCAGACCAACGCCTTCCCAACCGACGAACAGGATCGCGTAGGAGTTGCCGAGCACGAGGATCAGCATGGCCGCGATAAAGAAGTTCAAGTAGGCAAAGAACCTGCGGCGGTCCTTGTCATGTTCCATGTACGCAATCGAGTACACGTGGATGAGCGAGCCAACGAACGTGACCAGCATGACGAACGTCATTGACAGCGGGTCCATGAGGAGCCCGAAGTTTACCGTGAAGTCGCCAGCTGGGATCCACTCGAACAGGTTCATCTCCATCGAGCGTTCGGAGGGGGCCACGCCGAGCATCTGAATGATGATGGCCAGGCCGATACCGAACGAGGACCAGGATGCGAGGACGGCAAGCCAGTGGCCCCACCGATCAGACACGCGCCCCAGCAGGAGCAGAAGGATAGAAACCGCGAGTGGGATCGCGATCATCAACCAGCCCAGTGATGCTACGCCGGAGACCGCTGCGGCCTCGACGGGTGCCTGGGGAAGAAGCATGGAGTAATTCACCTTTCCTCCCTCAGTGCTTCAGTAGGTTGACCTCATCGACCGAGGTGGTGCGACGAGATCGGAAGATGGACACGATGATTGCGAGGCCAACCACGACCTCGGCGGCGGCAACGATCATGACGAAAAACGCCATCACCTGGCCGGTGAAATCACCGTAAATGCGGGCAAAAGTGATGAGGGTGAGGTTCGCGGAGTTCAGCATCAGCTCAACCCCCATCAGTGAGATCACTGCGGAGCGGCGAACCATTACCACTGCGGCGCCGATCGAGAAGAGGATCATTGCCAAGATGATGTAGTACGAGATGCTCACTGCTCGTCCTCCTTAACTTCGGGCTCGCCGGCTTCGATTTCGGGGCGGGCCTCGTACTGGAGGAGACCGTCCGGGGCTTCCTCGCCGGCCATGCCCCACGTGCGGGCGCGGGCCACGCTCTGGGTGGCGGCGACGCCGTGGTACGGGTGCTCCGGCTGCTTGCCCAGGGCTTGCTCTCCGAGCGAACGCGCGAGTTCCGGATCGAGCGAACCGAGCGAGCGGTCAAGACCGCGCACGCGCACAACGCGCGGGATCGATTCTTCAACCGGCTTGTGGGTCTCACCAGAAATAGCACCCACGTCAAATGCGGTGGATCGAGCGAACACACCGGGCGCAGTGTACTGGCCGATGTGGCGGCCGGTTTCTGCGTAAGCGGACATCTTCGCGTCAACTACCTGCTTTTGCGTGCGCTTCGGGGAGAGGCGGTCGCCATGCGTTAGGAGGACCGCGCCAACGGCTGCGGTGATCAGTAGCGCACCGGCGAGTTCCATCGAGAACCAGTAGTTGGAGAACAGGGCGAGTGCCAGATTCTCAATCGGAGCGTTCGAGTAGGGATCAACTCCAAACTCCTTGACCGCCGGGAGATTTGCCTTCCAAACCACTGCGGAGAGGGCAAACGCCATGGCGCCGGCGCCAATCACGGCGAGGACAATGTTGCCTCGGCTTTGGTTCTGGTAGTTATCCGTTGCCTGCAGGCCGATCATCATGAGGACGAACAGGAACAGCATCATGATCGCGCCCGTGTAAACCACGACCTGAACAACACCCATGAAGGGCGCTCCCTGCGCGAAGTAGAGGACGGAGAGGCCAAGCATGACCAGCACCATCGACAACGCCGCGTAGGCCGCCTTCTTGAAGAAGAGGACACCCAGGGCGCCGAGAACCATGATTGCGGCGGTGATCCAGAAGAGGACTGTCTCACCGGTGCCGATCGTGGTTACTGCATCAATTGGGGTCGGGTTCACTTACTCTCGCCTCCTTCGGTTTCTAAGCTAGCGAGAGCCATTTCGTTCTTTTCTGCGGCCTTCGCAGCGGCCTCCAGCGTCGGATCGTCTGGGCGGTGTTCACGCACCCATTCAACCTGCGCCTTGGTTGGGCCGGTTACGGCGCCGCGGTAGTAGTCACCATCGGAGAGCCCCTCCACCATCGGGTGCGGAGTGGCAAGCATGCCTTCTTCCATCGGCGCGAGGATCTGATCCTTCTCGAAGATCAGGTCGCGGCGGTGGTAGTCGGCAAGTTCGAAATCATTACCCATCGTGAGGGCGCGCGTGGGGCACGCCTCGATGCACAATCCACAGAAAATGCAACGCAGGTAGTTGACCTGGTAGACGCGGCCGAAGCGCTCACCCGGAGCGTACTGGGCGTCGGGAGTGTTATTGGCGGCCTCAACAAGGATCGCGTCCGCTGGGCATGCCCATGCGCAAAGCTCGCAGCCAATGCACTTTTCGAGGCCGTCCGCGTAGCGGTTCAGCTGGTGGCGGCCGTGGAAGCGTGGCTGCACGAAGGGACCCTCAAACGGGTACTGCTCCGTAACTACCGGGCGGAACATCGATGAGATAGTTACGCCAAAACCTGCCACTGGGGCGAACAAGTTGCCCCAGAAGCCCTTCGGATCGTGCTCGTAGAGCATCTCTTCGTTCTTGTCTTTACTCATCGCGCACTTCCTTCTGATCAGTTGCGGCGGTGGCGGCCGGCACCAAACCCGCCCGTGGGGACGGGGGTAGCTGCTGGCCGGGTAGCGGCGGTACAGGGTAGCCGCCCGCGAACGGATCGAACTCCTCGTCCGCCTTGACTTCAGGCTCGGGGCGATCAAACAGCCACAGGATGATCATGACAACGAGGAACACCGCTACGATTCCGCCCGTGATTGCGAGAAGCGAATCCGTTACCCACATGCGCACGCCCTGCAGCGTTGCAACAAGAACCAGCCAGACAAGGGAGGTTGGGATCAGGATCTTCCAGCCGAGCTTCATGAACTGGTCGTAGCGGAAACGCAGGAGCGTACCGCGGATCCAGACCATGCTGAAGAAGAAGAGCCACATCTTCAGGTTGAACCACAGGAAGCCCCACCAGCCGGAGTTGAAGTCGATAAATGGAACGTAAGACAGCCCAAACGGCGCATGCCAGCCGCCGAGGAACACCGTGGTTGCAACGGCGGACACGTTGAACATGTTGATGTATTCGGACAGGTAGTACCAGCCGAACTTCATCGACGAGTATTCGGTCATGTGCCCGGCAACGAGTTCACCTTCTGCTTCCGGAAGGTCAAACGGGAGGCGGTTTACTTCGCCCACCATCGAGATGAAGTAGACGATGAACGCGGGCAAGAGGGCAAATGCCCACCAAACGCTGTGCTGTGCCGCAACGATTTCTGAGGTCGACATGGAGCCGACCACGAGAAACACGGACACAAGCGAGAGGCCCATCGCAAGTTCGTAGGAGATGACCTGCGCGGCAGCGCGGAC
The DNA here is from genome assembly GCF_001812395.1 of Actinomyces sp. HMSC075B09. Classification (NCBI taxonomy): domain Bacteria; kingdom Bacillati; phylum Actinomycetota; class Actinomycetes; order Actinomycetales; family Actinomycetaceae; genus Actinomyces; species Actinomyces sp. HMSC075B09. Next base: position 206,057 of record NZ_KV808731.1, read on the forward strand.
CGAGCCGAGGAGCGGCAGGGTGGAACGCGTTGACCAACCGCCTAGGACCGTGCCGTAAAGACCGATCGACGCGATCGCGAGGATGTAGAGGATCGCGATTGGGGTGTCAGCCATCTGCAGAGGCGTGGAGCGGCCGAACATGTTCACGTTCGGGCCCATGGGGATGACCGCTAGCACCATGAATGCGGAGAACGCGGAAATAGCGGGGGCAACGAAGTAGATGAACTTCTCTGCCTTATCCGTCCAAATGTCCTCCTTGAACAGGAGCTTCACGGCGTCCGCGAATGCTTGGAACAAGCCCAGCGGGCCTGCAACATTCGGGCCGGGACGCGTTTGCATACGACCAAGACCACGTCGTTCAACCCAGAGCGCCATGATCACTGACATGATCAGGAATAGCACGATGAACAGGGCCTTAAGTAGGCTCAGCCACCAGGTCTCTTCGCTGAAGTCAGCCGGCGCGGTTGTCGGTGGAGCAAACGGCGTAAGAGTTAGCGCAAGAGTACTCACCGGTTCACCTCCGTATTGGCTGCGATGGATACAACGGAACCATTTTTGGCGCCGAGAGTTTCATGAACGTGTGAGCCTGCCGAGCATTCGGGCAGCCACACAACGTCCTCGGGAAGGTCAGTCACAGCAACCGGAAGGGTGATCGCGCCTCGTGACGTAGAAACGCTTACGAGATCGCCTTCGGCTACGCCGATTGCCTGCATAGTTGCCACGCTCATGCGGGCAACGGATCGGCGAGCAGTGCCGGCCAGCTCTGGAGCGAAGTCCTGCATCCGGCCTTCGTCGAGCATGAGCTTGTGGGTGGCGAGGACAGCATTGCCAGCGCCGGGCGCCTGCACGGGGGCGGGCGAGATTGCCGGGCTGTCGATGCGCGAGCCATCCCACTCCATGAGCTCGTTGATTTCGGCGTGCGTGTCCTTCAAGGTTTCAACGCCGAGGTTCACGCCCATGAGGCCTGCGAGGCGGTGTAGCACTTCGCGGTCGGTTAGCGCGCGGGTTGCAAGAGCCTGGCCAAAGGGGCGCAGACGGCCTTCCCAGTTGATGAACGTACCGTTCTTTTCGGTCACCGGTGCAACGGGGAATACAACGTCTGCCATTTCGGTCAGATCCGTGCGGCGGACTTCCAGAGCAACCACGAATCCGGACTTTTCGATTGCGGATTTCAGGTTCTCCGGGTCAGTTACGTCGCGCGAGTCAACGCCGCCGAGGATCATCGCCGAACGAGGATCGGTTGCGGCTTCGGCCAGAATATCTACCGTGCACTTGGTGGGATCCGACGGAAGTTTGGCGCCCCACACGGCTTCCATGTCGATGCGAGCATCGGCATCCGCAGCACAGCGGCCAAATGGAAGCAGGTTCGGGTTCAAGCCAACTTCGAGGCCACCTCGTTCGCCGGCGCGACGCGGGATCCACGCGATGCGTGCACCCGTGCGGTCCGCGAGGCGGGCAACAGCGGTGTAAAGACCGGGAATCTCCACAGCGCGTTCGCCAACAACGATCACACCATTTGCAAGTTCAGTTGCGAGATCGCCGCTTACTGCGTCGAGCACCTCGGGTTCAGTGCCGGGAGCTGCGCGAAGCAGATCGGCATTCATCTTGCGAGTGGAAGGGGTGGTCATCGGAGCAACCACGGAAACCTTAACGGAGCCGGCCAGTGCGCCCTTGCGCAAACGCAAGAAAACGTTTCCAGCTTCATCTTCGGCCTCGAGACCAACGATGAGAACGCGGCCAGCCTTCTCAAGATCCTTGTAGGTCACGCCCAGGCCAGTGCCGGCAACACGCGTGCCAAGGAACTTCGTTTCCTCAAGCGAGGTGGCGCGTACGCGGCCATCAACCTGGTTGGTGTTCATGACGACACGCGCAAACTTAGACCACGCGTAGCTATCTTCAACCGTGAGGCGGCCACCTGGCAACAGTACCGTCTTGCCAGCTTCGCGGGCTTCCTTCAAGCCGCGAGCCGCACGGTCAAGCGCATCCGCCCAAGAGGTGGGAACAAGCTTGCCGTCCTCGCGAACCAGCGGAGCGGTCAGGCGATCCTCGCCGGTGCTCCAGGTGAATGCGAAGCGATCCTTGTCGGTGATCCACTCTTCATTGACGTCAGCGTCCTCACCCGCCAGAACGCGAACAACCTCGCCGCGGCGAATGTCGATACGCGTTGCGGCGCCAGAGGCGTCGTGCGCAGAGACGGACGGCGTCGATACGAGGTCGAACGGGCGTCCCCTAAAACGGTACGAGGTGGACGTGAGCGCACCCACCGGGCAGATCTGAATGGTGTTACCCGAGAAGTAGGAGGCGAATGGGCGTCCGGACGTGTCGGCTTCCGCGGCACCAACCGGGCCGGCGTTGAGGCCGGACTCGTAGCCGGGGTTGCCGAACGGGCCAGCAAATCCTTCGTCACTATTGATGTTCGAAGCATCGCTATGGAAGCCGAGAACGGCAGTGTCAAAGCGTCCAACCTGCTCCCCCATGAACTGGTGGTCCTCGGTTGGAGCGGTGCCGCCGCCGCGACCCTGCAGGTCAATGAAAGCATCGCCCGCAATCTGCTTCGAAAAACGCGTGCAGCGCTGACACAGGATGCAACGCTCACGGTCAAGCGCGATCTGAGTGGAGAGCTTGATGGGCTTCACGAACGTGCGCTTGGCGTCATCGAAACGCGAAACTTCGCGCCCCTCGGACATCGCCTGGTTCTGTAGCGGGCATTCGCCGCCCTTGTCACAGATCGGGCAGTCCAGCGGGTGGTTGATCAGGAGGAACTCCATCACACCCTTCTGGGCCTTCTCTGCTACCTCGGACGTGCGCTGCGTCTTTACCACCATGCCGGGCATGACCGTCATCGTGCACGAGGCCTGTGGCTTCGGGAACGGACGCACCTCACCAGAACGGTCCGGCGCCGCTACCTCAACCAGACACTGGCGGCACGCGCCAGCTGGAGCCAAAAGCGGATGATCGCAAAAACGCGGAATGCGGATACCGACCTGCTCGGCAGCGCGGATGATAAGCGTACCCTTCGGGACGGACACCTCAGTGTCGTCGATAGTGAGAGTTACCAACTCCTCACTCATCGGGCACCTCCTTTAGCAAAGTGGGCGGACGCTTCATACGGGAATAGTTCGCGCGCAGGCGTTGTGAGGCCGGCTTCGAACTCTTCGCGGAAATGCGCGATACCAGACTGGACGGGAGCTGCCGAAGCATCACCGAGGGCGCAGAACGAGCGGCCCGCAATATTTCCGGAAATCTCCAAAAGCTTGTCCACGTCACCGGGAAGTCCCCTACCCTCTTCGAGGCGCAGCAGGATCTGTTTCATCCAGTAGGTGCCCTCGCGGCACGGCGTGCACTTACCGCACGATTCGTGCTGGTAGAACTCAGTCCAACGAGTGACGACGCGAACCACTGAAGTGGTTTCGTCAAATACCTGCAGGGCGCGCGTTCCAAGCATTGAACCGGCAGCGCCAACAGACTCGTAGTCGAGCGGTACGTCGAGTTCTTCCTCAGTGAAGATCGGAGTTGAAGAACCACCCGGAGTCCAGAACTTCAGCTTGTGACCGTTGCGCATACCGCCAGCCATCTCAATGAGCTCGCGCATGGTGATGCCAAACGGTGCTTCAAACTGTCCCGGATTGTTAACGTGACCGGACACGGAGAAGAGGCCGTGACCGCTCGACTTCTCAGTACCCATCGAGGTGAACCAACCGGCTTCGTGCTGGAAGATTCCAGAAACCTGCGCGATCGACTCAACGTTGTTAACAACTGTCGGACGGGCGTAAAGACCCGCAACAGCTGGGAACGGAGGCTTCAAACGCGGGTGACCGCGACGACCCTCAAGGGAGTCAAGCAGCGCGGTTTCCTCACCACAAATGTAAGCGCCCGCACCAGCGTGCACCGTGATGCGGAGGTTGAAATCCCCTGCGGGTCCGCGTCCCTGGCCGATAATGCCGGCCTCTTCGGCCTCACGCACCGCGGCGAGAAGGCGACGGTAAACGTGCGCGACTTCGCCGCGCAAGTAGATGAATGCGTGCTCACACCTGATCGCGCGGGCCGTGATTGCCATGCCCTCGATCAAGACGTGCGGATTCGCCATAAGGAGCGGGATGTCCTTACAGGTTCCCGGCTCGGACTCATCGGCGTTAACGACCAGGTAGCGCGGCTTGCCATCATCAGGAGGAAGGAACGACCACTTCAAACCAGTCGGGAATCCTGCACCACCACGACCGCGAAGACCAGCGGTTTTCACTGTCTCGGTGATGTCACCCGGCTCCATCGTGAGGGCCTTCTCAAGCCCCTTGTATCCCCCGCGGCTGCGGTAGGACTCCAGGGTCCAGGAACGGTCCTCATCCCAGCCGCGTGAAAGTACCGGCGTTAGGACTCCGGGCTTCGAAAACGTTACGTCGCTCATTCGTCGCCCTCCTTATCTTCCTCTGTAACCGCAGGACGCTCAGCGGACGAGTACAAGCCGCCAACTTCCTGCTGAGGCTGTCCCTCCGCACCCGAGATGCTTGACGGGCTCATCCAGCCCTTCTCCTTCGCGATCTTCAGACCGCGCAAAGACGGTTCACCAGCCGACGGGCCCTCATCCACGAGGCCATCTTCAAAACCGGCTAGGAGCCTAGAGATTTCCTTGAACGTGGGCACCTGCTCCGGACCTCGCGTGGACTTGATCGGGCGCCCGGCCTCAATATCATCCACGAGGGCGATCGTTGATTCCGGCGTCTGGTTGTCGAAGAACTCCCAGTTGACCATCACTACGGGCGCGTAGTCGCAAGCTGCGTTGCATTCAAGGCGCTCCAGCGTGATCTTGCCATCCGCCGTGGTTTCGTCGTGGCCCACCCCGAGATGACCGGAAACGGCCTCCCAGATCTGGTCCCCGCCCATCACAGCGCACAGGGCGTTCGTGCAAACCCCCACGTTGTATTCACCGTTGGGGTGGCGCTTGTACTGCGTGTAGAACGTGGCAACAGCGGAAACCTCCGGGCGAGTAATCCCCAGAGTCTGTGCACAAAAAGTCACGCCATCAGCAGAAATGTAGCCGTCCACCGACTGCACCAAGTGCAGCATGGGCAAAAGTGCCGAACGCTCGTGGCCCTTCGGGTAGCGCGCCATAATCGCAGCGGCATCAGCACGCAGGCGCTCCAAAACTTCGTCGCTGTACATCAGCGATCAACACCTCCCAGTACCGGGTCAATCGAAGCGAGTGACACGACGACGTCAGCAAGCTGACCGCCCTCAGTCATCATCGCAAACGACTGCAAGTTAGAGAACGACGGGTCGCGGAAGTGCGCGCGGTACGGGCGCGTACCGCCGTCCGAGACAACGTGAGCGCCAATAACGCCCTTAGCGTGTTCCACCATTCCATACGCCTGGCCGGCCGGAACCTTGAAGCCCTCGGTTACAAGCTTGAAGTGGTGAATGAGAGACTCCATGGACTCACCCATGATCTCGCGAATGTGCGCCAGCGAGTTACCCTGACCATCCGAACCAATCGACATTTGCGCCGGCCACTTGATTGCCGGATCCTGCACCATAACCGGGTCACCCTCGCACTCATCGAGCTTGTCGAGAACCTGGTTAATGATTCGTAGCGACTGGTAGCACTCGTCGAAACGCACCTGCACGCGGTTGTACGCATCAGACTTGTCTCGAACCGGAACGTCAAACTCAAGCTGGTCGTAACCGAAGTACGGCTGCGTCTTACGCAAATCGAGTGGGAGGCCAGCAGCACGCAAGCACGGACCGGTCATGCCAAGCGCCATCATCGAAGCGAGCGACATGTAGCCCACATCGATGTGACGCAGCTTGAAGATCGGGTTTTCCTGCGTGAGGTCCTGCAGCTCCCCAATGTCGTTGCGCAAGTTAGGCAGGAGCTCGCGAATGTAATCCGTGGTGCCCGACGGCAGATCCTGAGCCACACCGCCCGGACGCATAAACGCGTGGTTCATACGCAGACCCGTGATGCGCTCAAAAATACGGAGCACGTTCTCACGGCCCCTAAACGCGATCGTCATCATCGTGGTTGCGCCCAGCTCGTTACCACCGGAGCCGATTGCGACCAGGTGCGAACCAATACGGTTCAGCTCCATCAACAGAATGCGGATCCAGTTAGCGCGCTGCGGAACCTCGTCGGTAATACCGAGTAGCTTCTCCACGGCCTGCACATAAACAGCCTCGTTAAACAGTGGAGCCACGTAGTCCATACGCGTACAGAACGTTACGCCCTGCGTCCACGTGCGGTACTCCATGTTCTTCTCAATGCCCGTGTGCAGGTAGCCCGTATTCAGACGGGACTCACGCACGGTCTCACCATCGATCTCGAGGATCACGCGCAGCACGCCGTGCGTGGACGGGTGAATCGGACCGAGGTTAACAACGATGCGCTCGTTAGAAAGACGCTCAATTTCAGAAAGAACATCTTCCCAGTCGCCGCCGCTTGCCAGAACCTCAGGAATATCGTCGATATCGAGTCCACCGGGCGTTGCGTAAAATACCGGTTTTTCGTTATTCATTAGTTGTACGACCTCCGAGTGTCTGGCGGCGGAACTGTAGCTCCCTTGTATTCGACCGGAATACCACCCAGCGGATAATCCTTGCGCTGCGGGTGGCCTACCCAGTCATCGGGTAGAGCGGTACGAGTAAGGCCGGGGTGACCGGTGAATACGATGCCGAACAAATCCCATGTTTCGCGCTCATGCCAGTCATTACCCGGGTAGATCGAAACGACGGACGGGATCTTCGGATCCGAATCCGGGGCCGTTACCTCTAGGCGGAGCATGCGGTTATGCGTCACCGAGAGGAGGTGGTAGACAGCGTGCAGTTCTCGACCCGCCGCGTGCGGGTAGTGCACACCAGAAACGCCAAGACACAGCTCGAAGCGCAGATCCTGATCATCACGCAACCAACGGCAAACCTGCAGAATGTGCTCGCGAGTCACAAAAATCGTAAGCTCGTCGCGGTCTACAACCACGCGCTCAATGACATCTTTGACCTCAATGCCGGCATCCTTGATGAGTTCTTCAAGAATGTCCACAACAGAGTCAAACCACCCGCCGTAGGGGCGAGCCGATTCACCGGGAAGATCAACCGTGCGCGTGAGGCCACCAAAACCGGTGGTATCGCCAGAACCGCGAACGCCCCACTGGCCGTGACGAACGTCAACGGTCTCCGGAGCCGCTCCGCCGCGAGTTGGGCTGACCTGTTCGGCTACCTCGCCGAACTTCTTCGAGGATGGGGAGTTGTCGCTCATGCAAGCAGTCCCTTCATCAGATGAGTTGGGGTAGCTGCCAGAGCAGCTTCCTCCGCCTTACGCGCAACCTCAATGCGGTGAGCGCCAACCGGTTCCTTACCGATCTGCTCACGCAGTACCATGATCGCGTTGATCAAAGCCTCTGGACGCGGCGGGCATCCCGGCAAATAAACATCAACCGGAACAACGTGGTCACAGCCCTGCACAACCGCGTAGTTGTTGAACATGCCGCCCGTGGAGGCGCAGGCGCCCATCGAAATAACCCACTTGGGTTCTGGCATCGAGTCATAAACGCGGCGAACAATCGGAGCCATCTTGTGCGACAACCGGCCGGACACGATCATGAGGTCAGCGTGGCGCGGCGAGGCGCGGAACACTTCCAAACCAAAACGAGCCATGTCGAAACGCGGCGTGCCCGCAGCCATCATCTCAATGGAGCAGCATGCCAGACCCATCGTTACAGGCCACTGAGAGTGCTTACGGGCAAGATCTAGAACCGCCTCAATGGAGGCTAGGCCAACGCCTGCGGGAAGACTATCTTCGATACCCATTTACTACTCCCTCCTATCAGTCCCAATCCAGGCCGCCGCGGCGCCACTCATAAATGAATGGAACCGTGATCAGCGCGATGAACGTAAACATGACAACGAGGCCGAACAGGCCCAACTTCCCGAAGGTAACAGCCCACGGGTAAAGGAAGACCACCTCGATGTCGAAAATAATGAACGTCATAGCCACCAGGTAGTACTTCACGGGGAAGCGGCCGACATCAGCGTCGTGATGGATCGGGTCCACGCCGCACTCGTAGTTACTGGACTTGACCTTGTTCTTGTTAACGGGTCCCAGGATCGCGGAGGCTCCCAGGCCACCGAGTGCGACCAAGACTGCCATCGCAGCCATGATCAATATCGGGATATACGGATTGCTCACTATGCCTCCAACCTGGCGGTTAACAGATCATTCTTTGTAGATTTTGCTGGGGATACCAAACGCCTAATCATACCTTTGGAACCACCTTCGCAAGAGCCGTTATCAGCTTGTCATCCCACTCTCCGCCCGAACGCTCAAAGCCGTCCGAAAGGAGTTTGTGAACGAGTTTCATGAGCCTGGGACGCGGCAGGCCATACTTTGTGCAGGCGTGCATGATCTTCGGGTTCTCGATCAGCTTCACAAACACGCGGCCCAGCTGGTAGTAGCCGCCCCAGTCTGCCCTCAGCGTCTCCGTGTACGTTTCCATCGCGCGATCAAAACCCGCATCCGACGTGCGGCTTAGTGCGGAAACAATAGATTCTGCAGCGTAGCGTCCCGCCCTCATAGCTGGGGCAATTCCCTCGCCATCAAAAGCGGAAACCATACCGCCCGCGTCACCAACGATTACGAGACCATCGCGGTAGTGGGGCTTGCGGTTGAACGACATCGGCAAAGCGGCAGAGCGAAGCTGACCGATCTGATTCTCTTCGGTCATCTCCCACTCTTCGGGCAGGTTCGCAATCCAGGTCTTGAAGATCTCGCGATACGGCAACTTAGTTGCCTTCGACGTGGAAGAAACGGAGCCGAGCCCAACGTTAACAACGCCGTCGCCCAGCGGGAACAGCCAGCCGTAGCCGGGCAAAAGATCAGATTCGCCGCGCTTGCCGCTCCACAGCTCCAGGTGCGAATCCATCCACTCTGCATCGCCCTTTGGCGACTTAAAGTATGCACGAGCTGCCACACCCAGCGGACGGTTCTCTAGCTTTTCAATACCGAGGGACGTGGCGAGGCGGGCAGCTACACCGCCGGCTTCAACAACGACCTTCGCGCGAAACTCTATTTCCCGCGCATCTTTACCCTTGCCGACCTTAGCGGTTACGCCGCACACGCGGCCAGTAGGAGTTTGCAGAGCGCCCGTAACGTTGAAACCTTCGTACAAGCGGACTCCCGCGGACTCGGCGCGGCGCGCTAAATCCTCATCCAACTGCATTCGGGCACGCGCCATACCGAAGTTAGGAGCCGACTTCGTTTCTGGCCACGGCAAATAAATAGAGTGGCCGCCGCCAATTACATTGAGACCCTTGTTGCGCTTCCACCCCGCGGTGTCAACGCCCATGAGTTGGACCTCAGCAACCGCGGCTGGCGTCAAGCCATCACCACAAATCTTGTCGCGCGGGAACGTAGATTTTTCTAAAAGAGCGACATCAAGCCCCGCCCGCGCCAAGTAATAAGACGTTGCAGAACCTGCAGGGCCTGCGCCCACAACGACGACATCAGCACTGAAGTCGGACGCGTCAGCCAGCTCCACGTGTTCCTCCCGCTCGTTGCTACTCATATAACTTTTACCAAATTTGCATTCCTCTAGAGGCGAAATGCCCATATGTCCCTACCCTATCCACCAGGTGGGGTAGGTCCACAAAAGATACAGAAAAAAGGCTATTTGGCACGGGAAACGAACGCCCGGCCGCCGCAAACACAATCGTATTTGATCACAACCATGTTACTTATTTTATTGATCACAGTGAGGCTATCGCGAAAATAGCGCATCAGCACTTCAGGGTTTGACAGCGCGGTGCAACGCGAGGATACCGCCCGTGTAGTTGCGGTACTGCACCCGCCCCCAACCGGCCTGGGCAATCATTTTTCCCAGCGTCTCCTGGTCATACCACTCGCGAATCGACTCAATCAGATAGTCATAGGCCTCATCGTCTGAAGACAGTAGCTTCGCAACTCGCGTCAAAATTTCTTCCAAATAAAAACCGTAAACGGCGTTAAACACCGGCCAAGTTGGACGCGAAAACTCACAGATCAAAAGACGCCCGCCCGGTTTGGTCACGCGCGACATTTCCTGCAACGCCTTCTCGGTGTTTTGCACGTTGCGCAGGCCAAACGAAATAGTTACCGCGTCAAACGAGGCATCCTCAAACGGCAAATCAGTTGCGTCCCCCTGCACAAACTCTAGTTCCGGGTGACGCTGGCGCCCGACCTCGATCATGCCCTCCGACAGGTCACACGCGATCACATGCGCACCGGTTTCCGCGAGTGCCGCCGTGGAACCACCCGTTCCAGCAGCCAGATCAAGGACTCGTTCGCCCGGCTTCAGATTGAGGGCGCGCACCACTCCCCTGCGCCAAATGTGCACCTGGCCGAACGTCAACGCCTCGTTGGTTAGGTCGTATCGACTGGCCACTTTATTGAACATGCCCGCGACCTCGTGGGGATGCTTCTCTAGCGATGCACGATTTACGTCTGAAGCTTTAAGGTCACGTTTTGCCATGAGATCTATCTTGTCACGGTTCTATGCCAGAGGTGAACTTCAACCGGGTGACGCGAAATCAGATCCTTCTTCGAGGGGACGTAATGCCTAGGATTTCAAGCAAACTCGATCGTTAGGGTGCCTGGCGCAACGAAAATACGATGCCAGGTAGTATGGGATACCGTGACCGTATTGAACTCCGCACGACGATTTCGCCTTCGCGATCCGCATGCGCGCCCAAAACTGCGCGTTTCGATCAGCGAGGTTGGTGGCCCCTCCACATTCTCTGAGCTTCTACACCGCGTTGACGGCGCACGTAATCTCTCGGTTTGGAGTGGACCTGCGCTCGCTACTGACGCTCAGCCAATCATCGTTGGAGACGGTATAGCACTTGCCCTCATTGCAGCAGAGGAAGGCAGCTACGGCCTCGCGCATCCCACTTTCAAAATACTTTCACGCGCGCTGCTGCCCAACCCGCGGCCAGAGAATCCCGGGATAGTTCAAAACCAGCCGCACATGCAGGTCGCGGGCCAAGACTGGCTGGCGCTAATCGCTGAAGCCAGCGTGAAGGGCGGCCAGGAATTCTTAGCCCGGACGGGGATACACGCTCCGCTGGGGCTAATGTCATTTGGCTTTGCTCCCGGAACGCCGGGGGCGCTGGTATTGCCACGCATTGCATGGGTGGCGATGGGAGACGCCACGTGGAAGATTGAGACGGTTATTGAGGCAGGCGGCGAGGACCTCCACTCAATCGAGGACGGCGGCGGCCAGCGCGACACTGCGCGCGAGGACAGTGGCGGAGCGCCCAACTGGTATTTAGATCCGGGCACCATGTCACGGTCCGCATGGAAGCACGCGGTTGCCATGGTCGTGGACGAACTGCGCGACGGCCGGGCACAAAAAGCTGTTATGGCTCGCGATATTACGGCTCGATCTGACCATCCGATTAACCTAGTTGCGGTTTTACAAGAGCTCGCTACTGCATACCCCACCACCTGGACGTTTAGCGTTGCCGGCCTCACCGGCGCATCACCGGAAATGCTTGCATCCGTGCGCGGCGGACAGTTGAAGTCCCGCGTACTTGCCGGCACTTGTCCTCCGGGGGAAGGCGCCACCCTGTGGGAATCAGCTAAAGACCGCGAAGAGCACGCCCTGGCCGTTCAATCCGTGGTGGACGCCCTGGCCGGGCTCAGCCGCGACCTCAACGCTCCCAGCCAGCCGTTCCTCTTGGACCTTCCTAACGTCACACACCTTGCCACCGACGTCACCGCCGACCTCACCGCGATTGAGGTGGGCCACGCGCCCGTTTGCGAAGCGGTTCGAGCCCTACATCCCACGGCCGCGGTTTGTGGCACCCCCACACAGGACGCGTTCGAGCTTTTGTCCAAGCATGAGCTGACCGACCGTGGACGCTACTCCGGGCCCGTCGGCTGGATCGACGGGGCGGGTGAGGGAGCGTGCGCGATCGCTCTGCGCTGCGGCCAGGTTCTTCCCGACGAGCACTCAATCCGCGTATTTGCCGGCGGAGGCATCATGCCCGAATCCATACCCGAGGTGGAACTAGCCGAAACCGGGGCGAAAATGCTGCCCGTACTGCAGGCAATCGGCCTCGAAAACTAATCTTCGAGGCCGATTGGTGAAAGCTTAAAGCTTACGCATTCGGCTAGCGCGGCGAATAGTCCGGGAGCACCACGTAGATCGCAGGGAACAAAATCACCGCGAAACCAATGGTCAACGCCAGTGGCGAAAAGGCGTTCAGGGCGAATGCAGTGAAAACGCCGCAAACTACCGCCGCTATCGCCGCCACAAGATAAATGCCGCCCGATTTGTAATACTCCGCCGCCAGCACATTTGCCATCACCGAAGCGACGCAAACCAACCCGGCCCACACGAGAGCTCCACCGATCAAAAGTAGCCAATCCCCCGCCCCGGCTTCGCCGCGCATATAGCGAGCTTGAAACGGAACCTGTTCAAACCAAACGAGGAAAGGCAGGGCAAGGCCAGCTAGCATCACCAACACAATCGGAATGGTGTACTGACTATTTCGCTTCACGGGATCCTCCTAGACCGAGCGTTGCAAACCCAATGCTACACGCGCTGCGAGCCGCCCGTGCAGCTCCAAATCCGTGGTGAATGCGAGCTGGCCGAGCTAGCTACTTAGCCTTGAGGGCCACTTGGACCTCGGTGATCTCACCGCCACGAGCGATCCCCAGCGTCACCGTGTCACCGGAGTTATACCTACGCACAAATCCCGTAAGCGCAGCGGAGGACACCACGTCGTTGCCATCTATCGACACGATCACGTCACCAACCCGCAGGTTCGCATCTGCGGCCGCTCCTCCTGGCAGTACCGACTCCACCTTCGCACCCAGGCGAGTTTCCTCACCCACCTGGACCGCCGCAGTAGAGATGCTCACGCCAAGTTGAGCGTGCACCGCCTCGCCCTTCTCAATCAACTGCGTCACCACGTTCTTCACCAGGTTCACAGGGATCGCGAATCCGAGGCCGATAGAGCCAGCCGAGCCCTCTTTACCCATCGACGCGATTGAGGAGTTAATGCCAATCACACGGCCCTGCGCATCAAACAACGGACCGCCCGAGTTACCGGGGTTAATCGAGGCATCCACCTGGATAGCGTTTGTTACCACCGTTTCTGACTGCGGCGACTGCTGCAGGAAGTACGGGAACTGGTAGTTGAACTGCTCGCTTTGATCGTTTGGCACAGCCGTCTTCACCGCCACCGGGCGATCCAGCGCCGAAACGATACCGGTGGTCACCGTGTCCGTGAGCCCCAGCGGCGAGCCGATCGCCATCACGGCCTCGCCCACCTTTAGCTGGCTGGAATCACCAAAGTTACCGGCAACCAAATCAGCGGGCGGATTCTTCATACGGATAACAGCCAGGTCCGTAGTTGGGTCGATACCCACAATCTCCGCCTCGTAAAGTCGGCTTCCGCTGGCGCGAACCGTGATCTTTGCCTGCTCGTTATTAACTGCGGCAGAAACCACGTGATAGTTCGTGACAATGTTGCCGTTGCTATCCCAAACAACACCCGAACCGGTGTCACCACCATCCCCCGTGCTGACTTGAATGGACACTGTGGCGGGACGAACCGCGTTAGCTACCGCCTGCCAGTCAGTGCCCTCTCCCGAAACCTGAACGGTTGGAGTCTTTTCACCTGACGGCTGCTGAATCTGCTGGCTACTGGCCGCGGGCGCGTATGCTCCCGAAAACTTTAGGGTAGCGATCGTGCCACCAACCGCGAGGAACGCGGCAAGCAGCATCGCGACTATGAGGGCGCCCCAACCCGGACCCTTCTTAGCCGGTTTGCGCGGCGCTGTCTGCACCTTTGAGGCATAGCCAAACGGCTGGCCATACGACTGCTCGGGTTGCGCCTGCTGAAAGCCCTGTTGCTCGTAATTCGCCTGACCGTAAGCACCCCGGTCGTATGCTCCCTGTTGTCCGCTAGCTTGCTGGCCATATTGTTGCTGGCCATACGCCTGCTGCGGGTAGGCACCTTGCTGCGGATAGTTTTGCGCGGCTACGGGCGCGGAGTAGGCCTGAGGTTGTCCTTGCTCTTCTACCTCTTCTTGCTCACGTGGATCCTGCTGATCTGCGCCTTGCGAATCTGCTGTTCGGTAAACGTAGCGCGGCTGATCCGGGGTTTTGATGGGCTCACCCTGTGGGGTTTCAGGGGTAACGGAATCTGGTTCGCCCTCGTAATCCCTGGGACGCTCATTCTCCATCGTGGCTCCTAAAAAATATCTGTACTTTTTTCAAAACAATGTACATGGTGGCCGGCTGTTCTGAGCGATTTCTTCAGCGCACCTGGGTTTTTTCTGGAAAAAGTGATTGCACGCCCGCGCGCACTCCGCTGTGGTCTGCCACCACGTGAATGATCCGCCCCCGCGGCCGGTCTGCGAGCGCCCTCGTTAATGTTTCAAAAGCATCTGCTTCAACCGCGTCATTGCCGTTTCCCTCCGCACCGTTTCGGGTGGAGGTGGTGAAGTCCGCGCGCACGTACTCCCAGCCGGTAGCGGCGGCAAGCGCCTCAAAGTCGAGGCTGTGCGCGACCGCAAAGAACCTTTCATAGACGGCACTTGGAGCTAGGCCGTGTTCGAGCGATTGGAAGATGCGTCCTCCCTGATCGTCTATCACCACCACGTCCACATCTGGCACGGACTGCCCCGCGGGGAGCAGGAGAGAGCCAATATCGTGCATGAACGTGAGGTCCCCAACCAATGCGCGCACGGGGCAATCAAGGCCGAGCGCAATGCCTTTTGCCGTTGCGATAGTTCCGTCGATTCCCGCCTGGCCGCGCGCGGCAAACACCCCTTTTGCCCCGCTCCCCACGGGCGAATCCGCCGCCAGATCAATGTATCGAATCGAATTTGAAGCGCCGAGGACCAGGGCGTGACCGCCATCTTCCGGCTCAGCCGCGCGCGAAGCGTTTGCGTACGCGTCCCACACCGCGCGGGCGGCAATAACACCGTGCGGTATTGGGTGGCGGGTGCCTGAGTTGGAATCCGCCTCGCGCATATTGTTGCCGTGGCAGTTGCCTTCATGGAGGGAGGAAGCAGCAAGCTGACTGAGTTCGCGCGCCCGGATCCACTGGCCAACGTTTTGAGCATGCTCGGCCCAGCTTCTTGTCCACGCACCCTGTGGCATCTTCTGCCTGGCAGGGGCAAGTTGTTCCACCACTATGTCGGCGTTACCCGCAACATCTGGGTATTCGTGCGCGATCGAAGCGACAACCACCCGGGCCGGGCCAGCCAGCAGGCGCGAAACCGGGCGAGACAAGCTGGGATGGCCAAGCACCACGACCTGCTCGATTTCACCCGCAAACCGAGTCAGCATCTGCTGCTCGAATCCGCAAAAGGCAGCAGCTCCAAATGCGCCGGAGGAAGGCTCGGCCAGAAGCGGAATCCCGGCCGCCTGAGCCAGCTGCGCCGCCCCCTCGGCCTTGTCTCCCGCAACAATGACCGTGCGCAAATCTTGCACGGCATCCTCCCACGCGGTCACAACCGGCTGACGCCGCGCAAGCCGGGCGGGGATCCCCGCGTCTAAATCCGCTACCGCAGGCGCCCCCTCCGGGGTCAAAGGATCGCGGAATCCGATATTAATATGCGCCGGACCACCCGCCCCGCGCGCGCCCACAACCTGGCCCACCAGGCGGCGAACGCGCGCAACAAAGGCCTTCGCAGCGCCGTCCTCGGACACCGCGCGAGCATCCGGACTAATCCCCACTTCCGCCGGCACATCCAGCTGCGCCACCACGTGATTGCCAAACAGCCCAGATTGATCCGTGGTCTGCGACGCGCCCACGCCCCTCATCTCAAAGGGCCGATCCGCCGAAATCACAATGAGCGGCGCGCCCGTGTGGAACGCCTCAATCACCGCTGGTAGCAGGTGTGCGGGGGCGGTGCCGGAAGTTGTCACCACCGCAACTGGAGCCTTCGAAGCCTGCGCCAAACCCAGCGCGAAGAAGCCTGCGCTACGCTCATCGAACGCGGGGTGCGCGCGCACCATCCCGCTACCCTCCGCACTAGCAATCGCATATGCAAGCGGAGCGCTACGCGAACCCGCAGCAACCACAAAATCGCGCACGTACGGAGCCAGCGCCGCAATCAGCCAGCGCGCATCAACAGAAGCAGGCATAACCCTCCCCCGCCACTACAGGCAGTGAACCATTTCTTCAAGCCTAGCGAGCCACCGCGTCAGGTGCTCCGCCTCGTCACGCCTATGCGGCAAGAACGATACGGCGGCCTCGTCAATCTCGATTTCTTGAGGAGCAATAACCCCATCTACCGGTCGAAGCGGAGTCTTAGTGACGTCCGCCGTGAACATTTGCGCGGTAGCGAGTCCGCAGGCAAACGGAAGCTCATCCAGCGCCGCCGCGCACTCCACGCCGCGGGCTAGGCCCACCGACGAATCCAAAGCGGAGGAGACAACCGCGGGCAATCCCGCCCTCTCAACCACGTCGATCAGGCGCTTTGCACCACCCAAAGGTTGCACCTTTACGATCACTAAGTCCGCAGCGCCCGCGCGTGCCACCGCTAGAGGGTCCGAGGCGCGACGCACCGACTCATCCGCCGCGATCCGCACGTCCACCTGCTGGCGAACGCGCGCAAGTTCCTCCACCGTTGCGCACGGTTGCTCCACATACTCCAGGTCCGCGCCGCCCCCACTCTGGCATGCCCGGTTCAGTTCGTGAATGGCCTCCAGCGCTTGCGGCACATCCCACGCCGCGTTTGCATCCACGCGGATCTGCCCCGCGGGGCCGAGGGCGTCACGCACCGCCTCAATACGCGCACAATCCTCGCTAATAGTGGAGTTTGGATCCGCCACTTTTACCTTTACCGTGCGAGCGCCACCCGAATTCTTCACGATGTCGAACGCCACCTGCGGATCCACCACCGGCACCGTTGCGTTAACCGGCACGGCCTCGCGCTTACGAGGCAGTGGCTCACTTTGCGCGGCCTCAAGCCCTGCACACAACCACTGGGCGGATTCGCGAGCGTCATAATCCCAAAATGGTGAAACTTCCGCCCAACCGCCCGGCCCGCGCAAAATCAGGCCGTCACGCACTGTGATACGCCGAAACCTGTTCTTTAGTGGCAACCGACAATAAAGCAGCCGATCAATTCCTTCAAACACGTTCACAACCGAGGCAGGAAGCGCCTCAATCGCGACCTCGAGAAGTCGGGCAGAATCAGTGGGGAGCGCATCATTCACAACCCCATTTTGCCAAACTTGCGCGTATTTCGTGGCGCCGCCGACCCCCGCTCATGTTCCCCTCAACACTCGATGCGCGGCAACTACAGATCAGCGCGGGTCCACGCCGGCTCGTGTGGGTAAGCTTGGAGCATGACGATCATCGCATTCGTATTGGGCCTGGCTGCCCTAATCGCAACCGTGTGGCTACGCAAAGACACGCCCTCGTCGCGGGCGTGGGAAACCGAAGATGGCATCGTGGATGAACGATTTGCCTTCGTGTTCCTCCCCAGTTTCACCGTCTTACTGTTCGGCCTGGGAGTAATCGGACTATCCGGCCTGTTCAACGAGTTGACCGGAGGCGTGTGGATACTGTTTATCCTCGGTTGTCTACTGTCCGCCGTCGGAGCGGTTGGCACCGTGGTCGGCCTGTTCTCAAATAAATACCCGCTGTGGCTACTGCCGAAGTGGAGGCTAGAAAGCCCGCACCGCAAGTAGGCCATCAAGTTCGCCGAGTCCACCTGCTTCAGCAGAACTACCAGCCCCGCCCCTACCCGCGTGTGAGAAAGGGGCGGGGCTGGTGCTTTGCTTAGCGGTTCAGGATCGCCATTGCGGAGCGGGGCGCGAGGACGGCATGGCCCGTCGCATCCGCCTGCGAAATCAGGTCAAACCCGGTAACGCCAGATAGTTGCACAGCCTTGTCAGAGTGGTTCATGTAGAACGTCACCGGTCCGCGTGCGACTCTCTCTACACCATCAGGCAGCTCCATGCCGCTCATATCCAGGCGCGCGAACGCACCGAGCACACGCATGAGGGCCGCTCGGCCGGTAGCATCCAGATCCGTTGCAACGTACCACGCGCTGCCCTTGTCGATTCGCCTGCGCGTGATTGCCGGCCATCCTCCAAGATCTGACTCGTAACCAAACTGCGCCATCACCTCGACCTCGTCGTTTAGCCACATCGGATCAGTGAAGTCGCTGGCTTCCTTTGTTGCCATCACATACTCGCCCCACGCGCCCCCGCGCGGGGTTGGTTGCGGTGTACCAATCTGATCCAGCGCCCGCTTCAACTCTTCGGCGCGAACCTCCAAGTTGTGGAAGCCCTGCTTCGAAGGGACGCGCACCGCCCTCGTAATCCGGTCAACGCGCGGGTCCACTTCGTCCAGGTTTGGAATATTCCACCGCTGCGCATTTGGCGATGCTACGGCGTGCTGCGTAACGCGAACGCCTAGCAGATTTGTTAGCGCTCCCAAGTAGCCGCCCAAAATCGCGCGGCCGAATTCATCAACTACACCCGAGGGAGCCGCAACCAAGACGTGTGCGCCGCGGCGCGCTTCAGCCTGGAGACGTTCAGCGAAGTTCGGGTAGTCGATGAACAGTTCGGGAACTACCACCAGATCGTAGCCGGCCAAGTCATCTTCAATACCAACCACTTCAGCAGCGATGTTCATCTCCCACAGGGTTCGGTGCCACGCCCTGACCCCGTGCATGGCCGGCGGCAAGCTATCGGGGCCGATCACAGCGGCGCGCGCCTGCATGCTGTCCCAATCCGCCACAATGCAAACCTTGGCCTGCACCCGCTGCCCCACCACCGGGGTCAGACGACGCAAGTACTCACCGAGCTGCACAACCTCAGCCCAAGACTGCGCGTTCTTACCCGCGTGCGCCACCATTGCCGAGTGCATCATTTCTGCTCCGCCCGGGCTTTGCCGCCACTGGAAGTGCAAGATACCGTCCGCGCCGTGCGCCACGCGGGAAAGCGACCAGAGGGCAAGCTGGCCGGGCCTCTTCGGACTGTTTTCAGGGCGCCACTGCACCGCTCCGGGGGTTTGTTCCATTAGCAGGAACGGTTGGCCTCCGCGGTATCCGCGCATGAGGGCAGACGTGAACGCAACCTCGTGAGCACTACCGGCAAGCGCGGGATCCGGGTAGGAATCGTCGGAAACCAGATCTAGATGCTTAGCCCACTCGCGCCCGTTAGTGAAGGGAAACTCGCCCATGAAGTTCGTGGTTACAGGGATAGAGGGGTTGACCTCCCTCACCTGCTTCGCTTCAGCTATACACAGGCCGCGCAACTGACTATCAACAAAGCGTGCATGATCCAGCACCTGCGACGAGTTGTGTTGTGCGGGCATCTTGCGCGGCAGGTAGACGTCGGTGAAGTCGCCGTAGGTTTGCGCCCAAAATCTCGTGTTCCACGCGTGATTCAGAGCGTCAATAGAACCGTATTTCTCACGCAGCCACGCCTGAAACTCCCCCTCGCAGGCATCGCAGTAACAGCCGTGAACGTGGCAACCATACTCGTTGTTGATGTGCCACATGACAAGAGCTGGGTGGTTAGAAAACTCCTTCGCGAGTGCAGCCGCAAGCGCCACCGACTTTTCCTTGTACACGGCGCTGGAGGGGCAGTACTGCTGGCGCGAGCCAAAAGAGAGGCGGACTCCAGCCTCATCTACGGGTAGGGATTCGGGGTGCTGACGAGCCATCCACACGGGTGGCGAAGCTGTGCCCGTGGCCAAATCGACGTAGATGCCAGCGGCCGCGCACTGGTCCATGATTTCGCGGAGCCACGTGAAGTTGTACTCGCCAGGACGCGGCTCTAGCTTGGCCCATGAAAAGACGCCGAGCGTTACCAGGTTCACCCCGGCTTCATGCATCAGTTCGATGTCTTCGCGAATGGTTTCAGCGGGCCACTGCTCGGGGTTCCAGTCGCCTCCGTAGCAAAGTTCGTTTGTAGGCAAAATCGGGTTCATTGCGCAGTCCTTCTACTTTGAGGTTTATTCGCGTCCGAGAGAAGCGACCATAACGGCTTTAATGGTGTGCATGCGGTTTTCGGCCTGATCAAACACGATAGAGCGTTCCGACTCGAATACTTCGTCGCTCACTTCACACCCGTTCAGGCCGTAACGCTCAAGTATCATCTTGCCAACTTGAGTGTTGATGTCGTGAATCGCGGGCAGGCAGTGCATGAATTTCGCGTCTGCACCGGCCCGATCCATGAGGGCCGCGTCCACGCGGTAGGGAGTGAGTAGGCGAACACGCTCGTCCCACGCGGCCTCGGGCTCCCCCATTGATACCCACATGTCGGTGTGCACAAAGTTTGCGCCCGCGACGGCCTCGACGTCGTCGGTTACCGTAACCTTTCCCGAGGTCGAAACCGCTAGATCTTGAGCTTGTTCAACCAGCTCAGCGGGCGGCTGCAGGGCGGTTGGCGCGATGATGCGCACATCCATGCCCAGCATAGCTCCAAGAACGAGGAGGGATCGGCCCATGTTGTAGCGCGCATCGCCCACGTAAGCGAATGCTGTTTCGGTTAGCGGCGCGCAGGAATGTTCACGCATGGTGAGGGCGTCGGCAAGCATCTGCGTGGGGTGCCAAAGGTCTGTAAGACCGTTGAAGACGGGTACACCTGCCCATCGGTGTAGTTGTTCCACAGTGTCATGACTGTCACCGCGAAACATAACTGCGTCGAACATGCGGCCGAGCACGCGCGCGGTGTCCGCTACGGATTCTTTGTAACCCACGTGAGATGACGCCGGATCTAGGTACGTGGTGTTTGCGCCTTGGTCAAACGTTGCGACTTCGAAGGCAGACCGGGTACGGGTAGACATTTTTTGGAATACGAGGGCGATTTGCAATCCCTGCAGATATTGGGTTTCACGCCCCTGGGCCTTTGCGTTCTTCAGCTGCCCGGCAAGGTCAAGGAGGTAGGTCCACTCGCTAGAGCTGAAGTCGAGTTCACGCAAAAAACTGCGTCCACGTAGAGGAAAATCCATGCGTCCAGTCTATTAACGGCACGTGGCGCGCGCAGGCATGTCCACGCTTTCTTCATTGCCGAGGTGGCCGCTCCCCTTCCGCTTTAAAACACCTGCGAGGCTTCGAGGTAGCTAAGCCAGGGGCACGGCCACTGGGCGCCCGTTCACGTGTACAACTTCAACGTCTACCTCGAAGATGTCTTCAAGGACCTCGGGACGCACGACTTCGTCCGGAGTTCCGTCGGCTACTACCTCGCCATCTTTCAATGCAATGAGGCGATCGGCGTAGGCGCTGGCCGTGTTGATGTCGTGAATGACAACCACGGTGGACATGTTCTGGTTTTTTGTGGCGCGAACGAGGTGGCGCATCATGTCACGCGAATGACGCATGTCGAGGGCGGAGAGCGGCTCGTCGAGCAGTAGGTATTTGGCGTCTTGCGCGAGCGTCATGGCGATGAATGCACGCTGGCGTTGGCCGCCAGAAAGCTCATCCAAAAAGCGGTCGGCGAGGCAAAGCATGTCCACTGACTTCAGGGCTTCAGCTACCTTTTCTTGGTCCTTAGAGCCGATGCGCCCACGACCGTGCGGGTGGCGTCCCAGCATGACAAGCTCGGCAACTGTGAGCCGTACCGAAAGATGGTTCTCCTGCCTCAAAATCGCAATCTTCTTGGCAAGTTCTTCGCTTTTCCAATCTTTCACGTCAATGTCGTCTACCAGGACGTGGCCATCCGCGAGCGGGATGAGACGTCCAATGCCGGAAAGGAGGGTGGATTTGCCTGCCCCGTTCGGCCCGATGAGGGCGGTGAGCCCGCTATCAGCCAGGTTAAAGCTCACGTTCTTCACTACGGGATCAGCCCCGTAGGACATGGTCACGTTACGTAGTTCAATCATTTTGATCCCCTAACTAGCATGACCAGCAGTAGTGCGCCGCCAACCAGTTCAATCACAACGGGCAAAATGGTGCCTCCTGAAAGAACATGCTCCAAGATAGCTTGTCCGCCTACGAGGACGATGATGCCAATCGCGCTTGCGCCGGGTACGAGGTGACGGATGGACGTAGATCCGAGGGCATGAACGGCAATGTTTGCTACCAGAAGGCCAAAAAACATGAGTGGGCCCACCAGAGCTGTGGCGGCTGAAACTAGCAGTGCGGAGGTTGCCAGCACAGTTTTAACTTCGCGACTGTAGTTAAGGCCCAGGCACGTGGCCATGTCTGGCCCTAGCGCCAACACGTCCCAATCACGCGACCGTTTGATGGCGTAAGCCAAACCAATCACGGTTACTAATGCAGTGATACCGAGTGCGCTTGTGTTAATGGCGGCAAATGAAGCCGTGGAGAGGTCTTGCACGGTCAAGAACTCGTTGGGGTCCATGATGATCGACATCATCGTGGTGATAGAACGCAAAAGCGCGCCAACGACAATGCCAACGAGGACCAGCAGGTGCGTTGACGCC
The DNA here is from genome assembly GCF_001812395.1 of Actinomyces sp. HMSC075B09. Lineage (NCBI taxonomy): Bacteria > Bacillati > Actinomycetota > Actinomycetes > Actinomycetales > Actinomycetaceae > Actinomyces > Actinomyces sp. HMSC075B09. Next base: position 228,449 of record NZ_KV808731.1, read on the forward strand.
CGACCTTTGCGCATGATTGCAAGGAACATGGTGACGGACACCAGTGTCATAAGGGAGGCTTGCAGGGCAAACATGAGGGCGGGTGGAATCAGGTTTGTTACGCGCGCGCTAAGGAAGAACACCAGGCTGGTTGCCACCAGGGCAAACATGGCGTCGAATCCCATGACGGAGGGAGAGAGGATGCGGTTGCGCGTGACCGTTTGAAACAGCACGGTGGCGGCAGAGAGAGCAACGGCCACCACCACTAGACCAGCAAGGCGTTTGATGCGCAGCGCCGCAATGATTTGCCACGCGTCAAGCGCCCCATACAGCAGGAAGAACAGCATCGCGATCACGGCTAGACCTACCGCGATGAGCACGTGCAGCCGTACGTCTTTAGCTCGTTTTGCCATGACCGCTGCGATGTGGGGAGCACTTCCAACGGCCGATTCGGATCGAATCGGGCGCACGAGGGGCAGGGCGATGGTGGTCATAACTTCACCGTTTTCAGCAAGATAACGAGGAATATGGCGCCGCCAAGCACACCCATTACGACGCCAACGGGAATTTCGGCTGGCGCGATCAGGGTGCGTCCAAGAATGTCAGCGATGAGAACAAAACCGGCACCGCCCATGGCGACGAAGGGCAGCGACCGACGCAGGTAGTCCCCCATGATGAGTGACACGATGTTGGGGACAACGAGACCGAGGAAGGGAAGCGACCCTGCTACCACGATGGTTGTGCCGGCCACGATGGCGACTATGGTTAGGCCGACACGAGTGACGCGGGCGTGGTTAAGGCCAAGGTTTGTGGAAAAGTTTTCGCCCAGCCCCACCACTGTGAAGCGGTCTGCAAACAGGTATGCGAGAGCGCACGCCCCCGCCACGATCCACAGCAGTTCGTAACGGCCGGAAATAGTGCCCGAAAAGTCACCGGTTAGCCATGCTTGCAGGGTGCCCTGCAGTTGAAATTCCCAGGCGAGGAAGGTGGCTCCGGCTCCAATGACGCCGGAGAGGACAATGCCGAGCAGTGGCACGATGATTGGGTCTTTGCGTGGGATGGAGCGGATCAGGGCGAGGAGCACCAGGGTGGCGCCGAGGGCAAAAATCACGGCGAATCCCATTTTCACCAGAATTGAGGCTGCCGGGAACAGGAGGGTCACAACCAGCACGCCAAGGCCGGCGGATTCGGTGACACCGGTGGTGGAGGGCTCAACGTAGCGGTTTTGCACCAGCATCTGCATGACCAGGCCGGCAACTGCCATGGAGGCGCCCGCAAGCACGATGGCGAGGGTGCGGGGAATACGCGACACGGTTAGAACTTGAGCTTCCGCGCTACTTAGTTGGCCGGTTATCAGATTTGCAATGGACAGGTCTGCGGTACCAACCGTTACGGATACGGCCATTAGCACCGCGAGCAAGACGACGCCGCCAGCCAGCCCCAGAGCGTATCGGGACTGGTTGGCGGCTACCGGCTTAGCGGTTAGAGCGGGAGCGCTCATTTGGTGGCGGCCGCTACTTCTTCTAGCTCAGCCATGAAGTTGGATGCGCCCGTCATGACCACGTACCAGCGCTCTGGCGACAGGTAAACGATGTGACCGTTCTTAGCCGCGGGAGTTTCATTTACGAGGTCGTTGTCCAGAACTTGCTGCGCAGTGGTTCCAGCCTCGGTGTTGCCAACGGCCGCGTCGCGGTCAATCACGAAGATGTAGTCGGGAGCAAGCTCACGCACAGTTTCAAACGAGATCTTCTGGCCCTTGTGGCCTTCTTCAGCTTCGCCTTCAGTTACGGGCTTGAAACCGAACACGTCGTAGATTGGCGCCCACCTGGACTGCGGTCCATGCATTGACACTTCTCCACCGTTGGTCATCAGGACCATTGCCGTGCCACGCTCAGATTTCTCGGCTTCAGCCTTGTATTCAGCGATCTTGGTAAGGAGTTCATCCTTGAGTTCCGCGCCGCGCTCGGCCTTACCAACAGCAGTCGCGAGCATTTCTACAGATTCAGCAGCGCGCTGCGAGTAGCCATCCTTGTCCCACGGGACGGACGCGTCGATGGTGGTGAAGTTCTTGGAGAGCTCGTCGTAGAACTTCGCGGACCTCGCGCCCACAACCACGAGGTCGGGGTTAAGTTTCGCAATGGCCTCTACGTCGGGTTCCTTCAGCGTTCCCACATTTTCGAGGGTGGAATAGTCGATGCCCTGGTCATCCTTCAGCCAGGTGGGGACGGACTTGACGGGCACGCCGGTCACGAGGTCTCCCGCGCCCAGCGCGTCGATGGTGTCGAGCGCGGCCATGTCGAGCACGACGATGGATTTGGGCTGTGACTCGATGGTGGTCTCACCCGCGTTGTGGGTGATGGTTGCCGGGAATGCGCCGGCTGCTTCAGTTGCGGTCTCCGTGGTTTCAGGCGCGGAAGACGTGCCCCCGGCTCCGCATGCCGCGAGGGCAAGGGACGCAACAACGGCAACGGCGCCGAGCGATAGTTTACGCATTAGATTTCACTTTCCTTCTTAACGTAGGTCAGGCTAACCTAACCACATCCCGAAACCTTTTTCAACTTTACGCAACGTCCACATTGCGTAAATACTGAAATCTTTAGCAACCCGAGTTTTCCCCGACTTTTTGCGGGCTACAACCGTCACCGAACCTTGTTTGCGCGGGTCAAGTAGCCCCGAAAGCTAAAAATCGCGCGAGCAACTACGATGTACACATGAGCGCTTTACCCAATGTTTCGGACACTTTTGACCCCTCCCGCTGGCGTGAGGTGGAAGATTTCGAGCTTACTGATATGACCTACCATCGCGGCATTTCGCGTGGAAAGGAAGACGGGGCTCTGGCCGGGGAAGACCTGCCCGTGGTACGCATCGCGTTTGATCGCCCGCACCTGCGCAACGCGTTTCGCCCCCACACCGTCGACGAGCTTTACGCTTGCTTAGATCATGCGCGTATGAGCCCGGACGTGGCGGCGGTAATCCTAACGGGGAATGGCCCGTCTGCAAAGGATGGCGGCTACGCGTTTTGTTCGGGCGGAGACCAGCGCATCCGCGGCGCTGCCGGGTACCAGTACGAAAAGACCGATATTTCTGATGAAGCTGAGATTTCGAAGCGCCGCCAGAACATGGACAACGCGCGGGCCGGACGCCTTCACATTCTGGAGGTGCAGCGCCTGATCCGCACGATGCCCAAGGTTGTGATTGCCGCTGTCCCAGGTTGGGCAGCAGGCGGCGGCCACTCACTCAACGTGGTGTGCGACCTGTCGGTGGCGTCCATCGAACACGCGCGTTTTATGCAAACGGATGCGAATGTGGGCTCGTTTGACGCCGGCTACGGATCCGCCCTGTTGGCACGTCAAGCTGGGGATAAGCGGGCGCGAGAGATCTTTTTCTTGGCTCGCGAATATAGCGCGAAGGACGCGGAGCGTTGGGGCATTGTGAACGAGGCCGTGCCGCACGCGGACCTGGAAGCCACCGCGCTCGAATATGCGCGGATCATTGCAACGAAGTCTCCCCAGGCCATCCGCATGTTGAAGTTCGCATTCAACCTCGCCGATGATGGCTTGGCTGGCCAGCAGGTGTTTGCCGGGGAAGCAACGCGCCTGGCGTACATGACCGAAGAGGCGCAAGAGGGGCGCGACGCTTTCCTAGAGCGGCGCAGCCCCGACTGGTCAAGCTACCCGTACTATTTTTAACCATTTTCTTCTGCCCACTCCCCCAGCAGACTGGCACCTTGCCCGTTTGCGCGCCCGGCATTGGCCAGGCCCCCTCGTATGTGAATGGATTTGTAATGACGTCGATGAACCCTGCTGATTCTGCGGCCCAACTGTTGATTGTTCCGGGAGGAACCACGCCCGGCGCGGTGACCATGACCTATTCGGCGGTACACAAGCTGTGGGAGCTGTACGAACGGTTTGAAAAGACGGGTGTGCAGCGCCAGCAGCGCATTATTTTGGCACCGCGAGAGGCCAGCGAGGCGATGCCTGCGCGCGCGGCTCAAACCAACGCCGCGCTACAAAAACGCATCAAGCAGTTGCCGGGCAGCGTGGACGTGATCTTAGAGACCTCCGGCTCCACCACGGGAAATCCGCGGCTTGTGGGGCTCTCGTTCGGCGCACTGGTAGCATCTGCCCGGGCCACGCACGAGGCTTTGGGCGGGCCGGGACGCTGGATTGTGGCACTCCCCGTGCATCACGTTGCGGGGCTACAAACGCTGATTCGCACCTGCGTTGCCGAGGCCTCGCCGATCATCGCGGACATGTCAGCCGGTTTTGACGAGGAGGCCCTTACCGTTGCCTGCCGTACCGGCGCTGACGACGGGGATAACCGCGCCTACCTATCCTTGGTTCCCAAACAGTTGTATGACGCCCTCGAGGCTGGAGGCGAACTCGTGGAGCAGCTCGCGCGTCTAGATGCGGTGCTGGTAGGAGGAGCAGGCACCTCCTCGAATCTGCTGGATCGCGCCCGCGCGGCCGGTATTAACGTGGTCACGACGTACGGCATGAGCGAAACCGGGGGCGGCTGCGTCTACAACGACACTCCCCTGCCGGGCGTACAGATCCGCACGGTTGATGGCCGGATCCAGATTTGCGGCCCCGTCCTCATGGATGGATATGTGGATGGTTTTGATCGCCCGTTCGACGTGGAGGATGGGCAGCGCTGGCTACGCACCTCTGACGCGGGCGAATGGGATGGCAACAGTCTGCAGGTGCTGGGCCGCGCTGATGACGTGATTGTTTCTGGCGCGGTGAACGTGGCGCCCACGCGCGTTGCGGACGTGATTGCGGCAGCAACGGACGTTGTCGACGTAGCGGTTGTTGCCCTGCCTGACGAGAAGTGGGGGCAGGTAGTGGCTGTCGCTATCGCCTCGCCTTCCATTAGGGCGAAGATTGACGAGGCCGGTGCGGATCTGCCCGCCCACGAAAATGAGGTGTACGCGAAGTTCGCCAAGCAAATCCGAGACCTGGTTGGCGAGCAGTTAGGGCGCGATCATGCCCCGCGAGTCATTGCGGTTGTGGACGAGCTTGCCGTTACGCCGCTAGGCAAAGTTGATAGGCACGCGGTGGGCGCAATGGTAGCGAATTTGGTTGCGTCTGAAGCCGCGTGGGTACGCTGAGCACATGGCGACTTTCAACGACTGGCTCGAAGGCGCACGCCTTCGCACCCTCCCCGCAGCAATCGCGCCCGTGCTTATCGGTATTGGGGCGGCCCATTTCCTAGGCGGATTTTCTGCCGCCCGCTCGATCCTTGCCCTGGCAGTGGCGCTTGCGCTACAGGTTGGGGTGAACTTTTCGAACGACTACTCCGACGGGGTGCGCGGAACAGATGCGGTGCGTTCGGGCCCTCCTCGCCTAACCGGCGGGGGCAAGACAAGCCCAAAGGTTGTGCTCGCTGCGGCGCTGGGATGCTTCGCGTTAGCGGGGGTACTTGGCCTCGTTCTGCTTTACATTTCGAGCCAGTGGTGGTTGCTAGTTCCTGGCATTGCGGCGGTTGCCGCAGCCTGGTTTTACACGGGAGGGCGCACCCCTTACGGCTACATGGGCGTGGGCCTGTCTGAGCTGTTCGTCTTCGTGTTTTTTGGCCTCATGGCCACGGTTGCAACCACTTGGGTGCAGATTCAGATGGCGCCCTGGTGGCTGTGGTGCGGCGCGGCAGGTACGGGCATGCTCTCGGTTGCCCTGCTGTTTGTAAACAACATTCGCGATATTCCAACCGATTCAAAGACGGGCAAGAGGACTCTGCCGGTTCGCCTAGGGGATCGCCTCTCACGGTTCGTGTACGCGTGGCTGCTGGGCATTGGCGTGGTTATGACGGGGCTTGGTCTGGTACAAACCCGGTTCGTTCCGGCCTATTTGCTCGTGTTTGCCGCGCCCGTGCTCCTGATTTCGCGCAAGGTTCTAGCTGGAACGAAGGGCCGTGAGCTACTGCCGATCCTACGCAACACGGGCTTTTTAACTCTGTTCACCGGTCTGGCTGTGTGCATTGGCCTAGTCGTGTCCTAAGCCCGGCGAGCATATTCGCGGCCAGTGCATACAATGGTTAAAGACCTATTGAGGAGTGGGAAATGGCTAGGGTTGTGATCGCTATCTTGTCACTGGCAGTGACGGTTTTTGCTGTTGCTGACATTGCGCGCACCCCTAAAGATGAGATTCCCGCTCGAATCCCTAAACCGCTGTGGCTTTTACTGGCGATTTTACTGACGCCCGTGGGCGGTTTGGCCTGGATTATCGTGTCTCGCGTGACCCAAGCAGAGGCACGTGGTGGGCAGGTGAATCGTGGCTTTTGGTATTCGCAAGACTCGGCAATAAAACTTCCACAACGCACCTACACGAACCAGGATCCGTACATGTACGGCGCGCCTGATGATGACCCGAATTTGGCCTGGCACTTGGAAAAGCAGATGCGTCAAAAGAGGTCGGAGAATCTCATGCGCGAATTCGAGCGGCAGATGGACGAGGCCGAACGAGCAGAGGACCGGGACAGTAAGGACCTCGAAGCGCGAGACGTAGATTCTGAAGCAGAGGACCTGACCATCCCGAGCGGCGAAGGCACCTCAAACCACTCAACACCTGCTGATTCCTCGGATGCAGATGCTCCTAAAGACCAGCAGGAGCCAGAAGAAGACGAGGACGAGGGCGAGAACCTGTAGTTGGTCTCCACGCGATTTGTTCCCCGGCTTCAAAAGCACCAGCGCGCGTAGCTAAGTTTCCCCACAACCAATCAGATAAATCGGCTTAAACACGACCGTGGGGCCATCCCTTTTGGAATGACCCCACGGTTTTGCTCTTGGCTTCTAATGCTGGCCGTACACGTTTTGATACCTGTCATACAAGGAATCAATGTGGCGCTGCTCGATTGGAATCACGTCGCCAAGCTGTTTAGCGATGTGAACCGTGCGGGCAACCTCCTCAACCATCACAGCAGCCTTAACCGCGGCCTTTGCGTCCTTACCGATCGTGAAAGGACCATGGTTTTGCATCAGCACGGCCTTCGACCTGTGCCCGCGCAGAGTCTCCACAATTCCGCGACCAATCGAATCATCACCGATGATTGCAAACGGACCAACCGGAATCGGGCCTCCAAACTCATCGCCCATCATGGTGAGCACGCACGGGATCTCCTCACCGCGCGCCGCCCAAGCCGTCGCATACGTCGAATGCGTGTGCACCACGCCTCCAACCTCATCCATATGCTTGTAAACGTAAGCATGCGCGGCCGTATCCGAAGATGGCGAGAGGTTATCGGGCGTTCCATCCGCAATCTTCTTACCGTCCAGGTCACAAACCACCATGTTGTCGGCAGTCAGCTCGTCATAAGATACCCCGGAAGGCTTGATCACAAATAGGTCGGTGCCAGGCACGCGCTCCGACACGTTTCCCGCCGTCCACACAACCAGCTCCCAGCGGGGTAGCTCAGCGTGCAGGCGCGCAACGTTCTCACGAGTACGCTGAACGGCCTCTTGAACCTCTGCAGGCAGCTTCGATAGTTCAATCATCTAGTTGATCACTCCCATCTACTTCGCGCGACGCTCGTGAGCTTCACGCCGGATTCGCTTCAAATCGTGCATCACTTCGTTTTCACGGCCGAAGAGGTCATGCAGGTACTTGTAGTGCTTGTACAGCTCGTCGTACTGCTTAGACCTGGTCTCATCCGGCGTGTAGGCAGCCTTCTTCCGCTTGCCCATTGCCGCGGCAGCCTCTGAAACCGTGTCGTACAAGCCCGCTGCAACAGCACCGAAAATAGCGGAGCCCAGAGCCGGAGCCTGCGAGGACAGCGCCGTAGAAACAGGGAGCCTGGTGATGTCAGAGAACATCTGCATGAGGAACGGGTTCTTAATCAAACCGCCAGCAGCGATGAACTCATTGATCTCAACGCCATGCTGCTCAAAGTTCTCAATAATCACACGGGCACCAAACGCCGTGGCCTCCATGATCGCACGATACTGATCTTCTGGCTTCGTAGCCAGCGTCTGGCCAACAATCATGCCAGACAGGTTCGCATCGACCAGGATCGAACGGTTACCGTTGTGCCAGTCGAGCGCAACCAGGCCGTGCTCGCCAACCTCCTGCTTCGAGGCCTTCTCTGTGAGGAGCTCATGGAGCGAAATGCCACGGCTTTCCGCCTCTTCCTCGTAGGCCTTCGGCACACAGTTTTCAACAAACCAGGCGTAAATATCGCCAACAGCGGTCTGGCCGCCCTCGTAGCCCCACATACCATCGATAATGCCGCCATCAACGATGCCGAACACACCCGGCACCGGCTGGAAGTCCTTACCCGAAAGGACGTAGCACGAAGAGGTGCCCATGATCGCCGTCAACTGGCCCGCCTCGGTTGCCTGTACTGCGGGAGCGGTAACGTGGGCGTCAATGTTGCCCGAAGCCACCGTTACATTGCCGGAAAGGCCCGTGATGCGCTGGCCGCGCTCGTTCAGCGTACCTACCTTGCCGCCAAGTGGCAGAACTTCAGCGGCCATCTTCTGCGAGAACACTTCCCCAAAGTCAGGGTTTAGTGTCTTGAGGAAATCTTCGTCCGGGTACTTGCCATCCTGGTACATGCGCTTGTATCCCGAGTCGCCAGCCGCGTATGTCAGGTGACCGGTGAGGATCCAGGTGAGCCAATCCAGAGCGTTCACAATATGATCCGCTGCGTTGTATACCTCCGGAGCCTTCTCCAAAGTCTCCAAGGCCTTCGGCAGCAACATTTCTGAGGACAGCTCGCCGCCGTAACGCGCCAGCCAGTCCACGTTCCGCTCACGCGCCAACGCAACAATGCGGTCCGCCTGCTCCTGCGCGCCGTGGTGCTTCCACAGCTTCACGTAGGCGTGCGGGTTGTTCCTAAACTCTTCCTTCTCACAAAGCGGCGTGCCGTCCTTGTCAGTCACGATCACGGTTGCCGAAGTTACGTCAAGGCCGATACCGACAACGTCTTCCTTGTTAATCTTCGCGTCCTCAATCGCACCCGGAATGACGGTTGAGAGGACTTCCAGGTAGTCCCGAGGATCCTGGAGTGCAAAATCTGGCGGCAGCTGCTGGTTGTCACCCGCGGTCAGGGTGTGGTCCATAACCGCGTGCGTGTATTCCAACACTGCTGATCCGAGCTCGTCGCCATTGCTCGCGTCAACGACTACTGCGCGACCAGACAGAGTGCCCAGGTCGATGCCGATTACATATTTGGGTGACTCAGTGGTCATAGGTTCCTCCTTGAACTACTTGGCCTGTGGTCCAATTAAAGCTTGTATTTTCTAACGACTCGCCAATACCTGGGAGCCGGGTTTGCCCGCACGCCCGAAAATGGAGGGCGCGCGGGCAAACATTAGGCGTGTACTTGAGGTTATGCCTCGGGGTGGCGGTGCTTGCCCCAGTAGCCATCCGCAGCGAACAGGCGCTCGATGACCTCATCCAGCATGCCTGTGTCCGCGAGGACATCAAGCACGGTGTAGCGAGGACGAATCTGCTGCGCCTTGGTGTGCGTCAGGCGGAAGCGATCCCAATCGATCTCGATCATCTCGGGGTGGTAAGGGGCCTTAGCATCCTTCAGCATGCGTGCGGCCTCTTCCGGCGAGACCAGCTGGTCCTTCACTCGCTCCTTGATCTTTGGCCAAGCAGCCTTGATCTTCGTGAGGCGCTCGCGTAGCTCGTCACCTTCCAGGTGCTTGCCAAGGGTGTGCTTCACAGCCTCGTCAACGATGCGCTCGGACTGGATTTCGCGAACCTTTGCCTCAACTTCAGCCTTGGTGGGCTGCTTTGCTACAACCTCTTCAATGTCTAGGTTCTCGATGTCGAGCTTGAGCGCCTCTTCCCAGATCGCGCACGACGCGACGGTGCCAACACCCACCTTGAAGCCGTGCGATAGCGGGGGCTCCCAGTCGAGGCCGTGGCCCTCCATCTCCCAAACGTGGGAGAACTGGTGGCCTGCACCCGAAGCGGGGCGAGAAGACTGCGCAGCCTGCATTGCCAGGCCAGACATGATGTTGCCTTCACCGAGCTTCGCGATCGCATCCACATCACCGGAGGCAATAGCCTTCGGATCCGCGAGTGTGTCACGTAGCGGGCCCTGCACGAGGCTCCACACGTAGTCATCAATCGCTTCGATACCGAGCTCATCAGCCAGCATCCAGTCTGCGCCCGCCGGGATCTTTTCAATCAGGTCACCATAGCCGGTAGCAGTGAGGCGCTGCGGCGCGTTTGCCATAACCTCGAGGTCCGCAACTAGTGCGGCCGGGGCCGGGCAGTTACGCGTGATCTTGAAGCCGTCGCGCGAAATGGAAGCGCCAAACGAGGCGAAGCCGTCCACGGAAGCTGCAGTACATACGTTCATGTACTCGCGGCCCAACTCGCCCGAGGCGAGCTTGGCGATGTCGTTTAGCGTACCCGACGCGATGGAGCAAACCACGGTCTCATCACCCAGCGGACGAATAACTTCGCGTAGTTTCGACACGTTGTCGTAGTCGCCGTAAAGGGTTGGCGTACCCGGGAAAATGTACGGATCGGCAGCGAACTCAACACCCGCGTCCTTAAGCGACTTCACTACCGCGTCGCCGCAAGCACCATAGGTGTTGCCATCCGCTACGACGAGTACCTTCTTGCCAGGGAAAACCCGGGCGAAAAGCTCGCCGGTGCGGCTTACCGCATCGTGGTCAAAAAGGATTTCGCGAGTCTCAGTGGCTGTCTTTAGAGCAGTTTCGATCAATTTGCTTGTCATAACTTACTTCTTTCCTTAGTTGTTTGCTGCCACGTGGTCAACAGTCTTGTGGGTGAGCTCCTGCATCTGCGGGTACGCCTCCATGTACTGCTGGAGGTAGAACTTGTACTCTTCGTGAGTTGCCATATTCGGTTCGATGCGGTCCTTCTCGTGAACCATGTTGCGAACCGCGTCGTCGATCGACTTGTACTGGCCAGAGCCAACCGCTGCGAGGATGCACGATCCGAGCACTACCGCGTCCCCAACCTCGGGAAGAACTACCGGCAGACCGGTAACATCCGCGTGCATCTGCATCCAGTCACGCGACTTCGTTGCGCCGCCTGCAGCCACCAACTCGGTTGGCTGCAAGCCCGCGTCGCTCATTGCTTTCAAAGTGTGTGCCGTGCCGTAGCAGACGGCCTCCTTGATGGCATGGTACAGGTGCTCTGGGGTGTGGTGTAGCGACAATCCCCAGATGATGCCGCGTGCCTTCGAGTCGGTGTACGGCGTGCGGTTGCCCTGGAAGTACTCGTTGACGATGAGGCCATCCGAGCCTGGTGGAATGTGAGCCGAGGCCTTATCCAGGTACTGGTACGGGTTAAGTCCAACGCGCTCAGTTGCCATTACAACGTCACGAGCGAAGCCGTCCTTGAACCACTTAAGTACCGAACCGGATGAGACAAGGCCGCCCTCAACCGTGTACTGGCCCTTAATAACACCGTCCGTGTAGGAGCCAAAGAAGCCTTTACCGTGCAGTGGCTTGTCCGACTGGCCGTTGATGACCTGCGACGAACCGGTGGTGACCGCAATACGTCCCGGAGCAACAACGCCCATACCAATCTGGCCTGCCCACGCGTCCGCACAGCCCTGCGCCACCGGAATGCCGGGAACTAGCGACATGTGGCTTGCAGCCGCCGGGGTTAGCGTACCGATCGGCGTACCGAGGTCCAGCACGGCCTCGGGAAGCTTGTCGAATACGTCACCACAACCGATGTGCTCGTAAAAATCTACCGGCCAGCCGCCGTAATCGCGGTTGTAGTAGCCGCGCATTGCCGCCGAGTTGATGTTAATGGTCCACTCGCCCGTCAGCTTGTAGGTCAGCCAGTCCGGAGCATCCAGCAGACGGTAGGCAGAATCGTAAAGCTCGCGCTCGTTCTCACGTAGCCACGCGGCCTTGAACGGGAACCACTCTGCAGTTGCACCCAGCGTGCCTCCACCATTGTAGAGGCGGGCCCAGTGATCGATGGTTGATGCTCGTGCAGCCTGCTTAGTTGCGCGCACGTCCATCCACATGATTGCGCGCGAAAGCTCCTGGCCGTTCGCATCCATGGGCACAACCGTCATGGTCGTGGCGTCGTAGGAAATACCTGCGATCTTGCGAGCCGGAACACCCGTGTTGTTGAGTACCTGAGAGACGGACGCGCCGAGTGCCTCCCACCAGTCGGCCGGAGACTGCTCTGCCCAACCCGGATGCGGGTGGTAGGTACGGTAAGGCGTTGCCGCAAAACCAATCGGCTCACCCTTAAGATCAAAGATTGCAGCGCGGCACGATTCCGTACCAAAGTCGATACCGAGCAGGTATGGACCTTCAAAACCCGGATTAACCATTGGATTTCCTTTCAGCGTCATTGCTATAAATGGCGAAAATTTTTATTTCGTTCCCCCGTAGCGTTCCGGTGAATGACCGCCACGGGGCAGACTCGTAGGGGATGAAATCGCGCGGCGTTTTCAACCCCTACAGGTCATGGGGTTACGTTTTAGGCGTCGTCTTCCGTCCAGCCATTTTCTTCCCAAATGTCAGCGGGAATAAGGCGGTCGAGTCGATCGATCACGTAGGTGGGGCGATCCATCTCGTCGAGTTCCGCGACCTCTTCGATCGTGGAATCACCCGTGAGAGGCATCGCCGAGTACATGCCGGTACGAACAGCCATCTGAATGTCAGTGTGGAGGCGGTCGCCAACCATCATGCAGTTAGTGGGATCCACATCGAGGCCCGCGATGGCCTCCTCCAGCATGACCGCGTTAGGTTTGCCGGCGATCATCTGCACTTTCGTGCCCGTGCATGCCTCAATGGCAGCGATGATAGACGCACAGTCTGGCTCGCCTCGTCCTCCGGGGAACGGGCAGTAGCGGTCCGGGTTAGTTGCAACTAGGATCGCGCGCTTGTGGAACCAGATTGCATCAAATGCAATCTGCAGCTTCCGGTACTCAAAAGTGCGGTCATAGGAGGCTACGACAATGTCGATTTCCTCCGGATTATCACTCATCTTGATACCTGCATCTTTGAAGGCATCAATCAAAGGCTGTTCCGCAATGGGGAATACAACCGCGTCCGGACGATGATCTTTAAGCCACCGCGTCATGGTCACAACGGTGTTCGCGATGTCTGAAATATCGGTAGGAAGCCCAAGCATGCTGAGTTTGTCTACATACTGGCTCGGGTCTTTAGTCGGGTTGTTAGAGAGGTAGCGAACCGGAATGTTGCGCCTGCGCAGCTCCTCAATGGTTCGTTTTACACCCGGAAGAAGGTGATCACCAAGGTAGATGGTGCCGTCCATATCGAATACGTAGGCATCGTAAAGTTTGGACGGAAAGCTCAAGGAAGTTTTTGTGTCAGTCATTTTCCCAACTTGTGCTTTGCAGTTGTTTTCGAAACGGCTTGTAAAAGGAAAGGAGTGCCGGGAGTATGAGCTACTGCCCGGCACTCCTTAACTGTTAGTTAGAGACCGTCTTAGGCTACGAGCGCGCCCAGTACGAGCACGATCGTGGTGGACGGCCAGATTGCGAATGCCGGCGGGTCAATGTGGGTGTCGCCGTGCGCGTAGCAGAGACGGTTACCAAGCTCTGCAATCGCAGCTGACATCACGCCGAACACTGCACCAAGGATGAGCGCAAGAACGCCCGACTGAGTGGCTTCGAAGAAGGTAACGCCTGCCAGACCACCAATAATGGTGATGTGGTGCGAAACCGGGATCGTTACGCCGAATACGAGCAGGAAGATCGTAATAGCGGAGATTGCGAACGGTAGCGTCTTCGCGTTCGCCATTAGGATCGCAGCGGTATCCGGATCAAGCATTGCACCAGCGTGGTAGTAAACCATAGTTGCAACGCCTGCACCGAATAGGCCACCAAGAGCACCAATGGTGATCCATTGGCTCGGCTTCTCTTGCCAAGCAATCCAACGCCTGTCGCCTTCAAGCTTGCTCACCCAGCCGAACATGCCGGTCTTGGAGAACAGTACGCGAGCAATCAAGCCCTGGAGCACAACGGTGAGAGCAACCGTATCGGTGTGCGAACCGAACCACGGGATCATCGCAATGAGGTTGTTGATTACGTAGCCGAGCATACCGAAGAGGGCGCCGACCAAAAGAACATCGGGCTCACCGAGTCCCGCGAGTGCCGTATTAATATCGCGGCCCTTGCCGGTATCTTGCAAACGGCCCTTCTTAGCCGCGTACGCTGCTGCCGAAGCAGCACCAGCAAATACGATGTGCGGGCCAAATACCGGGCCGAAAGCCAGGTAGCTAAAGCCCACGTCGGAGCCCGTTGCCATCGCGATACCGAAGCCCACGAGAATCAGGATGCCCGTGAAACCGAACGCAAAGTTACCACCGATAGCGGCGCCAAAGAAGCCACCACCGGCCGCAGCGATAAGCCAGAACAAATCCATGTTTCCAAGGAATGTCAATGCTGCATCTGGAGTCATTTGTCCACCTTTTGTTAATGGATGGTCTAACCATCTGTAATGGGAATATTTCGAAAACACGCAACGTTGCGCGCACGAAAATGCTGACAGATAAACACTACCCAAGTGAATGCGGTTTTGCTCAACAGTTCACCGTTGTGCACAATTTCCCAGCCGCATGACGCGGCTCCTCACTTTTTCCCGAGCAGTGCTGAGATTTAGAAGTTAGCAACCGTCGTAAGACTCGAGTGCCTCAACCTTTTGTGCGGAAGGAGAGCTCGTGTCAAACTCGTAGCCCAACCATTCCTTTGCAAGGCGCCTAGCCAACTCAATGCCAATGACGCGCTGGCCAAATGTTAGAACCTGAGCATTGTTGGACAGGATCAAACGCTCAACCGAGAACGAGTCATGAGCCACCGAAGCGCGAATTCCCGGCACCTTGTTGGCAGCCATTGCCACACCCATACCGGTACCACATACAAACAGGCCACGATCAGCCTTGCCTTCCGCGATCATGCGGGCGGCCTTGACGGCAACATGCGGGTAGTCGATATCTTCACCGGCGTGAATACCAGCGTCAATTACCTCATCTACGCGCTCGTCAGCTTCGAGGTCTTTCTTGAGAATTTCCTTGTAATCAAGACCCGCAGAATCCGCGGCAACAACTATACGAAAACCCATAAATGTCTCCCTCCTTGGAGCATGTGGCGTGCATCGTCGGCATCAATGTATCACAAAACTTGTCACTTTTAACAAATCTTATTTTAGAAATAACATCAACGCCTTGAAGTCAAGTATACAAATATGACCCCGGTCACGGGGTCATATCGCAGTATTTGAAACTAGGGTTTCATATTTTGTTACATTCCGGCCTCGTAGCTTATTGCGTCACGGCTTCGCTACGATCACCCTCGCTCCGGAATCCTGAAGCATTTGCACATCGTCTTCACTGGTCTGCGAGTCAACGACAATCACGTCAATATCGGCGAGCTTGCCAAAGGAATACATAGCGCGGCGCTTGAACTTAGTGTGATCCAAAAGCAGAATCGTCAGCTCAGACGACTCCATCATTTTTGCCTTCACCGCTGCAACGTCTGCGTACGGGTGGTAGACCGTCCCATTCCTAATCCCCGAAGCCGAGATCAAGCAGATATCGGCGTGCACGGCCTCCAAGTTACTGATGGTTACGGGCCCCATGGTGGCAGCGGCCCAAGACTGGTACTCACCGCCCAGCACGAGCAGAGAATGACGCGATTCCTCTTCCAACTCACGGGCAACAAGTAAAGAGTTGGTGATAACCGAAATCGGGGCACTATCTGCCAGCTCTCGCAATACCCACACTCCAGACGTCGAATCGTCGAGCATCACCGAACTGCCCGGGGGAATAAGCGCCGCAACCGCCTTGGCAATCTGCTTCTTTGAGGTGGCTTCCTGCTTCAAACGATACGAGGCCGTGGCCTCATGCAAGCCCGAGGCTGCCGCCACAACCTTCCCGCGATGCTTATGCAAGATCCCAGCGCTTTCAAGGGCCGCCACATCGCGGTACACCGTCATCAGCGACACACCGGTGTAGGTAGCGAGGTCTTCAACCGAGACTTCACCATGCTCAATGACGCGTTTCGCTATAGCTCGCCTGCGCTGACTCTGATCGCCCAGGTGCCGGTTCATCTTCGAAATCAGCTTCGATTCGCCCTCGCTCACTTTTGTCCCTTTCCTGTTGCAACCCCAGCGTCGGAACTGCCCGGAACCATATCCGCGGCCCGCTCTAAAAGCTTGCCAGCTGGTTCCCAGTACGTCACTGATTTCAAAGTTGCATTTTCAAACTGCAGGCTGGTTAGCGACGCCAACGAGCATTCACGCTTTCGCGGATCATGCCACAGTGGGCGACCCTCCACGAACGAACGCAGTGTCCAAATCGGAAGCTGATGAGAAACCATCAGTACCTCCCCACCCTCGAACTGCGAAAGCGCATCCGAGGTGGCCGCGCTCATGCGAGAAACCAAATCCGAATACGGCTCTGACCAAGAGGGCTTCAACGGGTTCACGTAACGCTTCCAATACTTCGGATGAGCCAGCATCAGGCGGTTACGGTTCACAGCCTCGCCCTCGAACGTATTCCACGCCTCCACCAGACGCTGGTCGCTCAGAATCGGCAGATCGTACGCGCGGGCCGTGGGCAGAGCCGTCTGCTGCGCGCGAAGGAGCGGCGATGACACCACGCCCGTAATCTCGTGGCCACTATCCACGAGAACTCTGGCTACCTCATTTGCCATCTGCCGGCCAAGTTCAGTCAAACCAAAGCCGGGCATCCTCCCGTACAAAATCGCTTCGGGATTATCCACTTCACCGTGGCGCATCAAATGAATAACGGTTCGCAAGGCCGGCCTCCAATATCGTGACATATAGAAAAGGCCCCGCAAGTCGGGGCTTTTTCAAATGAAGAACTACTTCTTGTTGCGGCGCTGGTGGCGCGTCTTGCGAAGCAACTTGCGGTGCTTCTTCTTCGACATACGCTTGCGACGCTTCTTAATCACGGAGCCCATACGGCCCTCCTAAAACTATGGCCTTACCTTTAACCAAACATAGAGAATCTATAGAAAATTCGCCCAATTTGTCAAACAAAGCCCGCCCGTTATGACCCAGCTAACGGTAATCAGGCAAAAGCGCGCGCGATTCCCCCGCCCAATAACTGGTTTTCAACGGCGTGTGAACATTCCTCCTATAAATTAGTAAAGTTAGCGCATAAGTGTTTGAAGGAGGCAGCCTTGGATCCCTTTGCGCCTGGCGGCGAAACCGCCCCGCGGAACACCCCTGCCCCGGACTATCCAAACATTGCGCCGGCCGTGATCTATCAGGCACACGAGCCCACACTCCGCGAGCGATTTCGAGGCAAAATCGACCATTGGGCGAAAGCCTACCCGGCGCGCCTGGCGATGATAGTTTTTGCCTCCATCATCGCGGTAACTACCGCGTTGCTCAGCCTGCCAATCGCAACCCAATCCGGACAGCGCGCTCCCTTTGCAGACGCCCTGTTTAACGCGACCTCTGCAGTTGCCGTTACCGGACTTGCCAGCGTAGATACTGCGAACTACTGGTCACTATTTGGCCAGATCGTGCTGGCAACCGCGATCTCAATCGGCGGCATGGGAGTTATGACCATGGCATCAATACTTGGCCTCGCGGTGTCTCGCCACCTTGGCCTCACCCAACGCATGCTGGCCGCAACAGAAACCAAAACAGCTGCGCTTGGCCAAGTGGGTTCGCTGCTCCGCATGGTTATCCTGACCGCTTTTGCCATGGACTTCCTACTATTCGCAGTACTGTTCCCCCGTTTCCTCGCCCTGGGCTACGAGTTCACCGAGGCCCTCTGGTACGGAATCTTCATGGCCATCTCAATCTTCAACAATGCCGGTTTCGTAGTCATCCCCGAAGGCCTGGAACAGTTCACTTCAGACCTGTGGGTCATTGCACCGATCGTCGTAGGAACCGCGGTGGGCGCGCTTGGCTTCCCCGTCATCATGGACCTGACCCGAAACTGGAAGCAGCCCCGCCGCCTCACGCTTCACAGCAAGCTCACGATCACCACCTACATCACGCTTGCCATCGCCGGATCACTGATTATTGGGGCTCTCGAATGGAACAACACGGGCGGCATGGGCCTGTTGTCCGTGCAAGACCGGATCGCGCACTCCGTGCTCGCCGGAGTAAACGGGCGTTCCTCGGGCATCTCCATTTTGGACGAGGGGCAAATGCGCGCCACCACCTGGTGGATTCAAGACGCGCTCATGTTCATTGGCGGCGGCTCCGCTTCAACGGGCGGCGGAATTAAGGTGACCACCCTAGCGGTCCTCGCTCTCGCCGTCCTCGCAGAAGCGCGCGGTGACCGCGACATTGAAGCATTCGGACGCCGCATCTCCTCTTCAACTGTGCGTCTCGCGGTTGCGGTCACAATGATCGGCGCATTCCTCGTTGGCGTCGCCACGATGATCCTCCTAGCCATCACGCCATACTCGCTGGACCGCCTGCTATTTGAAGCCATAAGCGCATTCGGTACGTGCGGCCTATCCACCGGCATCACCGCTAGTCTGCCCGACGCGGGCAAACACACCCTTTCTGCGCTCATGTACCTGGGGCGAACCGGCCCCATGACCATCGCTGCGGCCCTAGCCCTGCGCGAACGCCGCCGCGTGATTCGCCAACCGCAAGAAAACCCGATTATCGGCTAGAAGCCCCTACACGCCTTACACTTGAGTGGAACTGATATGAACTTGCGAAACTGCAGACGCAAAGTTTTAGGGAGGAAATGTGGCTGAATCCGATTGGAAACAATCGTCCGGCACGCTCGTAATCGGCCTAGGGCGCTTCGGATCCGCTGTAGCGGCCACGCTTGGGCGGCTGAAACGTGAAATCATGGCCGTCGAATCAGACCCGCGCAAAGTGCAGATCTTCGCCGGCCGTATTCCACTTGTGGAGGCCGACGCCACCAACATGGAGGCGCTTGAGCAGCTCGGCGCACGCGAGTTCTCCTCCGCCGTGGTCGGCGTGGGCTCCTCCCTCGAAGCATCGGTGCTTATCACCGCTAACCTAGTGGACCTGGGGATCCCCTCCATCTGGGCAAAAGCAACCTCGCGCGAACACGGCCGCATCCTGCGCCGCATCGGCGCCCACCACGTTGTCTACCCCGAGTTTGACGCTGGCCAGCGCACCGCCCACCTGGTTGGCGGCCGCATGCTTGACTACATCGAAATGGACAAGCAGGGCTTTGCCATCATGAAAATGCGTCCGCCAAAAGAGGTGCAGGGCTTCACCCTGGAAGAATCTGACGTTCGCGCCAAGTACGGCGTCAACGTACTTGGAGTTCTGCGCCCCGGCCGTGCTTTCGAATACGCGTCCTCCGACACGCGCATCGACCGTGAAGACATCATCATCGTCTCTGGCGATGGCTCACTTTTGGAGTACTTTGCCAACCGGCCCTAGGGCTATTTCCCCGGCTAAAGCAACTACCTCGTAAATGATAGTGGCGGCTTCCCTCAAAACCCTAAGGAAAACCGCCACTATTCTTACGGCCTTAAAGCCGGGGCAGACAGCCGGCTCTAGTTAGTCCGCATCTTCTTTGGCTTTTGCCTTCCGGGCCTTCACGCGATCCTTTTCAAGATTCGTAGCCACGTCCTCCACGTAAATGTACTTGCCGCGGTCAAGACGCTCATATTCCTTCTGCTCAGCCGGGTTTGGCCGAGGTGGAATCTCCACCGGATCGGGCTCAATGCGCTTCCACGGAATCTCATTCAACAGATCGTTAATAACGTTGATGCGCGAACGCTTCTTATCTTCAGACTCAACCGTGCGCCAACGCGCCCACGGCGTATCCGTTGCTGCAAACATCGCGTCTTTCGCGCGCGAGTATTCCTCCCACCTTGTAATCGACTCCACGTCAATCGGGGAGAGCTTCCAGCGCCGCATTGGATCTGATGAACGGGAACGGAACCGCGCCTCCTGCTCATCTGCGGACACCGAGAACCAGTACTTAATCACGCGAATACCATCATCTACCAGCATGCGTTCAAACTCGGGGGCCTGGCGCAAGAACCGGTGGTATTCCTCCGGCGAGCAAAAGCCCATCACGCGCTCCACGCCCGCACGGTTATACCAGGAGCGGTCAAAAATAACTATCTCGCCTGCTGACGGCAAATGCTGAACGTAGCGCTGGAAGTACCACTGCGTACTCTCTCGCTCCGTTGGCTTTGGAAGTGCAACCACACGCGCGTGGCGCGGATTCAAGTACTGGGTGACGCGCTTAATCGCAGAACCCTTGCCCGCTGCGTCTCGGCCCTCAAACAGGATGATGATGCGTTCACCCTTTGCAATGACCCACTGCTGCATCTCAACAAGTTCAGCCTGGAGCCGCTTCAGCTCCTTCTCGTAAGCCTTCTTATCGAGCTTAGGCAGGTTTTCGGTTTGCGAAATACTATCGGTGCTTGACATGCCTCAACTCTAACGCGCCCAGCCCGCGCCCTGCCCGCTTTGGCGAGATTGCATGGCTAGAGCCCTTGTTTTGGTGGTTTCAATCCACAATGTAAGCGCGGCCAGATTTCTTGTCCGTACCCACTGCTAACCTTTTATTAACGACAGAGAGAAGAGGCCGTGGCGAAGAAACCTACCGAACACTTCGAGTGCAGTGAATGTGGCTGGACCACCACCAAATGGGTGGGTCAGTGCCGCGAGTGCAGCGCGTGGGGCACCTTGGAACAAACCCAGGTTTTGGAGGCCGCGCCGCAAGCTGGAGGCGCAAAGGCACTCACCCCATCTTCTCCCGCTGCTCCGATCTCGAAGGTGTCCGCCGAGGTTGCGCGCTACCGCTCCACCGGGGTCTCCGAGTTCGACAGGGTTCTTGGGGGCGGCATTGTTCCCGGTGCCGTGGTTCTACTGGCAGGCGAGCCGGGGGTTGGTAAGTCCACACTCCTGCTTGACGTCGCCGCTCGTTCCGCTGCAGATGCGGTGGGAAGTGGTCCCGTTCTCTACATTTCTGCAGAGGAATCAGCATCTCAGATTCGCCTGCGCGCAGAACGCATCGGGGCGCTTCATGACAACCTGTTGCTGGCTGCAGAAGCAAACCTTGAGACCATCTTGGGGCACGTGGACTCCACAAACCCATGCTTGCTGATAGTGGACTCTGTGCAAACCATTTACACGCTCGATATGGAGGGCTCCGCGGGCGGGGTATCCCAAGTGCGGGCGGTTGCAGCCCGCCTCATCAGAGCCGCAAAAGAACGCAACCTGCCCGTCATCCTGGTTGGCCACGTCACCAAAGACGGCGGCATTGCCGGCCCGCGTATTCTTGAACACCTGGTGGACGTAGTCTGCCAGTTCGAAGGTGACCGCCACGCACGACTACGCCTACTTCGCGCCGTGAAGAACCGCTACGGACCTACCGACGAGGTGGGGTGCTTTGACCTGCGCGACTCCGGCATCGTGGGATTGCCAGACCCGTCCGGCCTATTCCTTTCCCACACCGGAACAACTACGCCCGGCACGTGCATCACCGTCACCCTGGAGGGGCGCCGCCCCATGCCAACCGAAGTGCAAGCCCTAGTTGCCCACACCAACGCGGGCAGTCCGCGGCGAACCACCTCAGGAATTGACCATTCGCGCGTAGCCATGATGCTTGCCGTGTGCCAAGCCCGCCTGGGCGTGGACACCTCCACCACCGACGTGTACGTATCCACCGTCGGAGGGGCAAAAACCTCCGAACCGGCCGCCGACATGGCCACCGCCCTCGCCATCATGTCCGCCGCGTGGAACAGGCCCATCAAAACCGAGCTTATAGCCATCGGAGAAGTGGGATTAACCGGCGAGATTCGAGCAACAGCCGGCGTGCAACGCCGTCTAACCGAAGCTGCGAGACTAGGATTTAAACAAGCCATCGTTCCCAGTACTGGAAGCGAAGACCTCAAAGCAGTTAATGGACTCACCATCTATCCGGTGACCGACTTGGCAACGGCCGCCAAAGTCGGACTCACCTCACCAGACAACACAGGGCGCAAAAGAAAAGAATGACCATGACAACCGCAGAACACGAAACCATGCGCAAAGCCCTCAAGGCACTCGCCCCTGGCACCGACCTACGCGAAGGCCTTGAACGCATCCAGCGCGGGCACACCGGTGCCCTCATCGTGCTCGGCTATAACAAAGAAGTAGAAGCCCTATGTTCCGGAGGCTTCGAACTCGATGTCGCGTTCTCCGGCCCGCGCCTGCGTGAGCTTGCAAAAATGGATGGCGCAGTCATCATCTCTTCCGACTACAAACGCATCCGCCGCGCCAATGTGCAACTAATCCCCCACGCCGCCGTATCTACCGTGGAATCTGGCATGCGTCACCGCACCGCTGAACGCACCGCGCGTCAAACTGGACTACCCGTCATCTCCCTTTCCGCCTCAATGCGGGTCATCACCGTCTACGTCGGCTCTCTCAGGCGCAGCTTAGAAGAACCCGAAGCTCTGCTCTCACGCGCCAACCTTGCCCTTGACACGCTAGATCGGTACACGCAACGTCTTCAAGAAGACCTGGCCACCCTCACCGTGCTAGAGCAACGCGAAACTGTTACCGTTCGTGACGTCGCCACCACCCTCCAACGTATGGAAATGATCAGGCGCATCCACACCGAGATTTCTGGCTACCTTGAAGAACTGGGCACAGAAGGCCGCCTCATCGAGCTGCAGCTAGATGATCTCCTACGTGGTTCCGCCTCCGAACGCGCCCTCCTAATACGCGACTACATTCGCCAACCAGACCGCATCAGCGAAGCCGAAACGGAACTGTCTAACCTCGATAGTGAAGGCATGGTTGACCTCACCCACATTGGAGCAGCAATCGGCCAGCCCGTAGTAGATGCATCCGACTTTGACCGTGTCATCTCTCCACGCGGCTACCGCTCCCTCACCATGGTTCCGCGCCTGCCCTGGAACATCATCGAACAACTTATTAAAAAGTGGGACACCCTCACCAAACTGCGTGAGGCCACTGTAGAAGAACTGCAAACCATCGAAGGCGTAGGCCCTTACCGCGCGAGCCTCATATCCAGTTCACTGAACAGACAGCACGCAGCGGCATCGCCCGAAGCCGTAGGCTGGTAGCTCACAGGCTCGCCATCTAGCGGCTACAACTACTCCTGCGGCTCCACAACCTGAACCAGCAGGTCGGCCTTAGCATCACCCAAATAGCTCACGTGCAACACGTACGTGCCCGAGGCGCCCGCCTCCCCTGCCTCGCAACTCTCATAATCGTGGCCATCCCACGACAGCGTTGTATTCCAGCTACGGTTCGGGCCAATCAAAAGCGGAAGCGACGCGTCCGGTGAAGCACACTTCAGGGTGTCAACCAACTCATAGGAACCCGAAGTTACCCGCACGCCAAGTGACTTCGCTGACCCATCTGCAAGACACGCGTCCGCGCCCCGATTCGTCACCGTAACCGCGGCATTCCACGGGCCGCCAACGGGGATAGATCGGTCATAATTAGTGATCTTAAAGTCCAGATCCGCAGCGCGACACTCTGCAATGGGCTTCACCGCGTCCTGTTCTTGCACAGCTTGCAAGCTCTGCTGGCGTTGCTCCAAGCTCTTCGTAGCCGAAGCACTCAAGAAATAGATTCCCAAGCCCAAAGCCGCCAAAATCAGTAACACCACAGCGATCAAACGCCCTCGCGTGAGCACCACACCTGGCCGCGCTGACCGCGCCGAGCGCGATCCCCCCTTAGCGCTACGAGTAGTGGCCTGAGACTTGTTCGACTGCGCGGGCAGCTTTCTCGACACTGCGGGGCGTTGGCCAGCGGCCGCGCCACCTTTAGCGCTCCGCGGCGTTCCACTCGCGGGCCTGCGAGCCGAGGAGCTAGCGCTGCTGCCAGAAGAGGACTGGGACCTCGAAAATGAATTACCCGACGTAGACCTGCGCGAGGTTGAGGGGCGTGAGGATTTTGCGGACCTGCTACCACTACTTTGGGGCCAAACTTCCCAGTCGCCTCGGCCTTTGCCGTTACCATTCTTTGGAACCACTAGCTAACACCCTGCTCTACACCAGACGAACCCGCATCTTCGTCATCATCCAAATGACACCAACGCTCAACCACGAACGCCACCACCAGTAACGCCGTGGCCCCTAAAGCCGACAAAATAGCGCCCAACATTGACGTTTGCACGTACTCGGCGTGCGCGTTACGGAGCATCGCCAGTACCGCTCCAAAAAAGAATCCGATCGCGGCGGCAGATACCCACGCCGCCGAATACGCGAACATCGCCACGTTCATCGCTCCCGTGGGACTAATGCGCCGGGGCTCCCCCTTTCGAAGCGCGTGCACCCGGCGTCCAAAATAGAACAGCACCGCGGCAATGCCCAAGAAAAGAAGTCCCGTGTACGCAGTGATCATGAGCGTTGGAAGTAGCACCGCTACCGCCGCCCCCACGGCCGTGGCAGCGGCAAATAGGATGACGATGCTAGATACGCTCAGCGGCTTCACGGCGTCTCATTCTCGTCGCGTCGCTTAACTATCGGAATGGCGCCCGTAACCGTTGGACGCACGATTGTGCGACGCGACGGCCGGGCCGGCTCCTGCGACAAAGGGATGAGGCCGGAGGCGAAATCCTCAGCCAAACCTGACTCGACGCGTGGCTTTTGCGCGGAAGTGTTCTTCTGCTGATCCTCGTCCGCCCGATGTAGCTCTGCCGGGTCGTCAATTATCCTCTGCTCCGCGCTCCTGTGCCAGCGTGGCAACGCGATCTTACGGCCTATAAGGGGCCGCGCGTGCCGCGTAGTATCAGGCAAAACCTGCGGCTGTACCGTTGCGGGCGCAGACATAGGTGAGGAGGGTGTCTCCTCTTTCGACGCGGGAGCGGGATCCGATTTTGGCTGCGACTTGTCTCGTGCAGGAAGGGGCATCCAGCGCGGCTTCGCCTTAGGGGTAAACACGGCTCCGCCGGGCGCAGAGGCCGAAGCGCGGCGCCGATACACCCGTCCTACCGGCGCCGTAGCGTCCTGTTGGATCGCTTTTTCCTTCTTCCCCGAATCGGGTTCGTGAGCGGCATCTTCAACCCAGTTGGTGGCAACCTGCTCGATTTCCTGATCCGCAGTTTCACGCACCAAAATATCTGCCCGGCCGTAACGGCCAACGCGTGCGTTCGGGTCAATCTGGAGCCAAGGTAAGAGCACGAATGCGCGCTCGTGGGCGCGCGGGTGCGGAAGCGTTAGCTTCGGATCATCACTGCGCAGTGACCCGTACGTAATAATGTCGAGGTCCAGAGTTCGCGGCCCCCAGTGCTCGGTGCGAACGCGCCCAAATGCGTTCTCGATCATCTGCGTGGCATTAAGCAGATTGAGAGGAGCAAGCGTGGTACTTACCTGCACGACGGCATTGTAGTAGTCGCTTTGTGCCTCCTGACCGGGCGCCAACACGGGCGCGGAGCGGAATAGTGCAGAGGCCCCGGTGACCGAAACATCCGGCATGGCATCGAGCATCAAAATAGCCTCGGCAAGCGTTTTTGGCGCGCTCCCCACGTTCGCACCCAGAGCGATAACCGCAGTAACGGGCTCTTGCGGAGCTTTTGTTAGCCCCTCATGATCCACATACGAGTTCACGAGGACGGCGTGTAGCGGCGACAGAGGGGACGTGACCGGAGGTTTTATCGAGTTCGGCGCCGGGCGCGGATCCCCTACCTGCCAGCCCTGCATGGACTGTGCAATGGGAGTGCAAGCGGGGTTTTGCAAATCCTTTTCCAACTGCTCACTGTGATCAGCCAGCCACTGCTCGCGCTCGGCGCGAGCCATCGCCACGCTCATCATCTGCTCATGCAAAGGAGAATCCGCCGGACCGGGTTCGCGCGTCGATGTGGTTTCAAACTTCTGCGCCAGTTCATTAGCAGCGGCGCGCTTCGCCTCGTGTCTCGCGCTACGAGTACGACGCGCAGGCTTATCCTCGCCCTTTAGCGCACCTGCCGGCGCCTGAACTCGTCCGCGAGCGCTTCGCTTGCCGGGCTTCATAGCCCTCTCTTCTTGAATCGTTTGGCCACTAGCTTGCGACTGGGCCTTCGACACTGAAGATACGGACTCGAAAGAGGAGTTTCGGGCGCGCGTAATAGTCATCGAAACATCGGAAAACTCAAGATCCATCGGAGCGTGCGGCTTGTGCACCACAACTTGGACGATCTGGACCGCCTCGTACTTCAACACGACTTCGGCGACCTTCTGCGCGAGCGTCTCAATCAGGAATACGGGCGGCCCGGCAAGAACGGCGTTCACATCGGCGGCAACTTCGGAATAGTCAACCGTCTGGCTCAAATCATCACCGCGAGCCGCTCCTCGCGTATCCACATACATGATCACGTCAACGGTGAACTGCTGGCCCTCCCGGCGCTCAAACGCGTAAACACCATGACGTCCAGTAGCGGTAAGGCCCAAAATTCTTATCACATCAAGGCCGCTCTTCCTGCGATCCATAATGAGCCTCCCTTCTACCTACTGTTCTAGCTTATTTTACAGACGCGCGATTCCAATATTCGGCCGCGCGCAAAGCAGCCATATTCCCTCTGGCTTCATGAACGCGCACAGCCCAAGGGCGAAGCCGGGCGATTAATGCCGTGAGAGCAACCGTCATATCATCCACATCCGCCATGTCGTCACTACGAGTCTTTATGAAACGCTTTCGCGAATGCCCAATCAGAAGCGGAAATGGGGACTTTGCAATCATCTCATCAAGGCCAGCCAGCAGTTGCCAGTTAGCATCCATGGTTTTTGCAAACCCTAGGCCAGGATCCAACACGATCCGCTCCGGCTTCACTCCCGCGGCCAATACGACCTCAACCTGACGGTCAAGCTCGCGAAGCACTGTATCCACACTGCCATCCGTGAGGACATCCTCGTCTGGAGCTCCAGGAAGGCCGCGCCAATGCTGGATTATGCACACCGCGTCCGTCTGCGCCATCACCTGCGCCATCTGCGGATCCAAACACGCGCCGGACACGTCGTTAATTATGTGCGCACCGGCCTCGCACATCGCTTGGGCAGTTGTAGCGTGGACGGTATCTACAGACACCACCACGCCCTCATCTACCAGCGTCCGCACAACATCGGCTATACGAGCCGTTTCTTCACTCGCACTAATGCGCATCGAGTTAGGTCGGGTGGATTCTCCTCCCACATCGATGATGTCCGCGCCCTGGCTCACCAGTTCAAGGCCGCGCGACACCGCTCGATCTGTATCAAACCACTTACCGCCATCCGAGAAGGAATCCGGCGTGACGTTCACGATGCCCATCAGTAGCGTGCGGTCCTCGGGTAACGAAACGCCGTTGAATCTCGGAGCCAAGAAACTCATTACTTGCGCCCCTCCATCACCAAAGTCATGATTTCCTGGCGGGTTGCGGGAGAGTTCATCACGCCCCGCAAAGCCGACGTAACGGTCCACGATCCCGGCTTACGTACACCGCGCATAGTCATGCACATGTGTTCGGCCTCGATAATCACGCAAGCTCCCTGCGGTTTTAGTTTATTTACGAGGGCGTCCGCAATCTGTGACGTCAAGCGCTCCTGCACCTGCGGGCGACGTGCGTACCCTTCCACCAGGCGAGCCAGTTTAGACAGGCCCGTCACCGTGTTGTTAGCCGGAATGTAAGCCACGTGAGCCTTGCCGTAGAACGGGAGCAGATGGTGTTCACAAACCGAGTAAAAATCGATGTCGCGAACCAGCACCATCTCTTCGTGTTCCACCTGGAAATGCGTCTCCAAATGGACCGACGGATCCTCTTCCAAACCGCCCACGATCTCTGCCCAAGCCCGGGACATACGCGCCGGCGTATCAATCAGGCCCTCGCGGGACGGGTCTTCTCCTATTGCGACCAGCAGGTCGCGCACGGCACGCTCAACACCAGCCGCGTCATAAGTCATGACTATTCGCCCGGTCTTTCCTGCGGACTCGCCTGCTGCGGAGTTTGCGGCTTGGCAGAAGAATCCGAAATCCCCACTGGGTCTCCCCACTTGGCGCCCTCAACCGCAGCGTCCGACTGGTAGTTCCAAACCGGGCGCTCCTCCTGCTTGATTACGTCCTTGAAAATCTCTTCAAGCTCGTTCTCAGTCAGTGTCTCTTCATCCAGCAGGTGCTGAGCCAGGTTGTCCAACACGTGGCGGTTGCGCGACAGGATCTGCCACGCCTCGCGAGCCGCATGATCAAGAAGTGCCCGGACCTCCTCGTCAATCACCGCAGTGATCGCATCCGAAGTCTCGTGGCTATTGCCTCCGCCCTGCGCGCCAAACGGCTCCGTGTCAGCGGTGCCGAGCTTCACAAGGCCCAAACGCTCAGACATGCCGTAGTCCGTAACCATGGCGCGGGCCGTTGCCGTGGCCTTCTCAATATCATTTGAGGCCCCCGTAGACGGGTCGCGGAACACCAGCTCTTCCGCAACGCGGCCACCCAGCGAATACACGAGGTCATCCAGCAACTGATTGCGCGTCTTCGAGTAGCGGTCTTCCGTTGGCATCACCATCGTGTAACCCAGGGCGCGCCCACGCGGCAAAATAGTCACCTTCGTAACAGGAGCCGTGTAACGAAGCGCCGCAGCACACAGGGCGTGGCCGCCCTCGTGGTAGGCCGTGACCGCCTTATCGTGCTCGTTCATCACGCGCGTGCGCTTTTGCGGGCCGGCAATCACGCGATCAATGGCCTCATCCAGAGCGCGATTATCAATCAGATCGGCATTTGAACGCGCCGTCAGCAACGCGGCCTCGTTCAACACATTCGCAAGATCTGCACCAGTGAAACCAGGCGTACGCTTCGCAATCTGATTCAAGTCCACATCCGCGGTCAACGGCTTACCCTTAGCGTGGACCTTCAAGATTTCGAAACGACCTCGCATATCTGGGGCCTCAACCGCGATCTGACGGTCAAAACGGCCCGGACGTAGCAGAGCCGGATCGAGAATATCTGGGCGGTTCGTAGCCGCAATCATGAGGACGTTCGTGCGGTCATCAAAACCGTCCATCTCCACCAGCATCTGGTTTAACGTCTGCTCGCGCTCATCGTTTCCGCCACCAATACCGGAACCACGATGACGGCCAACCGCATCAATCTCATCTACAAAAATAATTGCCGGAGCGGCCTTCTTCGCCTTATCAAACAAGTCGCGAACGCGCGACGCACCCACGCCCACGTACAGCTCCATGAACTCCGAGCCAGACATCGAGAAGAACGGCACGTTAGCCTCACCTGCAACTGCCTTCGCAAGTAGCGTCTTACCCGTACCCGGAGGGCCATACAGCAACACGCCGCGCGGCACCTTCGCACCCACCGCAGTGAACTTTTCGGGCTGGGCCAAGAACTCGCGGATCTCCTGAAGCTCCTCCACGGCCTCGTCCTCGCCCGCAACATCCGCGAACGTGACCTCCGGATTCTCGCGGTTAAACTCCTTCGCCCGCGACTGGGCAAAACCGCCCATCATCCGGCCACCCGCCGCGCGCGTAGTCAGCCAGTAGAAGCCGGCCAGCAACAGCAAGATCGGGATCATCAGTTGCAGAAGCGAACCAAAAAGACTCGGCTGCGGGTTCAGCACGTTATACCCGCTCTTCGCATTCGCGCCCTCAACCAGGCGAAGCATGCTCGGGCCCTGATCCTTCGAATATACGAAAGTGACCTGCTTGCCGTGGTTTACTTCCCGATCACCCTCAGAAGTCGGCTTATGCACGAAATCCTCAGTCAGCTTGAGCTCCACGCGCTGCGCCGGATCGTTCACCACCACGCGCTCAACCGTGTCAGAGCGCAGCAACTCCACGCCCTCATACGTCTCAATCTGCGCCGGCTGGAACAGCCTCCAAACCATCCAACCAACCAAGAAGAAGATCAGCACAGGCACCAGGGCGGCAGCCCAATTCGGCGAATTCTTCTTCTTCGACTTCGAATCCTTCTTGTGCACCGGTCGCTTCACGTAAGGACCCTTTCAAATAGCTTCGAGAAATTCTCTTAATTGTAAACGTGGGGAGCAAGAGTCCCAATGAACGGCAGATTGCGGTACTTCTCCGCATAATCCAAGCCGTAACCAATCACGAACTCATTTGGAATATCAAAGCCCACGTACTTCACATCAACTTCGACCTTAGCCGCCTCCGGCTTACGCAACATCGTTGCGATTTCCACCGACTCTGGGCCGCGCGAGGACAGATTCGACTTCAACCAAGCAAGCGTGAGGCCCGAATCAATAATGTCCTCAACAATCAACACGTGCTTGCCCGTCAAATCCGAATCCAGATCCTTCAAGATCCGCACCACACCCGAAGATTTCGTGCCCGAACCGTAGGAAGAAACAGCCATCCAATCCATTTCCAACGGCGTAGAAATAGCGCGCGAAAGATCCGCCATCACCATAATCGCACCGCGCAACACACCTACTAGAAGGATCTCCTTGCCCTCGTAATCACGATCAATTTCCGCGGCCATCTCCACCAGACGCGCGTCGATCTGCTCCTTAGTAAACAGGATCTTTTCGAGGTCAGAACCCATGTCGGATGCTTGCATTTTCATCTCCCGTGAAAAGTTAGTGATAGGTACTTCCAGTCTTGCACAAATCAGCTGGTTTTCATTATTTTTATCAGCCGGCGAACAGTGCGATCTCGCGTGCCTTCCCCGCGCTCATTTGCGCGCGGTTCACACTGTTGTTCTCGCAGTTCGCATTCGGGTTCGCGTTTGGGTTCAGGTTCGCGTTCGCGCCAAGCCTTCACTCCGCCCGGCAAATCAATCGGGGCGCCGCCCTCATAACCAACAACCAACCTATCGAGGGCACTAACATGCGCCTGCGCGAGCTGGGACGCGCCCGCACGCTCCGCCGCATCCTTCAATACCCGCGAGCGCACCGCGGGCGGCAAGCTCGCCAAATCCTCAACTACCAGGGCTTCACCCGGACTCCAGCACCTGCCTGCCCACTCTTCCAGCGCGCTCGCATCCGCATCCAGAAGCTGCGCAGACCGCGCCAGTAGCGGCACGACATCGCGTCCAAGTGCTTCACCCAGCGACGGGATCACACGACGACGTACCGCTACCCGAGGCAGCGGACCTCCATCCGCGCGAGCCCAACCGCCCTGCAGACGGTTAGACGGATCTTGAACCGGCTCCAAGCCGAGCTCGGCGCACATACCCTCCGTGTCCCACCTACGCACCCCTAGCAGCGGGCGAACCCACGTGCGCGAGGACGGCGCGTCCTCGCGCACTACCTCCCGCATCCCCGACAGCGAACGCGCCCCCGATCCTCTGCCGAGCCCCAGTAGCACGGACTCCGCCTGATCATCCATCGTGTGACCCAAAAACACTACTGCGCCCGCACCCGAGTTCTCTCGCAGTGCCCCGTAGCGCGCTTCTCGCGCCGCGGCCTCTATGCCGCCTTCACTGCCAACGCTTACAGGCACCACGCGGGCTGCGATCTTCCACTTTTCTAACAACAGGCGCGTTCGTTCCGCCTCTTCCGCAGACTCATTGCGCAACCCGTGATCTACGATCACCGCGCGCACCTCAGCGCCCATCCGACCTCCCAAATCTGCCACTGCAAACGTGAGCGCCAAGGAATCCGGACCACCCGAACAGGCAACCACCCACTCTCCCGGTGTTAAACCGTTACGCTTCACCACATCGCGAAGCGCCAACGTCACCGCCCTCGTATGCTTAGGCGGCGTAGAACCAATCAACTGAGAAACCATGAACTATAACTTCGCGAGCGCAAGGGCAAAATCGTCAATCGCCGGGCGAGTAAACACCGCACCATCCTCCATACCGCTTGACTGCACGTGGAACGCCAACACGCGACCCCGCTTCGTCATCACAAAACCGGCCAATGACGAAACCTCATCGAGAGTACCCGTCTTCGCGTTCACCTGCGCACCCGCGAGATCCCCCTCGAATCGCTTATTCAACGTTCCCGAAAAATGGCCCACAGGTAAATCACGCACAATGTTAAACGCGGCTGGCACCCCCGCGTCCCGCAAATACAGTAAAGATTCCACTAGAGTTCGCGGGCTCACCCTGTTTTCCACGTTCAAACCCGAACAATCCACGGCGCTCAACCCGTCCGTATACACACCGGTGTTCTTCACCTGTTCCACAAGGTTTAGGGCGGCGTCCTCCAACGTCGAACCCGCATTTTGCGCCACACTACTTAAACGACACAACTGTTCGGCAAGCGTATTATCCGACTCCATGAGCATCAGGCGCGTCACCTGCGCAATTGGCGCCGACTCGACCTTCGCAAGCAGCTCCCCCTGCCCGTCGTACGGTTCGCTCGAGGCCTGAATCTCCACGTTTACGCCCGCACTGGCCAGCGCATCCTGAAGCACCTGGGCCACATTTGCCGCCGGATCATCGTAATAGGGCTGGTATCCCGGCCCCGGCAGCTCTCCGCGATCAATCGCAAACGGAGCCACATGCCCCACCCAATGTTCCAAACCATCCATCAATGCCGGCTCACGCGTTGGACCATCAAACATGTGGTCATGGAACACCAGCTTTCCCGCAGATCTTTGGCTATCTTCCAACGCTTTAGCCGTTGCCGCAGCTAAATCGGCAACACCAGCCCGGCCATTCACCTGCGGGCCGCCCGCGCCCTGCGCCAAAAGTAGATCGCCCTCCCCCACAAGGTGAAGTACGCCATCCTCATCTAAGAAAATGCGCGTGGCAAGAGTGTCAGCCGGATCTAAACTTTGCGCCGCGTTTATAGCCGTCAAAATTTTAATGGTCGAGGCCGGAGGCATCGGTATCTGCCCATTCTTATCCAGCAAGACCTCACCCGTTAACGCATCCGCAACGTATACACCCGGAGTGAACTTCTGCTCCCTACCGGCCTTCTCTAGAGCCTCCCACGCGGGCGCAAGCTCGCCAGGTTCAACAAGCGGCGCATCCTCGGCCATTTGTGCGCTAACCACGCTGCCAAGTTGCACAGATTCCCCCAAAGGAGGCTCTTTACCAACAATCGGTTTGGTGTTAGTCAAGAAACCGGGCACAACATCATTAATATCGGCGTAAACATATCCACCCACGCCCGCAACGGCTAAGAAAACACTTAGAATCACGGTAAGAGTTCTTTTTAACACGTGCCCTCCAGTCACTTGACACCCTAAGTGTAAAGCGTTTTTCACGGCCCCTAGTCAGGTAATCTGGAGATCACACTTAGCGAAGGGAAGAAACGGTGGAATTCGACGTCACTATTGAGATTCCAAAGGGCAACCGTAATAAGTACGAAGTTGACCACGAAACAGGGCGCATTCGCCTTGACCGCATGCTGTTCACCTCAACGCGCTACCCCGATGACTACGGATTCATTGACGACACGCTCGGCGAAGATGGTGACCCGCTAGACGCACTAGTCATCCTTGAAGAACCCACCTTCCCCGGCTGCGTAATCCGCTGTCGGGCTCTTGGCATGTTCCGCATGCGTGACGAGGCCGGTGGCGACGACAAGGTTATCTGCATCCCATCCGGCGATCAGCGCGCCTCGTGGCGTACCGAGATTGATGACATCTCGGAATTCCACCGCCTTGAAATCCAGCACTTCTTTGAGGTCTACAAGGACCTCGAACCCGGCAAGTCCGTTGAGGGCGCACACTGGGTTGGCCGCGAAGAAGCAGAAGCGGAGATTCGCCGCTCTTACCAGCGCGCCAAGGACGCCGGCTTCTAAACCCGGCCGCGCGCAAAACAATTGGTTGGAGGTTCGCCCTTGGGGCGAACCTCCAACCAATTGTCTATAGAACCACTTAGCAAACTCTGCGCTTGCCGCGCGGTATTACTAGCGGCGTAACCTGCTAATTATGGGCGGCCACCATACGGTACAAGGTCACCGTAGCGAAGCGGATTCAACCGAACGTAGTCACCCGGAACCGTTGCCTCAACCATCATGCCTCCACCGGCGTAAATCGCTACGTGGTAAATGCCGTTAGCCGAACCACCGGGACCATAGAACACGAGGTCACCCGGCTGCAGATTATTAATAGAAACGCGCTGAGTAGCCCAGTACTGCTGCTGGGAAGTACGCGGCAACGATACACCCTGACTGGCCCAAGCCGTCATCGCAAGACCCGAACAGTCATAGCCACCGGCACCGGTACCACCCCAGAGGTAAGGCACTCCAATGCGGGCCTTCGCAAACGCCACAGCACCCGGACCACCTGAGCTAGCCTGAGCAGCCTCTGCTGCACGACGAGCCTGCTCCGCGGCTTCCGCTGCACGACGAGCCTGCTCCGCGGCCTCCGCCTGGCGCCGAGCTTCCTCAGCCGCACGCGCCTCCGCGGCACGCTTTTCCTCTTCAGACTTACGCTTAGCTTCGGCCTCTTCACGCGCGCGCTTCGCAGCTGCTTCCTCTAGAGCCTTAGTGTTGTTCTCGCTAGCCTGATCGCGCGCGGAGCTCTGATTAGCGTTCTCTGCTTGACGGGCAGACTCAGCCTGATTCACCAAGCCCTGACTGCGCTCAACGCGAGCCCTGTTAGCGGCCTCCTGGCGCGCATTTTGTGAACGCTCGATCTGCGCCTGACGCGCTTCTTCCGCCGCGATCGTCGTACCACGACGCTGCGCCAGCTGAGCGATCAAACCATCACGACGCTGCTGCACCTGCGCAACCGCCGCCTGCCTGCCATCAGCGTAAGTCTGGATCTCCTGTGAACGTTTCTCTACCTCAGCCTGTGCCTCCTGCACACGCTTCTCGGTAGCTGCCGCCTGGTCTTCCATCGCCTTCGCAACCTGGTGCATAGCAGCCACGCGCTGGAGCTTCGCATCCGTAATCTGCGACACCGTGTCAACGATCTTGCCGCGGCGCTCCATGTCAGCCAGGCCATCCTTGGTCAAGAACGGAGCCAGGCGCTGGGCATTACCAGAGCCAGAACGATAAGTAGTCTGGGTGAGGGCCGCGAGCGTTTCACGCTCGCCCTTGTACTTGTCCCACGAAGACGCCACAGCGTCTTTCGCGGCCTTCGCATCGGCCTGCGCCTGAGCCAACTGCGACTGAGCAACAGCAAGTTCTTCAGCAACCTGCTGCACCCTCACGTTAGCTTCGGCAGATTCGGCAGATACCTTTGCAAGTTCTACCTCGAGCTGCGCAACCGACAGATCGCTATAGTCATCGTCAGCGACAGCCAAACCCGGCAACGCCAACACGAGACTTGCAGATACCGTAAGCGCAATCACCGCGCCTTTACCAAAGTACTTACTCACTGAACACGATCTCCAGTTACAAAACCCATCCACGAATGCGGACTGCTAATTACTCTTACCCAAGTTACCGCAACACCGCCCCTCATTTCCACAAATCGTAGCCGCAGTTACACAAATCCTCGGCGTGTCGCCTTGAATCTAAACATTTTTCGCTTTGAAAAGTTTGTTACATGACCGTTTCGAAATTGCCTAGCAGGCACACACGTATTTTGCGGAGCGAGAGTTTAAGCTCGTTGTATGGGCGATATTAATCCGAAAGCCGGTTTTGGCAAGTATCCTGTTCCCCGCGCGGGCCAGTGGAGCCCCGACGTGCTCGGTCCCGGCTTTGAAGCACAAACCCTGCAGCTTCTACCCGATGATGAGGGCGAAGTCCTCGCCACTATCGTGCGACATGACGCCACCCGCGACCCCCACGCCCTCGAAGGCACCCCGAAAGAGCCAATATTCAAAGCACTCTACATTCACGGGTGGAACGACTACTACCACCAGCGCGAACTCGCTCGGCAAGTAGCCCTAGCAGGGGGACAGTTCTTTGGCCTTGATCTGCGAAAATACGGACGATCTTGGAGAAAGAACCAAACCTTTGGCTGGACGCAAAACCTGGCTGACTACGACGAAGACATCGCCGAAGCCCTACTAATCATGGGCGAAGACCTCCCCATAGTTTTGATGGGGCACTCCACGGGCGGCCTAACCGCGACGCTGTGGGCAGCGCACCACCCGGGGCGCCTGGCAGGACTGTGGCTTAACTCAGCCTGGCTAGAACTCCAAACTTCCTCTATAGCGCGCGTGCCCACAAAACAAGCAGTACAACTAATTGCATCGCGCGAGCCCCGCCGGGTTCTTCCCACGGGCGGTAACGACTTTTACGGTATTTCTCTACGAGGGTGGAACAAAGACGACGGAGAGATGCCAAGCGACCTCGTGCCCTACAAAGATGATCCATCCCTAGCCGGCTGGGGGCTTATTCCCGAGTGGAAGGCAACTGGACGGTCGATATACGCCGGCTGGCTTGCAGCCGTCATCACCGGTCACCAAGAAGTGGCAGGCGGGCTCGACATTGACTGTCCCGTTATGAATATTTCTTCCACGCACACTTATGAGGGCTCCGAATGGAGCTCCGACGCGCGCTACCAAGACACCGTGTTAGACGCGGACCTGATTGCCGAGCGCGGGGCACGGCTGGGGAAGAACGTCCTCATTCGCCGGTTTGGAGGCGTGCACGATCTGGCGCTTTCGATTCCTCCCGTTCGTCAGCAACTGTGGAGCGCCACTCTCCATTGGCTCCGTTCTAGCGTTTTAGGACAGGAAACTTTTGCGCAGACTGAGTCAGCCGACCTGTTCCGCCTGCGAGTGCCAAAGCCTTCGGACGTACAGCTAGCGCCAAAATAAGGCGCGGCGCGAAAGGCCTTACCCTAACGAGGATTAACCACGACGGCGGCGGCCCCGCCTCGGGCTACCTAAATTTTGGTATTCGTCTCGAATCTCGCGATTGATCTCTTCAAGAGACTCCGCAAGCGTCGGGCCAAGCGTGTCACCTAGACGCCAGTTTTGCCACCCGTCAAACCTGCTAGAACCGCTGACCATTGCTGCGGCCTCGTTCGGATCTTTTGTTGACCATCCCAGTGACGAAATAAGACCACTTGGCGCCAGTGTTGCCGTGTGCAAACCGTTTTCGCTCTGCCACACGAGCGCGGTGTCCTCTCCGAGAATGCCAGCAATCACCTCGAGGCCATCCACGTCCGGTTGAAGCTGTGGGATCTCTTGCGCAGACGGCTGCGGATCGGCTTGGCCCGCCTGCGCAGATTCAGCCTCGAACGCGGGTTCCGGCGCGGACTCTGCCTCTGCCGCCCCGTGAGCAGACTTGACTTCTGGCTCTACAGGCGCTGGCCTCGCCTCTGCTTCCGGTTCTACAGATTCGCGCGTAGCTTCTGACGGGGCAACGTCTTGCGGGGTGTCCTCTTCCCACGGGTCAAAGGACCGCGCAGCGGCCGAATGCCTACCGGTTGCTCCCTCAGCCTCTTCAACTGAATCCGTTTCATCACTCTTGCGTTCAAGTTCAAGTGACTGCGGGGTAGATCCCAGAAGTAGATTTGGGTTGTGTCCGTATAGGCGCGGCCCCACCGCCTCAACGTCAATGAACTTGCGCCCATTCGACATTTCACGCACCGAAATTTCGTGAACCTCCACGCCCGACGACGCCAGCACGTCCAATGCGGGGCGCACAGAATCACTAATTTTCCCAGCCACGAGGATCAACCGCGGGCCGGGCGCGGGAGACGGCGGCATAGCATCACGAAACTTGGTCCACCCAGCGCGAAATCCCTGCATACCCGACGGGTACTGCGCCGCAAGATCATTCCACCCCAGCGAAGCGGTGTCAGCCAGACGAGACAGGGAATCGATCATGGTCTGCGAATCCAGTTGCTCAACCACCTCGATAGACACAACCTGCCCGGACGCGTCCAAAGCTGTAAGACGCGGCTCACCCCCGTCTCGGCCCGCTCCCACCTCGCCGGCATCTTGCCAAAAAATGGGGAAGAGCGGACGGCCAACGATCTCCAACACTTGCTCGCGCACCGACGCCAGAATGTCGCTAGCTATTTCACCGGGCACACTTCGGCCGAATTGGGCGGGGATCAGGTGACCATCATCAAATTCGAAAAGCGCCATTATCGTTCCGTCCTAGTTTGAGCTACCTCTATTGTGTCATGAACGCGGTGTGGTTTAACACCGGATTTCTTAGCTCGCATACATCACGAACGGGCCTTCATCGCGTTTTGGTTTTGTTTGATCAACGAGGCGAGATGCACACCGCCGCGCCCCGCCAACTGCCCCGCCTGGGTGCGGCAAGAAAATCCGTCCGCCAAATAAATCGCATCCGGGTGCTGGGCGAGGGTGGGAAGCAAAGACTGCTGCGCTACCTTCACCGAGGTCTCATAGTGGCCCGCCTCCATTCCAAAGTTTCCAGCCAGGCCACAGCATCCAGACAGTTTGATCAGCTTGG
This sequence comes from Actinomyces sp. HMSC075B09, assembly GCF_001812395.1. NCBI lineage: Bacteria > Bacillati > Actinomycetota > Actinomycetes > Actinomycetales > Actinomycetaceae > Actinomyces > Actinomyces sp. HMSC075B09. The sequence continues at coordinate 266,506 of NZ_KV808731.1, forward strand.
CACCCGCGCGGTTTAACAGGGTCTCGTCCGCGTCCCATCCCATCACCGAATAGTGGTGACAGTGAGGCTGGGCCACCACCTCTTTACCGGTCAAGTTAGGCATCCAATCCGTTGAATCAGGTCCGATAGGAGCAGGCGCCGTGAGGAGTTCTGCCAGCGTATAGACAGCTGAGCTAACTGCTTCTACCTCTGCATCAATATTCAGATCCAAAGCATCATCGCGAAGTACCGCAGTGCAAGACGGCTCCACCCCAACGATCGGGATGCCGGCAAGCGCAAACGGGGTTAGCTGCTCGACAAGCGTGGTGATTTTTTCACGTGCAGTATCGAGCTGCCCAGTTGTAATCCAAGTTAAACCACAACAAAGATCCTGCGGTGGTAGCAGCGGCGTATATCCGGCTGATACCAAGACCGCAATCATGTCTCGGGCACCCTCGTCATTAATGGACTGTGAGAACGAATCTGCCCACAGCACAACGTACTTCTTCCCGTTATTGGATCGAGGTGCAGAGCTGGCTTTACGCGCGCAAGTATGCTTTGGCGCCCAGTTGTTAAACAAATGGCTTTGCAAATGCGGCATCTGCCTGCGCGAGTCAATGCCGGCAATTTTGAATGCGAGATTTCGTATCGGAGGAATCTTCATTGCGGTATTAGCTATCGCCGCCATTCCGGGGATAGTGGCGGTTAGCCTGGTCCACACCGGCAGGCGCCCAAGAAGATAGTGCGAGGCGGGGCGCACCTTTCCCCGATAGCGCCGGTAGTAGACCTCGGACCGGTATTTCGCCATGTCAATCCCCGCTGGGCAATCCGCCGCACATGCCTTGCAAGCAAGACACAGGTCAAGAGCGCGCGTCACGCGCGGATCATCCCACGTTGCGATGAGCTCACCGCCTGCTAGTTCTTCGAGGACCCGCGCTCGGCCCCTCGTGGAATCAATTTCGTTCTTGGTTGCATTGAACGAGGGGCACATGAACTCCCCGCCCCCACTGTTGTCGGCGCGGCATTTAGACACGCCAGTACAACGGTGCACTGCAGTGGTGAAGTCCGCGTGGTCGTGGCGGAACTGGAATCCGGTTGCTGCTGGAATCGGTTTAGCGGCGGGGCGGCGCAACCCGATCTCAAGATTGTCAGGTGCTATCTCTTTTTGTAGTTGTTCAAACGCATGGTGATCCGGGTGTGAGCCCGCGGGCCCTACCAGGGGCTGTGGCCGCGTTAATACTCCCGGGTTCATCAGGTTCTCCGGATCAAACAGATGCTTTACAGCCGCAAAAAGTTGGAGCATCTGCGGGCTGTACATGTATTTGAGTAGCTCGGACCTCGAGCGCCCATCCCCGTGTTCGCCGGACACGGACCCTCCGTATTTGCCGAGCAGTTTTGCACTGTCGATCAAGAACTCTTTAGATTTGCCAACTGAGGCCTGCGAACCAAGCGGCATATCTAGTCGAACGTGTACGCAACCATCACCAAAATGCCCGTACAGCAGCCCGTTAATCCCATAATTATCCATGAGGGCGGTGAAGTCCTCCAGGTAGTCACCCAGGTTTTCTGGAGGGACAGCCGCGTCCTCCCAACCGGGCCAAGCCTGCTCATTTCCGCCCACAACGTTGCCGTCACTGTCCAGTTCAACGGGCGTGCGGCCACCAAGGCCCGCGCCGTCAGCACGAATGCGCCACAACCGGGCCGCATCCTCCCCGGGTGGATAGATTGCAACAGCACTCGAGTTTGCACTACCAGCCACTGCTTGGGCACGCCTCATCGCATCATCGAGGTCTGCGCCGCCGATCTCGCACATGAGCCACCCCTCGCCCGCGGGAAGCTCAGGCACGGCGCCGGGGCCCTTGTGTACGCGCACAACATCAACGAGGCGCTTATCCAGTCCTTCAACAGCGAGGGGCTTATGTGCAAGGATTGCGGGCACGTCCCGCCCAGCCTCGATCATGTTCGGATACCCGATGGCCACGAGGACGGGGGCGCGCGGAATATCTACCAGCTTTACCTCTACCTCAAGCACGCACGCAAGCGTGCCCTCGGTTCCAACCAGCATGCCCGCTAGGTTGCCACCGTTTTCGGGTAGCAGGTACTCCAGGGAATAGCCGGATACTTGCCGTCCAAACCGACCCATCTCGGTGCGGATGGGAGCCAAGTTCGCCTCGATCAATTCTTGCAGGCCGGGAACAGTGGCAAGACTGCCTTGGCCTGCAGTGAAGTGGCGGCCATGCCCGTCCACAACTTCTAAAGACACAATGTTTTCGGACGTCTTACCCCACGCGGTAGCGTGCGGACCACACGCATTGTTGCCCACCATGCCGCCGATTGTGCACCGGTTTTGCGTGGACGGATCCGGCCCGAAACGTAGCCCGTATTGCCCGGCCGTTTTCTGTAGCGTTGCCTCAATGCAACCCGGCTCTACAATCGCCGTCTTCTTTTGCGGATCAACCGAGATCACGCGGTTCATATGACGCAAGAAATCGATCACGAGGCCTGGGCCAATCGCATTACCCGCGCATGACGTACCCGATCCGCGGGGCGTAATCGGCATGCCCAGGTCACGCGCAGTAGTGATGGCCAGGATAGCCTCCGCCTTATCTGCCGGGGCAAAAACTACGCTAGGAACCACACGGTAATTGCCGGCGTCCGTCGAGTACAGGGCCCGCGCCGTGGTAGTGAAATCGAGTTCGCCGCGGACGCGTCCAGACAGGTGGGAAGCAAACTCGCGCAAAACTTCGGTATCCGGCTGGTTAGGATCCGGATTATTCGGATAAAGCGTTTGAAACGACGAAGCAGGAGCGGTAGGCATACCTTCAGTGTGTCATGACTTTGCCTTCTTTTGAGGAAGTGTCCAGCCACAGAAAAGCATCGCACCGCACCTCTGGCAATCCGGTGCCTTTACAATCCGGGCCCTTTACACGGCTAAGCCCGCTGAGCCACCACCGCCAACGCACTCAAACTAATCGAGTCGCGCAGCTCACCCTCTCGGATCAGCTCCCCCAACTGCCCTTTCGAGAACCAGCGCTGCGCCTGAACCTCACCATCACAGGCATCTCTAGCTACGTCCTCGCCCGCCACTTCTACGAGCACAACAGCCACCTCGGACGCTAAGAAACCAGAATCTGGAAATACCATTCCCAAGAACTCGCCGGCCTCAGCGCGAATCCCTGTTTCTTCGTGTAACTCCCGCAAAGCCGTTGCGACCGGATCAGGGTCCGAAACCTCCGCCATGCCGCGAGGTAGCTCCCACAGTGCTCGCCCAACCCGGATGCGCTCTTGGTGTACTAAAAGCACGCGGCCCGTATCACGAGCAACTGGAACCGCTACAGCACCGGCAAAAGAGGCCTCGCCCACGCTCACGCGGTAGTGCGTCTGAGGTTCCCCTGTGGGCGTGCTACCGCTCCTGCTGTCAACATGGACCGGGAAATCCGGCGCACTCCACTCCAGTTTCCAGCCCGGCATTAATGCTCCCCCTCGTTACTCATCGTCAAAGTAGCCGTCATCGCAGATCCGCGAAGCCGGAAAAGTTCTGCCAAATCGTCCCACGGTAAACCGGCAACGACACCCAAAATACCGGCAACCGCAACCGCAACAATCTGCGCGCCCGTTGACATATCCGTCAAGTCCGTCATCAAACCCAACGCAGAAATCACAACCGCCAACACGGACATAGACAAAACACGCATGAGCGTCACGAACTTCCTATGCGAATGCGTATCGGGCGCACTCACAGCCTCGCGCGCCGCATAGGCCATGTCAAACATTGCCTGCCGTTCACCGCGTTGAATCAGGTCTCGCGCAGACTCACGGGTTAGCGGATACAGCTGCGCGAACACGGGAGGCGCAATCACAAGCATGTGGTCAAGCATTTCTCCCTCAATACGAATCGTCTCTGCCCGACGCGAAGAGAAAGCGCGGTCGCGCACCCGTTGCAACCGCGAGCGGCCCGGTAGTGTGAGACCGTAGCGCGCGGCTAGGTCCTCGTTACTAGCATCGAATGAGTTGTCATAAAACGACAGGTACATTGCGCCGTCCTGGTTAGCAATGGCGCGATAGTAGGCGCGCGACCACATGTCCATCGCCATTCGCGCCTCGTGCCACGTGGTGTCCGTGTCGAGGGCGCGCGCGGAGCGATCTCGCGTGCTTGGAGCGGGCTCGGCCTGCCCCTCATTCGCGGTCATCCACGCGAAAACATTGCCCGTCACTTCTTTGCGGAAGTTTGACGTTTGCTCTAGGACGAATCGCGCCAGAGGCCTTGGTTGTTCATCCCCCAGTTGCTGCGCAAGCGTCTGCCGGAGTGTGCCCGGCACATCCAGAGTGGCAGTGCCCGTCCCTCGATCCCAGCGGTCAACCGCCACTAGGCCGTCAACGATGGCCTGCACCCACTGATCTTGCGCGCGGCGAATTAGCGCTTCAATGCGCTCATCTTCAAGCTCATTCGCATATTTTGTAAGGCCCGCTCCGCGTACCCAATGTTCACCAATCGCGTGACACAGCCAGTCGTTTGGGGCTGTATCCGCCATTGTTGCCATGCGCGCAGACGATGCCTGTAAGAACGCCGGCTCGCGCACTTTTTGAAGTTGCAGATCAACATTGACGAGGTCACCTTGGCCAGCCTTTGTTCCCCGCATTGCAGGCACTCTCCGGTCATTGTCTTTGCCAGAGCTACTGGTAGCTTGGTCGGGTTCAGGCTGGCATTTCACTTTGAGGGGAAGCACGGTTTCGGGACCTAGCCCCAGTTCCCTCGCAATGCCCTGCGGCCCGAGCGAGAGGAAGAAGATCCCATCAAACAGCTGATTACGATCGATCGTGAGGACGTCTCCGAGCAAGATTGCGGTTCGTAAAACTGCGATTAGGCGCCGCGTGGCTTCTGCGCTGCCATGCTGGCGCCACATGCTGGCTTGACGCACCGAGTCGAAGTCCGCCACCTGGATTTGTCGGGGTTTCTCACTGGCAATGCCGCCAGCGAGCCCACCTCGAATGTCTTTTGTATCCTGCACATTTGTGTCGCTCACGTAGCAATAATGACAGGCCTAACAATCCGGCTCAAGGCAAGGCGACACATGGGGACCCGGCGTGGAGCATCTTAAAAGAACTCGAGACTGAGAATAAACATAACGGTTTGGTAACTACCTTCTAAGGACTGGTCTACGCGTGTAGATCGTGTTAGCTTTGTCACTGCAGAAGCGTTTTGACGCAGTTCAAAGGAGACCCGCGTGAAAGATAAAGCAATCGACGCCGTATACATGTGCGCCGGAGATACCGGATTCATTCTGGACAATTCCTTTGGCGGAATCCCCCAGGTTTGTTATTGGGGCCCGGCCTTAGGCACTCTCACCGCATCTGACGTCAAGGCAGCGGTTACTAGCAATCGAGAATCATTGGACGGAAACGCACCGGATGACCACGTTTCCTCCACTCTCATCCCACTTGAATCTGACGGCTGGTTGGGACGTCCAGCTCTGGCCGGTCATCGCGCCGACGGAACTAGCTGGTCCCCGCGCTTTAGATGCGCGGACGTAGAGCTCCCTGAGAATTGTCGTATTGAAGACGGGGTTGCGTTCGTCGACAACCAGCCCGTTGCGTTCTCTGCAACTTCAGACGGCTCGCAGCTCGCTCTGAAGATTTTCGCGGAGCCGTTCGAACAGGGCCCACTGCGTATCCGCGCGGAGCTAACCAACCTCTCTGAGTCCGATTACCACTTGGAAGAGCTGGGCATCTCACTTAACTTGCCGCTGGAAGCTAATGAAATCTTCGATACCACCGGAAGGTGGGGCAAGGAACGCGTGGCTCAAAGCCGCCCCGTAGTTCTAGGCTGTGACCTGCGCGAAGGACGCCACGGACGCACCGGCTTTGACGCTCCTGGCTTCACTTTCGTTGGCCCGAAGGGCTTCTCGTTCCGCCAAGGCGAAGTTTGGGGCCTGCACACCGCTTGGTCTGGCAACCACCGCACCTGGGTGGAAAAGTCAATCGCCGGCCAGCAGGTCATTGCAGGTTCGGAAGTGCTTATGCCCGGTGAAGTTACGCTGGGCAAGGACGAAACGTACTCGACTCCTTGGTTCTACGCTGTGCACGGTTACGGTCTAGACGACGCTGCCCAGCAGGTACACCGCTGGTTCCGCAGCCGCAAGAATCACCCAAAGACTGAGCGTCCCGTAACCCTTAACGTATGGGAAGCGGTCTACTTCAACCATGATCTTCCGAAGCTCCAGAAGCTCGCTCAAAAGGCTGCCGAAATTGGCGTAGAGCGCTTCGTCCTCGACGACGGCTGGTTCCTCGGCCGCCGCGATGACTTTAAGGGGCTCGGCGACTGGTACGTGGATGAAGATGTTTGGCCAGATGGACTATCGCCATTGGTTGACATGGTGCACAACCTCGGTATGCAGTTCGGGCTCTGGTTTGAGCCGGAAATGATCAACGAAGATTCCAACCTGGCCCGTAAGCACCCGGACTGGATCATGGCCGCGCAGGGAAGCACCGATGCAAAAGACCTACCGCTACAGTGGCGCCATCAACAGGTTCTCAACATCGCAATCCCGGAAGCGTTTGAGTATGTTAAAGACCGCGTCGTGTCGCTAGTACGCGAGTATTCGATCGACTACATCAAGTGGGATCACAACCGTGACCTGATCGAAGCGGGTAACACTCAGCTTGGCGGACGCGCTGGCGTATCTGCTCAAACACACGCTGTTTACCGCCTGTTTGACGAGATCAAGGCAGAATGTCCCGGCCTCGAAATTGAAAGCTGTTCTTCTGGAGGTGGCCGCGTAGATCTAGAGGTCTTGCAGCACACCGATCGATTCTGGGTATCGGACTGCATCGATCCGGTTGAGCGCCAAGAGATGACCCGCTGGTACAACCAGGTGTCACCGCCGGAGCTCATGGGCACGCACGTGGCATCAACTGAATCGCACACCACTGGGCGCCACTCCACTATGGCCATGCGCGGTGGCACCGCTCTTTGGGGCCATTTTGGAATCGAGTGGGACATTCTTGAAGCCACTGACAGCGAGATGTCCGACCTGAAGGATTGGATCGCGTTCTACAAGTTGAACCGTGACTTCCTCCACTCTTCGGACATTGTTCGTTGCGAAACACCCGATGAAACGATTTGGCTACACGGAGTAGTTACGAAAGATAAGTCTCGCGCGCTATTCCAAATGGTTACGCGAGGACGCTCCGCTATCTCTCCGCGCGGAAGGCTACGCTTTAGCGGATTGGATGATTCGCGTACCTACACTATTCGTCCGGTAATCGTTGGCAGTGAGCCCTCAGGGTTGGTGCCGCCACTGTGGTTTGGCGAACTTAGCCAACCCGCTGAAGATGGCCGGCGCTACTTTGATGGAATCACCACCACCGGTTCCATTCTCCAAAATTCTGGTGTGCAGACACCCCGTCTACACACTGACCAGACGCTACTTTTCGAAATAGTCGAAAAGTAGGAAACCAATAAAGACGAAGGAGTCTTTTCACGATGAGAAAAGGGAAAATTTTCGTTGCAACCGTAGCAGCGTCAGCACTGGCACTCGGCCTAGCTGGCTGTTCAGGAGGCTCTGGCTCTGACGCAGGCGGTAGCGCTGACGGCGGATCCATTGACGTGTTCATGAACATGCCTACCGGTTCGCCTCAGGAAGCCAAGATCAAGGAGCTGACCGCAAAATTTGAGAGCGAAACGAATTCAAAGGTAAATCTCACCATCGCGTCCTCTTCGTTCGAAGATGACATGAAGGTCAAGATGGCTTCGGATTCAGTGCCAGACGTGTTTTCAACGCACGGCTGGTCTGTTAACCGCTACAGTCCCTACTTGCGCCCATTGAATGACCGGCCTTGGGCGGAGTACGTCAGCAAGGGCCTCGACAAGGTCATGTATGACGCTGACGGAAACATCTACGCCCTTCCTCTTGAGTACTCAACCACAGGACTCTTGGTCAACTACGAAATCCTCGACAAGGTAGGTGTTGACCCGGATTCGCTAAAGACCTGGGATGACGTCGACGCCGCCATGCAGAAGATCAAGGACGAGCTCAATATTTCCCCGATCACTGCATCCGGTAAAGAATCCAACGCAGGTGACATTGGCAACTACATTGCTTCTGGCGCATTTACGCCCGAGCAAAACGAAGCGTTTAAGAATGGCGATTTCAGCACTGAACTTTGGGCTCAGGGCGTAACTTCGCACGTTCAGAAGTGGCAGGAAAAGGGATTCTTCAACCCTGACTACGTGTCCGCGACGCTTGACGACATGTCGCGTCAGCTAGCTGACAACACCGCAGCTTTTGCGATCTCTTGGCCGTTCGTTCTTTCCACGGCTTACGAGTACAACCCGGATGCAAACCTTGGCTTCATGCCGATGCCCGGCGTTGACGGACCGTACATGGTTGGTGGCGAAGGCGTGAGCGCATTCGGCGTTTCCAAGACCAGCCAGAACGAAGAGCTTGCTTTGAAGTATGTTGACTTCCTTGCACAGCCAGAAAACGCAAAGCCATTCCTTGAGGCCATGGGCGCTTACGCTGGCCTAACCAACGTTGAAGTAGACCTGGGCAACCTGCAGCCGAGCTTCGACAAGTACGTTGCCCCCGGCGAGATTCCGACCATGCCGTTCTTCGACCGTCTCTACCTGCCTAACGGCATGTGGAACACCATTATTACCACCACTGATGGCGTGATCAATGGTCAAATGACAGCGGAAGTTGCTGCTCAGCAGATGGCAGACCAGTACCAGACGCTGTACTCACAGCAGAAGTAATTATCTGCTTAGAGGTGGGGTAAAATCGCCAGATTTTACCCCACCTCACTACCACGATTAGGTGAACCATGAGTGATACAAAAACAGCGGTGCGCAGATTTTTTAAAGGTTCTTCTGTGAACCTAATGTATGTTCCCGCTTTAACAATCTTCGCTATCTTCCTCGTATGGCCCGTGCTCCAGGGCGCATACCTATCCACCACCAGTTGGGATGGATACTCTCCAACTCTTTCCAGTGCAGGATGGTCTAACTACGCGAGATTAGTACGCGATCCCAACTTTCTTGTGGCAGTGCGCAACACGTTCATTTACGGAATTGGAAGCACGATACTGCAGCAGATCATTGGCCTCTTTCTAGCAGTACTGCTAGAGCGTTCCGGCAAGATTTCCAACAGCGTGCGAGCCATTATCTACCTGCCGGTCCTCATCTCACCGGTCGTTATGGGCACCTTCTACTACCTCGTATTCCGGTTCCGCCAAGGCGCGTTGAACGGGATCCTGGAAGCGTTTGGTGGTCAGCCCGTCGCATACCTTGCAAACTCCAACTTTGCTATCGCCGTAATCGTATTCATCAACTCGTTCCAGTTCGTTGGCGTATCGATGATCATCTACCTATCCGGACTGCAGTCGATTCCAACAGAAGTTCACGAAGCCGCCCAACTTGACGGCGTTAACGGCTGGCAACAGTTCAAAGACATCACCTGGCCAATGCTCCACCCGGCATTCGCAGCTTCCGTTGTTATTAACCTAATCGGCGGACTCAAACTCTACGACATCATTAAGGTTCTAACCGATGGAGGTCCGGGCTTTGACACCAACTCCGTGTCAACGTTGATTGGACGCACCTACTTTGGCAGTCAGGCCGCCGGCTACGCAGCCGCGCAGGGCGTGGTGCTGTTCTTCATAATCGTTCTGTTCACGGTTATTACAAACCGCTGGCTTGATAGGCGCGCTACGAGGGTGGGTCTGTGATGAGTGAAAATAAGAATTCTTTGAAAACTCCTAAGTTCATACTTTTCCTCCTGGTACTGGTCTGCCTTGTACAGTTAGTACCTTTCTACCTAGGCGTGGTTGCGTCCTTTAAAGGTTCGCGAGATCAAAGCTCTGCGTGGGCGATCCCATTTGGAGAATCCACATTTGAGAACTTTGTCATCGCCTGGGAGCGCGGACACGTAGGCCAAGCCATTTTAAACTCGGCCATTGTTACTATCCTGGCTACAGCCATCGTGGTAATTGTTGGCGCACTGGCCTCCTACCCGCTTGCGCGACGCCGGACAAAGTGGAATCAAACTATCCTCATGCTGACGCTTACCGTCATGATGATTCCCCCGCTGTCCATCCTTGTTCCCTTGATCCGTCTGCTAAAGAGCTTCGGCATGATGAACACCTACATGGGCCTAGTTTTGCCGCTGGCAGCTTTCGCTCTTCCCCAGGCGATCTTCCTGTACACGCAGTCTCTGCGCGGTATCACCGGAAGTTTGGAGGAAGCCGCGAAAATCGATGGAGCAGGAACGCTACGAACCTTCTTTTCTATCGTTTTGCCGCTACTAAAGCCCGTGACAATCACGGTAGTTATCCTTACCGGCACTAACGTTTGGAACGAGTTTGCGCTGAGTAGCTACATCATGACTACAAATGAGATGCGCACGTTGGCCCCCACTATCGCGTCCTTCTTCGGCGCGGCCGGATCCAACGTGAACGCAGCAATCGCCGGATCGTTCCTCGGCGTAATCCCCGTGCTAGTGGCATACCTGTTCTTGCAAAAGTACTTCATGAAGGGCATGCTCGCGGGCGCGGTGAAGTAATGATTTCGAGGTGGTGGCAACGTGCGGGCTGAACCAAAACGCCGGGTAACTCGAGATGAGGTGGCCGCTCGAGCCGGCGTCAGCTCCGCCGTTGTCAGCTACGTTGTAAACAACGGGCCTAGGCCCGTAGCCGAGAGCACCCGGCTCAGAGTGCTTGAAGCCATCAAAGAGCTTGGCTACCACCCCAGTGGCACGGCAAGGGCACTACGGCTTGGAGCTAGGCAGACGTGCGGCGTTGTTATTCCCAACGTAAAGCACCTGTTTAACTCCGCCGTGGTGCACAGACTGGACCAAGAACTGTCGCGCCACAACCTCTCCATGCTGCTTTCCAACACTCATAACGATCCCGAAACTGAAAAAACCGTTATCAGCGAAATGCTCTCATGGGGAGTGGACGGTCTCATCGTTATGGTCTCAGCGCTCGACGACGACGACTGGCGCCACCAAAAACTTCCCGTTCCAGCCATTCTTTTGGACCGCCAGATTGGCTTGGAACACTTCACGACCCTTGGCCCCGATTTTGCCGAGGGAGGCAGAATCGCTACCCAGCATCTGATCGACCATGGGCACGAGCAAATTCTGGCTGTATTAGGTGGCTTATTTCCCGGCGATAATACTAGACTGGCCGGCTACCATCGGGCACTATCCGATGCGGGATTGCAGCCCCTCACCCCCATCATGACGTCGTGGTCACTAGAGGGCGGATATGAGGCCGGAAAGCAGTTCCTACAGCTAGACTCGCGCCCATCCGCCGTATTCTGTTTTTCTGACGCACTAGCTATCGGCTTCCAAAAAGCCGTAACAGAAGCTGGCGTGCGCGTACCTCAAGACGTTGCCATCATGGGCTTCGATGGCACGGACACCGTTAAGTATGTTCAACCTCGAATCACCACCGTAAGACAGCCCATTAACGAAATGCTTACCACCGCAGTCGAGACCCTCGTTAAAGAGCCGTACGAGCCTTTACCTGAACACGTGATTTTCCCTGTTTCACTGGTGCCAGGAGAATCTTGCGGCTGCCCAAGAATAGAAGGAATAGACTAATGGCCGCGTATTTTTCAGAAGAAGAAGTTCGCAGACGCATCGAAGAGCGCGAGCTGTACTGCGATGCCTACGAGGGCTTGGAAGGACTCAAGAGTGAGCGGGACCGGGCTAAGCGCCTGGTTGCGCGTTTCAATCGAACAACTGTTGATGATGAGGCCCTACGTAAAGAACTCATTGCGGAACTGTTTGGTGACAGCGCTACAAATGCGTTTCTCGAGCCGCCTATTTCGGTTGCTTACGGGCACCGCACAACTTTTTCTGGCAACGCTTATGCCAATACGGGTTTGACGCTTGTAGACGACTATGAGATCAACATTGGCAAGAACGTTATGTTTGGTCCCAACGTGACTCTAACGTCCACTAACCACCCGATTCACCCTAAGTTGCGTGAGGATGGCACGCAGTTTTCTGCTCCCATCAACATTGAGGATGACGTGTGGATCGGTGCGCACGCTGTTGTGCTTCCCGGAATCACCATTGGCAAGGGCTCTATTGTGGGCGCCGGAGCCGTGGTGACCAAGAACGTGCCGCCCATGTGCGTTGTGGCTGGAGTGCCCGCAAGAATCATCAGGCGAATCACCGATGAAGACCTGGAGTGGGAGTACAGGGAGCCGGGAACTTTGGAGTTCGAAAAGTAGCTCAATTGGCATAACACGCCGCCCGCGCCGAAACTTTTCGTTCCTTTTAATAGGGGCCCACTATCATTAGTTTCCACATAAATAATCGGAGGGGTGAGTTCCACGTTCTTGGGGCTCACCCCTCCGATTCAGGGTTTTACGCTAAAGCGATCTCTATATCTCCCCCGAGCGGATCTACCGTATCAAGCACATCAGCTGGAATACGGAAGACCCTGCCTGGTGCTGCTGGCCACGGTACGCGTTTACGTGCCACCTCCACGCCTCTTTGTCTCACTGATACCGTAGGCGTCGCGTCAAACACGTCAACCCACGCGATAAGACGATTACGAGCGACATCAGCCCCTCCGGGCACGTAAGTTCCCGGAGATATCCACCTAATAGGTCCGACGGGTTTAATTGCTATAGGACGTTCAGCTTTCTGTTGCCCGGACAGATAAGCTAGTACTTGATCAGCTACATATTCACCCTCAAGAGCGACTACATCTGCAGTTTCTACAGGGTGGTTCACGTTGCCAACCGAAAAAATACCGGGTACGGACGTCTGCATGGTCTGATCAGTCTTGGGGCCAAGATGATTAGGATCAATATCTACCCCCCGCTTTACCAGCAACTCATTGTCTGGAATCCAATCGCCTGTAAAAACGACCGTATCGCACTCCAATATGCGGCGTTGACCGTCCTCGTGCTCTATCTCGACGCTCTGTACTCGTCTCTTTCCGTTAATTCGAACTACCTTCGAGTTAGTAATTACCTTTGCTTGGAACAGGGCTCGCCCGCCCAAGCGGAACGCCGAGTAAGACTCCCCTTTAGGGTACTCAGTGACGAGTGCAGTCGTGTCACAACCGGCTTGCTTTAGGGTCATAACCGCTGACCAGCTAACTAATTCTGCACCGATCACCACAGCTCGTCTACCAACCTTTTGGTGGTATAGATGCACAAGGTTTTGCAACTGGCCCGTGGTGTAGATTCCAGCAGGCCTATCACCTGGAATAATTCGAGCAGGACGAGGCCTCTCCCTCGCACCGGTAGCGAAAACGAATACATCTGGACGTACATCATAACGGCCGTCAGGGGTTGTTACTTGAAGTGTTCTATCGTCACTCCAGCCGGTTGCCATTGCCTGCGTCATAAGTTTCGCACCTGCACGCAGAGCATCTTCCGTCAGTACCTTTGCGTAGGCAGGCCCGGACATGAAGCGTTTTCTATCTCGAATGCCATAACCTAAATGGTCGGCATGGCGTGGAATTCCGCCTGTGTTCTGTTCCCGTTCAATAACTAGAACCTCGCCATCGAGCACGGGAGCGAGCCGTTTGGCTGCGCTTAATCCAGCTGGTCCGCCTCCAATAATTGCAACCGTAGGGGTTAGCATCTGTTTACTCATTGTTACCTCCGGCAAGTTCATCAAAAATTGCTTGCACTTTTGCGCCACAGAAGAATCCTTGACAACGACCATTCATCGCTCGTGTGCGGCGTCTCAATCCGAACAATGTGGTTGGAGGAATTGGAGACTGGAACGCATCCCGGAGCTCACCTCGAGTCACCCTTTCGCAGAAGCACGCCACTTCGCCGTATTGGCTATCGCATGCAATTTTTTCGTCATCTTCAAATGGCCGAGTGAGACTTTCAGCTAGTGGAGGCATCTTGTAAGTGGGCGGCAAGTCCTCGCGCATCGTCAGGTCCAAGCCTGACTTTTCCATAAGCGAGAATACATACTCAGCAACCGCGAGAGCGGATGTAAGACCGGTTGATCTGATGGCAGCAGCAATTATGTAACGCTTAGAATCGTCGACCTCAATAAGGTAGTCTTTCTGGTTATTCGCAGCTCTTAATCCCGCGTATGCCGCCGTAACCTCCTCTTTCAAAAGCTTGGGCATTATGCGCGATCCCTTTTCATAAAGGAATTCAAAGCCTTCTTCTGTGGTCGAGGTGTCGGTCTTATCTGTCATGTCTTCCGAAGTAGGTCCAAGCATGAGGTTTCCAAACGCTGTCGGACTGATCAACACGCCCTTACCAGCTTTCGAAGGTGCTGCGAGAATGATCTTGTCTGTAAGAGGGCGTGACAGCTTGTCGAATACAAGTAGCTCTCCGCGCCTTGGATGAACCTTTAGACGATCGTAGCCGAACATGGCGTCGACACCATCGGATCCTAATCCCGCCGCATTGACAACCCAACGAGCTCTCAGAGGGCCTTGTGTGGTTTCTAGCTTCGTATACTCAGAACCAACATCAATGGAAAGAACCTTGTGATTCAGAAGTAGTTTGGCCCCTCGACAAACCGCATCCGTTGCATATCCGATAGGAACCGACCAAGCGTCTATCACAGACTCTCCCGGAACTACCAACCCACCAGTTGCTCCTGGGCCCAAATCCGGTATCTGTTCGTATACTTCTTCCGGCGAGATAATGTACGTTTCCTTGTACCCATTTTTCTCAGCCTTCTCTTTCAATGAAGGTAGCGACTCCGCTTGTTCATCATCCCAAGCAACGAGGATTGCGCCAGTAGTATCGACTCCGACACCAGCTTCCGCACAGTACTCTCTAGTTAGGTGATAGCCCCGCGCTACAAGCTGCGCTTCAAGCGTGCCTGGAGAAGCATCATAGCCCGTATGCAACAATGCAGTGTTTGCTTTGGAAGTCCCTTCAACTACATCTTCTCGGCTGTCAACTAGCGCAACGGAGTACTTGGTTCCTGCAAAAGCTCGCGCAATTGCTGACCCAACAACTCCAGCGCCGATAACAGCGATATCGTAATCATTCGACATTTGTTTCCCCTCCAGTGCGTTTTAGATCGACAGGGCTACTTGTTTCTGGCGTTTCGCGGACAACGGCTTGCGAGTTCGGATCAAATGCCGGGTAACGTTTACGCGCGATTACATACGCCAATGCTGTTGCAGAGATAGCGGCCACCAACTTACCCACGATCATCGGAACAATCATCTCTGGTGCCACACCTGCGGTAAATCCCAGATGATCTCCAAGAAGAGCCATTGCGGAAACAGCCCACGCGGTATTAATAAAAATCCCGCGCTTATCCATTTTCGACATCAAGCCGAAGGTGGGAATTGCATTTGCGAGGCTCATAACGATTCCGCCTGAAGCAACCTCGTTCATCCCCATAACTCGCCCGAACGCCGCTAGCGGTTTACGTGCGACTTTTGTAATCACATACATGAGGGGGAAAGCTCCCATCAAGAATACGCAAATCTGCGCTACGATAGTCAGTCCCTCCTCGATAGGCACTAGCTCCCAACCCGCAGGCATTATTTGCCAACCGGTCAAAAATTCAAACGCTACAATACCCAGCGCAATCGAGATAATAAAGACGAGTGCTTTGCCAAATCCCAAGAATCCTCGAGTCATTGCTTCAGGAGCTTTCCAAAGTCCAAATGCAATAAGCGCTGCGGCGATGATAATCGGAATGAGATTCTTCAGAATCATTACCACGCTGTAACCGGCGACTAAGCCGCCTGCTAGCACTCCTAGAGGAATAGTCACAACGCCGACCAGGACACCGTTGGCGAAATATGGACGATCCTCCTCTTCCACGATTCCTAGCCCCACCGGAATCGTAAAGACCACAGTGCAACCCAACATCGAGGCAAGAATCGCCCCAGCCAACATGGCAGCATCATCTGATTGCGCCATCTGAACTGCGAGGTGGAATCCACCCATATCGTTTGCGAGCAAGGTACCAGCAAACATTGATGGATCGGCACCGAAAAACTTGTATATAGGAACAATAACCGGATTCAGAACCTTAGCTAAAACGGGTGCTAGGGAAATCATTCCAACCATTGACAGCGCTAACGGACCAAACGTATTAAGCCCCTCTTCGAGCTGATCACCAAGCTCAAACTTGCTTCCAATAGCTCTGTCTAGCGCCGCAACTATCAGGGCAAACGCCATTATTATGACAATAATTTGATTCAATCCCATGATTACAGCTCCAAAGACGACTCGACTGCGGCACGCCACGCCGACCTATATGACTCGACATCATCTGCACTTCGTTGCGGTTCATAAGTTGCAGCAGGTTCCCAATCAAAAGGTCCTTCTTCAATTGTCAGATCCGGATTCAGGGCCAACCGCATGCAGGCAGCGGTACCCAAAGCAGTAGCATGAGCCGATGGATAGGTATCGATTGGCGTTTGCAACATATCGGCCTGCGATTGCATGAGCACTTTAGATCTCGTCAGACCGCCGTCAACACGAAGCCTGCTAAGTGATTCGCCTAGTTCTCCGTGAGTTAGATCAGCCAGCTCCGCAATTTGTGCAGCGATACCGTCTAACATTGCCTTAACCACCTGTGGCTTGCCTGTAGATAGGCGCATGCCGGATAAAAAGGCTCCCGCATCCGGCTTCCACCATGGCGCTGCCAATCCTGCAAAGGACGGCGCAAATAGAACACCACCTGAATCCTCCGCTGCAATTTCATCCATCTGCGGAGCGCCGGTAATGATGCCCATCTCTTCTAGCCAACGCACTGCGGAGGCCGCTGTGTATACCTGGCCGTCGGAGCAATAATTTGTTTTGCCTCGGAGAGTCCACGCTACTGAAGTGGTCAGGCCGTTATCGAATCGAGGAGCGTCCTCACCCATATTTACAAGGATGAAAGCGCCCGTGCCGTAAGTGCACTTTCCTTCGCCTCGATTAAAACACTTCTGCGCAAACAATGCCGCCTGCTGATCAACGATTAGGCCACCTACCGGTACAGGCGAACCGGTGAACACACTCGTTTCTCCTACAATTTCATCGCAGGCTACAACCTTAGGCATACGTTCATTAGAGAGCCCGAAGATTTCAAGGAGTTTGTCATCCCACTGAGTTGAGTCAACGTTCAATAGCAAAGATCGCGAAGCGGTTGATACATCCGTTACGAACTCACCTGTCAGCTGATAAACCATCCAGGTATCGGTAGTAGTTACCACACCTTTGGTGGTGAGGTTTTCACGAAGCCATGTCATCTTCGGAGCGGTGAAATAACAATCCAGCACTAGACCGGTGCGCTGATGCACCTCATCCGCGAACTCTTGCAACCGTTCCACGACCGTTTGCGCACGGCGGTCCTGCCACACAATACAGGTGGTAAGAGGCTCGCCCGTTTCTGGATCCCACGCGAGGATGGTCTCACCTTGATTCGCTAAGGAGACGCCTTCAATGGGCAGGCCTGCTTTTGCCACAGCCTCTTTGCCCACCTCAATTATGGAGCTCAAAAGCTCTTGCGGATCCTGTTCCACACCCCCGTTTGCCAAATATTTCGGGAAAATTTCCTTCTCCACCACCGCGTGAACGCCCTGCTCATCGACCACAATCGCCTTCGACCCTGAAGTTCCCTGGTCTAATGCAAGAATAGCCACGTTGCCACCTTTCGTTATCACAGTATTGCTATCGTGCTTGCGACTCCTTCGTCGCTTAACAAAATCTCAACGGAATCAGCCGTTTCCGCAATTCTGTTCAGATTGTTGTTTTAAGCGTAAGTCCGTTTGGAATTCAACTCAACGAATGTGGAATAGTGTGGATTGTGACCATAAAAATTGCTCAAGAGCGACATCGATACATCATTCAGGAGATTCGGTCCAGCGGTAGTGTTTCCACACTAGACCTAGCCCGTACATTACGGGTTTCGGGGGAAACCATCCGGCGCGATTTCGCTTATCTAGAGCAGCAGGGTTTCCTTCATAGAGTTTATGGCGGTGCGATACTAACTGATTTAAAGGTAACCACTGAACCCGGTTTTCACGAAAGACGCGCAATCAACCCTCATGCTAAATCTGAAATCGGTCGAACCGCCGCGGAGTTGCTCAATGATGAGACTTCTATTTTTATTGACGTAGGCACAACCGCAGAAACCATAGCAGCCGCCCTCCCCCCGCAATGGAAGGGAACAGTATTCACAAACTCTCTTCTCGTGGCCGAAGCCCTCCCCTCCCGCAACAAGGTAGAGACTATTCTCACGCCTGGAATTCTAAACCGGGAAGAGAGGTACGTTAGGGGGTCTTCTACCGCATTATTTCTAGACCGAATTCGTTTCGACACCGCATTCATTTCTTGCGGAGGAATTGATATTGCGGGCGCAACCGACTTTGACGCGGATACAATTGAGCTCAAGCGCATTGCCGCCTCAAGATCTAATCAGACTTTCATTGTTGCCGACTCGACGAAGCATAATCGCATGGGCACATTCGAGGTTTCGCGCTGGTACGAACTGTCAGGACTCATCACAAACGAATTCCCACCGGAGAGAATTCGAACGACTATAGTGCAATCCGGCGGGCGAGTAATAACCCCTAATATGCGTACCTGAGTCGTTCTGAAAAAGTTTTGTGGCGAACCTGCCCCGCATCACCCAACCGACAGTGGGCAGCCTGCGCAGTGGACCTTCACCTCTTGCGAAGTTCCACCGCCGCAGGCTCCCAATCCGGATGAGCACAGCGACCCTGCGCTTTGCAAGCGCCCCGACCGGTTCAAGTGATCTACCATCACTTGCGCAATCTCAACTCGCAGCCCCGCCCGCTGGGCGGCAGCCTCCAAAGTTGCGCCTTGCCTAAGCTCATCCATCAGC
Source organism: Actinomyces sp. HMSC075B09 (assembly GCF_001812395.1). NCBI lineage: Bacteria > Bacillati > Actinomycetota > Actinomycetes > Actinomycetales > Actinomycetaceae > Actinomyces > Actinomyces sp. HMSC075B09. The sequence goes on from NZ_KV808731.1 coordinate 285,288, forward strand.
CGGTAAAGAGGCGGCTGGTTCCGGACAATCACCAGAACAGCCTACCAACCTGGAACACCAGCACTGCCAGCAACCAGGCTGCAGCCAGCTGAACGATCATTGCGCCTATCGTCCAGCGCGCCCCAATCTGGCGCTTTTGCTCCGCAACCGTAGCCAAACACGGCGTGTAAGTCAGAACGAACACCAGGAAGCCAAACGCTGCCAAAGACGCGTACTGCTCGCCCGCAGTCCTCTCAAATGATGCTGTTACCAACTCGGGCAGCGAACCAAGATCGTCACCCCCGTCCTCCGCGTCACCTGCCGCGGACTCATCCAGGTTGTAGGAAGTCACAATCGAAGAGATCAGCGTTTCCTTAGCCACAAATCCCGTCATCAGTGCGCCAGTCATGTGCCAATCACCAAAACCAGCGGGCTGGAATACAGGTTCAAGAACGCGCGCGGTGGAACCGTACAAGGAGTTCTCCATCGGCAACTCCTCATCAGCGAAGGAGTAGCCCTTTGCCATCGGGATTGCGCTCATCAACCACACCACAAGAGTCATAACCACGATGATCTTGCCGGCGCCCTTCACAAACGCCCACGCCCGGTTCCAAGTATTTTGCAAAATCACGAGAATACGCGGCATCTGGTAAGCCGGCAGCACCAGCATCAGTGGAGCCCTCGACTCCCCCTTCGTGATGAACGGCTTCAGCACGAGCGCTCCGAGCACCACCATGAAAAGCGACAAAACGTACATCAAGAACACGACATTGCCAGCGTTATCTTCAAAGAAGATTCGCGCGATCATCAAATAGATCGTGAGCCTAGCCGCGCAGGAGGTGTAGGGAATGATGAGCGTTGTAACCAACCGCTGCTTGGCGTTTGGTAGCGTGCGAGTTGCCGCAAGCGACGGCAAGTTGCATCCAAAGCCCATAATCAGAGGTAAGATTACTCGCCCGTCCAGGCCGATCATGCGCATAACGCGATCCCCTAGGAACGCTGCGCGCGCCATGTAGCCAGAGTCTTCCAAGATCGCGATCGCCAAGAAGATCACGAACATGAGCGGAACGAACGAGGCAACTACGCCCAGGCCAACTGCGAGACCGTTAACAAACAGCGACTCAACCCAAGTGCCGGACAAGCCCACGCCTGCGAACGCAAACTTCAAAAGGTTAGCTAGTGAGAAAGCGCCTTCGTCGGTGCTGGAAAACAGCCCATCGAAGAAGTCTTGCACGGGGCCAACCCAGTTACCCGCGGCTTGGAATAGAAGCCACATGAGCAAGAAGAATACCGGGATGCCAACCAGCGGATGAAGAAGGAGGGAATCAATCTTGTCTGAACGAGACGGTTTACGCGCAGAGTCGCGTTTACGTCCCGCCTGTTCCTCAACCCGCTCAACCCAGGCAAACAGTTTTGCCGCGCGATCAAACTCGGACGTATCAGCCAAGCGCGCCGCTTCCACCGAAGAATCCGCCGGCCCCTTACTGGTATTTTCTGCCGCGGAGCAACCGCAATCTACCGCGCTCGAGACCGGAGCGCCCTCACCAATGCCCAAAATCTGCGGGGACTTCAACTTATCAATCTGTTCGAAAGCTGCCTGCGCTGCCACCTGGTTAAATCCGGGAGCAGTCGGATCGGGCAGAATCGACTTTACGCGGGGCCGAGAAATCAGAGCGGAACGGATCATGTCTTCAACCGCGCGCACTCCCTGCTTCGTGCGCACATCCGCCGCCAGAATCGGGATGCCGAGCGTGTTTGAAAGTGCGGCCGCATCAACTACCTCACCCTCGTGCTCGACAACATCCGCCATCGTTATAACGCCAACCATCGGGCGCCCCGTTTGTGCTACCTGGCCAAGCAGGTACAAGCTACGCGTCATTGCCGAGGCATCCAGCATCATGACCACAAGGTCAATAGACTGGCCCGACGCCATGTCCGTAGCAGACCCTGTTGCACCTGCCAAGGTATCGACGACGACTTGTTCGTCCTCAGAATTGGCCACCAGCGAGTAGGTGCCGGGAAGATCAATAACACGTGCTCCCAGCGCCGTAGAACGACCCTGCATGAGCTCCACGGTTGTACCCGGAGCGTTCACAACCGCCTGATGAGCACCCGTAACCGCGTTAAAGAAGGTGGACTTACCAACATTTGGGTTACCAACCAGCACCACGGTGTCACGGGGATGGCGAACATCCTTGACGTCTAAGAGAACAGACCTGGCCTGCGGGTTATCGCAAGACTGCGGATTTTTGGGCGAACACTTTGGGCAACTCACTTAACTAACTCCACGTCAATCAATTTTGAAGAACGATGGTCTACCGCGACTCGCGTTCCTCCGATATTTAGGACCATGCCTCCAAAGGCGGCGCGGTTTACGACTGTGAAATGCGCTCCTGAACGCAGGCCCAGTTCTTGCACCCGTAGCTGATAGCACGGTTGGATTTCAACATTTTGCAGCTGGCCAGTATCGCCGCGCTTACACTCAGAAAGTTTCACACCGAAAAGATTAGATACGGCATACCTAACCTGCAACGACCGTTGCGTAAATCAACCCACCTCAAGAACGCCAAAATCGCTTTTTCGCGTGATTGCGGGCAAATTTATCAATGCTCCAAATGCCCATAGCCGTAACAATGCATGAACTACGCAACAATATACGATCGTAAATGCCTGTATTCATAAAACGTTTATGTTTCATAAATAGTGTTGGGGGCTGGAGAAAGGTTTTAAAACTCTCTCCAGCCCCAACTACAAAGAAGCTGTCAGTTAAGCTCGTTAGAAGCCCTGATTAGCCCTCCATTACCGCTGCGCGGCCGGCCTCTAGACGAGCTACCGGAACGCGGAACGGCGAACAGGACACGTAGTTCAGATCCGTCTTGTGGAAGAAGTGGATCGAATCCGGGTCACCGCCGTGTTCACCACAAATACCGAGCTTCAAGTTCGGCTTAGTGCTTCGACCGCGCTCTGCACCCATGCGAACGAGGGCGCCAACACCCTCCTGGTCAATGGTCTCAAACGGGGAGACACCGAACACAGAATCCTGGATGTAGGTCGGGAAGATCGTGCCCTCCACGTCGTCACGCGAGAAGCCCCACACCGTCTGTGTGAGGTCGTTAGTGCCGAACGAGAAGAAGTCAGCCTCGGTAGCCAAGTCAGCAGCGGTGATAGCCGCGCGCGGAAGCTCAACCATGCAACCAAGCGGGAAGTCGTGCTCAACCCCGGCGGCAGCAATCTCGGCACGGATCAAAGCCTCAGCTTCTTCACGAACCTTGTGCAACTCGCGAACCGAACCAACGAGAGGAACCATGATCTCGGGACGAGGATCCAACCCCTCCTTCTTCAGCTTCAACGCGGCCTCAACAAGAGCGCGGATCTGAAGTGCGAACAAGCCCGGTAGCAAGATACCTAGACGAACACCGCGGGTACCGAGCATCGGGTTGGTCTCATGCAGACGACGAACCGCCTCAAGAATCGTGCGATCCTCGGGGGAAAGTTCCTCGCCCTGGGCGCGCTGCACCGCAGCCTTCACCTCAAGCTGGGTGAGGTCCGGAAGGAACTCGTGGAGTGGCGGGTCGATCAAACGAACCGTCATCTCCCGGCCATCCATCACGCGAAGCATGTCTTCAAAGTCAGCAAACTGGAGGCGTTCTAGCTCTGCAAGAGCGTCAGCGCGATCCTGCGAATCGGCAGGTGACAAAATCACGCGCTCCACCAGGGCGCGACGCTCACCGAGGAACATGTGCTCCGTACGGCAAAGACCAATGCCCTCCGCACCGAAGCTCAGCGCGCGAGCTGCATCGTCTGGCGTATCCGCGTTGGCACGGACAGAGAGGCGGCGCTTCTCATCGGCATGCGTCAAAATGCGGTCCACCGACTTAATCAGGTCTGCAACCATCTCGTCATCTGCGGCCGCTGCTAGACCAGCCTCAAGCCCCTCAGCAAGGTAGGTGGTCACAGCAGAATCCGTAACCGGAACATCACCGACGAACACCTCGCCGGTCATGCCATCAATACCAATCACATCACCATTGCGCAGAACCTGGTCCCCAACCCGGATGAACTTCTTCTTTTCCTTAACAACCAGTTCCTCAGCGCCAACAACAGCAGTCTTACCCATGCCGCGAGCAACCACGGCCGCGTGCGAGGTCTTACCACCGCGAGCGGTCAAAATACCCTCTGCGGCAACCATGCCCGGAAGGTCATCCGGGTTGGTCTCACGGCGAACCAAAATGACCTTGCGGCCTTCCGCAGCAGCGGCAACGGCGTCCTCGTTATTGAAAACAATCTCGCCAACAGCAGCGCCCGGCGAAGCAGCCATAGCCTTCGTCAGCAAGGTCTTCTTAGCCTTCGCGTCGAACTGCGGGAACATCAGCTGGGTAAGCTGTTCACCCGTCACGCGAGTAAGAGCCTCATCCATATCGATCAAGCCCTCGTCAACCAGCTGGGTGGCGATACGGAACGCGGCGGCAGCCGTACGCTTACCAACACGCGTCTGCAACATCCACAGCTTGCCGTGCTCAATCGTGAACTCAATATCGCACAGATCCTGGTAGTGCTTCTCGAGCTTATCCATGATTGCAATCAGCTCGTCGTAAGACTTCTTGTCATGCGTTGCAAGCTGAACCAAAGGCTCCGTATTACGGATACCCGCCACAACGTCTTCACCCTGGGCGTTCATCAGAACATCGCCGTACACGCCAGAGTGGCCGGTGGAGGGGTCACGCGTGAAGCAAACACCCGTGCCCGAATCCTCACCCATGTTGCCAAACACCATGGTCTGAACGTTCACAGCCGTACCTAGATCGTCAGAAATGCGTTCACGACGGCGGTAAATCTTTGCGCGCTCCGTATTCCAAGACAGGAACACTGCCTCAATACCAAGATCAAGTTGCTCGCGCGGATCCTGCGGGAAATCACGGCCCGCAGCTTCCTTCGTGATCTGCTTAAACTCGGCGACGAGCTCCTTCAGATCCTCTGCAGAAAGCTCGTGGTCGAAGTGAACGCCGCGCCTTTCCTTGATGTGGTCAAGCGCATCCAAGTAGAGAGCGCCATCTACGCCAAGCACGGTGTCACCAAACATCTGTACCAGGCGACGGTAGGAGTCCCACGCGAAACGCTCGTTACCCGAAGCCTTTGCAAGCCCCAGCACCGACTCATCGTTGAGGCCTATGTTAAGCACCGTGTTCATCATGCCCGGCATCGAGAACTTAGCGCCGGAGCGAACCGACACCAGCAACGGATTTTCCGAATCTCCGAGCTTGCGTCCCATCTTCTCCTCAACAGCAGCCAGATTCTCCGTGACTGCTGGCGCGAGCTCCTCTGGAACACCACCCTGCTTCATGTACTCACGACAAGCATCCGTAGTAATCGTGAACCCAGGAGGAACCGGGAGTCCGAGCTTGGTCATCTCAGCAAGGTTTGCACCCTTGCCACCAAGCAAGTCCTTCATGTCCTTATCGCCTTCGGAGAAGCGGTAGACGTACTTGACCATTCGTGGCCTCTACTTTCTATAACCAGTTTGTTACATAGCCACACCATCGCGGCTAGTGCTCGCACACTGCCTCCAGGGTAACAACTTGGGGTCAAGTTGCGTTAACTGAGCCGAAGCGCTGCAAAAATGCCCACCCTTTGTGCAAGAATAACCTCCCGGCATTAGAACCGGGAGGTCACGCGCATTATTTACTACCCGGTTTTGCGTTAGCGAACCGGAGTGAAAGTGAAGCGGCGCTCGCCTTCCTCACCCTCGGCGTCAACACGCACCGTGTCGCCGCTCTTGATTTCGCCAAACAGGATCTTCTCTGACAGCATGTCTTCAATCTCGCGCTGGATTGCACGGCGTAGCGGACGAGCACCGAGCACCGGGTCGAATCCCTTATCTGCAAGCAGCAAACGTGCGGCCTCGGTCATCTCCAGCTTCATGTCCTGCTCGCGCATGCGCTCATCAAGCCTGGCGATCATCAGGTCAACAATCTTAATGATCTGATCCTTCTGAAGCGGCGGGAACACGATCGTTTCATCCACGCGGTTCAAGAACTCGGGGCGGAAGTGCTGCTTCAGCTCCTCGTTCACCTTCTGCTTCATGCGATCGTAATCATTCGCCTGCGTACCCGTGGCCTGGAAGCCCGTCAGCACGCCCTTATTAATGTCGCGCGTACCGAGGTTCGTAGTCATGATGATGATCGTGTTCTTAAAATCAACCACGCGCCCCTGCGAATCCGTCAGGCGGCCTTCCTCCAAAATCTGTAGCAGCGAGTTGAAGATATCAGCGTGAGCCTTCTCCACCTCGTCAAACAGCACCACGGAGAACGGGCGGCGACGCACCTTCTCGGTAAGCTGGCCGCCCTCGTCGTAACCCACATAGCCCGGAGGGGCGCCAAACAGGCGTGAGGCAGTGTGCTTCTCGGAGAACTCTGACATATCCAACTGGATAAGGGCTTCCTCATCACCAAACAAGAACTCGGCAAGAGCCTTCGCCAGCTCCGTCTTGCCCACACCCGTTGGCCCCGCAAAAATGAACGAGCCACCCGGACGCTTCGGATCCTTCAAACCAGAATGCGTACGACGAATCGACTGAGACAAAGCGCGGACCGCGTCCTCCTGGCCAATAATGCGCTTATGAAGCTCAGCCTCCATGTTGAGAATCTTGTGCGACTCAGCCTCCGTCAGCTTCACCACCGGAATGCCCGTAGACATTGCGAGGACCTCCGCGATCTCAGCCTCGCCAATCTCGCCAATCGTATCCATATCGCCAGCGCGCCACGAACGTTCCTTCTCTTCGCGCCGCTCCGTCAGCTTCTTCTCCTCATCACGAAGCGCAGCCGCACGCTCAAAGTCCTGATCATCAATCGCGGACTCCTTATTGCGACGCACCTCAGAAATACGCTCATCAAGCTCGCGAAGCTCCGGCGGCGCCGTCATTCGACGAATGCTCATACGTGCACCGGCCTCATCCACAAGGTCAATAGCCTTATCCGGCATGAAGCGATCCGAAATGTAACGATCAGCCATCTGCGCCGCAGCCGCAAGAGCCTCATCCGAAATAATGATGCGGTGATGCGCCTCGTAACGGTCACGCAGGCCCTTCAAGATCGCGATGGTCTCTTCAACCGAGGGCTCTTCCACCTTCACCGGTTGGAAACGTCGCTCCAAAGCCGCGTCCTTCTCAATGTACTTGCGGTACTCCTCCAACGTGGTTGCACCAATCGTCTGGAGCTCACCGCGCGCCAACATCGGCTTCAAAATCTGGGCCGCATCAATCGCGCCCTCAGCAGCGCCAGCACCAACCAGCGTATGGATCTCGTCAATAAACAAAATAATGTCGCCGCGCGTGCGAATCTCTTTCAGCACCTTCTTCAAGCGTTCTTCAAAATCACCGCGGTAACGCGACCCCGCCACCAGCGAGCCCATATCAAGGCTGTAAATCTGCTTATCGCGCAACGTCTCTGGAACATCACCGCGCACAATCGCCTGCGCAAGACCCTCAACCACAGCGGTCTTACCCACGCCAGGCTCACCGATCAACACCGGGTTGTTCTTAGTGCGCCGCGACAGAATCTGCATTACGCGTTCCATCTCCTGCACGCGGCCAACCACCGGGTCAAGCGATCCCTCGCGAGCGGCATTTGTAAGCGAGCGACCAAACTGCTCCAACAACGCCGAATTCGTTTGCGGCTCACGCGCCGGACCGCCCACACCCACGGCCTCGCGCCCGCCCCCAGCCTGACGCTGGTAGCCACGAAGCAACTGGATAACCGTCTCCCGCAACTGACCCAAATCCGCACCAAGCTCAACGAGGACCTTTGTAGCCACACCCTCGCCCTCACGGATCAAACCGAGCAACATATGCTCCGTTCCGATGTAGTTATGGCCCAGCTGAAGAGCCTCGCGCAAAGCGAACTCCAAAACCTTCTTCGCTCGCGGAGTAAACGGAATCGTGCCCTCCGGAGCAGAAGAGCCCTTACCGATCATCTCCACAACCGTAGCCCGGACGGCCTCCGGCTCAATCCCGGTCATCTCCAGGGCCTTAGCAGCAACGCCTTCGCCCTCCTCAATCAAACCCAGCAACAAATGCTCCGTGCCGATGTAGTTGTGATTGAGTCCGCGCGCCTCATTCTGCGCCAGAACGACAACGCGGCGAGCGCGGTCGGTAAACCTCTCGAACATAGTCAGCCTTCCTAAGAATCTACTAACTACACAGTAGAGGCAGCGCTACATAAAATCGCGTTTGTTCACCATAAGCGAGAAACGCGCAGACTCATGCCTCCAGGAGTATCGTTACCGGCCCGTCGTTTGTGAGCGAAACCTGCATATCCGCTCCAAACACGCCCGTTTCTACATGCAGGCCGTGCTTTGAGCGCAACTGCTCAACCACCGCGGTAACCAAAGGCTCCGCCACACCGCCCGGCGCTGCCTCCTGCCACGTGGGCCGCCGCCCCTTACGCGCATCCCCGTAGAGCGTGAACTGGGAAACCACCAGCACCTGCGCGTCCACATCAGTTGCAGACTTCTCATCATCCAATATGCGAAGCGAGGCAATCTTACGCGCGATCGTCTCCACCTCAGCAGGGCCATCATCATGCGTCACGCCAACCAGTACGCAAAGCCCCTGGCCCGTGATCGCACCCACGACCTCGCCATCAACGGAGACTGACGCTCCCCTAACGCGCTGAATCACAGCCCTCACAGTGACCGACCTCCAATACCAAAACCGCCCGGAGATCCCGGATGGCCCGCACCCGGCATTTCGCGGCGCGCCTTGCGAAGCTCCTCGCCCGGCCTCTCCTTAGGCGACGCCGACGAGCGCCCCAGCGGATCCACAACCACTTCTTGAGCCGCGGCGACCTCACCCTCATTCGTCTGCACGTCAAGCTGCACGTCCAGCGGAATCGCGCGGCGGATCACCGCGAGCGCCACCGGCCCCCAATCGGCATGACGCGCCACCGAGGTCACCTGGCCAACCTTTCGGCTTTTGAGCATCACATCCGCACCTGGCTTCACCACGCGCGATTGCGATCCGTCAAGTTGCAACAGCACCAGCCTTCGCGGCGGCTTGCCCATATTCACGATGCGCGCCACCGACTCCTGTCCCGAATAGCAGCCCTTATTCAAATGCACTGCGGTGCGTAGCCAGTCAAGCTCGTGCGGAACCGTCTTATCATCGACCTCGCGCCCAAAGCGCGGGCGCAAATCCTCGATCCGCAAGGCTTCCCAAGCGTTGCGGCCAGCCCAACTGCCGCGCTGGGCCCACGCGGACGCAAACTGTGCAAACTGCTCTCGGTCTACGCCGTGGAGGGCCCGGGTGCGTCCCTGCGCGGGGTGGACGAAATCCTGCGGAGTATAGCTCGCCCCACCCTCGGCCACGCCCGGCCACGGATCCACCCATGTGAACAGGTAGCCCGGCAAGTCCGCTACGGGCCGGCTCGCGACCTGGTGCAAATCATCCGCGCCCGTCTTTACGATGCTTCCAACCACCGCGATCTTGCTAGTCACGTTGCGCACTTCCACGCGCAACATAAACTGCATGCGCTGTAAGAACTCGGTTAAGTCCCCCGCCTTCGCACCTTCCACCAGGAGAGTTGCGACCTGCCCGTCATCCACAATGCCAGCTGCAAAACTAATGCGCCCATTCGGATCCAAAAGGAGTAGCTCGCGCGATTCCCCCGGTTGCAGCGCGTTCACCACCTGCGACGAGATGGTAGTTAGCCACGAAAGCCTATCTGGCCCCGAAACCTGCACCACCCCTAAGTCCGAGAGGTCCGACAGCGCCTGCCCTGCCTCCAACTGCCACTGCTCGCCGCTCCAATCACCAAAGCGAGCCGGCACATCCTCATCAAACTCATCCGGCACGGCTCCGGGCATATCCAGCAGTGGAGAGCGCATCACTACTCCTTCTCAAACGTCTCGATCGGTTTCGCTTCCTCAACGCGGGCCACTCGGCCCGAAACCACGAAATCTCCCTTATCGGTATTCAAGGTCTCATTAAAGAAAATATCGGAGTTCACCAGGCCCAGCATCCGCTCGCCGAGCGATGCGGCCGGCGCCCCCTCCTTATGCACGGCCGTATCAATCAGCAGACGAATACGTGGGCCCTGCACCCTGCCCACCCAAAGCCCGGCAATACCGTCCGTGGACGCGGAAGTTACCTGCAGGTAGTTATCCTCCCCATCGGTGTCTTTGAGCACCTTCCAGTAGGCGGTTTCCTCACTGGCAACGCCCGAGCGGGGCAGCAAATCAATGCCCTCCAACGCGCCCACCTGCGCATCTACCTCCACCACCGCATCCGTGTTAAACACAGCGAGGCGAGTAGACACCTGCTCGCCCACCACCTGGCAATCAAACTCAAACGTCACCAAGTTACTGCCTTCCGGCGAGCTCTGGGTGCCCCAACCAACCCACGTACCCAGTAGCCAAGTTAGGGGCGCAACCTGACTGGGAAGATTCTGCGGAATAACGATCATGTACCCAGGCTAAAGCCGCGCGCGGACAATTGTTTGAGGCGTGCGGGCAAACCCGCACATGCCGCCAAGTTCTCAAAAGAGAACCGGCACCGATGGGCTAGAGCAGAGCGCCCACTCGCACAATCACGTAGATAGGCATCACTGCGAGCAGGAACTTCATTGCCCCGCGGGCGAACGCTCCCGCCTCGGAAATACGGCGATTATGCTCACCAAACAGCATGTCTACGATCACGATCACGCCGCCCACTCCCAAACCCAGCAGTGCGGACATTAGCAAAAGCGACACCTGCGGCGGCACGGCTGACGACGTATTCGCTAATGCGAAAGAGAGCAGGCTGGCGGGCTCGCCAACCGCAAGCGCAATACCTGTAACCGTAACGGCGCTAAGCGGCCCCAGAAGCAGCGCCCAGAGCGCGTTTGCCCCCGCGCTTGCGCCCAGCTGGTTACCCACCATGGTGACAATGAATGCGAGCGCAGCGGTGACCATAACGGCAGACCACAATTCCGACTCGCACAGCGTCACCCAAGCGCTGCCGATCACCACCACAAATCCACCAAACACCGAGGCCGATAGTGAATGGAGGAGGTCTGTGCGTGGAAGTGGCCGGGTGGCCTCCATGACCGCCGCCACCAGCACCACCATGCCAAGCCCTACGGTTGCCCACGCAAAATCATCACTTACGCTAATGGCAATCACCGTGACGATCCCGACGATCAGGATCGTCACCAGCGACGTGTAACGCACCGGAGTTTGAACCAGATCAGCCCAACCACGCGCGAAGACAACTATCGCAACCACGATCACAAGCATCACCACAGCCCTGGTGTCGAACACCAGGTTTGAAATCACGATGGACGCCGCCAACAAGATAGCGATCGTGGCAGAAAGATAACGAGCCGGGATAGACAAGATTTGCTGCGCCCTACCGCGAGTTTTCGTTCCCGCGCGGCGTTGCGACAAGCGCGCCCTCTTCAAGCTCTTAGACACGCGCGCAGACCTAGACGAATCCGCCCCCTCCTTCGGGGCCGACAAACCCGGCGTACCTAAACGCGAAGCATGCCTATGTTTGCTCAAATCGTTCTTTGCCTGATCTTGCGTATTCTTGTCATCCACACCCAAATGCTCCCACACTTTCAACTAAGAATCCCCACCACAACAGGCAATCTGGCATGCTCCAACAAAACCAACGCGCACTATGGGGCATTTTGAGGTGCGCAGTTCACAATATGCATTAGTATTGAAACAGGCACCGAACCAACTATGCCCCGGGCTCCAACTTCTGCCGCTACGAGCGGCCTTCGCGCCGACAGGCGCATTTTGGTTCGGTGTCTTTTACTTTGCGTTTTACGCCGCCTGCCGCGCTAGTCTTCCGCGCCTAAGCCATCGCGAAAACCGCGCGCCGCATTTGACTCAAACTTTAAAACCCCAAGCAAATCTAACGTTGCAGGCTGAACCTTTTGCGGAGCCAAATCAAAATCGCTGTCCTGCTCTTGCATTAGGAACACCGTTTCGGTGTCTCGCACGCATTCCCATTGAGAAATGACGTCCACCACCGCATGCTGAATTCCGGGCACATCGTCAGCGCGCAACCGCAACATCACGTCGTACTCGCCCGTAGTCACCGCGTAATAGTCAAGCTCTGACAAGGCGCTAAGCTGCATACCGAACTGCTTCCATTTGCTCTGGTCAAGTGAGACGAACACAAACGCGCTCACCTTCTTGCCAATCAAGCTCGGATTAATGTCGATCGTGAACCGCTCAATAACGCCGGACTCCACCAAAGTATTAAGCCGCGCATACGCATTTGAACGAGAGATTCCCACGGCCTCTGCAAGCGCCGCAACAGACATTCGCGAGTCACGACGCAACTGACGAAGGATCTCCAAATAGGTTTCATCCAACTCAAATTCTGGATCTTTAGAATGCTCACTGCTCATATGCTGATTCTAGCGAGACACAATGTCTAAAACCATGCGGATTTTGAAACAAACTGTTAAAAATACCGCGGGATTCAAAACATCGCTCTTGTTCACCATAGTTGCATTCTTTTATCTTCATTTTACTTTTGGTCGTGATTGTCAGATTGCAATCGCCAACTCCGCGCCCCGCCACACAATCGCCTAATCTCAAGACCAAACGGCTTATCTACGCACTTCTCGAACTCTAAAAACGTTACCAAAAGTTAAACGGCGGATTACTGAAATAGGTCAAATCGGTAAAGTACACTAATGTTGAATTTGTATGTGACCAACGACCGCGTATTGGAGTATGACAAGTGCGTTTTTCAAGGTCCAACGACGACAACATCTTCTTCACTCTTTTCACCAAACAAGCCACTTTTTTGGTATCTGCAGCTGAGTTACTTGCAAAAATCAGCGCTGCAACTCCGGAACGTCGCGTTGATCTTCGCGACGAACTACACCGACTTGAACAATCCTGTGACGAGGTAACCCACGAGATTGCAGAGCGACTCAACCAAACGTTTGTCACTCCGCTCGACCGCGACGACATCACCTACATCTCCAGCCGCCTCGACGACTGCATGGACTACATGGACGAGGCCGGTGACCTCATCGTCCTATACAAGGTTGGCGTGCTCCCTCCCGGCGTGGCAGAGCAACTGAACGTCATTCAGCGTTGCTGCGACCTCACCGCCCAAGCGATGCCTCGCCTCAAAACCCTTGGCGGGCTACGCGACTACTGGGTTGAAATCAACCGCCTTGAGAACGACGGCGACCAGGCATACCGCAAAACCATCTCTGCACTTTTCGAAAGCGGACACGACGCCCTCGAAGTGATCAAGCTGAAGGACGTCATCGAAGTCCTCGAAAAAGCGATCGACTCCTTCGAAGCACTCGCAAACGGCGTTGAGACCATCGCGATCAAGGAGTCCTAAGCGGTGGATCTGAATCTCATCCTCGTCGTTGTTGTAATCGTCATTGCGCTCGGCTTTGACTTCACCAACGGCTTCCACGACGCGGCAAACGCCATCGCAACATCCGTGTCCACCCGGGCGCTAACGCCCCGCGCGGCACTCGCCATGGCGGCAGTCATGAACATCGTTGGCGCCCTGCTCGGCACCGAAGTTGCAAAAACTATCGGTGAAGGCATCATCGACATTCAGCACTTCACCATATCCAGTGATCCAACGATGCAGGTGCACGGGCTCGGGATCATCCTGGCCGCACTAATCGGCGCGATCACCTGGAACCTCATCACCTGGTGGTTTGGGCTACCGTCCTCGTCTTCACACGCCCTCATCGGCGGCCTTGTGGGCGCGGGCCTGGCGTCCTCCACCACCGTGTTGTGGGGCGGCATCACCATGCAGGTCATCATCCCGATGTTCCTCTCGCCGCTCGTAGGCTTCTTCCTGGCGTACATCATCATGCAGATCGCGCTGTACCTTGTACGCAACCTCGCCTACCACCGCACCATGCGTAAGTTCCGCTTCGCACAAACCGTGTCCGCCGCCGCAATGGCGCTTGGCCACGGCCTCCAAGACGCCCAAAAGACGATGGGTATCATCGTCATGGCCCTCCTTGCTGGTGGTTACGGCGAAACCCACAACGTGATCGTAGACGGTGAGCTCACCATCCCCACGTGGGTTAAACTCGCGGCTGCACTCGCAATCTCTGCAGGAACCTATTCCGGCGGCTGGCGCATCATGCGTACCCTCGGACGCCGCGTTATCGAACTGGACCCGGCGCGCGGCTTCGTTGCCGAAACCGTATCCGCGGTTGTCCTTTACTTCACGGCATTCATAGTGCACGCACCGATCTCCACCACGCACACCATCACCTCGGCCATCATGGGTGTGGGCGCCACCAAGCGACTCTCCGCCGTCCGGTGGGGCGTGGCCGGAAACATCGTTATCGCCTGGTTCCTCACCCTCCCTGCGGCCGCAGCAGTGGCAGCAATAATCTACCGATTACTGCACCTAGTGTTACCGTAGAGAACTGATGAGAATCTTTAACCACAATGCGAAGCCCCGCTACATTGGCGGGGCCCTCGCTTTAGCACTACTTCTATCCGCCTGTTCCACTACCTCAGCGCTCGAACTCGAAGCGGGGAACTGCTTGGACCTGCCTGACAACGCCGAGCTGTCCGCAGGATTCGAGCTGGCAACCGTCCAAACGGTTGCATGCACAAGCGAGCACGAAGCCGAGGTATATGCCGAAAAAGAGCTAACCGGTGACGAGTTCCCCGGCACGGACGCCATTCAAAACATCGCATCCGAGTTTTGCACCACCGAGTTCAAAACGTTTGTAGGAAGCGAAATCGGCACCTCTACCTTAGATATTTACCCGCTGATGCCTACCGCAGAAAGCTGGGATCAAGCAGGAGACCGCACACTTCTTTGCGTTGCAATCAGCCCCACGCCGGTTACCAACACGTTTGAAAACTCCGGCCTGTAGCTTCTTCAAACCCAACGCGAATCGCAAATTCCGCTAGCACAATAAAGCGAGGGCGAGGATTTAATCCTCGCCCTCTACCTTTTGAAAAATCTATCCGAAGCGTCCTGAAATATAGTCTTCAGTTGCCTTCTCAGTTGGATTAGAGAAAATCTTTGACGTGTCGTCAATCTCCACCAAACCGCCCGGCTCGCCCGCTGCGCGCAGGTTGAAGAAACCCGTGCGGTCCGAAACGCGCGCCGCCTGCTGCATGTTGTGAGTGACAATCACGATTGTGTAGTCATCCTTCAGCTCCATCATGAGGTCCTCGATTGCGAGGGTCGAGATGGGGTCAAGCGCGGATGCCGGCTCGTCCATCAGCAAAATATCAGGCGAAACCGCGATGGCGCGCGCGATGCAAAGCCTTTGCTGCTGGCCACCCGAAAGAGACGAACCGGGGCTGTTCAAACGATCTTTAACCTCTGTCCAAAGGTTAGCTCCACGCAAGGACTCTTCAACCAGGTCATCCTGATCCGACTTTGGCATCCTCTTGTTATTTAGCCTGATGCCAGCCAAAACATTTTCGCGGATACTCATCGTCGGGAAAGGGTTTGGACGCTGGAACACCATGCCAATGGAACGGCGAACCTGAACCGGATCCACATCCTTGTCGTAAATGTTCTTATCCCCAACCTTCACGCTTCCCGTCACGCGAGCGCCTGGGACGACCTCGTGCATCCTATTCAGCGTGCGGAGGAACGTAGTTTTTCCACATCCCGACGGACCAATCAACGCGGTGATTGACTTCGCGTGGATCCGCATATTCACATCTTTTACGGCCAAAAAATCGCCGTAGTAAATGTCTTCATTCTCAACAATGATCTCTTTAGCCATCGTTATTCTCTTTTAGCTCCTGCCCTTAGGCGCAAAGTAGTACGCCACGATTCGAGCAATCAGGTTGAACAGCATTACCAGCAAAATCAGCACCAGGGCGGCGGCCCAAGCGCGATCGTAGTTGATTGTCTCCACACAGTTCTCCAGCGCACCACACGGGGCCAGACCCTGCGAATACTGGCGGTACACGTAAACGGGAAGCGTCATGAGGCGCCCCTCGAACACGTTGTAGTTGATCGAATCAATCACGCCTACAGTCATAAGCAGCGGCGCGGTTTCACCAACAACGCGTGCGATTGCAAGCATCACTGCGGTTGTTAGGCCGGCAGCGGACGTGCGGAGCACGACCTTAACAATCGTTAACCACTTCGGGACACCAAGAGCGTAAGACGCTTCCCTAAGCTCGTTAGGGACAAGGCGCAGCATCTCTTCACTCGAGCGCACAACCGTTGGGATCATCAGCACCGACAGCGCTACCGCACCCATAATGCCCGCGCGATATGCCGGCGAAACGAGCAGGCCGAACAGTGCTGCGGCGAACAAGCCGGCGACGATCGAAGGGATACCCGTCATCACGTCCACGAAAAAAGTGGTTGCGCGCGCAAGCTTCGAGTTACCCGCATACTCAACCAGGTAAATCGCGGTTGCCAAACCGATTGGCACGGAGATGAGCGTGGCCCAGCCCGTGACCAGCAAAGTACCAATAATCGCGTGGTAGATACCGCCCGCATCCATGCCGCCGTAAACACCGTTCATCGAGACGGTGAGGAAGTACGGAGACAGGCGCCCCCAACCGTTTTCCACCACGATCCACAGCAGGGAGACCAGCGGAATAATCGCGAAAGCAAATGCCAGCACCACCAGCACGACCGAGCTCTTGTCAGCCAGCTTACGGCGCCTATCCAAGGCGGGATTGCGCGAAGCGAACGGGTTAGGGTTCGCTGTTGTTTGAGTTTCGACAGACATTAGTTGGCCCCCGAGAACTCGGCGCGTCTAGCAATAATCCAACGCGCAAGCATATTAACGATCATCGTGATTGCAAACAATGCCAGACCCGTAGCGATGAGGGCAGAAGTGTACGTGCCCGTGGCCTCGGGGAACTGTAGGGCAATGTTTGCCGCGATGGTGGAGTGCCTACCCGCCTGCAAAATGTTGAACGAGTAGCTCGATCCCACCGACAGCACCATTACAACCGCCATCGTCTCGCCGAGAGCGCGACCCAAACCGAGCATTGCAGCTGAGATAATGCCGGAGCGGCCAAACGGCAATACCGCCATTTTCACAACTTCCCAACGCGTCGCACCAAGAGCCAATGCGGCCTCTTCGTGCGCCTTCGGGGTTTGCAAGAACACCTCGCGCGCAACCGCGGTGACGATCGGAAGGATCATCACCGCAAGGATCAAAGAAGCGGAGAAAATCACGCGGCCGGTTGTAGACACCGGACCTGCAAAAAGCGGGATCCATCCAAAGTATTTAGACAAGAACTCATAAAACGGCACGAGCCTTGGAATAAGCCACATCGCGCCCCACAGACCGTAAATAACCGAGGGGATTGCAGCCAAAAGGTCAACCATGTAGCCGAGCGGTTGAGCAAGGTGCTTTGGCGCGTAATGGCTAATAAAGAGTGCGATTCCGATGGAGAGCGGCACGGCAAGCAACATGGCAAGGACAGCCGCCAGCACCGTACCGAAAATTTGTGGGCCAGTGAACTGCCAAATGTTTAGCTCTTCCGCACTGCCAACCGTTCGGATACGCACCGAAGAATCACTGATCGCCGGCCAGGCTCTCACAATCAGAAATGTGGCAACCGCCGCGAGGGTCACTAGAATCGTGACCGCCGCAGCAGTTGCCCCTGACCGGAAGATCTTGTTACCGATCTTCCCGGTGTTGTTCATTTACTTAGCCACCTGGATCATGTCGAGCGAGGACTTGATTTCGCCCTGCATGTTAGCGGAGATCGGAGCCGAGCCAGCAGCCTCAGATGCCGCCGCCTGGCCCTCAGCGGAAGCCTGGAAGCCAATGAAGCTCTTCACTAGGTCAACCGTTTCCTGATCCTCGTAAGTGGAGCAGACGATCGAGTAAGAGACCAGAACCAGCGGGTAAGCCTTCGGATCCTCCGGCGTGCGGTTGATGGTCAAACCAAGATCGCCCTTAACGCCCGAATCTACGCGCTCAGCCGAGTCAACAGCAGCCGCTGCAGCCTCGTTCGAGAACTTCACGTAGCCATCACCAGCCTTCAGCGCGACCGTACCGAGTGAGCCAGCCTGCGACGCATCCGCGTAACCAATCGTGCCGGTACCAGCGGTCACAGCCTGTACAAGACCCGAGGTCTTGTCACCAGACTCGCCACCAGAAATCGGCCATGCCTTGCCGGCCTTGTGCGGCCACGCATCCGGGGCGGCCTTGCTCAAGTAGTCAGTGAAGTTCTGCGTGGTGCCCGACTCGTCTGCGCGGTGAACCGGGGTGATTGCCAGATCCGGAAGCTCAACATCCGGGTTCTGCGAAGCAATCGCCTCGTCGTTCCACTTGGTGATCTCACCGGAGAACACCTTCGCGATGGTCTCGGCATCCATGTTCAGGCTATCGACGCCCTCAAGATTGAAAATAACCGCAACCGGGGAAATGTAGACCGGCAAGTTAAGAGCGTCCGAGCCACAGCGTTCCTTAGCGGCCGTAACCTCGTCATCCTTTAGGACGGCGTCTGAGCCCGCCCAAGCAACCTGCTTACCAACAAACTGGGTAATGCCAGCACCCGAACCAACCGGATCGTAAGAAACGGTTACGCCCTGCTGCTGTGCCTGGTACTTAGCGATCCACGCGTTCATAGCGGCTTCCTGAGAAGAAGCGCCCGCACCCGCAACGGAGCCAGAAAGCGTTGTGCCCTCAGCCATCCCCGTCGAGGTATCGCCCTCATTCTGGGCAACCGGGTTATCCGAACCGCAAGCGGCAAGACCAAAAGCGATCGTGCCCGCTCCAAAGGCTAGAGCTACTCTAGAGAGTCGAAGGTTCATCACGTCAAATAGTCCTCTTCAATAAGGTATTCCCAAACGCAAACGCGCGGGAGAAGCTGCTTTTTGCAACCGCTAAAAAAGGTATCGACGCAAAGTTAAGACCGGACGCGAACTAGGTAAACGGACGGTGAATTGTTAAAGCACACGCGGCCAACTTAAAACCGTTTGATGGTCCTTTGTGTTTCAAACGCCACAATTTCCGGAGTTTTCGCATTCGCGGCGGGGTAAGCCAGGTGCGCAACCAGCATTTGCGCGGGCCGTAAATAAGGGTCTTCCGCTGGAATCTGGCGAGCCAACTGACTGGCCGCAATCGCCTGCAACGGCTCAAACATTGCCGGCAGCGCGGGCCTATGGCCGCACACCACAACCGGCTGCGCCGGTCGCTGTACCAAGCGCTCAATCACCTGCGCAGCTTCATCCGGCGCGACCTGCGCATGCTCCTGCGTAAGCTCCTGTGCAGTAACCAGATTAAGACCTGCCACTGCAGCGTACGGCTCCAACGAAGACCTACACCTCACCCACGGACTGGACAGTAGCCTCGAAACGCCAAGCGCCGAGAAAATATCCACCAGATCCAGCGCCTCTACAACACCGGTGCGATTCAACGGCCTCTTTGCCTCCGCGCCGTCCCACTGTGCCCGCGTGAGTGCCGCCCCGTGGCGGACAATCGCGAGAGTTGCCGTTACCAGCCGGCCCGACTCCGCCCTCGCAATCACATCATCCAACAAGCGCCTATCACCGCGGCGCGTCAGCATGTCGAGCGCCGTGCGCGGATCCACCCAGCGCGTCAAATCAATCTCTTTAGCGGGTGCAGGAACCACCGGAATGCGCGAACGCTCCACTCCCCCGTGCGTAACCGGCGTGCCAATCCAGTAGTGCACTTCCTTTGTCTGCCCTGAACCAAGGCGGTAACGCTGCGTGTTCAGCGGGGCGTGCATTTGCACGAGGACGCCGGTTTCTTCCTCCACCTCGCGAACACCCGCCGCAATAAGGGGCTCATTTATCTCCGCCTTGCCCTTCGGCCAAGACCAGTCATCATAGCGAGGCCGATGGACGATCAAGACCTCGATCTCATCTGCCTTGTATTCTCGGCCGAACTCCACCGGCATATGCCGGTCTCGCGGACGCCAAACAATAGCGCCCGCAGACCTAACAATCCGGCTAGGCACTGGGCTGGGTCGAAATTTAGCCACGGTGAACTTTCAAAACTTACATACCACTGAACGCGTCGCCACTGCGGTGGCAAGAGCCTTCAAGGTTGCGGATACGGACAAATCTGATTCGATTCTACCGGTTTTCACTCTGAGCTGTAAGAGAGTCCGCACCCCGGCCATGCCCGCCGTTTGCGTAGCGCGGACAGGGAGACGATAGGTGACACTCGCGTTTAAGCGGGCACGTCCACGCCAGTGAACGTTAGATAAATGAGAGCGAAGTTCAGCGCCACAATCAGGGCAGAAACCGCCGCCATTGCTATCTTCATTGCCGTGCCGTCACGGTAATCCCCCATAACGTCCTTACTGGCCGTGTACCAGGTGAGCGGGATGATCGCGAACGGAATACCAAACGAAAGCGCAACCTGCGAAATCACCAGCGCCCACGAGGGATTTGGGTACACCCAAAGCACAATCAACGCAGGGATTAGGGTAACCAAGCGCCTCGCCCACAACGGCACCCGTACGTGCAGCAAGCCGCCCATGATCTCCGAGCCCGCATACGCTCCAACCGACGTGGACGCAAGGCTGGAGGCTAGCAAACCCACCGCGAACACCACGCCGATCCCCGAGCCCAACACGGCCTCGATCGCGGCGTGGGCCCCCTCGATCGAGTCGGTTCCCGCATGTCCACCCAGCGCGGACGCGGCAAGCAGCAGTAACCCCAAGTTCACCGCGCCCGCAACAATCAGGGCGAACACCACGTCCGTCCTCGTCGCGCGAAGCAAAATCTTTAAATTTCGATTCTTCTTATTGAACCGGTGATTCACCAAAGACGAGTGCAAATAAATCGCGTGAGGCATAACGGTTGCGCCCAGCATCGATGCGGCGATCAACACCGAGTTCGTGTCACTAAAACGGGGAACGAGGCCGGAAACCACGCCGCTTGCCGAGGGCGGCTCTATAAACAACCCCGCTAAGAAACCGCCGGTGATAACTACCAGCAAGGCAACCACGATGGCCTCAAACTGGCGCTGGCGCTGCGCATTTTGGAAAATCAGCAACGACATCGACACAGCGCCCACAATCAAACCGCCCACAATCAGCGGCAAATCGAACAGCAACTGCAATGCGATAGCGCCGCCAATTATCTCCGCCAGATCAGTGGCTGCAGCAATCGTTTCGGCCTGCAACCAAAACGCGATGCGGCGCCGCTTGGGCAGACGATCGCCCAGGATCTCAGGCAGTGAGCGACCGGTAACCAGGCCGAGCTTAGCGCTCTGATACTGCACCAGCACAGCCATCAGGTTCGCGAGCACCAGCACCCACACCAGCATGTAGGAATACGTAGCGCCCGCCGAGATATTCGCAGCCACGTTACCGGGGTCAACATACGCGACAGCGGCAACAAATGCCGGCCCCAACATGGGCCAAAGCCTGTGCTTGCGAACTTTCTTAGCGGGCGCCACAGTGACCTCTTCCCACCCGAAGCCTAACGAATAACCCTCATCGTATTTCGGGTAACCGAAATCCTCAAGTGGCAGGGCCGCACAAAGCGTTAACTGCCCTTATCTACAGGTTTTGCTCAATCCACTCGCGAGCGATCACATCAGCGGACTCCTGATCCTGCGACGAACGCACATTCAGATCCAGCAAACCATCGGCAGTGAGTTTTGCCTGCACCTTGTTAAGCACCTCGGCGGCCTTCGGATCAAGATCTGACACCGTTAGCGGCACCACGTGCGACGAGAGGAACATGCCCTGCGGATCGTCCAAAACCACAAGATCATTCAGCTTGATGTCCGGGCTGGCCGAGAAGATATTAGCCAACTGCACGTCACCATCAAGTAGCGCCTTCACCGTCAACGGGCCGCCCTTGTCCTCAATCGGCGCGAAATCAACATCCACACCGTAATGCTTCTTCAAGCCCTTCGGGCCATTCGGACGGTTCTCAAACTCAGAGCTACCAGCAACAATGATCTTGCCGTCATAGTTCTTCAAATCAGCAAGCGACGTGATTCCGTTTTCTTCTGAGAACTTGCGCGAGACCACGTACGAATCCTGATCCGTAGCCTCGGCCTGATCCAGCACCTGCAATCCCTGCGGAGCGGTCTTCTTCAACTCCTCATAAATCGCATCCTTGCCGGTTACCTCATTATCCGGATTCCAGAACTGTAGCAGTGGCCCCGTGTACTCAGGACGAACGTCAATGGAGCCGTCTTCCATTTCCTTATTCAAAACCTCGCGCGCACCGATCTTGAAGTCACGCTTCACGGCGAATCCCTCGGCCTCAAGCGCCTGCGCGTAAATCTCCGCGATGATCTCATTCGAGTAGTAATTCGACGAGCCAATCACGATCGCATCTTCGGCAGGCTTTGACGCATCGCCCTGTTCAAACGAAGACGAACCGCCGCAAGCCGCGAGCGACGCCGTCAGGCCAACCGCCAACGCGGCGCCCAGAACACGTTTCAAAGACATAAACACTCCTACTATCGATACCTTCAACAAACCAAAGCGGGCGGCAACCCTTGCCTAAGCTAAACCGGTGCTTCTGCGAGCATGCCTTTCGCTGACCTTTATCGCAAGATGAAACGCCAAATCCACAAACAGAGCCAACAAGATCACCAGGATAGCGCCGCCCAGCATCTCGTCATAACGCCGAGCCGACAAGCCCGAAAATATGAACCGGCCCAAACCAGCATCCGCCACGTACGCAGCCAAAGTAGCCGTGGCCACCACCTGCAGCGCCGCCGAACCAACACCGCCCATAATCACCGGGCTAGCCAGCGGTAGCTCAACCCCGCGCACAATCTGCCACTCCGACATGCCCAGCGCGCGAGCCGCCTTCACCGCAGTCACATCAACATTTGCCACACCCGAATACGCGCCAGCCAACAAAGGCGGGATAGCCAGCACCACCAACACAATCACCGGCGCCTTCAAACCGATTCCCATCAAAAGGCCGAGCAGCGTCAGCAAACCGAGAGTTGGCACAGCCCTAGCAGCGCCGGCAATCGCGGCCACCACGCCCTGTCCCCTGCGCGTATGCCCCACCGCCACGCCCGCCGGAAGCGCCACCGCACTAGCAATCAACAGCACCACGAGCGCGATAGCCAAGTGTTGGCCCAGGCGCACCCAGATCCCGGACGCACCCAACCAGTTGCCCGGATCCGCCACCCACGCAAGCGCATCAACCAACAAGTTCATCGTGCGCCCTCCTCATCGGCCGGCTCATCCTGCGTCACGCCCGCAACCACCAGAGGCCCCGGCCCGGGCCGCTCCGCCCTCTTCCACGGGAACAGTAGCCAACCAGCCAACACCGTCAGGGCATCCAACGCGAGCGCCAGCACAATCGTGAGCAGCAAACCCGTCACGACCTCGGCAATGATTCCACGCTGGAAACCATCCGTGAACAGCGTGCCGATACTTTGGATACCAATCACCGCGCCAACCGTTACCAAACTGACCGTGTTCACCACAACCACGCGCAGGCCCGCAATGATGATCGAACCGGCAAGCGGCAACTCAATACGCCAAAACTTCTGCCAAGATGAATAACCCATGGCCGTAGCGCTATCCAGCACTTCTTGCGGCACCGCTGCGAAGGCGTCCGCAGCCGTGCGTTGTAGCAGAGCAACGCCGTAGATGCTCAAAACGATCACAACCGCCGCCGCAGACCGGATCGAAACGCCCGTAATCGCCGGAATCACAATAAACATCGGCAAAGACGGCACCGCATAAATCACGCTGATCAACGCAATCAAAGCCTCGCGCGTCAGCTTGTGGCGATTCACCAGCCAACCAACCGGCACCGCGATCAGCACACTAACCAAAATCGCGCTCACCGACAGCCACAGATGAAGCCAAACTAGCTGCGCAATCCACTGCGCGTTATTAGCCACCCAAGTCATTCAAGCGCCCCAAGCAGCCGGCCCGTAGCATCCTCCACAATCCTCGAATCACCCCGTACACGCAACCTGCGCGCACCGGACGTGAGGCCAATAAATGACGCCACAAAATCGCTAGCTGGATTCGTAAGCAACTCATCGGGGGTACCCCGCTGGGCTATCTGCCCGCCCGAGCCCAACACGATCACGTCATCGGCCAGGGTAAACGCCTCGTCAATATCGTGGGTTACGAACAGAACCGTCTTGCCCAGCTCACGCTGCAACCGCGAAACCTCATCTTGCAACTCGCGGCGAACAATCGGATCAACCGCAGAAAACGGCTCGTCCATAAGCAAAATATCGGGATCCGCGGCAAGTGCTCTGGCCACCCCCACGCGCTGCTGCTGCCCGCCCGAGAGCTGCGCCGGGTAGCGATTAACCAACTGCGCCTCCAGGCCCATCAGATCCATCAGTTCACGGGAGCGCTCATACGCCTTAGAACGAGACACGCCGCCCAGCAACGGAACCGTTGAAATGTTGTCGATGATCGTGCGATGCGGCAACAAACCACCCGCCTGCATCACGTAACCGATAGAACGACGCAACTTCACAGGATTAACCGTAGCTACGTCAACCCCATCGATAAGAACCCGCCCCTTCGTAGGCTCAATCATGCGATTGACCATCGACAACAGGGTGGACTTACCCGACCCCGATGAACCCACAAGCACCGTGGTTGAATGACTTGGCACAGTGAAAGACACGTTAGAAACGGCCTGCGTGCCCCCGGGGTAGGTTTTTGACACGTCGTCGAACTCGATCATCGGTTCTCCTAGCTTCGCTTGCCATAATCGTATGTAAAACCGCGCCGAACCCCGACGTTGAATCAGACAAACCCGGCCATAAAGCGCCGAAAGTCACATATAAATATCCCTAGGACGCCGCGGGGCATCCTCGGGATTGGTGATAATGCGGACCTGGCCGTTAGAAAACCTTCCGGCCCTTCACCCGCGAAGAAGCGTTCTCCATCAGCACCTCTTGAATATCAGTGAGTTTGCGGCCCTTCTTACCGTGCGTGTGACGAACCCAAGAGCCATCGCCGCGCAAATGCCACGAAGTCACATCGTCAGAGGCCTCCGTGCGCAACAACTTCGACAGGTACGCAACCTGGCCCTCATCTGTGATTCGCACCAGGGCCTCCACGCGCCTATCCAAGTTGCGATGCATGAGGTCGGCCGAGCCGATCCACACCTCCTCGCTACCTTCTGGCCCGAAACAGTAGATACGCGAATGCTCCAGGTAGCGGCCCAGAATGGAGCGAACCCGAATATTTTCTGACAGATCCTTCACTCCCGCGCGGATCCCGCAAATACCGCGGACCACTAGATCGACGGGTACGCCCGCCCTCGAGGCCCGATACAATGCGTCAATCACGGCCTCGTCAACAATCGAGTTCACCTTGATTCCAATGTAGGCTTCCTCGCCGCGCTTCTTGCGCTCCATCTGTTCATCAATGCGCTCAATCAGGCCCGAGCGGATCGACATTGGGGCAACCAGCAGGCGGTGGAACGTGGTGCGCGGAGCATAACCGGACAGTTGATTGAACAAACGCGTGAGGTCCTGGCCAACTTCACGGTCACAGGTAAGCAGGCCCAGGTCCTCATATCCGCGAGCCGTCTTGGGGTGATAGTTGCCCGTGCCCACATGGCAGTAGCGGCGCAGCCCATCGGATTCTTCCCGAACAACCATGGACAGCTTGCAGTGCGTCTTCAGCCCAACCATTCCGTAAACCACGTGCACACCCGCACGTTCGAGTTTGCGCGCCCACGAAATGTTCGCTTCCTCATCGAAACGCGCCTTGATCTCTACGATAGCCACTACCTGTTTGCCGGCGTGCGCGGCATCGATTAGGGCCTTCACAATCGGGGAATCACCCGACGTGCGGTACAGGGTTTGCTTAATCGCTAAAACCTGTGGGTCGGCCGCAGCGGTAGCCACAAAATGCTGCACCGACGTTGCGAAAGAATCATACGGGTGGTGGAGTAGCACGTCGTGGTTGCGGATGGACGAGAAGATGTCCCCCGCCCTCGCAGACTCATACTCCGCCAACCCCTTCGGCGTTACCGGCACGTACTTGGGGTACTTCAAATGCGGCAAATCCAAATCATGCAGGTCGTTAAGCGCCATCAGATCAAGCGGCTCTGGCAAGCGCAACACATCCTGCTCTGAAATCTCCAACCGGTCGATTAAGAAATCCAGCACCGTCTGCGATATGTCCTCCGCCACCTCCAGGCGCACCACCGGACCAAAACGACGCCGCAGCAGCTCTTGCTCCATCGCGGTTAACAGGTTCTCCGCGTCATCCTCTTCGACTTCCAAATCCTCATTACGAGTCACGCGGAACGTGTGCGACTCCAGCACCTTCATGCCGGGGAATAGCGTATCCAAATGCGCGGCTATTACCTCTTCGAGGGGAACAAAGTTTGTGCCGGCCTTCGTGGCGGCGAGGTCTTCCGTAGCTACGCCCTCAAAATCTGGCATAACGGACTCGACATTAACGAGGCGTGGCAGCGACTGCGGCACCTTAACCCGCGCGAAATACGTCTTATCGGTGGCTTCGTTTAGAACCACCACGGCAAGGTTAAGAGACAGGCCCGAAATGTATGGGAACGGGTGCGAGGGGTCCACTGCGAGCGGCGTCAACACGGGGAAAACCCGCTTTTGGAAGTATTTCGACAATGCGTCTTGCTGCGCGGAATCGAGTTCGCTCCACGAACGCAAATGCAGGCCTTCTTCATGGAGGAGGGGCAGGAGGTCCTCATGGAACGACTTCACCTGGCGGGATGTAAGCTCACGCGTCAACTGCATGATACCGTCCAGGATCTGACGCGGGGTCAGCCCCGACGCTGCGACCTTTGCGATGCCCGCCGCAATGCGGCGCTTCAAACCGGCAACGCGCACCATGTAAAACTCGTCTAAGTTCGACGAAAAAATGGTTGAAAACCAAGCGCGCTCAAGTAGTGGGAGTTCGGTGTCTTCGGACTGTTCGAGGACGCGGCGGTTGAAGTTCATCCACGAAAGTTCGCGGTCTGCAAACCTCTCTTTTGGTAGCTCATCTACGGCTTCTGGAGCCTTCTTTTTGACGAGCAGGAACATGTCCTTTTGCTCCGCAGATGCGAAAGGCGCACCAGCCTGGTCCGTGTTTTCAAGGGCCTGCGGCTGTCCGCTGGGCGAAATGTTTTCAGCCATCGTTTCTCGGTCTCACTTTTCTATTCAAAGCCCAAGGGGCATCAGATTAGCCGGCCATTTTCCGATCTTATCGCCGCTTCATCCAGTTCTTTAGCGGTTTCAATCAGGGCGCGAGCACGACGGGTCACCATATTCGCGAGCCTGTCTTTATCTGTGCGAATCCAGGTGGTGCCAAACGTTGCGCCCGATGCGAGGATCCTCATCACCAGGGCCGCGTCGCGCAAGAGCTTAGACAAATCTGCACATCCGGCTCCCGTCATCAGCTCATTCAGTCGTTCAAAGAACTCGGCGTCGTCCGGCGTTTGCGGCCGCGGGTCTGCGTCATCAACTCCTGCAGTGAACGGCGCGTTTAGGCCCTCCACGAACCTCTCGTGAACCTTGATTGAGTCGCGCTGATACCACTCGTTCAACAAATACAGACGCCACAGCGCGCCGGGGAGCGTGAACGCCGGGCTACGTTCCCACAGGTCAGAAACTATGTCCACACCCTCTTCTTGGATTGCCGCAACCAGTTTCTGCACCGCGTTGTCACCAAACTCGTCATCAGCGAGGCCCAGCAGGGCGCGCGCCGACGTCATTGCTACCAAAGCCGCGGCTGCCGGATCTGAATCACCTTCGATCTTCTCAGCGTCCTCAAAACTGAGCATTGCGGGACGGTGGAACCTTGGCTGACTCATTGAACTCATCTCCTAACACTTGCAGTCTAAATTATGTGCGGAGTTATTCGCTGACCACCGCGGTGGCGCGGATGATTTCAAACTGCACGCCAGACAGTGAAGGGGTGTACAGCGTGAGGTCCCAGTCATCCCCGCTACTAAGCTTTGAAGCATCTGCGGCAGGAATGGATTCTGCGGTGAGCACCCGGTAGCTGTACTGTTCGCCGGTAACAGCAGTAAACCTAATTTGAGCACCGTCTTGCAGGGATGTAAGGCCGCTAAAGCCCGGCAAATAGCTCGATACCCCTACTATTAGGGTTCCATTGTTTGCAGCGCCGGCATACACCCCAGGAAATTTAGCCGTTTTGTCCATTGCACTTAGCACTGGGAAGTCACGGCCAAAATCCGAAATAGTCAGCACACCAACCACGTCTTGCCCGCGCACATTCAACCCGGGCATGGCAGGATCGTTTTCTTTATTAACCACTGCGGGTTTAGGGTCGGGCATGATCTTCAGAGTTTGCTCCGCCAGAGCGCGCGAGTTGCTCGCGCCTGGCGACGCGAGCAACCACACAAGTGCCCCTACGGCCACCCCAACTATCAGCAGGCCGAGAGCCATTAAAACTCTGCCTCTTTTTCGGCCCTTCGGTTTCATACTAATCGTTAAGAGCGCCTACGTAGCGCGAGCCCACCTAGTGCCACAGCCATGGTCAGCGCACCGAGCAAATACACCACGTACACACCAACGCCACCAGTTTTTGGTAGCTCAGTTGCAGCTGGTCCAAGGACCTTTACCCCCACCTTCAAGGGGATAGATGAAAGGTTCAGATCACTACCTGGCGCCTGGTAGTTGTAGCCGAACGTTGACCACGCTATCTCGTCAGGATTAACTTCAGCGGGCTTGGCAACATTCGCGTCAAAAGACAGTGCCAGAGTTGATTCCCCACCGAACGAGAAATCTGAATCCTGAGCCGTTTCGTTTAGCACTAGACGGATCGATCTTGAATTCTTAGTGGGTGTAGTACTCCAGTTGGCAGTTGGATTACCAGCCCAATCTGCAGCCGTGAACGCTTCCGGTTCCTGCTGATCTGAGTACTCGATTCGGTAAGCACTTGCCGGTAGTACCTTGCGGGTGCCGTCCTTGCTAACTACCTCAACTTTCAAGTTCAGATTGTCAGCAAAGCGGACCGCGAACTCAGAGTTTCTCTCCGGAGCGGAAGGGAACGTGTAGTTATCGCCCACATACGGCAGGTTAGAAATCATCGTGATCCGCTTAACCGGGTCCGGCTTGTTGTTCTTAACTTCCATCGAGTAGCGGAAGGTCGAGGACGCGTCTTTCAGCGTAATGTAATTCGGCGAGGAGGTAGACGTCGCGACATTCGCAGGATCCGAGACCTCTTCCACCCGTTCGATAGAAGACGTAAACGCATCGCCGCCAATCGGAATCGTGGCTTCAGCCTTGATCGTCTTCAGCCCCTTGGCAGTGTGATTGCTTCCAGTGTTGCCACTCCAGTTAGCGTTGTAGAAGTCGTCAGCGAGCTTCAAGTCAATCTCGGTGTTCTCACCTCTCTTGACTTGCTTTGGATCATAATCTTGCCGATCCAACAAAGTGAAGAAAGCAGTATTAAAAGCAGCTGGATAGTCGCCAGATTGCTTTGGATTCTTCGTGGAAAACTCCATAGTCAGCGACTCACTCGATTTTATGGGCACGCCGCCTACGGAGTATCCCAGGGACGCGATTTTCGGAGAATCCTTGTCGGCACGCAAGTCAAACCTGATGCGACCATCGGAAGTAGATGTCAGCGACAGGTGGAAGATAGCTTGCTGGCCTCTTCGCGACATTATCGCCACCGGATCACCGTTAACTACAAGTTTCTTCGGTCCCACGCTATAAGCCAGATTCGCAGCCCTAATTTCGACGGCAGTAGGCTTACCATCTTGCACAGTCCAATCACCGAATGTGAAAAGCGCATTGCTACTTCCGTCAGTGAAGCGTGTACCACCCACCGAAAGCTTGACCTCGCCCGTAGGTAGATAGTTCGGATCCCAAAGGTCTGAAACTACGTAACCCTCGATGGTCTCCTTGGCGTCGTTGTACGCAGAGATATTCCAGTGCAAGGTATCGGCGTAAGCCGCGTGGGTGGGATCCGCAGTTCGTTCTCCGCCCGTGGAAGTCTTAGCCACAATAGATTTTTCGATACCCGGAACTGGCTTGTCTCGCATCAAGCTGACGTTAGAAGCCAGCCACTGCTCGGTGCCCGGCTTAGGTGAGAAGCCCTTATCTGAAGCCTTTTCGTTATCCAAAATGAGACGCTTACCGTCATTTAGAACCTGGTCACCCTGTTCAACAGACTTGATGGAGGTGTCCGGATTAACGTCCACACCCTGCCCGGTCACATCGTCATAAGGCATTGCCACATTATTTACAACAAAATCCTCTGGAGCGTTCGGGCCAATCAGCACTATATAGGAAAATGCGAGCAACTCATTTGGATTCAAATAGAACTGTTGCCTCTCCTCGTCATATGCGAGGTTCCCCTTCTGCCCATCATCTCCATTGGATACCTTGAAAGTAATCTTCGAAGGGTTGGTGACATCTGCTAGTGCAGTAATAGTAGCGTTCTTCGGCTCCGCGCCAGCAACGGCGATGGGAACGTCAGAGCTCTTGGCTTGCCAGGTGCGGAAATTATCCACGTTTGCAAGCCAACCGGAGCCGCCTGAGTTATAAAAACCGTGCCCTTGAGTAAACTCATCTGTGGTTGGGTAGAACGCTCTATACGTCACGCCCTTGGGGAGCATGTCCTGAATATCGTTCAAATACAGGCGCGAATCTCCGTCATTGAATAGCGACACGTAATACAGCGCGTAAGGTCCGTTAAATGACCGTTTTCCTTCAGGATCTGTTGTCGAACGAGAATACACGGTGCGCGCGGTGCTATCGGAATTTGGGTCCAGCATAATTCGCGGCCCATAACCGCCGCCGCCATCTGCAAAACTGTAGGAGCCAGAGCCAAGGTCAAAATTACCCGTACCTAGCACGCCCTTTTGTAGCGCGGCGTTAGCAGGTTTCCCATCCTCACCAGCTTTGGTGACAAAGTGGCTGACGCCATCGTTCATAGTCTTTACATGCCAATTGTTGTACAAAGTGTCTTTCAAATACTTAGAGACATAAGCTTCGCCGTCATCAGCATCAGGGAACTTCAACGTGATATAGGCGTAAACCTCGCCCTTCACGCTCAGTTTGAAATCTTCACCCCACACTATGTACTGCTGCGTGTCATCCCCGTCATTAGCACCATTCGGAGGAGTTTGGGAAACGCTCCAGTTCTGCCCGCCCTGCACCGAAGTTCCAACGGGGAACTCCACGCTAATGTCTTCCTTTGTCCACGGCCTGCCCGGCAACGACTTGGGTAGCGCGTCGTAAACGTCAGCGTTGGTGAAGTCGATCGCAGTGTCCCGAGAGTTCGCTACCGAGACGCGGTAGGTGACTGATTCCCCTGGGCGGACCGGACTTTGTTTAACTAGCTCGTCCTCGCCGGGCGTATCGCCCCGCTTCGTGACGATGTTCTTGGTCACGTACTGACGTGAAATCGGGTGAGAGGTCTTTGCGCTCGGCGGTTTACTGTTGCCTGCCGTGTTAATCACGTAGTGCTGTTCATTATCAGACGGATCTAGCTCATCAACCAGCGTCGAATAGTGAGCGGTAACAACCGCGCCTGGACTGTACTTCGCAGGGTCTACGTACCATTGGATTCGCGTTGATTCATTGCCGACCTCAACGTGATCTGCAATGAATTCGTGCACTATATCCGTCTTATGCGGAGGAGTTTCCACCAGTTCAAACGTGACGTTTTTGTATGTGCCGGGCTTATCCAGCACGTAGTAGTCAACCTTTTTAATAGTTTTAGTTTCCAGCCCAAGACCTTTTAGGTCCGGGTTTTTCTCGATTTTAGCGAGCAACTTGTGAGGCCCCGACAGCTCGTCGATGAGCGGCATAATAAAGCCTTCTGGAGAGCCGGTGGCCAATTGCACTCGAATCGAATAGTCGATCTTCTGGCCAGAGTTAACTTCCTCGTTATCGGCCGGGTCAGAGATTTTGCCGATCTTTGCCTCCGGCATCGCTTTGAACGTGGAGTTACTTGGCGTGTCCCCAAAATATGCCGTGTTCTTTACATCTTCACCCGAATCGTTTTGGATCGGATCGCCAAAAATGTAGGTGTCTTTCACCGTGGCGTTAAACGAGAGTTTCAGCTCATTGCCACCGTAAATCTTGCCATCGGGCACCGCCCAAGAAAGCGAGTATGCGGTGTTTTTCCTTACTGCAAAAGCGGCCAGCTTGCTCTCAATTTCGGCAGCCGAAAGTGTTTCTTCCGCACCATTTCCCACCTTGAACGTGATGGAATTGCCGGCACGTTTTATCTGCACGGTGGTTGGGTCGGCAGTACACGCCGGGTTGTAAGATGGCGAAAGACCCGCCGTGCCACCCGAAGCTACCTGAACGTTAAGCTTTTCGGCGCAGGGCACAATATTTGAAATGGTGATCGACAAGCCAGAAGATTCGGGCTTTCCCAGCACCTGCCGAACTTGCGCCGGTGTCATGTAAAGGGTGGTGGGTAAATCGTCCTTCACTGTCGCAAGATCCAACGGGCCCGAACCAACATTCTTGGCGCTTAGTGTGAAGGGAACGGCCTGGCCGCGCAGGTAAATCTCTGTTTTTCCGTCACCCGCAGTCTTTACAAACTCACCCTTGCCTGGCTCTACCTTGACCGGCGTTGTTACTTCCGCATTGGTTGTCTTCGGATCGGTATGCGTGTAATGCGCCGTCATTCCAACCCCGTTGCTCACGTCAACGGATCCACCCTCAGGAAGTTTCTTGGCCACAAGCAAATCGTCAGCGAAACGCAGGTACAGGCTTCTGGTTGCAGTGTTCTTATTTCGATACCAAGACAGTGTCAGGGTGCGGCCGTCGTCACTGAGTTTGCCAGTCACGTGCCTGTATTCAGGCTGCGGGACAGCCCAACCGATATCCACCTGATCTAGCCCAAATCCGTGAATGCCGAAAATCGGCGTTTTCTTGCCGTTGATGCTAGGGGCGAAAACGAGGTCATTAACGTAGCCGTCTCGCGTCCACCCGTCCAAGCCATCATAAGACATAAGTCCACCACGGCTGCTACTGTTCAGCCCGTCTCTGATCCCCTTAATATAGTCAGGATTGATTTCGAAGCCGTCGGGCACGGTGAACGTCTCTTCCACCTTGATCTTCTGGAACGGATCCTGACCTACCCCACCGGTAGGCAAAGTGGGGGAATCCTGAGCCTTTTCAAGGTAGAGCCTGTACCTCAAATTATGTAGCTCATAAACGCCCTTTTCTGCGTTGTAAGCGATGGCTGGCTCTGACGCTGCTGGCCACGCACGAGAATAATTACCCGAAGTATTCTGGCTCTTAACAGCCTGATACTCTGGCCGCACCGTGTCCCACTTCGCTGCGTGGACACCACAACCAGGATCAACCGCCGTCTTGCCTGCAGCCTCTGCCTGCTCCGTTGTGAGCTGCGCGCCCCAGATGCGGGCCGTGCCACCCGGCGATGCCGGGGAGTCGTACTTCGTTTCTAGATCTACAGAGAAAGCCTCACCGATCTTCGAGCCGGGGACCTCAATGTAATAGGTGTTCTCCGCGCCCTCCGCCTTGCGGAAATAATAGGGGTTTACCTGGTTTTCGCTGTTCTGGTAATACGGCTCATCACGCACTTCCAGTTTCGAGCCATTTACCAGGGCGTAACCGTCCTTATTCGAAAACTCGAGGTAAATGCGGTGTTGCACGTTTTCTGCGGCAGCGGTGTTCGAAATACCGATGTGTTGCTTAAATGTCTCGCCCGTATAACGCTGCGCAACACTATCGACCACATTGGGATCCTTTTGCGTTACGGCCTGCGCGATTTCGATCTGCAAGTCACCAACCACCTGCGGGTTGACAGTGGTCTCATTCTTATCCGCCGGGCACTGCCCAGCAGCCCCCGCATCCGGGTTTGGCTCCCCCACCGGCTGATCAGCAGCAGCGGTGTCCTCGCTAATGGAAAGCTCGGTGGGCTCCTCGGGTTGATTATCGGGTTCAACCGTCTGGGATTCCACCTCAGGCGCAGCTGGGTCAGCATAACTGGTAGCGGGCATAACAAACATGACGCCCAGGAGAGCAATGACGCTCACCAGTGCGACAAGAATGCGTGTTCTCGCGGCCTCAACACCTCTAAGCATGGCTACGCCCTCTCATTTCTTCCGCGCACGCGCCCTGCGCCTACAAGCACCAAACCAGCCAAGAACAACACGATGGCTACACCGCCAACTTTCCCGTCTATACCCGTTTTTGACAGCGGACCCTTTGGCTTCGGATTCTCAGGTTCAGGAGCAATGTTCGTTAGCGTGAAAACGTGATTATCCACAGCAGTTCTGACCTCGTAAGACCCGCTCAGCTTCTCAGCTACCGACCAGCGGCGGTCTCCCGTCTCGTCCTGCCACTCGAACGTCCAATCATTCTGCGCGCTCAGAGTTACACGCTCAAAAAGCTTTCCATCAGCCAAAACGTCTACCTGGATCGACGTTGGCCTGCGATCCTTCACCGGCTCATCCTGCCAAAGCTTGACCAAACGGTACTTCGTTGGCTCTACCTTCTGAGGCTCCAGCTTTGGCGCAACCACCACGTCGTAATCGAGCTGGCCCTCACTACCCTTCTGAGGGAGCGAGAATATCGCCGGAGACGCGACGTATCTATACGCTCCCTGCTTCACAGGAGCTGCCGTCATCAAATAAACGCCTACCTGCAAGTCCTGCATGCGGACCTGCCCCGCAGAATCGGAAGTGGCCTGCGCCGTTGGAGCCACACCGTCCCGCTCCAGCAGAGACTGCAACGTAAGCGTGGCGCTCGCTGCCACGTCAGGATCGCTCGGCTCGGTCGCATCAGTCAACGACTTCCAACCAATAGCCGTGGCGTAAGAATCATCTAATACGAAAGGCAAACCCGGGGCCATCTCAGCGATCCGGTACAGGCGGACCTCCACGCCGGGCAGCGGCTGGTTATCCACCGCGTGAAACAGGGCCGACACCGAACCCAGGCGGTCTGCCTCAACATTTTCAAAATCTAAAACATCGGGCCTTGAATCGGCGTGAGCCGGAACCAACGAAAACGCCAGCGCAATCGACAACCAAAGCGCTAATAGGCTACTTTTCGTCCGCATGGTCACTTTCCTTCCCCATGTGCCTGGGCGCATACACACTTCGCGTCCGGCGCAACACCACTACAAGCCCCACCACAAAAATAGGAACAGCTACAAAAGCTGCCACCAACACCGGGTCTACCCGCACAGCATCCGCCGCGATAGACCCCACAGCCGACAACTCGGTTCGCTCGCCAGTAACCAAAAGCCTATGAGTGTTAATCCCATACGGCGTGCAGGTAACCAGCGTCACCAAATCTCGATCAGCCTCGAGCTGCAGAGAGCCAACTTCCGTTGGTAACACCTCAACGATGTCGCTCACGCGATACGCCAGCTCTCGGTTACCCGTTCGGATCACAAAAATGTCACCCGGCTTTAGCTTGTCTAGATCCGTAAAGAGCTTGCTTGACGGCAAACCTCTATGACCTGTCAGTACCGAACGGGTTCCAACTCCACCAATCGGCAGCGACGTACCCGGGATATGACCGACACCCGCCTGCAACACGGCCTCGTCTGTGGTGTGGTAAATCGGCAGATTAACTCCCAACGAAGGAATCTGGATTGTTCCCATCACCGACGTGCCCGTGAAGTTCAGCATCCGTAGATACTGATCCATCTGCGAAGCAGGTAGCCTACCCGGCTCATAAACAAGCGCATCGTTATAAGCTTCCGCCTCATCCAAAAGACGCTCCACCTCAGTGGTGTCCAGTTTTGACACGGCTTCCTCATAACTAACCACCGCTGCTTTTTGCCTCTGGTGGTTATAAAAGTTAGCCACCGGCGGGTAGAGGAAAACCAGCAAGCCAAAAATGAACAAGGCGATTAACGCTATGTCTGAAAAACTTCGACGTCCCTTTTTCGTGCGCGGCGTTCCCGCCGGCGGCTTAGTTTGCCGGCGGGAACGTCCGCGCGTTGAAAGGGTCAATCTAATCGACCGTTACGGCTGGTATCTACGCTTTCTTGCGATTACGTAGAACGAAACCACCCGCAGCAGCAACCATCGCGGCTACGCCAACGATCGTGAAGATTGTGGTACCAATGCCACCCGTCTCCGGAAGCGTTGAACCCTTCGAGTTCTTAATCTGGAGCGTCGAGAAGCTGCCGTCTGCTGGAGACGCATCGGCCTTCTCACCAAGCTTTAGCTCCGTAACAGCAGGCTTCTGGCCCTCCTTAGCTTCAACCTTGGCAGTCAGCTTAATCGACGTGTACTTCGCGTCTCCAGAAGGAAGGTTGTAGCCAGTCGGGGCCTTGGTCTCTTCCAAGTAGTACTGCACGTCAGCATCAAGACCCTCAACGGAGAATTGGCCGCCATTGGGAACAGTAATTGTGGTGCCAGCATTAAGCTCAGCCCAGCCGGTAATCTTGCCGTTGCTGATCGTGGCAGCCTTGGTCTTGTCAGCGTTCAACAAACGGAACTCAGCGCCCTCAAGCTTAGTCTCAGGCTTGTCTGCGTCTACCTTCTCAGAATCAACCTTGTAGGTGAAAACGAAAACTTCCTTGTCAGGCGTTTTACCAGTAGGCTCGCCCTCATCGTCAGATGCACTCTTCGAGTACTCAACGTGCACCTTGTTAGGCTGCGGCTTACCAGCTTCAGACTTCTCGTTCAGCTTCGCGGTATAACGAACGGTGATCGTGGAGTCAGCAGTTACGCCCGGAACATCTTTCAGGTTGGCAAAATCAATACGGATACGCGTTCCGTCCTGGTAATCACCAGCATCGGCGATCTTTTCCGAAGTGACCGTGTATTTGCCCGCATCGACCTTAGTGGCGCCAACGTAAACCTCTACCGAATCAGCGTTGAAGTCGAATCCCTTTGAAAGCTCATCGACAAAAGCGTACTTGTAAGTCTTGTAGTCTGCGAGGTTCTTCGAAACTGTTCCCGTGAGAAGGAACGGTACGTCCGCGCCAATCTCATAGTTAGCCGTCACATCATAAGCGGTTTCACCATCATTAACCTTGCTTGCGTCGATTCCGGTAGTTTCCTGAACCTTCTTATCCGAAGTAGGAACAGAAGACTTCGATGCAACCTCAACCGGGCCAACAACCTGCAAGATCGGAGTAGTCAAAGCGGCGGCGTTGGTGTCCGTATCCACAACTACGTAGTAGCCGGGGGCAACTTTGCCGGTTTTGTAAGTAAAGGGAGCCGCATCGCCGGATTTAGTGAAATCAGCTTTAGTATCGCTTAGGTTCTTAGAGACCAGCTTTGCAAACGCAAGAGCCGTATCGCTATCTGCCTTCTCTAAAGCCTTTGCGACATCGGCTGCTGAAGAGCCTGCAGTAACGCCATCAAGAAGATTCGCGCCAGCCACAGCGGCCAAGAGCTCGGTGGACTTAACACCGGTACCCCACTCGATGTTCGACAGCACCTTCTTGCCGTCAACATCAGCTAGGTCACCCTTGAAGACCTGGTACGCACCGTAAGTGTGATCGCCTTCCTGGCTGGTCACAGTGATTGTGGGATCATCCGCAGCTTTCGCTAAGCCCGGGAAAGATACCGCCAACAAAAGGGCAAGTACCGTGGCAAACGCGACCGCGACTGCACGTACTCCCCTCTGCACGGAGATTTGTCGAGACATGAAATTTCCTTCTTTAGTTCGAAAGACGTGCAGTTCGCACCTTTGCAGGTTATCAAATTATTTTAAGACGTAGGACTCATTGCCTAGACGTAGAGGCTCAAATTCTTCCCCAACTCCGCACAGGCCACACTTGCAACACCACGCGGCCAACAAAATCCTCGCCCGCCACCTCGTGCAATGCGGAAGTATTGCCCTGGCCGATCACAACCAGCACTCCTCCCTCAGGCACCGTTGCCGGAAACGAAACCTCCGAGCGAGCTAAATCCTCAGGCGTTAACGCAGCTGGGGACTCAATACCGTTTACCGCCAGATGACCGTTATCGAGCACATCTACCTCATCGCCGGAAATGGCGATAGCTGAGCGGACCAGTATGCGGTTTCCGTGGAAGAACGCGACCGTGTCACCCCGACCAAAATCCACATGATGCGCGGCAACCAACACGTCATCCTTCTCAAACCCGTTTCCCGTGCCGCGGACCTGGAGAACAGTTACAAAAAACGTGGACAGAATGATTGCCAAAGCGCTCAATACCAGCGCCACCTCCGCAACCCGGAGGAACACTCGGGTGATCCGAGCTAGCGAATCCCATTTTCTATCTGGCATCACGCCGCCTTAGAACTAACCAGCAACACGCAAAAACAACTGCCCGCCCGCATTCTATTATGAGCGGCTGGATTCCTGCGCCGTTTGTGCCTGGATATGCGAACGTCCTACTGCATACTTGTTTATATGAGTAGCGATGTTCTTAGTTTGCGCTTGCCGAAAGACACGAAAAAGCGCCTCGACAGCCTCAGCGCTCAAACTCGACGCCCCGCCTCCGTTTACGTTCGCGAGGCGCTCGAAAAATACCTGGATGACCTAGAGGACTACTACCTGGCTGCAGAAGAGCTAGACGCAATCCGCGCCGGCAAGTCGAAGACCTACTCGCTTGAAGAAGTGAGGGCTGACCTTGGCCTGGACGATTAGAATCTCGAAGGACACGCTAAAGGAACTAGCGAGACGTAAGACGATGGGAAAACAGCTGTGGGGAAGAGTTCTACATTGGACAAGCCAAACAGCGCTCACACCCGCACCCGCGCATAGCTGACACCCAGTGAGCATTGCACGCCCCTGTGGTACAAGTTGGATAGATATGGGAGGCATTATGCGCACTTTTGACATTGAGCAACGCCAGCCTGAATTATTCCAAAACCTTGATGATCAACAGCGACTCGGCGTGCGCAATACGCTTGCGGCATTGTGGCATGAAGGATTCGATCTGACCAGAGAAGATGTCGAAAACCTTACCAACTACGCCGCGGGCATTATTGACGCTAACGAATACAGGGCTAGAGCACACGCAACGGCGGGCGCACACCACGGAAACGAGGAAGCATTATGAGCGTGTCAGCACAACCGCGTTTAGTAACTCAGGCCGCAGTACGCGAGGCCATAGCATTTGCAGATGCTGCGCTTGCTTTAGCTGGCCACACTGTTACTGACGCCTACATTAGAGATTTGCTCGAGCAGTGTTTATCTGGACAAAT
The DNA here is from genome assembly GCF_001812395.1 of Actinomyces sp. HMSC075B09. Classification (NCBI taxonomy): domain Bacteria; kingdom Bacillati; phylum Actinomycetota; class Actinomycetes; order Actinomycetales; family Actinomycetaceae; genus Actinomyces; species Actinomyces sp. HMSC075B09. The sequence goes on from NZ_KV808731.1 coordinate 324,275, forward strand.
CAGCGACGCTGAATACCTCGCCCTAGCCACCCAGCACATCGACCGCACACAGTGATCGAACAACGTTACTACTCTTGGAACGACTACTACATTCCAGGAACGACCACCCTGAAAAACAAATTCGTGACGGCAATCCACCCCTTTGGGGAGCCTGATGCGAAGAAGCCAAGAACAAAAGGGAAACCGTAGCCGTGTCGAAGTAAAGGCGCTAACACGGTTACGGACGGGGAATGTAATAAGCCTTGCTGTATACGCGGAAGCTCCTGCTTTCGCAGGGGCTTCCAACGGGTGGGCCAACCGGGAATCGAACCAGGGACGCACAAACCTTAGGATTATGGTCTACCTTTTCGTCGTAGCATTGCCCAATCTTTAACCGAAGTTACCCCGACACAAGAAACGCCGGACGAGTCAGCACATTCACGTTCTTTTCCTCCATCGTCAGAGCAACAGCTTCAGCAAAGCCAAAACGAACGTGATTGCGATCGCATTTATAGTTATATAGCAGACACGACGCATGCCCTCATTGCCGATGCCGCACTCGTTGGAGACTTTAAGCAGGATGCCGACAATAACGACACCAGCAATCGCTGTTACTCCACTAATCCATATCAACCAGTTCAACATTGTCTGCACGATAATATCCACTCCCGGAGGAGCCTTGGGAACCGGGTTCAAATCCAAACTGGCCAAGCCCGCCCACACGCGCGCCTTACCCGCACCAATCAGAGCAGCACCTTTAGAAAACACATTCATTAATCTTCCTCTCTAATCAAAGACAAATCTTGCGAAACCTTACGATCTTCCCTAGAAGCCTCATCACTCAAGCCCCTTGACGGCGTCACGCCTGTTGGAAAGACACCAGCCGCACGCACCCAGACCAAACCTGGGTATCCATTGTGTAGAAACGACTGGCGAACCAGTCCACGGATTAACATCACTCATTGCAACCTCCCTTCTACGCGCTACGTAGAATGTGCGCGCACAACAGCAAAGGGCATAAAGTGACCGCCAGCCACCAGTCACCATTGACTAACCGGAAACCCAAACAAAGACGCGAGAACTAAGGCGCCGCAACGAATACCTCGCCACCTTTGAAGGCCAGACCTGAAAACAAGCCGGATGCAGATACTTTGTGGCCCGCGATTACAAGGAAGCCACCACCACTGTGGAAGCAGGACAAGACACCAACTACGAAGAAGTCATCTGACGCGTTAACGACGAGTTAAACCGATGTAAAAATGCGAAAAAACAAAAAGCAGGGTGCAATTTTGGCACCATGCTCACAAGCTTTTTAGTGATTTGCGTCACGTCGATTAGGTTGCGGGAACAATCGACTCAAACACTTCCCGCGCCACTAAGACTAATGATTCATCGGCGATTTCTAAGACGCTACCCGTAACACGCTACAAGATCCAACTAGCATCGCCTTCCTGCCCCCACTCCAGGACGCACATCCGTCCCGGACATTATTGCTACCTCTACCAGATCCCCCAAGGCGCAAACATCATCATGGGTGAAACAACGCCGGTTCATGCCGCCCAAGCGCCAATCGCCGCAGTAAGTTGTAAAGACAAGTAGCAGCCACCTTCCATGCGATCCCGCGCGTAACGTCGCCGCCAAATACTGCGCCATTTGTGCCTGGATATGCGAAAACCCCTGCTCTCGCAGGGGCATCCGCCGGGTGGGCCCACCGGGAATCGAACCCGGGACCCACGGATTAAAAGTCCGTTGCTCTGCCAATTGAGCTATAGGCCCGTAGGCACCATTTTAACGCCTAGCAGGGCAACTGCCAAAACCTAAACCCATTACCGCAGCAACAAAAGAGGAGGGAGCCAGCGGCTCCCTCCTCAACAATGCGAAAACTAGTTCTTCTTAGCCGCGAAGCTCAAATACAAGCTAATCAAGCCCATCGCAACCAGAATCGAGATGATCCATTCAAGAACAGAGCCAACACCGATAGCACCCGCGATCCAGCCGCCAATACCTGCACCAAGCGCGCCAAGAATAATCGTCCACACGATACCCATTGGCTGCTCACCCTTCATGAACAAGCGAGCAAGCGCACCAATAATCGCGCCAACAATGATGTACCAAATAATAGCTCCCATTATGGAAAACCCCTTCTCAATGCTTTAACAAGCCCGGCTCATGCCGGGCCTTACACCTTCTAACTTTCCAGAAAACGAGCCAGACTTCGCGCGCAAATGCTGAATGAGCGACGATTCGCACAAAATACAGCTAACTAAAACTAGCGAAGTAATGTTTTAACCAAGCTGAGGTCAGGTTTTGTCAATATTTAGAGTTCTCTTTTGTTGATCCCTAGGAGGCCTCGACGCCATCCACACAGCAACCGACACGAACACCAAACCCGCAACTGCTGGCCACGCCGGGAACTGGCGCAACACCACAGCCCCCACAACCAACGACGTTGCTGGGAGCAACGCGTTTAGCAACGCGAATGTAGGCGCGTCGATCCAGCTCATAATGACCTGCTCAATGGAATACGGAATCACCGTAGACAAGAACGCTACGCCCACCACCGTCAAGAAGATCTGCGTAGACTCGAATGCCGACAAGAAGTTGCCCGCCACCACGGGGAAATACACCAGTGAACCCGTGGCCGTTGCAATCGAAAGTGAAGTGAGGCCCGACCTTGCCCTCGCGATCCGGCGCCCAATCAGGATATAGCCCGCCCACAAGCCGCCTGCCAACATCGCCCACAAGAACCCCGACACTCCAGCGGAGCTAGTCCTATCAATACCAAAACCGGAGATCAGCAAAACCCCCGCAAAAGCCACCAGGCCCGCAAGTTTACTGAGCCATCCTCGCCCGAAAAACACTGCGACCACCACGGGGCCGAGGAACTCCAGCGAGACAGCGACACCTAAATCTAAGCGAGCTACAGCCTCATAAAACGCTATATTCATTCCGGACATGACCACGCCAAACAGAGCTGACGCGCCCACCTCGCGAAGCGTCAAATGCTCCCGCCACGGCCTGCGCCACGCCAGCAATACCAGTGCAGCAATCGTGACTCGCCACCACGCCACCGTCGTAGGCGCCATAACCGAAAACAACACCACCGCAAACGCGGCACCCGTGTACTGGGTTGTCCCGGACGCAATAAACAGCGCCGGCGCTAACGCGCGCCTTCCCGAACTATTCACCCGCAGTATGCTCAAACGAAAGCGACACGGAGTTCATGCAGTAACGCTGCCCCGTAGGAGTCTGCGGCGCATCATCAAACAGGTGCCCCAAGTGCGAATCACAATTCGCGCAACGCACCTCGGTGCGCACCATTCCATGCGAAGTGTCCTCAACATACTTCACCGCGGCGTCCTCTGACTTATAAAACGAGGGCCAACCACAGCCGGCATCAAACTTCGTCTGCGAGCGGAACAACTGCGCGCCGCAAGCGCGGCAACGGTAAATCCCTTCGCGGTCCTCATTCAACAATTCGCCAGTGAAGGGACGCTCCGTGCCCGCCTCACGCAACACGTGGTATTCCATCGGATTCAAGACCTCACGCCACTGCGCCTGCGTACGAGCCGCCGCATTCACATCAACCTTAGGAGTTTCCATAACTATTCCTGCTCCTCATCTTGAATCCGCTTCATCTCCGCCTCCACCAACTGCCGGGCAGGCTCATCGCCGCCAAGCTTATTGATCGCGGTTTCCTCAGAAATATCACCAAGGCGAAGCGCCCGCAAAGTCTGCGTCTCAACCCGCTTGCGCTGCATTTCCTCCGAGGGGCCCTCTAGTTTTTTCGACCGCGCCTCGGCCTCTTCACTTCCCGAATACAAACGATCCCCAACCGTTGACGTCACCGCGCTATCATCCGCGCCCCGGGCATCATCATTAGCGGGAACTTCCGGGCTCGTGCCCCGCTGGATCGCAAGGAGTTCTGCGGGCGACAACACGCGCGTAGACTCCGGCTCGGCCAGCACTTTCGTGGTCACCTTGCGGTCACGCAATCGCTTGCGACGCACCTTGCTAGCCCGGTTCTTCGCCGCACGCATACGAGCCTCCTGCTTTGTTTGCGCCGGCGGCTCCTCAGGGTCAGGGCGCACCGCACTCTTCTCGCCCTCACGCTCGATATCACGCAACTCGTTAGCGAGCTCCACAATCTCACGCTCAGAGCGATCCAGGTTAACTTCAACCACGTCCTCTTTTTGCACGCGAGTACGAGTCAGAGCGTAAGGGGCGTTCTCAACCACCCAATCGATCAAATGCTCACGCATATAACAACGCAAATCCCACAGGTCACCAGAATTCCTGGCCGTCAACGCAACGCGAACGAGCATCCACCCGTCCGTTGCATCCGTAACCTGCACGCTAGAGCTGCGCCTATCCCACAGATCCGTTTCTTCAAGCAGACGCTCAACTTCCCTCCGGATCAAAGGCACGGGCGCACGCCAATCCAACTTCAGCTCCACAGTGCCGGCAAGCTTCGTATTAGCGCGCGTCCAGTTCTCAAACTTATTCTGCGTGAAATGGGTGGACGGAACAATGAAGCTCCGATCATCCCACGCCGCCAGCACGACGTAGGTCAGCGTGATCTCCTCAATCGTTCCGAACTGGTCATCAACCACCACCACGTCGCCCACACGAATCGCGTCTGTAAACGTGATCTGCAAACCCGCGAACGTATTCGACAGCGAATCTTGCGCCGCAATGCCTGCGACCAAAGAAATCACACCGGCCGACGCCAAAATCGAACCCATCGCTATTCGAGCCGATGGGAATGTCAAAATCACCGCTACCGCGCCCAAAATCACGACAACCAACTGCACGATTCGGCGCAGCATCTGAGCCTGAGTAGCAAGACGGCGCGAGCCCGTTGCCTCCTTACGATGCTTCGCGACGTCCTCAATGACGTACGCACCGGCGTAACACATCCAACTGACCATCACGATTGTGATAATCAGCAGCGTGTGCTGCAGGAGCGGAATCCATGTAGCCGCATCCGTTGGGAGCACCTGCACCATGTAATTCAGGCCAACCCACGCGCCTGCCACCAAGAACAGTGCGAAGAACGGGATCTTCACACGTCTTGCAAGCCAAGCGAAGTTATCGGACTTTCGCGATACCACCCGCAGCGCGGCCCACGCCAGCATCGCTATCACCAGCGAAACCAGCACACCAACTGCCACACCCGCGAATAGTTGGAGCAGGTTCAGCGCATCCTGTACAGCTTCTTCAGCGTTACCATCCATACTTAAAGAGTAGGGGCAGGAGCGGACATTTTCTTTTCGGCGCGGCATACCCACAACAACTTGAACGCCGGTGAGAGGCTTCACAACTTCACGCTTTGCCAACATGAAGGTAAGTCGCGTAGACTTTGACGAGTCTGATCGCATGCATAGCGAGCAGAGGCCCCCATCGTCTAGCGGCCTAGGACACCGCCCTTTCACGGCGGCGGCACGGGTTCGAATCCCGTTGGGGGTACGTTGGCCCCGTAGCGCAGTTGGTTAGCGCGCCGCCCTGTCACGGCGGAGGTCGCCGGTTCGAGCCCGGTCGGGGTCGCCACTTCTACTAAGACCCGCAAGGGTCTTTTTTTCATGCCAAAACCGCTCTTCTCACGCCCCTCATGAACGATTCAAAGCACCGGCGCTACCTTGAAAATTAGGGAGAGCATGCTCACACGCATAAAGTAACGCACTAATTTGGCAAGGGTTCAAAAGGCCGGTAATATAATCTTCGCACCAAGGCCCCGTAGCGCAGTTGGTTAGCGCGCCGCCCTGTCACGGCGGAGGTCGCCGGTTCGAGCCCGGTCGGGGTCGCTCGGTCAAGAAAACTTGACCAGAGCCTCTGTAGCTCAGTTGGTAGAGCGTTCGACTGAAAATCGAAAGGTCACCGGATCGACGCCGGTCGGAGGCACAGGTAACCCTCGGAAATCCGAGGGTTTTTCTGTACCCAAGACTCTAAAGCTGGCACTAAATCAGAATCAGCGTTAGTGGACATTCGCGTGCACATCGCAAACAGCGGCCATTTCAACGACAATAGACACATGAGTGTACTCCAGGCCCTAACCACCCCCACCGATCCCGCGATCATTGCCCGCGGCCTCACCAAAACCTACGGCAAAGGCAACGCCGCCGTCACCGCCCTCAAATCCGTAGATGTCACCATCGGACGCGGCGAGTTCACCGCCATCATGGGTCCATCCGGATCAGGCAAATCCACACTCATGCACTGCCTAGCCGGCCTCGACTCCATAACAAGCGGAGACGTAACCCTGGACGGCAACACGATCTCGAACATGTCCGAGCGTAAACTCACCAAACTGCGGCGCGAACAAATCGGATTCATCTTCCAATCCTTCAACCTCATCCCCACACTCACCGCGCGAGAAAACATCACTCTGCCAGCCGACATCGCCAAGAAGACCGTCTCCAAAGAACGCTTCGACACCATCGTTGACGCCGTTGGCCTGCGCGACCGCCTCACTCACCGACCCGCCGAAATGTCTGGTGGACAACAGCAACGCGTTGCCTGCGCCCGCGCCCTCATCACCGAACCAACCGTTGTGTTCGCCGACGAACCAACCGGAAACCTAGACTCCAAATCCTCCACTCAAGTACTCAAATTCCTGCGCGAAGCCGTGGACGCCTTTGAGCAAACCGTCGTCATGGTCACCCACGACCCAACCGCCGCGTCACACGCCGATCGCATCCTCTTTCTTGTAGACGGACGCATCGTTGCCGAACTGCGCCAGCCCACACCTGACGCCGTTTTGGATGCCCTGCGCGAACTCGACACCCTGCGTGAAACCGACCCGCAAGACGATCGCGAGACTGCGAGCCACCCCGTACCAAGCGAAGATTCCACCCCCACGCCTACGTCCGCGCCCGGCGAGCACGAAGCGGTCCTCGAAAATCAAACCATGCCCGCCAAATCCGAAGGCTTTCAAGACGCCGAACGCCAACCCGGCGAAACCCTTGACGAAGCGCTACGACGCATTGCGCCAACCGGTGAACTCGACGCCGAAACGCAAGACCTTCTGATCCGCGCGCAGAAACTGCTGCATGACCTTCCCGGATCCGTCATTCCCGAGGACGACCTTGAACTGACCGGCCAAATCCCCATCGTCAAACGCGTTAAACCCGAACAAAACAACGCGCAAAACGGTAAGGAGCAGGCGTGATCAAAATAGCCCTGCGCGACGTCTGGGCGCACGCCACCCGGTTCCTCATGACAATCTTGTCAGTGGTACTCGGCGTTGCATTCCTCGCCGGCACACTCGCCCTGCGAACCAGCCTCGAAGACACCTTCGTACAATCCTTTGCCTCCACCACATTCGGCACCATTCAGGTGGAAGGCAACCCGATCTCCGACGACTCGAGCCAGCGCGCACGAATCGACGCCGGCGCGGCTGACACAATCCGCGGCATAAACGGCGTTAAAGACGCCCAGCCCGTGTACATGAGCCCCATCACCGTGCTTCAAGACGGATCACCTGCCACCGGCGTAGGCACCGTCACCCTTGCCACCGGCGCGCTCACCGGCTTCACCCCCTGGACGATTGAAGGCAAAACACCGCGCAGTGAAAACGAAATCGCGTTCGAAGCAGCCGCCTTGAAACGCTACAACCTTGCCGTTGGCGACCGGATCGAATACATCGCCGGGGGCGAAAGGCACCACGCCCAAATCGTAGGCATCGTGCACCTGGCCGCGGAAGTCTCGCCCATTAACATCATTGCTTTCGACCAGGAGACCGCGCGTTCGCTCAGCCAAACGCCTGAACTGGTAAGCGCCATCGCCGTACAAACCGAAATCGACACGGACCTGGGCGCCGCCATTCGCAACATCAAGAACAGCCTCGGAGCGGACTACACCATCAGGTCCAGCGATGACGCGATCGAGGAGGCCGCCGACAACGTCAAAGACACCCTTGGATTCGTCACCACGTTCCTACTCGTATTCATTGTCCTCGCTCTCGGCGTCTCCACCTTCATCATCGCCAACACCTTCCACATGGCCGTCAAAGCTCGGCAAAAGGAGTTCGCCTACCTGCGTGCCGTTGGGGCCTCTCCCCTACAAATCTTCCTTCAAGTTGCCATTCAAGCCCTGGTTATCGGGGTCATTGGATCCGCACTCGGACTCCTCGCTGGCACCGGTCTACTAACTCTGGCATCATTCGGCCTTCTCAAAGCCGGAATGGTCACCTCTCTTATCACCGCGCTACCCCGCGACGTCATCATTACCGCGCTGATTGTGGGCATCGCAGTAACCCTCGTTGGCGCGATCCTTCCCGCCCGCGCCGCCGCGCACACCCCGCCGGTAGAAGCCATGCGCGAAGTCTCCGGAGTACGTGAAGCACCGCTTTGGCCGCGCGCCCTCATTGGTTGCGCACTCATCGCAGTTGGGGCCGCAGGCGTCTACCTTGGCGCGAAACAGGCCGTTACCTGGGCGGGCACCTCCCTAGGACTTGGCGCGGGAGCCGTAGTCATCGGCGCGCTCATTGCCTCGCCCGCCCTCGCCAAAGGAATCCTCACCCTCCCCGCCCTCGCGTTGCGCAAAACCCGGCTCGTAGCGCTGCGCATCGGTACCAAGAATGCCGTTCGCAACCCCCGGCGCACCGGCGCCACCGCCGGCGCCCTCATCATCGGAATGGGCCTCGTAACCCTTGGAACCGTACTGGCATCGTCCGTGCAGGCTTCCACCACCGAAGCCATCCAATCCGAGCTACACGCCGACCTCACCATCACCCCCATCAGCCCCGGAGAATCCATCACCGATGAAGTCATAGCCAGGATCCGAGCCACTAAGGGCGTGAAATCCGTAGGAGACTCCTACACCAGCGCATTCGCGCCCACCACCGTCGATGGCGAGACCTTCCCCCTTGCACTCACCACCGTGGACACCACCCGCCTCACCACCGACTTCAAAGTACCCATGGCCAGCGGCGCCCTCTCTAACATCAACCGCGGCCAAATCCTGCTATCCAAGAACAGCGCGCAAGCACTGGGACTCACCGTTGGCGACGAGCTCACCGTCCTTGGCAACCTTGGGCCAAAAACCATAACCATCGGCGGAATCCACGACTCCACAATCCTCACCACGACCTCCCTAGTCGCCCCCGATACGCTCGAGGAACTGGGCCTGACCGCAGTGGGGCGTTCCTTCGTCACCGTCTTCAAAACCGACCTACCCCTAGACGAAGTGCAGGAAAACGTTCGCGCAACTCTCGCTGACCAACCCACCATCGCCGTCTACACCAAAACCGATCTGGTCTCCGAGATCGGTAACACCATCAACACGGTGCTTGCCATCCTCTACGCCCTGCTCGGCCTCTCCATCGTCGTGGCAATCGTCGGCATCATCAACACGCTCGGACTTGCCGTCAACGAGCGCACCACCGAGATCGCACTCATGCGAGCCATCGGCACCGGCAAACTCCAAATCGCCGGGACAATCATCACCGAAGCGATCCTCACCTCCCTATACGGCACCATCATCGGCATCCTCATCGGGCTTGGAACCGGCATCGGCCTAGTCACCTACACCAAAGAAGTAGGCATCTCCGTGCTCTCAGTCCCCTGGACAACCCTGCGCGCGCTACTCGCCGGAACCATCATCATTGGGATCCTCGCCGCCGTTGGTCCCGCCCGGCGCGCGGCACGTGCACCAATTCTCGAATCCATCACCTCCGAATGAGCATGTGAGTTTCAGCCAGAAAGCACCACTATTTCAAGCGACCAACAGCGATTCGTGACAAACTAGAAGCAGTGTGCCCCGCGCACAAGTATTCGCAGCCAACAAGGCCGCAACACAACCGACCCACTCGAGGAGTTCAAGATGGCAGTCGACAGGTCCAAACCAGCCACGCCAGTAATTGTGGAGACAACGCAGTCTCGCCCCAACACAAGCATCGGGCAGCTAGTCAACGAACTGTCCAACCAGATCACCACCCTGATCCGCGGCGAGATCGAACTAACCAAGGTCAAAGCAACCACGCTTGCCAAGAAAGCCGGCGTTGGGGGCGCCCTCCTCGCAGGTGCGGGCGTATTCGCCCTCTACCTACTCGGATGGATCTTCCGCACCATCGAGCTTGGCTTCGCAAACGTTGTAGCCCCCTGGCTTGCAGCCCTCATCACCGCGGGCATCCTCCTGCTCATCGTTATCATCCTGGCAGCAGTTGGAGCCCTCCTCCTCAAGAAAGGCCTGGCAGACAAGCCGAACCCGGGCGACAACATGAAGCTAAACGTCGCCGCAGCAAAGAAGGGATTGGAAAAGTGAGCGAAACCCCTCGCACCGTCGAAGAGATCGAAGCTGAAATCCTGCGCACGCGCCTTGCGATGCAGTCCACCGTCAACGAGCTCAGCAGCCGCCTAAATCCGCGCGAACAAGCCAAAGCCGCTGCCACACGCGCCGGCGAAAAAGCCACGCAGTTTGGTCAAGAAACCGCAGATGAAGCCAAAGCTGCCCTCAAAGGCGATCCGCGCGCACTGGCCAAATTCGCGTCAGTGGGCGTAGCGCTCGGCCTCCTCGTCGGACTCAAGAAACTGCGCAAATAGATCCACTATTTGAAATCGAAATGCCAAACAACCACGGAAAACCCGCAGAAAATCCCTAATACACTTTTTGACGTTAGGATAATCTGTCCGATTTTCGTTAGAATAGGCGCTTGAAAGACCATTAGACGCTCAGGGTTCCCACGGGAATCCGCAAGACACTGTGGAGGGGGTCGACGCCAATGGGGCGCGGCCGTCAGAAGGCCAAGCAAACAAAGGTGGCTCGGAAGCTAAAATATGCTTCACCCGAGACCGACTTTGACGCTCTGCAGCGTGAACTCGCTGCTGAGCGAGGCGAATCGAACGATCCGTACGGGGATATTCCCCCGGCAACCGACGAAGACAACTGGGATGACTACGACGATTACAAATGAGTCGTAACACCCAAAACAAATAGTCAAACGAAAATCGGGAGGGCAAGCACCCTCCCGATTCGTTATGCTTGACCAACCTATAAGTGAGCAGTTCCTAGAGCCGGTAGCTTCCCGTCAGTAGGGCCGCTCCTGCCTGCACTCCCTTAGCGCCCTGTACCAAACGATCCGAATCCGCTACCTGCAGCGAAGACGAAGAAAGTTCGACCTCGCCCAACACCCACGGCTCGCCGCCAACAGCCATCAAGAATCCCAGCGCTTCATCAGCTGCGGCCTCATCCACAATCGCGACCATGCCAACGCCCAAGTTGAACGTCTGCTCCATCGCGTCCCAACTGACTCCGCCGAGCTTAGAAAGCGTAGAAAAAACCGGCGGCATGGTCCAAGATGAACGATCCACTCGCGCAATAAAACCCGTAGGGATAACGCGCGAAATGTTCGCGCCCAACCCGCCGCCCGTAATGTGGGACAAAGCCTTCACCGCGCCGCGGGGAAGCGACTCGATCATCGATAGCATCTGCTTCGTGTACAAGCGCGTGGGCTCAAGCAGTTCCTCACCGAGCGTGCGGCCAAACTCCGGCACTTCCCGATCAAGCTTCCACCCCGAGTCAGCCACAATCTTGCGAACCAACGAATAGCCATTCGAATGCAAGCCCGAAGACGAAATACCAATCAAGACATCGCCAACCGTCACGCGGTGAGCACCAAGCATCTCATCAGCATCAACCACGCCCGTTGCAGCGCCCGCAATGTCGTAATCCTCCGGATCCATCAAACCGGGATGCTCCGCGGTCTCGCCACCAATCAAAGGGCAATCCACCTGCGCACAAGCCTGCGCCACCCCGCGCACAATATCTGCAATCTTTTGCGGTTCTACCCGGCCCGTTGCAATGTAATCTGTCATCAGCAACGGCCTCGCACCCATTACCACCAGGTCATCCACAACCATCGCCACAAGATCCTGACCAATCGTGTCATGGACCCCCATCGCCTGCGCGATCGCGATCTTTGTTCCAACACCATCCGTAGACGAGGCGAGCAGAGGCCTCTTCATCCCCTTCAACGCCGACGCGTCGATCATCCCGGCAAAACCACCCGAATCACCAAACACCGTGGCATTATGAGACTTTGCAACCGCGGCCTTCATCAGCTCAACCGCGCGGTCACCCGCCTCAATATCAACACCCGCAGCAGCGTAATCAACCATACAAACCTCACTTAGTCACGCCAGGCGTACCCGGAATCGGAGTTCCCGGTGGGACGGGCACCGGATACTGTCCATTAAAACAAGCCAAACACAAGCTATCCGCCGGCTGCCCCGACGCGGCAACCATGTCTTCCAGCGACAAATACCCCAAGGAATCCGCGCCAATCCACTCACAAATCGCGTCCACGTCCATCACCGAGGAAATCAGTTCCGCCCTCGTTGGGAAATCAATCCCAAAGAAACACGGCCAGCCCACCGGCGGCGACGAAATACGCACGTGAATCTCACTTGCCCCGGCCTCGCGAAGCATCCTCACAATCTGCCTTTGCGTATTGCCCCGCACAATCGAATCATCCACCACAACCAGGCGCTTACCCTGCACAATGTCGCGCAGCGGATTCAGCTTGAGCCGAATACCGCGCTGACGCAAACTCTGCGTAGGTTGAATAAACGTGCGGCCCACGTAACTGTTCTTCACAAAACCCTGCGCGTACGGGATACCGGACTGTTGCGCGTAGCCAATCGCTGCGGGCGTGCCAGACTCTGGCGTTGCAATCACATAATCGGCATCCACAGGATGCTCGCGAGCCAGTGCGGCGCCCATCTCTTGACGCGCCAAACTAATCGACCTGCCCGCAATCCTCGTATCCGGCCTAGCGATATATACGTACTCAAACACGCAGCCGTGCGGAGTAGCCTTACCGAACTTAAACGAGCGCATACCGTCTGAATCAATCGCGATCAGCTCACCCGGCTCCACCTCGCGAATAAACGACGCGCCCACAATATCGAGCGCCGCGGTCTCAGATGCAAGCACCCAACCCGTATCCAAACGTCCCAAAACCAGTGGGCGCAAACCGTGCGGATCACGCGCGCCATACAGCGTGCGCTCATCCATAAACACCATCGAGAAACCACCCTGAAGACGCGGCAACACGTTCTTCGCTGCCTCAATCAGCGAACCGCGTTCAGTTTGCATCCCCTCCCCCAGATGCTGTTCACAGCCCTTCTCAGTGCCGTACCCACCCAGTAGCGCCGTAACAATCTGCGTGCCCGTCGCATCATCGTCAATCGGGCGATGCGAAACCTTATTTGCCAAATCGCGCAACTGGGCCGCATTCGTCACGTTTCCGTTATTACCAAGCGCAATCGAACCCGTAGCAGTAGGCCCCAACATCGGCTGCGAATGCTTCCACTCAGCCGCCGCCTTCGTTGCGTAACGCACGTGCCCGATAGCCAGATGCCCCTCAAGCGTTGAAAGAGCCTCGTCATTAAACACCTGCGAAACGAGCCCCATGTCCTTATAAACCATGATGCTCTTACCATCGGAAGCAGCAATACCCGCCGACTGCTGACCTCTATGCTGGAGGGCGTACAACCCGAAATACGTTAAACGAGATACTTCCTCGCCCGGCGCCCACACCCCAAAAACGCCACATTCATCTTTAGGTTTATCCGAATCAGAAAAGTCTGCATCCAGCAGTTCATCTTCACGCACGCCCTCATCATTACACATTCACAAAACCAGTTGCGGGGCGCTTCAAAAAATGGACTCAACCGGCCTCAGTTGTGGACGAATCCAAATCTGGATAATCCTTTGGCCTTGCAAAACCATAGCGTGAACGCGGGTGCTTAATCGCGATTGCCTCCGCCTGCTCGTTATCAACCAGCAACTCATCAATCACCAGATCAGCTGTCTCAAACTCCTGATTGCGATACGTTGCGCGCGCCATCAACTGCGAACCAATTGGAGATGACACCGTCTGCAACACAACAATCAGCAAGGCCGCCGCAACCCACTGCCACGAACGCATGGACACAGCCGCGCCCGTAGCCATCAAGAACACGCCCAACCACTGGGTTTTTGCCGAAGCGTGCATGCGCGAATACGTGTCGCGCAAACGGAGCAACCCCACGCCGCTCACCAGCATGAACGAAGCACCGCCGAGCAGAAGCAATGCACCCAGCAGATCCCACACGGCCTCGAAACTATTCATGCTTCTCACTCGCCTTCTTCGATGCCTTCTTTGACGTCTGCTTCGCACGCTCGCCCGCATCGGCGACGCTCTTAGCCGACTGCTTCGAAACCTGCGCCTCGCGGGCCGCCTTGATTGCCTCGCGCTCCTCCGCGTGGAGTTCGCTTTGCGCCTCACGCATCAAACGCACCTCCTGTGCGCGCAACTGCTCCGGCGTAGTAGCCGCGTCCGTAGTATCGCGCGGGCGCTCCGAAAAACGTCCCAGCGTTACCGAATACATGAATCCAACCATCGAAAAGATAATGGCGAGTACCAGCACATCCGTGCGATCCGTTCGCACTGCAATCACCAGCGTTATTCCCGCAGCCGCCACCGCAAGCACATCCGAGGCAACCGCCCGATCCATAATGCTCGGCCCTAATGTCAGCCGCACCAGAGTCATAAACGCGGTTGCAATCATCGCCATCAGAGCAACAAACAAAATCACCGTTATCAAAGTGCTCACAGCTTCACCCCCACGGTGTCCAACGTCTGCGCGGAAGCCAGTGCCTTCAACACGCGTTCCTCCTGCGCCAGCGAAGCCGCCCTCACGCCTTCAACGCCGCCCTGGGCCTCAAGATCGAACACGTGTAGGTAAATGATGCCCTCGCGGCGCTTCAACTCAACCACGATTGTGCCCGGCACCAAATTGATCATCGCCGCGGTAACCGCCATCGTAATATCCGCGCTACTGCGCAAATTGATTCGCACAACCCCACACTCATAATCGCGACCTGTCACAACTACGCTTGCAACGTGAACAGCCGCCTTCACCATGTCCGCCAAGAACACGCCAGCAAGAATCAAACCCTGGCGGAACCGGAAATGCTCGAAGAACCGCGAGCGCGGCAAAGGGAAAATCAGCTGGATAAAGAGCGCTACCAGCAGGCCGCTCAGCAACACCAGTGGATCGAACTTCGCGAACAACAGCGTCCACAAAACCAGCAACCACAACGTCATAGAAAGCGACAGCCGCTTTGACGCGAAAGCTCTCACCCTACTCATTTGCCAGCCCCGTCCTCGGGAACGCCGCCGAATAATCCCGCGCCAACTTCATACCTAAAATGTGGCTCTGAATGTGCTCATTATTCTCGTCAAGAATGAACGGAGCATGCCACTGGTAACGCCATAGCTCCTGTCCGGTCTGGCGCTTCTCTGGCTCCAGCTCGCGCCCGTCACGGCTGTAATCCCGAATCAAATCCTCCTGCGCCGACTTCGCATAATCTTGCAAAATCTTTGGCGCATCCGCGGCGGCGAACTTCGACTTACCTGCCCCGCGGCCATCGTCTTGCAATACCGCGTGCAAGTAGGCGGAGCGCTCCATCTGATCAAGCGCAGCATTCGAAGCATACGCGTAGATCGGACCCGCCCCCGCAGTCATCGCAAACATAACCAAAATCAGCGAGGCCGCCGAAGCATACATCAAGCGCGTAACAGCCGACCCCTCCATCTCTCTTCGGGTACGAGAGTGGACCTGCATGCGGTCATCTGAATCCGCAATCCGCGAGATTGCCTCGGCAGCGCGTAGCGTTGCCCTCTGATACCTAGCCCCACGCACTTGAGCAAAATCAGTATCCGTCACGTGCGTATCAGACTTGGGCTGCCAAAACGCGAAATTCCACACCTTGATAAGCGCATACAGTGTCAGGAACGACGTGATAATTCCGGCGGCGAGGAGCGCGTAGCCTTCCCACTGGCCCTGCAACACCGACGACTGCGCAAGCCCCACCTTGCCAATGAAACCCGTAAACGGAGGAACACCAACGAGATTCAGCCCCGCAATCATGAACATGATCGCAAGCATCGGATGAGTTTTTGCCAAACCCCCAAGAGCGCGCAAAGACGTAGTGCCCTCGTGACGCTCAATCAACCCGATAATCAAGAACAGCGTGGTCTGAACCAAAATGTGGTTAGCCGCGTAGAAGATCGCCGCCGCAAGCCCCACCTTGTTCACCACAGCCAGGCCCCAAATCATGAAGCCAATGTGAGACACCAACACAAACGACAGCAAACGCCTCATATCGTGCTGTGCGATCGCACCCAAAATACCGACAATCATCGTCGCTATACCCACAACTGTTAGGAGTACCGACACGCCCTCGCCGGGGAACAACAACACCTGCAAACGAATCAGCGCGTAAATGCCCACCTTGGTTAACAAACCCGCAAACACAGCGGTTACCGGCGCCGGAGCCGTCGGGTACGAATTGGGAAGCCAAGCGGCCAACGGGAACACTGCCGCCTTAATTCCAAACGCCACCAGCAAAACCAGCTGGATAGTAAGCGCAACACTTGGATCAATCTCTCGAAGACGCGTGGAAAGCTGCGCCATATTAACCGTGCCCGTAGCCGCATACGTCAGACCAATACCAATCAGGAACAGCACCGACGAAACCAGCGAAACCACCACGTAGACCGTGCCCGCACGAATACGACCTCGCGTACCGCCAATGGTGATCAACACAAACGAGGCGGCAAGAAGAATCTCAAAACCCACGTACAGGTTGAAAAGGTCGCCCGTTAGGAACGAGTTTGAAACGCCCGCAATCAAAATCAAATATGTGGGGTGGTAGATCGCAACCGGCACATCCGGATCTTCATCCGCGAGATTCTGCGCCAGCGAATACACAAGCACCGCGAGCGTCACAATCTGCGAAACCACGAGCATCAGCGAGGACAGCCGGTCTGCCACCAGCGTGATACCCACAGGCGCCGCCCACGAACCCACGTCGAGCACCACCGGACCGGAGTTTGCCGCTACCGCTAGCGTGATGCCAACCACCAGCACCGTTGTCAGCGTCACCAGCGAAATCAGCTGCTGCAACTTCGGGCGGCGCACAAACACAAGGGCAAAGCCCGCCGCCAATAGCGGCAGCAGTACGGGGATAGGGAGCATCCAGTTCATCGGGCGCCCTCCCCTCGGCTAGGTCCCCTCTCAGACGCCCGCGCGGAATCCTCTACGGCCTCCGCATCGTAGAAGCGATGCGGATCTTCCTCACCGGTAACCTCATCTACCCCGTAGTCATCCACACGGTCCTTCGCCAACCTGCGCGCAAGCCGGCGATCCTCAACATCATCAACAACCTCGTCATGGCCAGACAAACGCCACGACCGGTACGCGAGCGCCATGCCAAACGCGGTAGTACCCAGTCCAATCACAATCGCGGTCAGCATCATCGCCTGCGGGAGCGGATCAGCCATGATCGTTGGATCCACGTCCTCACCAAGCAAAGCCGGACGCGCTGAACGGCCACTCGCCGCGAGGAACAGCACGTTCACGCCGTGCCCCATCAGCGCCAAACCAATCAGGATGCGCGTTAGCGTGCGCTCCATAACCAGGTAAGCGCCCACCGCAACCAGCACGCCCGCAAGAATCACCACAACCAGGGAAGGAGTACTCACTTTGGCTCCCTCCTCACGTCGCTAAGCGCGCCCGCAGGCATCTTGTTCTTCACCTGTGCCTGCTCGGCCTCCGCGCGATCCTTATCCACCTGGCCACCAAGGGCCGTCACCAAATCCAAAACAACCGCCACAACCAGTAGGTACACGCCCACGTCCACAATCAGTGCCGACGTGAAGTGGACATTGCCGAGCACGCCGAAACTGAGGTCAATCTCCGTAGACTCCAAAACCGTGTTTCCATATGCCAGCGGCATCACCGCACCAACCGTTGCAGTGAACAGACCAAAGCCCAGCAGCGCACCTGGATTCACGCGGCTGGCCTCACGCAGCTCGAACCGGCCTCCTGCCATATAACGCAACGTGAACGCAATGCCCGCGAGGACACCGCCCGCAAAACCGCCACCCGGATTGTTGTGGCCCACCCAGAGCAACCACAGGGAAGCGACCAGCATCGTGGGGAACAAAACCCGCGTGCCAACCTCTAGAAGCAGCGAGCGCGAACGCGCCGACAGCATCGAAATTGCCGGCAACCACGCGCCGGGTGTCTTAGGCCTCTCGCGCTCCAACGTTGAGCTACGACGCACCAGATAAATCATCGACGCAACGCCCGTAGCGGTCACGAGAAGGACCGAAAGCTCACCAACCGTATCCCACGCGCGTGTGTCCACCAAGATCACGTTCACCACGTTCTTACCCGCACCAAACGAGTAAGCTTCCGCAGGAATCAAGTTAGAAATAGGCTCCGCAACGCGGGCCTGAGTAGCCACGATAGTTGCGCCCGTGACCACGATTCCCAAAACGCCCGCCAAACCTATGCGCGCCCAACGGGAAATCGCGAACGAACGCACCGAGAAGTTCTGCGGCAAGGAACGCAACACCAGAACGAACACAACCAGGGAGACAACCTCGACCAGCATTTGCGTAAGCGCCAAATCCGGGGCGCCATACGTCATGTAAAGCAGCGAAATCGCGGTGCCCACCACGCCGAGCGCCAACACCGCGTTAATACGCGAACGCGACCTCGCCGCCACAAACGCAGCCACACCCGCGAGCGCCACAATTCCAACCTGCGTAGCCGAATCCCATAAACGCAGATTGAGCTCGGACTGGCCGACCTCGACCAGGCCAAAACCAACTGCCGCTGCGAATACCGCGAAAATCGTGGTTATATCCCACGGCAAAGAACCGCGGTGGAACAAAGAGGTGATGAGCGATGCGAAGTGTTCCAGCTCCAGCATTAGCCACCTGTAGATTTCGCTAATATGCAGGTGTTTAGGAGCCAGACGCCTCTGAATACGCGCAATGCGGGGGCGCTGCCACGCCGTCCACACACCTCCGGCCAGAATCACTGCCGTGATCAGTGCAGGCCCGGGTCCGGACCAGAGCGCGATGTGTGGCTCGCCCACTCCTCCCTCGGTAATGTACTCCGTCAAAGTCTGGAGCCACGCCGGTTGGATTGCGGCGAAGGAAGCCCCCGCCAGCCCCACCACCGGGATCAGCGTGAGGGCGGGTAGCTGCGAGTTATCCATCTCAATCTTGATGCGTTTGCGTCCAAATGCGCCCCACCAGTAGCGCCACGAGTACGCGACAGTAAGCACCGAACCGAGCGTCAAAATCACCAAGGCAGTAACATCAAGGCTCGCTCCTGCCGAATGGGGTGCGATGCTTGTAGCCCAGCCGGCACCAGTTCCCTCAAACAAACTGGTAATAAACGCCTCTTTACCCAAGAAACCAAGCAGAGGCGGCACGCCGGCCATTGAAAGCGCGAGCACCGCGGCGGACGTGGCCAGCACAGGCTGATGCTTGTACAGACAGTTGAGCTCACGCAAATCGCGCGTGCCCGTGGCCTTCTCTACCAAACCAACGCTCATGAACAACGCCGACTTAAATACGGCGTGCGCCACCAACATCGCAATGCCCGCCGCGTAAGTTGCGGCCGTGCCGTAAGCCATTGCCGCGCTCATCAAACCCAGCTGAGACACCGTGCCATAGGCCAGCACCAGCTTCAGATCGAACTGCCGCAACGCGCGATACGAGCCAAGGAGCATAGTGGCAAGACCGAGCGCCACTATTATCGGGGACCAGCCCGGCACATTTGTAAAGCCCGGCGTCAAACGCGCAATCAAATACACGCCGGCCTTCACCATCGCAGCCGCGTGCAAGTACGCAGACACAGGCGTGGGGGCTGCCATCGCGCCCGGGAGCCAAAAATGATGCGGCACCAATGCCGACTTGGTGCTCGCACCCAAAATGATCAGCAAGGCAGCCACAATCACCTGTGCCGAACCGACATCGAGCACACCAGTGCGAGCATTTTCTACCAGCACGTGAACCGCGTAAGAGCCACCCGGGGCCTCTGCCACCATCACAAAACCGGCAAACATCGCGAGGCCGCCAAAGCCGGTGACTTGAATAGATTGGCGGGCAGCCGCACGAGCGGGACGATTATCAAAATGGTGACCGATCAGCAGGTAAGAAAATACCGTGGTCAGTTCCCAAAATAAATAAATAATAAGCAAATGGTCAGCCGTCACAAGGCCGAGCATCGCCGCCGCGAACGCTGTGAAAATCGCAGAAAACCGGCCCAAACTAGCCGCATTAGAACTAAAATAGCGCGCCGCATACAGCATCACCAGCGTGCCCACGCCGCTCACAATCAGCGTCATCAACCACGACAGTGGATCCAGCCTGAACACCACTGCCAAAGAGAGCTCGCCCACCCAATTCCACACGAACTGCGGAGGAGAAGTGAACACCTCCCTCGTGTACGAAAGCGCCCACACCACCGCACTAAGCGGCGCCAAAGCGGTTAGGAACAGGACATTTCGCCCCAACTTTCGCCCGAGCAACGGGGCAAGACAAGCCGCCAACGCATGAAGAAGCAAAATCGTGACCAAAACTGTCCTCACTCGCAACGAAAGCGGCTAACTGGCTTATAGCCAGAATCAGACTAGCGAATTTTTGAGACGGCGGCGCAATAAAGCGATAATACGGACAGGCCCTAAACCGTGAAGGAGCGAAGGCCATGACCCCTGCAACCTTGCGCGTAACCCTTTTTGCGATCGCCGTCATCGCGACCATCGTCGCGATCTTGACCTTCGTTCGCGCCCTCATAGTCATGTACCAGCGCGTTGCCACCGGTCAGAGCGCACCCGGCCGTCTCCGCCCGATTGGCCCGCGCCTGTGGATGACCATCAAAACCGTGCTGAGCCACCGCGAGTTCCGTGGCCGGCCCGGCGTTCGCATCGCGCACTGGTTCGTCATGCTCTCCTTCCCTATCCTGGCGCTCACTCTTGCTACCGGCATGGGTAAACTTCGCGCGCCCTCATTCTCCTTGGGCGCAATCGACCATTTTCCCCTGTGGGAATGGATCGTTGAACTATTCGCATGGACCAGTCTCATTGGCATCATCGGCCTTATCACCTTGCGTCTTGTGTCCGGCTCCGGCCGTAACAACGAAGCAGAAGGTGAAACCCGCACCGGCCAAGCCACCTCACTAGCATCGAGGTTCCTTGGATCCACGCGCTGGCAGGCATACTTCGTTGAGTTCGTAGTGCTGACCGTGGTGCTCGCAGTGATTGGCCTGCGCGCCCTCGACTACGCGGCAGCAATCAACGGCGTAACCGACGAAGGCGGCCAACTAATCCTGAACCCCGCCTATGCCACGGCCCTGCACTACCCCACCACCGCATGGCTCGGAAACGCCCTGGCCGGCATGTCCAGCGCCGCCCTCCTCAACTCGATAGCCGTACTGTCATTCCTCAAAGTCATGATCTCCATGGCGTGGATGACCGTAGTAGGCGTGCAGACCAGCATGGGTGTGGCATGGCACCGCTTCCTCGCTCTCATCAATATTTATGCGCGCCGCAACGTCGACGGTTCCAAAACCCTGGGTGCGGCTTCGCCACTCATTGTGGAGGGGGCTCCGCTTCTGAGCGAAGAACAGCTTGATGAGCTAGATGATGACGCGACGCTCGGCACCGGCACGCTTGCAGACCTAACGTGGAAGCAACGCCTAGACTTCATGACCTGCACCGAATGCGGCCGCTGCCAAGAACTTTGCCCCGCGTGGAACACCGGCAAACCCCTATCCCCCAAACTACTCACCCTGTCCCTGCGCGACCACGTGGCCGCCGTCGAACAGATGGAAGCCCTCGGAGACAAGGCCTACACCAAAGATAAGGAAGGCAACGTCCTCGTCGATTCAAATGTTCCCAACACCGCGCACACCCCTGACGTTTTAGAAGCCCTAATCGCGTCTGGAAACACGGGCGAAACCGGCGTTTCTATGGAAGCCGGCCCGCTGATTGGCGACGTAGTTTGTGAGGATGCGCTGTGGGACTGCACGATGTGTGGCGCGTGCGTAGACCAGTGCCCCGTTGACATTGAGCACCTGGACACGATTTTGGGAATGCGCCGCCACCAGGTGCTGATGGAGTCCGCCTTCCCCCGCGAACTAGCGCGCCCGTTCCGTTCGCTGGAGACGAAGGCCAACCCGTACAACCAGGCGCCGCGCAAGCGCCTGGAATGGGCTAAGGACCTAGAGTTCGACGTGCCCGTCATAGGTGAGGACGTGGAGGACGCCAGCGAAGTTGACTGGGTGTTCTGGGTTGGTTGCGCGGGCGCCTACGACGATCAGGCGAAGAAAACAACGCGGGCAATCGCAGAGCTGCTGCACGTTGCGGGCGTGAAGTTCGCGGTGCTGGGTAACGCGGAGACGTGTACGGGCGATCCGGCGCGCAGGGCCGGCAACGAGCTGTTGTTCCAAATGCTCGCGCAGCAGACTATCGAGACACTGAACGAAGCGAACGTGAAGAAAATCGTGGTCTCTTGCGCGCACTGCTTTAACACGATCGCTAACGAATACCCCGAACTGGGCGGCACATTCGAAGTTGTGCATCACACGCAGCTGTTGAACCGCCTGGTTCGCGAAGGCGCCCTCACTCCCGTGCCGCCAAAGCCGGGCGAGGAAAGCCGCAAAATCACCTATCACGATCCATGCTTCTTGGGTCGCCACAACCAGATTTACGAGGCACCGCGCACTCTTCTCGGTTCTGATCCCGCTCTTGAGATGGTGGAAATGCCGCGTTCGGGCGAGCGCGCAATGTGTTGCGGTGCGGGCGGCGCCAGGGCATGGATGGAAGAAACCCGGGGCGTGCGTATCTCGCAGGCGCGCGTGGACGAGGCCGGGCAGACGGGCGCAGAGGTTATTGCAACGGCATGCCCGTTCTGCTCACAAATGCTGGGCTCCACGCCCACTCCCGCAGGCGCGCAGCAGGGCATTGAGATCAAGGACGTTGCCGTACTGATGCTAGATGCCGTGCGCAGGGGCGAAACCGAAGAGGCGGCCAAGTAGCCTCGCCCGCGAGCGCCCCTATTCGTGAACGCCCCTACTCTGGGTCGGAGATCAAGAACTGGTCTTCGTCCAGCATGTATCCGGCAGTAGACCTTGCGATAAGGCTGGCGATCAGCTCAATCTGGTCTTTGACGCGGTTGCGTTCAAAGCGTAGCGCGCGGCCGGGCCGCATAAGTTTATCCCGGTAAACCTCGGGCATGATCCAGCGGACCCCGTACTCGATGGCGCTGCCCTGCGGCCACTGCTCGAAGCGCAGAACGGAGGGCGTGAAGTCTGCGGGGGCAACCGTGATGTGCACTCGCGAGGTGTTCCCCACGGATGCGATCAGCGAGTACCCGCGCACAACAAACCCCTCGGCCGCAGCTTTCCTGTCGGCTTTCTGCGCGATTTCAGCGATGCGCACCAACTCGTCTTCAGGAATGTTGATCTTTTTCGCGATTTCTTCCCGCGTTTGCACGCGCTGCGCCGAATCGATGGGCGCCAGCTTCGCTTCTTCCAACCCGTTCACGATGTCGGGCAGATACGGACGTAGCAGCGCGGTGAGGTCTTCCTCATCCACCCACCTGGGCGCGTAAACCATCATGTCCACCGCACTGTCCGCGTCAGGTTCTATGTTGATTCGCGAGGGAGCGGCGTTCACAGCTCCGGCAAGGCGTCTGGCGATGCGGATAAGGCCGGCTAGAACTTCGAACTCTTTACCCGCCGGCATGCCGTCCGGGAAAGCGCGCGCGAACGGGTCCGTGTGCATGAGGAAGTCCGGGGCGGCGCTGGTGCGAACAGCGGGTACGTCTACGATCCACGCCTGCTCCATGCGGGCGGGCGTGTTAAGCAGTGCGCGTTCTGTTTTGGTGATGCGCCAGGGGCCTGACAGGGTGGCACCTTCGGTGAGGCGGAGCAGACCGGGCGCAAGCCAGCCGGCATCCTCGGAAATAGAAACGGCTAGGGCCTCAAGCTCGCGCGGGTCCACGTCATCCCCGGTGACCAGAAGGTGTTTGCCTTCCGCGTCTTTGGGGCTCAGGATTTTGGCGTCCTCGAACGTGATAACAGGCATGTCAACGGATGCGCCGTGTTCTACGGCGTTGAGCTCGCCCGCCGCCGTGACGGTTAGGGCGCGAGCCCGCGTGGCGTTCACTTGGGTGGCGAGGTCTGGCATTGCCTGCGTGGCAAGGGAATCCGCCGACGTGGGTGTGGTTTCGCGCGGAAGCGTGTTGGATTGGTTTAGTTGCGCGAGCCGCTCGGCGATTGGGACACGCTCAGACTTGCTCATAGAACCTGCACGTCCCCTTCAATGTGGGGGCTTTGCGCGATCTGTACGCGTTCGAAGTTTTGATGCGACCGGGAGGCAGTGGGGCCGCGCTGGCCCTGGTAGCGTGATCCGCGCGCGCCCTTGCCGTATGGGGCTTCGGCCGGCGAGGACAGTTGGAAGAAGCAGAGTTGGCCCACTTTCATGCCCGGGTAGAGCAGGATCGGCATGGTTGCGGTGTTGGACAGTTCCAGGGTGACGTGCCCGGTGAAGCCGGGGTCGATGAACCCTGCTGTGGAGTGCGTTAGCAGACCCAGGCGGCCAAGTGACGATTTGCCTTCGAGGCGCGCGGCAATGTCATCGGCAAGCGTGACCTGCTCGTAGGTTGCGCCAAGTACGAATTCGCCGGGGTGGAGCACAAAGGGCTCGTTACCTACGTCCACGAGGCTGGTGAGCTCCGATTGGTCTGCGGCCGGGTCGATTACCGGGTACTTGTGGTTGTTGAACAGCCTGAAGTAACGGTCTAGCCGAACGTCGATGGAGGCTGGTTGCACCATGTTTGAGTCCCACGGATCGAGGGCAATTTTGCCGGCGTCAATGTGGGCTCGAATGTCACGATCACTTAGCAGCATGCCTTCATTTTCCCATGAAAACGAGGCGGCGTGGTAGCGCTTAGATCTTCTGCGTCTTTTGCAGGGTGGAACTAAGATGGATGGTGTGTATTTCGTTACAGTCTGACTTGAAGGAAGGGATAGACGATGACCGAGTACGCTGGCCAGTTTGATGATCAGGGCAAGAAGCCTTACGTGATCGATATTGAGAAGGAAACTCTTGATAATACGAATTTCCGCACAACCATGTGGACGGGTGAGCACATTCAGCTGACCGTCATGGAGATTCCGGTTGGCGGCGACATTGGCCTTGAGGTTCACGAGGACACGGACCAGTTCCTGCGTATCGAGCAGGGTAAGGGCCGCTGCGAGATGGGCCCGGCTAAGGATGACCTGAACTTCGTAAAGGAAGTTGAGGACGACTTCGCGATTTTTGTTCCGGCAGGAGCTTGGCACAACGTGACAAACATTGGAGAGGAGCCGTTGAAGCTGTACACCATTTATGGCCCGGCAGATCATTTGCCCGGCACGGTGCACAAGACGCAGGCGGATGCCGAGGCGGATCCGCACGAGCACTGAGCCGAGGCGCTTGCTGGGGCTGTTAATAGCCGAAACGGCAAGAGGCTTTAGGCAGGCGCTTAGCTAAACAAATAATGGGTGCGATGGGCATTTGCCCATCGCACCCATTATTTGACCGGTGTTAGTGCGTTCTGCGCACCACCACGATTCCAGCTGCTAGCAGTACCAGCGCGGCAATGCCGAGCGGCAACGTAGCATTTGAAACGCCCGTCTTAGACAGTCCAGTTCCTGGTTTACCAGTGGTTCGCGAGGGCGAGCTAGGCGGCGTTGTCTTACCCGGCTCACTGGGCTCACTTGGTTCACTTGGCTCAGACGGCTTGGTAGGCTCTTCTGGCTTGACCTCATTTGGAACCTCGAACGGATTGTCGAATGACCCCTCACCCTTTACCTGTGTCAAACCAGATTCCACTGTGTAGGGTTTTTCTACAATCCCAATAACGATAGGTTGTGAAAGCTTCACAAAACCTTCGGGAGCTTTCAGCTCCGTGATCTCAACGGTCTTTTCTGGCAGGTTCACTGCATAGACCATACCGTCACCATCACTGACCGTTGTAACGGTGTTGCCCTCCGCATCCTCGTAGCTGAATACTGCTCCAGAGAGAGCGGTGCCCTTGTTGTCCACCTTCTTCAAAGCGACGTATGGCATGCCTTTCAAAGTGGCAAACGCAGCATACTTTTGCGCGTCAATACTGCCTTCGCCGCTTGCTTCCGGCGTGACGTTGCTTGCCAACGCCTTCACCTTGTTCACAATCTTCTCTGCGTCCGGGTTTACTATGCGCAACATGGTTGGGTATTCAACCTTGTAGGCATACGGCTTAGTTTCAGCCGGCGTGTTCGGTAGCTTGAAGAGGATCTTATGCGTGGCGGCATCATACGAAATTCCGACCTCGCCATCCTTAGGATCTCCCTTGACAAGCTTCACAACGGCCGAGTCCTCTTTGCCGTCCTCTGCCTTGGTCAAGTTCTTGTAGTCGCCGTTTTCTAGCAACTCGTTTGACCTTCTCACCTTGAAATCATCAAGATTCGGCTGGCCCTCCTCGTCAAGCGAGATCGCGATGTTCTTATCGAGCTCATCTTCGATTACAACATCCTTGAAATCTTGATCAAACGGCTTGTAAGTGAACGTCCAATCTAGCTTAGAACCGTTCACCTTCGGATCTTCCTTAGTGAGCAAATACGGTTTGATCTTCAAATCAGCACCATCATTGGCCAGGTTCTTGTCATCAGCCTTGAGAGAAACCTTATTCCGGTATGTTTCAAACTTAGACTGTGCGGCATTCTTAACAAGCGTGCTAAAGACTTCCTCATTCATCTGCGCCTTGACGATAATGAAATAAGGAGTGCCGTCATATTCAGAGAAGTTCCAAGTGAGTTTGTCTTTATCAAACGTCACTTTCGCTTCGTCTGCCGTCACCTTCTTTTTAGCCCTAGCCGATGGCATAAAGGTTACAAAATCAGTGCTATCAGCTACCGTTACCCCGCCGTGGTCGATGAAGCCAGGGGTAATCGGATCTGCCTCGTAGATCGCGAAATAATCTGACCCACCCTTAGTCAGTGGCACAAGTGACAAGCCCTCAGGCAACACGTCTGTGACCGACCAGTTCTTTGAAACCCATTTGTCTGAGGCTCCCACCGATTTTGCATACTCGGAGAACTTGAGGCCCGTCGGGTTAACATCGATCCGGAACAGCGCGGTCCGATCTTTGTAGTTAAAGGTCTTTGTCTCATCAACCAATGGAATACCGGTTATATAGTCACGATAGCTGCTGTTCCAACCGTTCTTGGAAACGTTATCTATGTTGTTCAGATCCGTATCGGACTCAATCGTGTACTTATCAAGTAGCCGACCTTCAAGCTCGTACTTGGCCGAAGACTTCAAAGCCTTCAAAGAATCACCCTTGCCGGTTACCAAAGCAGCGGTGTTCTTGTACGTCTTTGAATAGGAGCCGGATTCACCCATTAGGTCCAGCAAATCACGCACGTGGGTTTTTAGCTTGAAGGTGTACGACTTCACCTCGGTGAAACCACTGATTTGAACCAGCTCGCCAATCTGCTTCCCGCCTTCATTCAAGAGTGGGAACGTCTTTGCCGCTAGGTTATCGCCCTCCCCGGGTTCGAGTGAACCGTCCAGATAACTCTGGTTGAAGTTAACGAAAGGCTCTCCCTTATCACCCTTCAAGAGCGCCTCTAGAGTTCCCTCTGGCAGAGCAACGTCTTTAACGTTTAACCCTGTTTCATTCTTATAATCTTTTTCTGAGCCGTAGTAGAACAGCTCATAGACGTAGCGGTGTTCAGACGGGAATATCTTGGAGAAGTCGGTCGTGATACTCCAAGGAATATTCCCCTGGTTCAAGACATCATTCTCGTACGTCTTCAACGCTTTCTTGGTGATAGTTGCTTCACCGCTGTAAACCGGCGGGGTCACCGGGAAGATCACGTCACCACAGGTATGAATCTCCGCGTCGTTTTGAAGCTTTCCGACCTCATCGTCCTTATCAAAAATAAGTTTTACCGTAAAACGGTACTGCCCATTAAGGTCTTTAACGAACATCCAGTGGTTTTGCAGCTCTTTATACTTTGACTCTGGGGTAGCTTCTCGGGTTCCTGCATGCCAGCCAAGACCGAGATCGTACACTTCGTTTGTGTATTTTGACGTGTCAGGACAGGGCGCATTCTTGTCAGCAGGAAAACCTGGGAAATCCTTGGCGGCGTCCTCGCTCAAAGTTTCGATGTTCTCCTTGGGCACAGTCTTCCATTCGCTATCTTTGCCGGAAAGGCTGTGCTCGACCGTTAGCTCTTGACGTATCGGAGCTTTCTGGCTGTCTAACTCCGTACTGAGGATATCGCCAATCCATGCTGGCCCGTAGTCGAAGTACGGCGTTCCGGCCAGAATAGTCCAGATCATCGCCTTCTCGCCCGTGTCTTTATTTACCTCAACTCCCGAAAAACTCTTGGAGATTTTTGGTTTTTGGTAGACCGGGACCTTTGCTTCAGCGGTCTTCAAATCTTCGTGCGAGTAGGAAAGGTTAGCCAAGTTTTTGACTTCAGGAGTCTTAGGGTCTGCAACCTTAGTCTTAAATGTTACGGTCGCCTTGGGCTGGCCAAAATCTTCAGGGAACTCGTAGGTAAGAGTCTTCGCCTCAAAGACGGGAGCCTGTTTCGCCCCGTTTACTGTGAACGAGTCCTGGACGTACTCGCCAACTTCGCTTAAATCGTCGGTGAACTTCTCGCCAGCGAGGTTCTTGCCAGTGTTCGACTTCTTGTTTACCTCAACCGTCCAAAGGATTTCATCGCGTTTGGCCGGATCTACTATTCCGCCCTTCTTAGTGAAGTCGTAGCTGATCTCTTCAACAACCTTGGGAAGCTTGTATTCCTTGTCGAAAATTTTCACTACATCCTGCTGCGAGCCCGGCTCACTTCCTTCACCAGCGGCAGCTGAAAACTCGCCCGTAAAGGTGACGGCAACGTCTCTGCGGCCGTCCGTTTCATAATTGAACTCGTCGCTGTGGAAATCCATCCTAGCGGTGACACTCCGGTCACTACCCTGGCTGAGAGTAATAGTGCCGATCTGTTTGTTGTTATCTTCAGTGCCCATAATAAAAACGGGAACTTTTGTTCCGGAGGGATCTTTCGGCTTAAAGTTTTCACCCAGGTTAAAAACTGCAAAGTCACCGTCATCGATCTGCGTGTCTTCGGTAAGTCCGTTCGCAAGTGCCGGAGTATTGAGTAGCTTATTTTTTATGACGGAGAATTTGAAATCCATCTGGATTTCAAAAGGTTTCTCAGGATCTATGGTGTCGCCTAGTTCCTTGCCGTCTTGCGTAACGACTCTGCTAGTCACCGTAACGGCACTGGTCTTATCCTTTCCGTCTGCTGCATTAGCCATCGAGGATCCAGGGATAAGAAGCCCCGACAACCCCAGCAATATAGACATAACGATAAAACCCAATAAGATTCTGGATCGGCGTAACAACATGTCTCCTCCACACCGCCAATAGCGTCCTGGCGTCAGAATATGCACCTTCGCGTAGTCTATTCCTCATTCTTTTTGCGCGGGGCAAAATGCACGACATTGGTCCTAAAATACTCACCTTTTGGAAACGAAAGTTTAACTCGCATGGCTCCTCCGGCATTGCGCCGCTATTTTCCGGCGAATTAACGCTTCTGCGACCACAAATCGCGCTGGTAGACTCAGGCGCAAGATAACGAGATGTCCCGGTTCTGGCTTTGAAAGGCAGATCATGACAAACGAAATCCTCTCGCAAACTTCCACTAGGGCATCGGGCGATGGAGCCGGTCTGAATCCGAAACTCGCTGAACTCGCTGGAATAGCAGCCGCCAAAGGAGCCACGCTCCTGCGTAACAACGCAGTTTTACCGTTGGAGGAAGGCAAGCCGCTGGCAGTTTTTGGGCGCGTGGCCCGCGATTGGATTGCGGTTGGTTACGGCTCGGGCGGCGACGTAAATCCACCCTACGTTACGAATCTGACGGAGTCGCTGCGCGAACTCGGGGTTGCCGTAGATGCTGACCTGGCTACCAAGTATGAGGAGTGGTGCGCGGCAAACCCCGTAGATCCGGGCGAAGAGTGGGGGAAGTGGCCGCTCTCGTTTGACGAGATGCCCATGCCGGATACGGACATTGAGGCCGCCGCATCGCGCTGCGACACGGCCCTGGTGGTTATAGGGCGCGCAGCCGGTGAGGACCGCGACTCTTTGCTACAGGAGGGCTCCTACTACCTCACTAATGACGAGAGATCCCTACTAGAGCGGGTGAATAAGGCGTTCGCTCGTACCGTTGCAATCGTCGTGACCGGCAACGTCATGGACTTGGCGTGGGCGGAAGAGCAAGACGTTGATGGCCTGCTACTGGCGTGGGCTGGCGGGCAAGAAGGGGCGCGCGCAATCGCGAGAATCTTGGTTGGCGAGCTGGAGCCGGCCGGGCGCCTAACCGACACGATCGCATACCGCTACGAGGACTACCCCAGCCACGAACACTTTGGCGATCTGGATGCGAACACCTACGTTGAGGACATTTACGTTGGCTACCGCTACTTTGAAACGTTTGCCAAAGAAAAAGTGCAGTACCCGTTTGGATTCGGCCTGGGTTATTCAACGCATGAGTATTCCGGCCAAACCATTCAGATTTGCGACGAGGGCGTGAGCGTATCCGCAACCGTTAC
Source organism: Actinomyces sp. HMSC075B09 (assembly GCF_001812395.1). Classification (NCBI taxonomy): domain Bacteria; kingdom Bacillati; phylum Actinomycetota; class Actinomycetes; order Actinomycetales; family Actinomycetaceae; genus Actinomyces; species Actinomyces sp. HMSC075B09. Next base: position 354,755 of record NZ_KV808731.1, read on the forward strand.
GAACACTGGATCAGCGAGGTCCTGTGCGGTGGCGCAACTGTACGTGCGCAAACCGGGCCTATTGAACGGGGCGCCCGAGCGGGAACTCGTAGGATTTTGGCGCTCCCCTGACCTCGCTCCGGGCGAGAGCGCGCAGTTCACCATCACCGCGGCGCTACGCAACCTCACGGTTTACGATGACCAGGCGGACCGGGACACCAGCCACTGTTGGGTTTTGGAGGAAGGCGACTACGCCCTCTTCCTCGGAAATGATGTGCGTGAGGCGCGCGAGATCGGCAACGTGCAGTTTGACCGAAACGTTTTGGAGCGGCTGGAGCAGGCCGCGGCTCCCGTCGTTGCGTTTGACCGCTACGTTCGCGAGGCGGGCGCGGATTCTGTGAAGCTCGCACCTGTTCCGATGAGCGAGGTTGATTTAGCTGGGCGCATCACGCAGCGATTGCCGAAGTCCTCTGGCAATCCCGCGAGCGCCGAAAATGCGCGTTTCGAGGACGTCTTGGCCGGGCGCGTATCAACCGCTGATTTTGCGGCGTCGCTGTCTAATCGCGACCTCGCTGATCTGACTTACGGTGACGTGACCATGAACTCGCCGCTGGGCGCGCCGGGCAACGCGGGGGCTTTAGGAGGAGTTACACAGGCTTTGCGCGCCAAGGGGGTTCCTCCCGCAATCACCACGGACGGCCCCTCCGGGCTGCGTTTGAACGCGACCGCCACGCTACTGCCATGTGGGACTGCTCTTGCCTCCACCTGGGATCCGCAGCTGATCGAGCAAATGGCGGCTTTGCATGGCGAAGAGATGGCTCTGCTGGGTTCTGACATCATTTTGAGTCCGGGCATGAACATTCACCGCGATCCGCTGTGCGGGCGAAACTTTGAATACTATTCGGAAGATCCACTGATCACGGGCCACTTTGGCGCCGCGATTGTGCGGGGTGTTCAAAGCCGGGGACGCAGCGCCTGTCCGAAGCATTTTGCGGTCAATAACCAAGAAACTAACCGCATTTACAACGATTCGCGCCTGTCCGAACGGGCGCTGCGCGAAATCTATTTGCGTGGCTTTGAGATGGTGGTGAAGGACGCCAGCCCGCATTTCATCATGACGTCCTATAACAAGATCAATGGGGTGTGGGGGCACTACCACTACGACCTGGTGCAGACCGTGCTTTTTGGCGAGTGGGGTTATCGCGGCGCGGTGATGACGGACTGGTGGATGAGGATGGCTCCGGACCCGAACTTTGCAGGCGTGTACGATTCGGCGTATCGCGTGCGGGCGGGCGTGGACGTGCTGATGCCTGGAGGCGACGTGCACCAAGGCACCACTCGGGAAGACTCCGTATTCGAATGCTTGGAGACCGGCACCTTGACGCGCGGCGAGGCTGAACGTAGCGCGGTGCGAGTGCTCGACTTCCTCAAAATGCGATACGCAACCCTGAGCGCAAAATAGAAAACGTTGTGCCGGCCCCCGGAAGTAGGGCCGGCACAACGTTTATACGTGTTACGTCAACACGTAAACACTAGCGTTCAAGCATTTTGCGTAGAGTCCCCACGGTAACAAGTTGCTCATCGAGAATTTCGGGAGAACCCTTAAGAAGTTTTGCGGGCTCCTCCTTACTTCCCAAGCAGGACACAATCGCGGTTGCACCTTCGAAATCCTCGTTATGAGAGTAGTGCGATGGTGTAATAAGCACCTTGCAGCCCGCTCGAGTGCCAGCCAGGCAACCAATCCTCGTGTCTTCGACAACCACCACGTCTTCTGGGTTGAGTCCCAACTCGCCAAGTGCGTACAAGTACAACTCAGGATCAGGCTTAGAATTCGTGACATGCTCACCGCCGAACACCCGAATTTTTGCAGCCATCTCTTCGCCTACAACGTGTAGCAGAACCTTCTCTACGGATGCCACAGCCGAAGATGACACCACAGCCACCGTAAGATCGTTCTCAAGTGCTTCTTGAATCAGTCGCCTAACACCTGGGCGGGCAGGCAGCTTCCCAGAATCTACTATTTCGATAAACGACTCGGACTTGGACTTATGCAAAGAATTTACATAGTCCTGTCGCTCAGCTTCAGACTCCGGCAGGTCAGGGAAATCCCAATCTCGCTGATCCAGATAGTTGCGAATGCGGTTCTTTCCACCCCCGATTTTCACATACTCAGCGTATTCTTCAGGCTGCCACCTAAATGGAAGCCCGAATTTCTCAAACGTGTTGTTAAACGCAACCCGGTGTCCATCGCGTTCTGTCTCGGCTAGAACACCGTCGCAGTCAAACAAAATTCCTTTAAGCGTAGCCATCACGCACGTCCTTTAGATTGAAAGATCCTCATATACCGTTTAGCCATGTCTCTAACCGCATCGTGTTGCGCCTGAATCAAGGCCAAAGGTTCCTTAGATTTCCAACTATCGATGCCGATCGACCCACAACTAGGATCAAAATTCTCGGTTACAAACCTCTGAACTGCCTCAATGTAAGCAACCTTCAAATCTGTTGAAATGTTGATCTTAGAAACACCGGCCTCAATAAACGTGGCGAAATCTGCGTCACTAAGCCCAGTGCCCCCGTGCAAAACGATCGGAATATCAGTACGAGCTGCAAATTCTCCCGCGCGCTCAGGCTGGAGTACCGGATCGGACTTATACAGCCCGTGAGCCGTACCCAACTGCGGAGCGAGCAGATCGGCTCCAGTGCGTTTTGCAATATCAACTAGTTCATCGACTGTGCATGAGCGGAGCACCTCATCAGTGCCCACACCGTCCTCGACACCTAGGATGTTCTCGACTTCAATCTCTACCGTTGCGCCACGTTCGTGAGCATAAGAACAGATTTCACTCAAAACCGGTTCCACTTGCTCATCGGGAAGAGCAGAGACATCCATCAACACCGACGACCATCCGGCATCAATTACCTCTTTGCAAAGGTCAATATCCGGACAATGATCTAGATGCAAAACCACTGGAACCGATACTCCAGCAGAAGCATTTTCAGCTGCGCTCGTTGCCTGTTGCAAGCCCCACTGCCGAACTGTCTTTACCGACAATTGCAGAATAACCGCCGATTTACACTCTTGCGCCGCGTCAACGACAGCGCGGAGAGAATTCTCATCAACCACGTTAATAGCAGGAACTGCGTATCCGCCTTCGCGCGCCGAGTTACACACCTCGAGCAGTGATGAAAACTTCACAACAAACCTCCTTGTTTGACGCCTCTCAAACGAGGCTCCTCCTAAAACAGATTGCCGTCCAGGGAGTCGTAGCATTCAACAAATTTTTCGAATGCCTTATCGTATTCAGCGGCAACATCAGGGTTCGGCTCATAGCGCGCCGAAACCTTAACAGCACGTTTCGCAGCATCCTCGCAATCCTCATATGCGCCCACACCCACGCCGGCGTACATAGCAGCACCGAGGCAACCAGCTTGATTCGAACTCAGAATCTCGATCGGATGCCCCAACGAGTCTGCAAGCATCTGGCTCCAGAATTCTGAGTTTGCAGCACCACCGACCAGGCGAATAGTGCCCACTTCGACTCCAGCAGCTTCCTGCGCGTTCAGGATGTCTCTCATCTCGAAACAAATTCCCTCTAGGACCGCGCGCGCAATGTCGTTCTTATTCGTCGAAAGCGACATACCAAATAGGTTGGCGCGAGCATCAGAGTTCTGACGAGCACCTGCCGCACCCGCAAGGTACGGGAGGAACGTAACGCCGGACGCGCCGATAGGCGAGCGCGACGCCTCACGAGTCAACAGGTCATACGGATCGATCCCAACAACCTGACCAGAAGCGGTCTCAAGCTGACAGAAGGTATCCCTGTACCAGCGGAATGCCGAGGCAGAAGTGTTAGAGAACGCTTCAATAGTCCAGTTCGGCATACCGTGGTTGGGCTTCACAATGAGTTTGCGCTTTGGATCGCGCATTGGCTTGTCCATCACCACGTAACAAGAACCAAACGTTCCCATAACCATGGCGGTGTCCCCGCCCTTGATGGCACCAGCTCCGAAAGTACAGCAGTTTTGGTCGTGCCCGCCTACACACAGGGCTACCCCGTCGGGCAATCCTGCCCTAAGCGCAATGTCACCGGTAACAGTGCCTACGACTTGTCCTGGAACCTTGGATAGCTTCGCACGCTTCTCTAGGGGAATTCCCACCAAATCGTGAATAGGCTTTGACCACTCAGCCTCATTCACATCCAGCATGCCTTCGCGCGATGCGGATGACAGGTCCGTCCAGTAATCCTCAGCACCCCAAATTTTGAGCAAGTACTCTTGCTCTGACAGAAGCCAGCGGGCGCGCTCAAAGTTCTCCGGCTCGTTATCCCTCAGCCAAGCCCATTTAGGCGCAGCAGAGTTCGTGTTCAGCGGGTCACCAGTCTCCTGGTAGTACTTCTCGCTTCCATAGGCCTCGCGCAACTCCTTAATGTACGGAGCTCCGCGCAGATCTTGCCAGGACACGAAGTCCCTCATCAAGAAGCCTTCTTCGTCAAGCATCGTCAGAAGGGGGGCTTGCGAGGAGAATGCCACTGCAGCGATGCGCTCACGTTTGACTCCCGATTTCTTGATCGCAACACGACAGGAATCTACAAGAGGCGGGATGATGTCGTCGTATGTTTGCTCTACCCACCCCTCCTTCGGGAATCGAGAAGGGTACTCCCGATAGTCAGAGCCCAAGGCATTGCCGTCAAGATCAAATACAACGGTCTTACACCCCGTTGTTCCTGCATCTATTCCAACAAGATACGTTTCGGCCACTTCTAGTACCCCCTCTTGAGGTATTCCTCGTATTCTTTGACGAGGCGTGCAGCGCTACGCGTACCGATCAACGAGACGCCGAGCTTTTCAATCATCCATAGTGTGGCCGGCATGGTGAAGGTCCTCGGAACGCCCGAAACCTTCAGTTTTGTCTTGTCTCCAGAGAGGTTCTCCTTCATGATCCGAATCTGGTGCTCGGACGGGAAAGCCTCGGAACCCGTAGCCGTCTTCACATAGTCAATGCCAACTTCGCAGCACAACTTAGTTAGATCGGCGATCTGTTCATCGGTAAGGAACCCAACTTCAAAAATAAGCTTTGTAATTGCCTTGTCTTTACAGCGATCCACAAGACCAACGAGTTCTTTTTCGACCAATGAGTAATTGCCGTCATGAACTGCGCCAATGTTGACCACCATGTCAACGGCGGTCGCGCCTAGCTCAAGGCCTTCCTCAATTTCCGCAAACTTCATTGCGGTTGACGTGCAGCCGTACGGGAAGGAAATAGCGGTGCCGACTCGCACATCGCTACCCTTCAGAACATCCGCGACCACGGGAGTCCAGAATGAGTTCGTGTAGCATGCTGCCACTCCCGCGTCCCTCGCGGTTTGCGCATGCTTCCTAATGTCATCTTCGGTGGAACTTTGCAGATGCAAAGCCATGTCAAAGTGTTTCGCGTATTGGGGAACTGTTAGCTCCATGATCTTCTCCCTTGAAGTCCAAAAACGCACCGAAAGGAGGTGCTATACCTGACTATACCTGTACATACAAGTGTGGGCAAGGGTTCCAGAAAGATCAGCTAAAAAGCGATTAGAATGCCTTGGTTTCTCCCGAGAAATTGAAGCGCACCTTCATGTGGCCACCGTGCAGCAAGAGCTTTGTATACTCAAACGCCCGGCCTCGCTCGTCGTACAGCGTATCTTCGAGAAGTAGCAGAGGGACACCTTCTCCACACTCGAGAATCTCACCTTCCACTTCAGACGCCGCAACAGCCTCTAAAGTCTCGTGAGTTTCGGTTGCCCTAAGCCCAAACTCATCACCGAGCACCGTACATAGCTGTTCATCCACCACATCGCACTCAAGCAATGACGGGGCAAATTTAGCCGGAATCCAAGACCTGTGGAGGCTTACCGGCTGATCTTCAATCTTTCGAAGGCGCACGATTTCAAAAACGCTCTCATCGGCAGCCACTTCCAATGCATCTTGAGCGAACCGGGGCGGCAGAATCTTTTCGAATTTTAGGAGCTCAGTCTGGGTTTTATACCCCATCCGCTCCAACTGCTCGCGAATCCCTCTATACATCGGTGAGCTTGCAGTTATCTTGGCCTGCGCAACAAACGTCCCCTTACCAGGAACCCTCTGCAACAACCCCTCATCCACCAAAGAGGAGACCACTCCACGTACCGTCATTCGGGATACGTTGAAACTCTCCTGCAATTCAGATTCTGACGGAATCCTCTCTCCAGGCTTCCACACACCTCTCGACAACCCATCTCGAATGATGTCGCCAATCTGAACATACAGAGGCGTAATCGAATCCCTATCGAGCTCGTACTGCATACGACGCACCCTCACAAACCTAATCAGCAGGCATGCGTACAGCACGCGCCCACAAAGCAAATGCCTGACATAACCCTACTAGCACAAGGCGAGCCATACGCGGTCCAACAACCTTGCGCGACCAATCCCACAATTACCGGAGGGAGGGAGAAAACCTCCCTCCCTCCAGCAGCAATCTTTAAGACTGCCCGGAAGCGGCCTTCATAAAGCGTCGCTGATAACTAACAACCTGATTTGTTGAGGTAAACCGAGCCAGATACTGCGGCTCAGCGGTAACGACGACCCTATCGGCCATGTCGCGGAACTCATCTTCCATCAACAACCGATCAATGTCCGGGTAGTTCATCGGACCTTCCATCGAACAAATGATCAGCCTGGTGTCATCCAGATTCGAGTTACGAAGAGCCCGTAGATTGTGGCGAACACCGTCTAGGCCATCGAAGCTAGCGGTATCAACATCAACACCCCGGTATGTGAGGAAGGTTTGCGCCATATTAATTAGCGCGAGGTCATCCGGATTGTCGTTTGCGCCAATGTAGTCATTTGCGACCATGTAATCCCTGAGCTGCGTCAGGAAATACGAATCATGACTCAGCTCGTAAGCCTTGAGCAAGCCGATCATTCGATCAGTCTGCATCTTCCGGTGGCGAATAAATGAATTAATGAAGTACGGCCTTGCCTGCAGCGCCATTTGCGTCTGGAACGGTTCAAACATCAGGGTGAAGTTAACCCTATACCCTTCCTCATGAAGGCGTAGCGCAAGCTCATGCCCACGTAGTGCATCGGCCGTGGAACCCTTATCAAAGCCCAGCCCCAGACGTCCGTCGCCCTCGAGCAGCTCCTTGTAGTTTTCGTGATTAACCGGTCCCGTGTGAGGAACCTTCACCACGAGACGCCAAGGAGACAAAATTTCTTCGAAGCGCTTAACTTCTTCAAGAATTTTCGAGAAATCCTGCTCAAAAGGATTGTTTAGCTCTACCGAAATATCGGAGCCAGGTCCAAGAATGTCGCCGATAGAAGTCATGACCTCGTCGCGATCCTTGTACTTGTTACCCACGTTAGCCTTTGGGTTATTTAAGAACAGGTCATAAATAATTCCGGGGTTACAAGTCAAGTTTGCAAGCAGGGGGGCAACCGGGGCAACCTCGTACGGGTTGGCCGAGTCCGCCGAGTACAGCACCTTTGTGGGTCGCTCTTTCCCGTCCTTGTCCTTGGAAATATCGCGGACCAGATCAACTTCGAGAACGCCTCCCTTCTTTAGGTGCAACTCGCGCCTAAAACCGGCAGGCGTCCCGCCCTGCGCATCTCGGAAGTAGTCAACTACCTTTCGCAGCTCTTCGCCCGCTTCAAGACTCTGAGCCCGCTTTGACAACCAAGCAAAGGTATCTAGATCAAGGGGCGTATCCAAGATCCGCTGGATATATTCCTCCTGATCCCTGTTTGCCTTAAGACCAAGGTCTTCTACCGTCACGGAGACGTTCGCTCCTAAAGTAAAATCACGCATCGAAACTCCTTCGTTCCATATCGACTATACCAGACTATACCGGTACAGCCGAGCGTGTCTACCTCATCTTAAATTTGCCTCCGTACGCGAACCCTCAGAACATGGCGTCTGGTCAAAAGACTACATTCGCGCATTGAAATTGCAGCCTCACAACCCCTCGGCTACCAATCTGCGTGCAGAAGCGGCGGCCTCTTCGATGGAATCGAACAGGTAGGTGGGCGAGCTTAGCGCATCGATTATGCCCACGCTTTGCGCGGCCTTCAGATGCTCGGGGCGCAGGCCCTTGATCATCGTTATGATGCCGCGTTCATTGAGCTCCACGAACACGTCCGCAAGTTGTTTTGCGCCCGACGCGTCCAAAATCCCCACGTGCGACATTGACAAGATCACCACTCCGGTGGAGCGGTGAACGTCGGAAAGCTCAGTGACGATGCGCTCTGCCGCGCCAAAGAACATTGAGCCGTCCAAACGGAAGTACGCGATCTTGTCATCGGGTTGCTGGCGTTCGCCCGGCAGCGGCAACTCCACTACGCCCGACAGGCGGGACAGGTGGTAGACCGCCCAAAACACGGCGATCGCAACGCCCAAACCGATTGCAACAACCAAGTCGAACACGACCGTGATCAGTGCAGTAATCCAAAATACGAGGCCATCGCCGCGCGTTGAGCCCAAAATCTTGCACACACTAGATGTTGAAACCATGCGGAATGCGGTTACGAACAGGACTCCGGCTAGGGCCGCGAGCGGAATATGGCTCACGAGGCCAGCCGCGAGGTATACCACCGCGCCCAGGATTATCGCATGCACGATTGCGGACACGCGGCTGGTAGCTCCCGACTTCACATTCACTGCCGTACGCGCAATCGCGCCCGTTGCCGGCATTCCTCCAAAAATACCCGAGCCGATTGACGCCAGCCCCTGGCCCACCAGCTCCCGGTCCGGCTGATACGATCCCTGCCCCGGCATTCCAGCCGCAACACGTGCCGACAGTAGCGACTCGATTGCCGCCAGCATTGCCACCGCGAACGCGGCAGGCAGCAACTGCCTCATCAATGAAAAATCAACATATGGAAGGCTTGGCGCCGGAAGGGAACTGGGGAGCTGGCCAATAGTTGGCACCGCAAGATTGCCAAAGAACGCCGCCAGTGACACCACGACCACTGCGACGAGTGAGGCCGGGAACGTTGTTGATATGCGGGAAGTCCCCACAATCATCAACACAGTAACTAGGACAATACCCAGAGTGAATGCGGAAACCGCCCAGTCCGCCGCCTGCACGGCCAAGAAAGCGCCATACAGCGAGTTCACGCCCGCCGGGATTTCTACCCCCATCGCCATCGGCACCTGCTGAAGCGCGATTAACGTGGCGATTCCCAGCGTGAAACCCTCCACCACGGACCAAGGGATCAGGGAGATAGCCTTGCCCAGGCCCAACAATCCGAACGCAAACACCATCAGGCCTGCCATCACCGACAGCAACATGATCGAACTTGCCCCATGCTGCGCAACTATTGGCGCCAGGATCACAACCATCGCGCCCGTTGGCCCCGACACCTGCACGTGTGAGCCGCCAAAAACCGCTGCAATCAGGCCCGCAACTATTGCCGTTACCAAACCGGCGGCTGCGCCCACTCCAGACGAAACCCCAAATGCCAACGCCAACGGCAGTGCAACAATACCCACCGTCACGCCTGCAACCAGGTCGCGGCGCCAATTCGCCTCGCGATAATCATCTGCGGACGGTAACAAAAACTTCAAGTGATCAGCTATCGAAGAAGACAACCGCACGTATTTATCCCAACCCGTTCAAGCCAAGAATTTTCATCAACACGCGCGAAATACAAGGAAAAACTAAACGGCGCGTGGACTCACCATGGTATCACGGCACAGAATTGATCTGAGGATACAATCCGGTTCGTATTCCGCACTGGTGAACAGGTGAGTATGGCCTTGAAAGGGTGATGCTCGTATCGGTTTACGTGCACGGTTAGGTACATCTTCCAGAATTTAGATAAGGTTAGCCTTGCCTAATAAGGATGGTGTTTGCATGGACGATAGTGCAATGGATCAGGTTGTTGACGGCGAGTATGGGTCCGCGAAGGAAAAATCTGTCGCTGGCCAGAACGCGATCCGTCAACTATCGCAGCCAGTGAAAGGCAAGCTGTTCGTCGCGCAGGTTTTGGCTTTTCTCTCTGGCGTGTTGGCTATTGCCCCGTATGTGGCTCTGGTGGAGCTTGGCAGAGAACTTATGCAAGACCAGGTGGACCCGGCGCGGGTGAACTGGATCGTCATACTCCTCGTCAGCGCATACATGGCCCGGTTGAGCTTATATTTTGTTGCATTGGGCGTGACGCATTTTATTGACCTGTCGTTGCGTAACCAGATGCGTCGGCAAATTGCCGCCCGAATGTCGGCTGCTCCGCTGTCGTGGTTTACCCGCGAGGGTGAGGGGAAGATCCGCAAGACCATTCAGGATGATACGGCCACGGTGCACACAGTAATCGCGCACGGGCCGATAGAGAAACTGAACGCGATCGTATCCCCGCTCGCCTTGTTGATGTATGCGTTTGTGGTGGATTGGCGACTCGCGTTGCTGTCGATTGCGACGATCCCGCTCTATGTGGGCATGTATGGCATGTCGATGCGTGGGATGAATGAGAAGACCGCGCAAATGGATACCAAGCTCGCTCAGGTTTCGGCAACGATGGCCGAGTTCGTTGCCGGTATCTCAGTGGTGAAAGCATTCGGCAAGGTCGGCCAAGCACATAAAGCCTATTTAGATGCAGCTAACGAGTTTTCTAAGTTCTACCGAGCGTGGTGTATGCCGCTGGTGTCGATGTCGGTCGCCTCATTTTCGTGGGTGTCGATCCCGGTGTTGTTGATCGTGAACCTTGGCGGTGGCGCGTTGATGATGAACGCCGGTTGGGTGAGCATCTACGAGGTGATAACGACGACGTTGATCGCCTTGGTGCTGCCGGGAGCGTTGATGACAGTCGCAACCATCGCCTGGTCTTACCAGCTTGCGGGATCGGCTGCGGTGCGCCTCGTTGCGGTGATGGAGCTACCGGCATTGAGCCAACCCGATGCACCACAGACACCACACGGTCATGATATCGAGATTCGGGGTGTGTCGTATACCTATGACGACACCCAGGCATTAGACGAGGTAAGCCTGAGCATTCCGGCAGGCACGGTGACCGCGCTGGTTGGCCCGTCGGGTGCGGGGAAGTCGACGTTGGCGAGTTTGATGGCCCGCTTTGATGACCCGGACGCTGGCACGATCACCATCGGCGGGGTTGATCTAAAGAGCATTTCCCAGGACGTGTTGTATTCGACGGTCGCATTCGTCCTGCAAGATGCACAGCTTATTCGCGACACCATCCACAACAACATTGCCCTGGGCGCGCCAGACGCAACCTTAGATCAGGTGCGGCAGGCGGCGAGAGCAGCGCAGATCGACGAGTTCATCATGAGCCTGCCAGATGGTTACGACACCGTGTTGGGGGAGGACACCCACGTTTCGGGCGGACAGGCAGCCCGTATCGCGATCGCCCGCGCGCTCATGGTTGATGCCCCAGTGTTGGTGCTGGACGAGGCGACGGCGATGGCGGACCCGGAATCGGAATCGAAAATCCAACAAGCTCTCTCGACTCTTGCCAAAGGCAGAACCGTGATTGTGATCGCCCACCGACTGGCCTCGATCAGAGGGGCAGACCAAATCGTCGTCATGGAACGCGGGCGCATTGCTGTGGTCGGTAAACACGACGAGCTGTTGGGTAATGCGCACTATCAGGCACTTCTTACCCAAGGTGCATGCGAGGAGATGACACAATGAATCAAATATTGTTGCCACGCTTTAAGCGTTTGATGGAACCCGCCTCGTGGCGAGACCTCTCGGTCGGTCAAGCGTGGGGTGCGGTATCAGGACTGTGTCACGGCTTTGCCCTGCTGATTTTGCTTCCCGCCGCAAGTGCCCTAGCGACCGGAATGCCGGTGTGGGGGTTATCGTTTTCGGGCTGGCTCATCGCCTTGGCGGTGATCGCGATGCTGGGCGTGGGCACGGAGTTTTATGGCATGCGCACCGGCTATATCGGCGCGCTCGGATTCATTCACGACGTCCACCAAGCGGTCGGCAACAAGGTAGCCCGCCTACCGTTGGGAGTGTTCGATTCGGGTAGTTCTGGACGGCTGTCGCGTATGGTCACCCAGGAAATGATGAACTTGGGCGAGTCGGCGGCACATTTCATTTTCTCCCTCGTCCAAAAACTCTCGGCCGTGCTGGTGATCACTGTGGGAACCTGGTTCTGGGATTGGCGGCTGGGACTGACCTTGACGATCGCCTTCCCGATCATGCTCGCCTTCCTCCATATTTCCCGTGTGCTTCTTGATAAAGGTAAGCAGGTTTCCGAACCAGCCGAATCGGAGCTGGCGGCTCGCATGGTCGAATTCGCCACCTGTCAAGGTGCGCTGCGTTCCTGCCATGTCGCCGACGACTACCCGGCCCTTGATCGGGCTTTCGACCAGGCTGACCGCAAGGGTCGCAAAGCATTGTGGATCGAAACATTAGCGAACCTGATTAATGGGATGTTCGTTCAAGCACTCATTGTGGTGATGATCTGGCTGACCGCCCAACTCGCCCTCGGCGGGCAGGTGAGCGCGTTGAACGCTGTGGTCACAATCGGCATGTGTCTGCGGTTCACCACCATGCTCCAAGACATCGGTGGCTGCATGACCGGGCTGGAAGAACGCCGCCAGCAGATGAATCACGTCGACAAGGTCATGGATGCCCCCGAACTGTCCGAACCCGATGCCTCTACACCGATAAACGCCCCTGGTGATGTTCGTTTCGAGGACGTCACCTTCGGCTACGATCCGGACACCCCGGTTCTCCGTGATATTTCCTTCCATGTCCCGCAAGGTGGCATGTGTGCCCTGGTTGGTCCATCTGGGTGCGGGAAGACGACGATCGCCCGGTTGGTTGCACGTTTCTGGGATGTGCAGTCCGGCAGCGTGCGCGTTGGCGAAGTGGACGTGCGCGAGCAGACCACCGAAGATTTGATGCGCCAGGTGTCTCTTGTCTTCCAAGACGTCTACTTATTCAACGACACTCTCGAAGCCAACATTCGCCTTGGCAACCCCGAAGCCACCGATGAAGAAATCAGGTGGGCGGCTGACCTGTCGGGCGTGACGGAAATCGTCAACCGGCTCCCAGACGGCTGGAATTCATTGGCGGGTTCTGGCGGGCGTGCACTGTCGGGTGGGGAACGCCAACGCGTCTCTATCGCCCGCGCTTTGGTGAAGAAGGCCCCGATCGTGCTTTTCGATGAGGCCACTAGCGCGTTGGACGCGGAAAATGAAGCCAATATTGTTGCGGCGATGAATGAGCTACGCAAACACTCCACACTGATTGTCATCGCCCACAAACTTGAAACCATTCGACAAGCTGACCAAATCATTGTGCTCTCCCACGGTGGGCGTATCGCTCAGCGCGGGTGCCACGACGAGCTGGTCAACCAGCCAGGTCAATACCGCGATTTCTGGCAAGAACGCATCAACGCAGCCGGATGGCAACTCGTCTAAACACAGCACGTATAAGCACATGAAAGGAAAAACTATGTCCACACCCACATCCTCGCGCCTCAACGCGCGCGACTTCATCAACATTGGCGTCTTCACCGCCTTGATGTTCGTCATCGTGTTTGCATTCGGAATGCTCGGGTTCATCCCCGCCGCCATGTATGCCGGTTTCTTGCTTTCTATCCTCGTTAACGGCATCGTCTTTGCGCTGTTCACAGCACGCACTCCGAAGATGGGGGCGTTGACAATCATGCTGATTATCATCGAAATCCTCTTTTTCGTGACCGGCCACTGGGTGGGAGGCATCGCGGTGGCCGCTGTATTCGGCCTGCTCGCCGACCTAGTCATCACCAAGGGACCGAAGAACGTTAAGGTTCGCGTTCCGCTGGCATACGCACTGTTTATTCTGCCGATCTACGTGTCACCGTGGATGCCGCTATTTATGAACCAAGACGCATATATGTCGCAAATCGCCGAACAAATGGGTGCCGAGTATGCCGCCAAGATGGCACAGGTCGTCACGATTCCGATTCTGCTGGGCTTCTTCGGCGTGATGCTCATCGTGGGCTGGCTTGCTGGTCTGTTGGGAACCAGGGTCGCGCGCAAACACTTTGAACGGGCCGGTCTTGTCTAAACTTCCCGACCCGCGCACCATTATCGCAGCGCTCGTCATCGTCTCCACCACGATCTACAGTGCCTACTCGCCGTGGTTCGTGTGTACTCTGGGCGGATTCGCCGCCGTGATGCTGACGAGCGCTGCGATCAACCCCAACACGCTCGTGCGCCCCAGCTGGGTAGCAGGCTACCTCGCCACGTTTGCGGTCCTCGGCACACTCGTTTATGTGATACCCCTGGTCTGGAAATCAACAGCCAGCGCGTTCCTCGTGCTGTTTCTGCAGTGGATGTGGCGATTCAGCGTCAGCGCAGGAATGGGAGCCTACGCGATCGGCGTGATCCGACCCGCCACCTTGCAAAAAGCACTCGCCAGCTCACGGATCCCGACCTGTTTCACAATCCCAATCTCGGTTGCCTTACGTGTGCTGCCCGTGATCGGCCACGAGGTTAAAGCGATCTCAGATGCCATGAAACTACGCGGCATGTCCGTGCTCTCACTGCGTGCGGCGCAATACTTCACAATCCCGCTGCTATCTACCGTGGTACGCAGCGGGGACGAACTGGCATCGGCCGCCCTCGTGCGCGGACTGGGCGGAACCGCAAAGCCCACCTCAGTCACAGTCGTGAAATTCCGTGTGATCGACGCAGTCATTCTGCTCATCGTTATCGGCTTCGCGATATGGAGAATCGTCCTATGACAATAGCCCAAGCAACTGGGGTCACCTTCACCTATCGAGGAGCAGACCACCCCTCAATCAACGACGCAACCATCACCATCACACCCGGAACCGTCACCTTGCTGTGTGGCGCGTCAGGGTCAGGAAAAACCACCGCACTACGGCTATTTAACGGGCTCATCCCACACTTCCACGACGGCGACCTCACCGGAAGCGTCACAGTCGACGACATTGACGTGGCACAAACAGACCTGCCACGCCTTGCCCACCACTGTTCGACAGTGTTTCAAAACCCGCGCACCCAGTTCTACACCACTCACGTGCGCCAAGAACTCGCCTTCGGCCCAGAAAACCTCGGCCGCGACCCGCAGGAAATCTGTGCCCGCATTGACGAGGTTGCAGCCGAGTTAGGTATCGCCGACCTGCTGGAATCCCGCGTCACACAACTGTCGGGTGGGCAGATGCAACGCGTGGCCTGCGCCGTCGCCATGTGCAACAACACGTCGATGATCGTCTTTGACGAGCCAACCGCGAACTTGTCCGCTGACGTTATCGACCAACTCGCCACACTCATCGCCAGGCTCAAAGCTGATGGACACACCATCATCATTGCTGAACACCGGCTAAGTTTCCTTTCCGGGATCGCTGACCGTGTCTACTGTTTCGACAAAGGCAAGATAGCCCTCACCGCAACCGGCGAAGAGTTCTACGCCACGCCAGAGGCGGAACGCAAACACCTTGGACTACGGTCCCTTGTTCCCGTGCCCATTCCACAACTCCCGCCACCGGCAGGGAACGGGCTCACGATCGACAACCTCACCTTTGCCTACCGTCATGGAAACACAGTCCTCAATATTAACCACGTGTTGTTTCCGGCGGGGAAAATCACGGCGCTCCTCGGCCCGTGCGGTTCAGGGAAATCAACTCTGGCACGCATTGTTTGCGGACTAGAAAAAGCCAAACATGCATCCATCACACTCGGCGGACAAAAATTCGCCAGCCGAGACGCATATCTCGTCATGCAAGACCCCACCCGACAGTTGTTCTCAGATACCGTCATCGACGAAGTCACGCTCGGCACGACCAAAGCCGAAAAGCAACACATCGATGCCCACGCGATCCTTGAAGAACTCGACCTTGCCGACCACGAGGCTGATCATCCGCAAGCACTCTCTGGCGGGCAACGTCAACGTCTGGTTATTGCTACAGCGCTTGCTGCGAACAAGAAAGTTTACATCTTCGACGAGCCCACGTCCGGTGTTGGCTACAAACACCTTGTCGCGATTTCCCGAGTAATGCGTAAACTCGCTGACACTGGTGCCGTCGTCATTGTCATCACCCACGACGCTGAACTCGTTACCGAGGTCGCCGACCATAGCGTCCGCCTTGACCAAATCAACGCCTGCTCAGACATGTGTCTACAGGAGTGAACGAGGGATTCACGAGCCGAGTTTCTAGAAGGGGGTCATCATGAGCGAGCATCACCACGATCATGGGCCAAGCGCGCAAGAAGCCGCCACAGATTCACACCTGCGAAAAAAGCTCGCCATCGCATTCGGACTCGTGTTTAGCATCGTTTTGGTGCAAGCTATCGGCGCGTTTATGACGGGAAGCTTGGCACTCCCCTGGTCGATGTTGTCCACTCGTTGGCTGATTCTCTTTCCCACTGCGGCTTCTTTTTGTCATGATCGCGTAAGCGCTCAACAAAGTTTTCTATCTTGCCGATGTAACACTAGGTATTCTCAATAGCTTCAGGGTCATTACCAAGAAGAATATACACACCATTACAAGCGATTGAGCTGAATGACCTCGTGTTTGCATGGGGTTTTTGAGACGTTTGAGTTTGTTTGAATCTCGTAGCGACTAGACATCATAGTTCTGCTGAAGTCAATACCGCTTTAGCAGGGATTTTTATGGTTTTTGCTTCTAATCATAAAGAGATTATTTGCGGAACTCGGGATGGTAAAAACTCAGCAAAACTGCCGCAGCTATCAGGACTGCGCAACATGTCATTGGTAGCCACGGAGAGAGTCCGTAAAGTGCGGTGGAGGCTATCGGTGCCACTACATAGGCTGCACCATTGTTAGCATTAATCAACCCGGCTAGCCCACCTTGTTCTTCGGGCTTCATTTGCAAAGTAGGCGCCGTGTTGTAGCCAGGCATCGCCAGGCCTAGACCAAAGCCTGTCAAGATGCTGGCCACGATGAACAGTCCAAGATTTAGTGGATAAACCAAGAGTAGTAACCCGAGAAGAACGATTATTAATCCTCTTCTAAAGAGTTTTTTAGCACCCCAGTTTAACCTTGGAGCCACCAAGGCCTGCGCAAGTATCATGACCAAACCCATTATTGACATGCACAAAGCGGTGAGCCCTGCTGTGGCGCCGGCCGCTAGATTCAAAACATCCTGCAGTAAAAAGCCGAAAAGTGTAGCCACGGTAGAAAAAGCGGTAAACATTAGGAAACCGCAAGCCAGGAACACGAATACTCTTGAATCAAAATAGGAAACTTTTGCCGGTTGAGCGACTTTTTCTTCGCTACCTGTGGGTTTGAATGTTAGCAGTAAAACGGCAACGCCTAAAAGCATGACCAGAGGCATCACCAGCAGGGGCATCATGAAACCTCCTATAGCTGCAAGGCTGCCGCCCAATAAGGCTCCAAGAATAGACGAGAATCCTTGTGCAGCGCCCAAGACTCCCAGACCTTTTACCCGTTGCGTCTCATTGTAGGTATGAGTCACAACGTAGGTTTGCGCGGCTGGGGAAACTGATGCGATGGCACCGCCGTACAGCACGCCCCTAGTTATGACTACTCCTATGATCAACGCTATGCCGGTGAGCAGACCCTTAAATCCTAGCCACACCACCATAGCGAATCCGCTTAGAGCCAGGATTCCGGCAAGCATGCCAATAAGCAAGATACGCCGAGATCCCCATCGCAATGAGACCCGTCCCCACCTGGTGGAGGTAAGAGAAAACATTATGGCTGCTAACGAAATGGTGGCGCCAATGTGCCATTCCTTCAGCCCGATTTCGCGCGATAGTGGAGCCAGAATTGGATTAAGAATCATCTGCCCCATATATGCCAGTAGCACCGTCAAAAACAGGGGAAACAGTCCCGTTATTTTTGATTCGACTTTCTCGTTTCGTTCATTAGTGGCGCACATTAAAACATCCTTTCCAAAGTGAGCTACCAATCAAGCTGAGACAATACTAGAACAATGTTCTAGTATTGTCGAGGTTGAGGGTATGCTGTTTTCGTGGGGAATAAAGACAAGCGGGTAAACACGGGTAGACGCGCCTGGCTGACGCAGGAAAAGATCATGTACACCGCAATGGAACTGACCCGAGAGTGCGGTCTAGAAAAATGGTCGATTCGTGACCTTGCGCAGCGTCTGGGAGTAGTTCCCTCTGTCATCTACCACCATTACCAAAACCGTGACGCCATTACCGCTTCTGTAATAGGCGAGATCACTAGCACCATCGAACTACCGGACGAGCAGCTGGAATGGAAAGATTGGTTCATCTCCCTAGCAGAAAATGTCAGGCCTGTCTTTCTTGAATTCCCCGGAGTCACCGACAAACTGATGTATGGACATATGAACGCCGCGTTGATACCAATCTTGGAGGTGGCTTACGAAAAACTACGGGATGCTGGTTTTAGCAAGTACATTCACATCGCATACTCAATTATCATCAACACGATGCTGTGGAGCATTACTGCTCGCAACTTGCGCAGCCCAACCAAGCAGGAACAGCGCCACGACCTAGGCCAAATGATTACCCAACTTCAGCCCCTAGCTGTCTGCTCCACAACGCTGGCTGACATCATCCAGGGCTACTTAATTCCGCTAGCCAACCCGAAAAATGAAGACCGCATGAGTCAGGAATACTTTGAAATCATCATGGAAGTCGTACTCGCCGGTTTAGAGATAGCGATTTTGCCTCGCGAAAACGCCTAACGAACCCGTGAACAAGAGAAATCATCAATACTCATAAAATATTGCCCAAAATCGCAAGGCATCCAGCTAAGAACAGAGCCTTTCAGCCTCTCACTCTATTTCCTGCGATTTTCCAATAAACACAAGAAAATCCACTATATCCAGAGCTTCCCAAACAACTGGTACGACTACATCAAATACGTCACCATCAATGAACTAAATATCGCTCTTCACAGCACGCAGGCTTCTCCCAGGAATCCGCAGCCTATACCGAAGCCTAAGCCCAGCCTATTGCGTATGGACGAAGAGGAAACCTCCATCTCGACGTGCAGAAATAGCGTTTGGTGTTTTATATGAGGGTGTTTTGCATGTGGAAGACTTACTGGCGCGCCGCACCAGACTCTGTTACGAGCATCGGAATCGCGGATTGGCTGCTATTGACGAGGTTGCGAAAATAGCTGCGGATATTCTTGGCTGGGACGAGGCG